>JACPNV010000033.1 GCA_016185305.1 Actinomycetota bacterium | reverse complement strand
GGCTCATGGCCGACGCCCCCATCGCTCCCATGGTGGCGCCGGGGTACGCGAACACGGCGGACTGGCCATCGAAGGGAATCATGCCCATCACCATCGAGCCGAACCCGTACGCCTTGCGCAGGGTGACCTCGAACTTCGGCGTGGTCGCTTGCGTCTGCGCGGCGAAGAGCCTGGCTCCGCTGCGCAGGATGCCCTGACGCTCGGAGGCACTGCCCGGCAGGACACCGGGGTTGTCCGCGAGGAAGATCAACGGCAGGTGGTACGAGTCGGCGACGGTGATGAAGTGCGAGGCCTTGTCGGCGCCGTCGGCGTCGATCGAACCGGCGAGGACCGTGGGCTGGTTCGCGACCACGGCGACAGGATGGCCCCCCAGGCGGGCCAGGGCGCAGATGACGGGCTTGCCGAACCCAGGCTGCACCTCGAAGAGCGACTCCGCATCGAACACCACGTCGAGCACGTCGTGCATGTCGTACACGCGGCGTCCGTTGCGCGGCACGATGTCGAGCAGCTCTGGCACCCCGCGCCGGCCGATGTCGTCCCCTTCGTCGTCGAGTCGGTACGACCACGCCGACGACGGGAAGTACCGCAGATAGGCGCGGACCAGATCGAGCGCGCCTTCGTCGTCTTCCGCCACGTTCTGGACCAGCCCGCTGGCCACGGCGACCGCCGGACCGCCAAGCGCCTCCTTGCTGATCTCCTCACCCAGCGACTCCAACACGACGGGCGGCCCCGCGGTGAAGATGCACCCCCTGCGCGCTCATCACGATGAAGTCCGATATCGGTGCGACGAGCGCACCGTGGCCGGCGGATGCGCCCAACACGGCGGTGATCATCGGTACGCGCCCCGAACAGCGAGCCTGGGCCAGCATGTCGGTCGGCGAGCGGGGATGGCTGCGCCCATCGGCACGGAACCCCGCGCCCTCCAGCAGCATGATCAGGGGCACCCGGTCGGTCAGCGCGAGCTCGGCAGCGCGGAAACGCTTCGAGTTCCCTGCTCCGCTGATGGTCCCGGCCTTCACGGTGAAGTCCTCGGCCGCCACCATCACGGGCCGGCCATCGATGAGCCCCGAACCCATCACGACCGCATCGGCAGGCGCTTCCTCACCGCCGACGAGCGTGCCCAGCTCGAGGAACGAGCCCGGGTCGAGCAAGTGGTCGATGCGGGCGCGCGCGTCGAGCTTGCCCGCGTCGCGATGCTTGCGAAGTCGTTCCTCGCCGCCCATCGAGCGCGCTGCGGTACGCCGGTCGTCCAGGCGCGCCAACACACCTTCCCAGCTGTCAGTGGTGTCCGTGCTGTCCGTCCTGCCGGTCTCGATTCCCATGACTATCGCCCTCTGAACACCGGAGGACGACCCTCGGCGTATGCCGTGAGTGCCTCGCCCAGGTCGTCTGACTGCGCGTTGAGGCTCTGGCCGAGCGCCTCGACCTCGAGCGCCTGCGCGAACGACGAGGTCGCCGCGTTGTCGAGCTCGCGCTTCGTCGTAGCCAGGGCCATCGGTGGACCCGCCGTGATGGTCTCGACGACCGATCGCACTGCGGCGTCGAGCTCGCCAGCGGGGACCTTCGCGTTCACCAGCCCGAGTGCGAGGGCTTCGGAACCGCTCACCATCTTGGCGGTGAACGCGAGCTCCTTGGCCTTGTGAACGCCGATGCGCTGGCGGAGGAGCCACGACGTGCCGAAGTCGAGGCTCAGGCCGCGCTTGGCGAAGATCGCCGAGAACCGAGCCCGGTCTGAACACCAGATCATGTCTGCGGCCAGTGCCAGACCGAGACCGGCACCGACGCACGCACCGTCGACCTTGGCAACCACCGGCACCGGGCAGCCATGCACCGCAAGCACCACGTCACCGAGCACGCGCATGTAGTCGAGCATCGTCCCGCGCGGTGGAAAGGCTTGCGCGCCGGCACCGCCCGTGAGATCGGCGCCCGCGCAGAACTCGCCGCCCGCACCGGTGAGCACCACGGCGCGCACGCCCGCC
Source organism: Actinomycetota bacterium (assembly GCA_016185305.1). GTDB lineage: Bacteria > Actinomycetota > Acidimicrobiia > Acidimicrobiales > Acidimicrobilacustridaceae > JACPNV01. The sequence continues at coordinate 63,708 of JACPNV010000033.1, read as the reverse complement.
TGCCCCAGATCCTGGAACGTTCGCCCGAGCGCCACCCACATGTCGCCCGTACAGGAGTTCTTCGCCTCCGGCCGGTTGATCGTCACGGTGGTCACGTGCTGGTCGGACTCGACGAGGATGTCGGGGTGGTACGTCGCGAGCACAGGAACGTCTGCTTCTTTCGCCGCCGGAGATATCGAAAGGTTTCTCCCCGAGAAGCTAATCCGTCTCTTTACAGATGTCTAGAGGTGTGATGGGATTTTCGGCGTGTCCAGCGCACCCCTCGCCGTTCGCCCCCTCTCCCCCACCCAAGCCACAACTCGGCGCGCCCTGCTGGATGCGGCCACAGAGCTCGCTGTCGAAGGCGGATACGACGCGGTGGGCATGCGTCAGGTCGCGCAGCGCGCCGGCTTGTCCGCCCCGACCGCGTACCAGTACTTCGCATCGAAGGACCACGTGCTCGTCGAGGTGATGCTCGACCGCGTGAACGCGACCACCGGTGCCGTTACGGCTCGCCCAAGTCGTGCCGGTTCGCCCGTCGACCGCACCGTGGCGACCCTGCGCCGCGTGATGCAGCGAGTCGAGCAGGAACCCAACCTCTACATCGCCGTGATGCGCTCGTACGTGTCGGGCGCCCCCGAGGTCGCCCACGTGCGCGGCGCGATGGAATCGACGATGCGGTCGTGGATCGACTCCGCACTCGGGTCAGCGGAGGTCGACGACCGCGATGCCGTCGTCGCCATCCTCGAGGCGGTGCTCTTCTCCAGCATGGTCGGCCTCGTGACCGGAGGGAAGGTCCCGCGCGACATCACCGACGATCTGGAGCGAGCCGCCCGAACGCTGCTCGAACGTCGCTAGCCGCCTTCGGGCAGAGGACGTCGAAAGCGTGGAACGCTCCGGCGACGACCTCGGACTCGCACGCGACGCCGGCATCACGAAGTCGCAGCGCGTACGCGAGATCTTCGTCGTGGAACGGCGGTCCATCCGGCGCGACGCGAGCACTGCGCGGTCCGCGGGATGCGTCGGGCAGCCGTGGGAGTCATCCTGCTCCACTCGCCTCCCGGCTCGCGATCACGCCTCCATCGACGAGCACATCGGTGCCGGTCACGTACGAGGCCGCGTCGGAGACCAAGAACGCAGCCACCGCTGCCACTTCGTCGGCCTTTCCCTCGCGAGCGAGCGCGCTGCCGGCGACCATCCCCGCCATGGCGGGCTCGTTCGCGTCTTCGAGACGACCCATCGGCGTGTCGATCACGCCAGGCGAGATCGACACCAGGCGGGCACCGGCCGCGCCCCATGGGCGCGCCCGCCGCTGAACGAGCCGCACGACGCCCCGCTTCGAGACGGCGTACGCGATTCCTGGGTCGTCCACCAAGCCGAGAGCCCCAAGGTCGTCGAGCAACTTCGGCGACGACGGGTCGTCGAGGAGCGCGTCGACGGCCGGGTCGGCCGGAACCATGTGTGCTGCCATCGATGCGAAGCACAGTCCCGCCGTGCCGGGGGTCAGCGTTGCCTCGAAAGCGCGGACCACTTCGTCAGCGGCGACGAGGTTCACCGCGATGATGCGGCTCCCATCGCCCATGTGCGGCGAGAGGCCAGCAGTGAGCACGAGCGCTCCGGGCACGCCCGTTCTCTCGACGAGCGCCGCCACGGCCGCCCCGTCGGTGATGTCGCACGCGATCGCGTCAACGTCACCGGGCAGCTCTGCCGCCACAGCCGCGGCGGCTGCTTCGTTCCGGTCGGCCAGCACGAGCCGGCGCCCTCGCCCCGCAAGCAGCCTGGCCACGGCAGCACCCATGCCACTGCCGGCTCCGATCACGACATCTGTGGTGGACGTTCTGTCACGCAACACGCGACGACGCTATCGCCACCGTCACGGCGGTCAGGACTCGCAGACCAGTTGCGTCGGCCGCTGCCGCGGTGGCCGCTGGGCGAGTGGGCGCTTGCGGTCAACCAGATCCGCGACCCGGCGGCTCATCGATTCACCGATCGGGCATCGACCGCCGCAGGTAGGCAGCGAACGCGGCCCGGCACTGCTCGTCGGCAAACGCCGCCGCGAACCCGGCGATGTCGTCCTCGGGGCTGCTGTGCGCGAGTGCGACCGGGGGTGCGGCCTGGTCGACCTGCTGCTTGGTCGTCTCGAGGACGAGCGCGGGTTTGGAGGCGAGGTCGAGGGCAAGAGCGAGAGTCGCCGAGTCGAGCTCGCCATCGGGCACGGTCCGGTTGGCGAAGCGAGCCGTTCTCGCCTCCTCAGCGCCGAAGGGCCGGCCGGTGAGGACGAGCTCTTTGGTGAGCGCAGGGCCGAGCTCGCGGGTCAGGCGGGGGATGCCAGTCCAGTAGAGCGGAACGCCCAGGTCGACCTCGGGTATCCGGAACATGGCGCTCGATGAGACGATGCGGAGGTCGCACGCGGCGGCCAGCACGACGCCGCCCCCGATGCAGTGACCGCGAACCGAGGCGATGGTGATCGTGCGCGACGAGCCGAGAGCGGAGACGGCTGCTCTTCCCGTGGCGGCGGCAAGCTCGGGCGGTCCGAGCTCCCGCCACGCCGGGTCGGCAAGGTCGAACCCGGCAGAGAAGTTGGCGCCCTCGCCAGCGAGGACGGCCACCTTGATGGAGAGCTGCTCGTCGATCCAGGCAGCCGCCCCGGTCAACTCCTCCAAGGTTCGCCGGTCGAGCGCGTTGAGCTTGCCCGGGCGGGCCAGCGTGATCTGCGCGACCGGGCCGCGCACGGTGAGACGGATGGCTTCGGTGGCCGGGGGTGATTGGTGCGGCGTGGCCGGGCTCACCGCCATCGTCTAGCACGGCTCGTGCCGGCGGCAGGCGTCGAGCCACCCGGCCTCAGCCGATGCGCACGACGCTCAGGTCCGCCTTGCGGAGCATCTCGACCACCAAGAAGAGCGCTTCCAGCTCGCCCACCTCCTGGCTCCCGCTCCCGCAGACAAACCGCAACGTGATCCCACTGCTCGGCGACAGAAGAGGTCCAGCGCGACGACCAAGCGAAGGTCAGCAAGCTGGTCGCGATCCTCGACGCCGGCGGGGTCTCCGCGCTCGCACCCACCAACGAACGCAACCGAGCCCGGTTGCGGGAACTCCGCGAACTGGCCGACGACCTGACCATGCCGTCCGCCGTTCTCGCCGGAGGAGTCCTGTCCGGGCACCCCGGACGCGACTACCACGTCCGCCGCCTCCTCGACACCCTCGATATCGCACCAGTCGACGAGGCTCTCGCGCACGCCGCCGGGTTCTTGCGAACCCAAACTCTTCACCCCACCACCGACACCCCACCGTCAGGTGTCGACGCCATCGTCGTCGCCCACGCCGACACCACGGCGACCCACGACGACGTCATGATCGTCACCAGCGACGAGGACGACATCACCGCCCTGGCCATCCACACGACCAACACCAGTCGACTGACGGTCCGACTCGTCTGACTCCACGGTACCCAACCCAGGCATCACGCCAAACGGTTCCAGCAGGCGTTCCTGCGCCGGCTGGACACCGAAGGAGTGGTCCAACCCGCGAGATCTGCCGGCGGCCAGCGCCGCTATTCGCGAGCCGAGATCGGTTCCATCGAGCGTGTAACCCAGCTACATCCTGAGACGGGATCAAGCAGATCCCGCTGGTCGATCTCGGCTTGGAGGCCGGCCCGATGGGGCGGGTGAATGGTCCGCGCACTCGCGAGCAATCCTTGATCGAGCCGCTGAGGTCCAGCCGTCACGTGACGTAGAGGACACCACGATCAGCGGGATGGTGTACGGGTTGAGTCCCGTGATGGGGGCATGGCGGAGGACGATCCCGTCGGCCGCTGCCCTGCATCCGCTCTATGGCCCCCTTGGCTACCTTCCGGGCGGCGAACGCATAGATGGGCCGGCCGGCCAGGCCTTCATCCACTACATGGACAGTCGGGGGATCCGAAGCCGTCGAGCCGTCCGGGCTGCGCTCCTGGCGGAGGACAGCGGTGATGGTCAGTGGGCGAGCCTGGCATGCGAAGCGGCACGGCCGATGTGCGCGAGGCACTGTCAATTGTCGGGTCACGCGGACAGGACGTGACCGCGGCGGTGCTCGACAGCGACAACGCAGCCCTCGAACTGGCACGGCGGACGGTGGTCGAGGTCGGCGTCGATGCCGTGGTGGAGACACTCGGGGCCAACGTGCCAACCAAAGGCACGGGGGTGTAAGGAGCTCATGGAACCCGAACTGTCGGTGCGCGGATCCCACAAAGCGGCACGGCCCGTACTGGCAACTCACCTGGAAGCAGGCCGGCAAAACCGTCACGCGCCACCTCAGCTGACCTGCAGCAATGAGCACCCCCAACGGGATTCGAACCCGTGCCGCCACCTTGAGAGCGTGGAGGCAATTGCTCTCACGGCCGCTGAGCAGGGCGTTCATGGCGACGCGATGCGGTCGCGCGGGGCCGCACGTCACCGCGGCCGAAAGTAGGGGGACAAATGGGGGTCAAGACGCCCATGGTGATGTGCTATATGTAGCACATGACTTCCGTCGGGATTCGAGAGCTGCGGCAACATGCGAGCGACCTGATCCGAAGGGTCGAAGCCGGCGAAACGGTCGAGATCACCGATCGGGGTCGACCCGTCGCGGTGTTGGCGCCACTCCCCGATCCCGGCCCGACGGGACGGATGCGCGTGTCGGGCGATCTCGTCCCGGCCGAGGCGCCGTTCGACGATCTCGCCGAGCCCCTCCGGCTCGAACGCGGCCAAGAGTCGCCATCATCGGTGCTGGCGCGCCTGCGAGCCGATGAGCGCTGAGAAGGTCACGTACCTCGACTCATCCGCGATCGTGAAGCTCGTCGTGCGCGAACCCGAGTCGGCGGCGCTCCGGGCGCACCTGCGTCGGCGGCGCCCGGTCGTGTCGAGCGCGCTGGCTCGCACCGAGGTCATTCGGGCCCTGCTCCCCATGGGCGAACCGGCCGTCCAGCGAGGTCACGACGTGCTCGGACGCCTCGACCTCGTGCGGATCGGCGACCGAATCCTCCGCGCCGCTGGCGAGCTGCAACCAGTCGAGCTGCGATCTCTCGACGCCATACATCTCGCCAGCGCCCGCCAGTTCGGCTCGGAGCTTCGTCACGTCGTCACCTACGACCGGCGCATGATCGACGCCGCGAACTCCCTGGGACTCAAGACCGCCTCCCCGAAGTAGGTGGTGCCCCTCGTCTGGGAGAGGCGATGGCTGCGGAAGGAGCCCGAGCGCCGCCACTCCCCTGGATCAGGCGCGGGACATCCGCGAGAGGCGCGCCGCCACAACTGCTTGGAGCCTCGACGCCATAGTGGGCGAACACCTCACGGAGAATCGTCTTGCCCGTCGAAGCAACGAACCCTCGGTGAGGCACGACCGATGTCTCCTGCGCTAGTGACGGACCGTTGTTCAGCGCGCGAGGCGGGCCGACAGCATCGATCCCGGACGCCGGGCGTTGGCGAGCTGAGCCGTCGACGAAGCCAGTCTCGACTGTCTGCGGCTTCATCGCGACCTCACGGGTGCGTCGGGTACTTCGACTCTTTTCGCTGGAATGCTGGCTGTTCGCCAGGCGAACAACGTTCCGGCGAGGGTCAGGGTGAGGCTCAGCAACGATTCGTGCGGGGCGATGATGTTGCTGTCCTACCCATACCCTCCGGCGATTGGGAAGGTGACCGGATCGGTCGTCACGAACAACGCGACAACGGACCAAACGCCGAATACGACGATCACCACGCTCCAACCCGATGCCGGATCTTGGAGTGGCCGGCACGGCAGTGCTCTTGTCCACGCCAGATGAACACCGCGGCCGGTGCCAGTAACGGAAAGAACAGCGGTGAGAACGACCACACAACTCGAGGGACGAGCGAGACTCCACACGCGACGAGCAAGTGAGGGCAGGACCGCCGGACCGCGAACGCGCTGAGCGCCGGCCCGCAGACCGCTGCGCTGATCGCTACCGCCGCCAGAGGTGTCGCGATACCGGGCACGCGCGAACCCTGCGCCATGAAAACACCGACCCCGACTCCCATCGCAACGACGAACCTGAGGTCACGTCGCGTCGGTCGAAGAAGATGCGGCAGACCGACACCCGCGAGCGTCTCCTCGCCGCGGCGCGAGCGACCGTGCGCGAGCACGGGCTGGCATCGACATCGCGCGACATCACCGCAGCCGCTGGCGTCAACCTGGCCGCGATCACCTACCACTTCGGTTCAAAGGACGAGCTGCTCGCAGCGGCGCTCTTCGAGGAGTTGCACCGCCGTCTCAGTCCGACCCTCGAGTTGCTTACCAGCGGCGGCGACCCCATAACGACAACAGTGACGGCGATCGAGGCGTTGACGACCGACTTCGAAGCCAACCGAAAGGACGCTCCCGTCTACCTCGAAGCTCTGCTCCTCGCCAGCCGTCCAGGCCCGTTCGCGAACTCCGCCCGGAAGCTCATCCGCTCAGTGCAGAAGCGGCTGCGCCTCCAGATCGAGGCGCTCGTAGCCGACGGCTTCGCCCCCTCGTGGACCGACCCCGAAGCCATGGCGACCCTGTTCATCGCGTTGGCAAACGGTGTGGCGCTACAAGCTTCGATCGACCCGCGCCGTTGTTCACCCCGGGCCGTTGCTGTGCAGCTCGCCGGTCTGCTTGCCAGCGCTGGCCAGCCCTCGACCCCGCGGCAAGCACCGGCCGCCGCGACGTGAAAGCGAGCTCGGCGAGCAACGTTTGATCGCTCAGTCGGTGGCTCCTATGACAACGTTCTCGCCGAATCGATCAACAGGATCTACAAGACCGAGCTGATCCGGCGGGCCTGAGTGTCCGCCCACCGCGCGCTGTCTGTTCGACGTCGTCGACCCTGGGCGGAACATTGACTGGGCCAAGCTTTGACGAGGTAGGGGGTCAAGGACCATTCTAATTTCTAGATGGTACTACACGGACTCTGCCTGAGCTGCAGAAATGAGCACCCCCAACGGGATTCGAACCCGTGCCGCCACCTTGAGAGGGTGGTGTCCTAGGCCGCTAGACGATGGGGGCCGGGGATGGCACAGCGGCGGTGAACCCCTGTTGCCAGCCCGGGCATCTTAGGCGACGGGGGCGAACGGTCCCAAGAGCGAACCGGAGGCGCGAGTTGGGCCGGCGAGCGCTCCCTATTCAGCGCACTGGCCGGCCCAAGTCGAGTGGTTGCTCGGGGGGGAGGACTCGAACCCCCAATAGATGGACCAGAACCACCTGTGTTACCTATTACACCACCCCCGAAGGGCGCACAGATCGTAGCCATCGACCTGGTCGGCAACCAACGTCACTTTCAGGGGGCATCGGCAGGAGCCGCGGTCGGGTGCTCAGCGATCAGACGACTGACCGCAAGCGCCGGAAGCCGATGATGCGACCGGCGGCAACCGCACCGGCCTCGCGGACCAACGAACCGAACGACGTGTCGGTGTCCGTCGGGGACACGTGCGGTGCCAAGCCGACCTCGCCGGCGATCGACGCCGCGCGGTACGCGTGATACCCGTCGGTCACGAGCACGACCTCGTTGCCGAGCTTGGCGTTGTCCAAGATGAGCGCGGTGGCAGAGAGCTCCTCGTAGGTGTCGGTGCCGCCCACCTCGACCTTCAACGCGTTGTCGGGAACCCCCTTGGCGCGGAGGTAGTCGTAGCCGACCTTGCCCTCGGTCGTGCGGTCGCCGGCCTGCTTGCCCCCGGCGACCACGACGGTCTTCGCCACCCCCTGCTTGTAGAGCTCGACTGCGTGATCGAGCCGCGCCTGCAACACCGGCGACGGTCTGCCGTTGTACTGGGCAGCACCCAACACGACGATGGCGTCAGCGCGACGACGGTCATCGGACCGACTCGCCGACCACACCTGGAAGAACGTGAAAGCGAGGTAGGCAACGGCGAGACCCAGAACCGCGACCGCAGACCACACGAAGGCTCGCCGCCCTCGCCGCCTTCGGGGGTGAGAGACGGTCGAGCGCGAGGAGACGCCGGTCGCCCCGGCGCCCGCACTGCCGCTCGCGAGGGTCGTGGTGTTGCCCACGCTCCGATTGTTGCAGCCCCTGACCGGAAGCTGGCGCGTTGGGTCAGGAAATGCGCTCGCGGACCCGCCGCAACCGGGCAAGCGTTCGCTCGCGGCCGAGCAGCTCGATCGCCTCCCACAAGGGAGGACCGACCGACCTCCCCGTGATCGCGACCCGGACCGGGGCCTGCGCCTTGCCACGGGGGATCTCGTGGTCATCGGCGTAGCCGATGACCACATCGTTGACGGCCTCGGCAGTCCACGGCGCGAGCGTCTCGAACCCGTCGATGGCGATGTCGAGCATCGCGACTGCGAGGTCTTTGCCGTTGACCATCACCTTGGTCCACGACTTGTCGTCGAACGCGAGCTCGCCGTCATCGGTGAAGAGGAAGTCGATCATCGCCGGACCTTCGGTCAGCGCTTTCACCCGCTCCTGCAGCAGGGGCGCCATGGCGTCGAAGACGTCGTCGAGATAGGGCCGCGTGAGCGCCTTGTACTCGTCGAGCGGCAATCGCCGGATGTAGTCTCCGTTGAAGTTGCGCAGCTTCTTGAGGTCGAACTGCGCCGGCGACTTGCTGATGCTCGCCACATCGAACAGCTCGACGATCTCGCTCGTCGGCCGGAGCTCGACGCCGTCGGGTGCGCCCCACCCGAGCGTCGCCAGGTAGTTGACGAACGCGTCCGGAAGGTAGCCCCGAGACCGATAGTCGTCCACCGCGACCGCACCGTCGCGCTTGGAGAACTTCTTGCCCTGCTGGTTGACGATCAGCGGCAGATGGGCGAACGCCAGGTCGTCACCCGGTGAGCCGAGCGCGGTCCGCAACAACAGCGCCTTTGGCGTGGAGGACAGCAGGTCCTCTCCCCGCAAGATGTGCGTGATGCCCATGTCGAGGTCGTCCACGGCGTTGGCGACGAGGAACATGGGAGCACCGGTCGAGCGGACGATGACGAAGTCCTCGAGCGTCTCGTTGGGAAAGGAGACGTCGCCCCGAATGATGTCGTGGACGACGGTCATGCCTTCGTCCGGTGTGCGGAATCGAACGACGGTGTTCGGGCCCGGCTGCACATCGCGATCACGGCAATGGCCGTCGTAGCCGGGAGGGCCACCGCGCGCCGCGGCCCGGCCATCGACCTCCTCGCGCGTGCAGTCGCAGCAATAGGCATGGCCGAAAGCGACCAGTTGTTGGACCGCCTCGATGTGGCGTTCGGCGTTCCGGGATTGGAACACCGGCTCGCCGTCGTAGTCGAGCCCGAGCCATTCGAGCGTCGAGAAGATGAGATCGACGAACTCTCGGGTGGAGCGCTCGGCATCGGTGTCTTCCACGCGCAGCAGCATCTTGCCGCCCTCGTGCCGGGCAAGCAGCCAGTTGAACAACGCAGTCCGCGCCGAACCGATGTGCAGGTGGCCGGTGGGTGAGGGAGCGAAACGAGCTCGGATGGCAGATCCACGGGCAGCAACCATGAGCGGACCATCCTATTGGCGCGAGGGCTGCGCAGCCTCCAGGCGAACCGACAACACCCGACCAGGACCGACCCGGCAAAGGCTCTCCTGCGACCGGCATGCCTTGGCGGCTGCGGCTTCACGACCTACTCTTGCGGAACGATGTTGCGCTCTCCCCACCGCTTGATCGCGTCCTTGCTCATCTTGGTGCTGGTAGCCGCCGGCTGCGGCCGCGTGTCGAGCGGCGACAACTTCCGGTTCTCGGCCGGGCAGCTCAGCCCGCCCAAGGTCGAGGAGTTGGCGATGGCCAACGCTCCCTCCACCACTGCCGATCTCACGCCGCCGACCGCGACCGAGACCCAGATCGCCACCGCCAAGGTCCCCGAGGTGCAGGTCTTCACCACGAAGCCGGGCGACCCGACAGCCCAGCCGGTGGCAGCGAAGACCGGTGCCCTTCCGCCCATCCCCCGCGACGGGTTCGCGTCAGCCGGCGTCCGCAAGACCGCCACGGGCTACGCGTTCGACAACCCCACCTACTTCAAGAACCCGCTGGTGTTCGTCGTGTTGGAGGGCGGCGGCGACTACCTGCGGGTGATGGTCCCGGCGCGCCCCAACGGGCAGACGGGCTGGATCAAGGCCTCCGACGTCACGCTCAGCAAGACGGCCTACCGGATGGAGCTGAACCTCGCCGCTCGCTACCTGAAGGTGTTCAACGGCAACGAGCTGTTCGCCGAGACCACCGTCGTCATCGGGCTGAACTCGAGCAAGACACCGCTCGGCAAGTTCTACCTGAACGAGAAGATCCAATCCGAAAACCCCAATGGCGTCTACGGCCCGTGGATCCTCTCCACCAACGGCTACAGCGAAGACCTCGACCAGTTCGACAACGGGCTGCCGGTCATCGCGTTTCACGGCACGAACCAGCCGCAGCTCCTCGGCACGCAAGCGTCGAACGGCTGTGTCCGGATGCCGAACGAGGTGGACATCAAGCTGTACAACAGCCTCCCCGCCGGCACACCCATCGAGATCACCGCCTAGCCGTCGCCTACCAGCCGACAACGACGGCGCAGCGAAGCGTCAGGCCCCTTCTGGGGGCTTCGGGTGATGCGACTGCTTCTGGAACGCGACCCTCGCCTGGCGAGCCAACCGCGCCACCTCTTCGGGGTCGAGCGGCACCGGCTTGACCGGCTTGCGCTTCGCCGGCGGCGTGTCGCTCTGGGGCGGCGGCGGTTGTTGGGGCGGCGGCGATTGCTCGGGACCCAGCGCCTTGGCGACCGGCTCGGGCTCGGGCTCGACGATCGGCTCGGGCTCGACGATCGGCTCGGGCTCGACAAGCGGCTCAGGCTGGCGTTCGACGGTGACGTCGTCGGCGGTCCCGGCGCGGTCGGGTGAGGTCGGCCCGCTCGCGACGGCCGGCTCGGGGCCCCGGACCGGAAGCTGCGGCGCGTCGAGGACTGGTTGCACCGCGGCGGGCTCGATCACGGTGGCTTCGATCTCGATGTCCTCGACGACGGCAGCGTCGGCTACCAGCATCGGCGGCGGTGCCGCGGCGAAAGGAACCGGCTCGGGCTCGCCCGCGATGATCGGCGCTTCGACGCCCGTCGCGATGTCGACAGAGATGAGCGGCCGCCAGTCGGTCGCCATCTGCAGGCGAACCTGGGCGGGCGTCATGCGCAGCGCCTGTTCGGGAACGGCGTCGGCGATCGCTCGGCGCTCGAGGTAGTGGTGGGGGTGGTGGACCTCTTCGAACATGCGCGTGCGGAGCGCGACGAGCTCGGCGTCGCCTTCGCCGAGGTAGCCCCACACGGCAAAGGCCAGCGTCAGGTCGTGGATCATGGGTGCCCGGCCGAACAGCGACGCCCGCTTCATGGCGACGGCCATCGCGCCGGAGATGGCGTCGGCTTCGTGCTCGCCGGCCGCGAGCGACAACTGGCCTTCGTACCGGCGGGCGAGCTTGAGCGCGTAGCCCTGATCAGGACCCGGAGCGCCGAGCCCGGGACCAACCGGCTGGGGCCCGTCGAAGTCACCCGGTCGATCGTTCACCCACGGATCGGGCCGGCGCGGCGGCGACTGGTAGATGCGGGGTTGCTCGGCAACGGTGCTGGGAACGTGTTCGGGCGCAGCCATAGCCCGCTCAGCCTACGTGGCCGGCGCGCGGTACGAGCAACCGCAGCGCGCAGTGCGCTCAGCGGCCGAGGCGAGTGACGGCCAGCGCGAGGCCGATGCTGGTGAGGAACAGGGGGAAGATCCAAAAGAGCAGCTGCCTCGTGATGATGTCGGGCAGGTCGGCCAGCTTCGTCTCGAACGCGGCCATCCGCGCATCGAGGCGGCCTTCGAGGGTGGCGATCTCGGTGCGGACGTCGGCGATCTCGGCGCGGACGTCCGCGATCTCGCTGCGGACTTCGGCGATGTCGGCACGGGACTTGTGCTCGGTCTCGCGAAGCCTGACGTCGAGCACCTCGCTGGTGACGACGTCGGACACGTCGTAGGTCGGGAACTGCTGCATCAGGGCGGCGGCCTCGTCGGTGCCGAGCAGCTCTTCGAACTTGAGGTAGATCGAGCTGCGGATGGGTTCGTGCAACGCCATGGTCAACCTCCGGCGGGAGCGGGTCAAGCAATCGGATGGATCGGTTGCCTGCGGCCGGGGAAGACTGGCGAGGGAGGTCGCCGGTGGGCAGGTGGGGGCAGCGTAGTCGAACCTGTGTACGAGCGTCCAGAGATATCTTGTACTGGTTCAGGGAAAGAGCTTGCGCTCGCCGACGACAGGCGCGGTCGCACCGGGGTCGTCGGAGGTGGCGCTGACGTTGCGTACCGCACGGACGTCGGTCACCGCGCCTGTGCTCGTCAGGCGGATGCGCAGGATCTCGGAGCTCTGCGACGCCTGCACAGGCGAGAGGAGGATCTCCCACGCGCCCCGGTAGTAGCGGGACTGCAAACCGATGGGCTTGGGCTGTGCGCCGACCCAACCGGCAACCGCTGCGTTCGTCGCAACCGACTGGAGCGCTGATGCATCGGGAAGCGCCGGCGCATCACCCGTCACGCTGAACGTCGTGCGATCGGTGGCCGTGACGACGTTGAAGGGAGCTGCGCCCGAGTCGCTGCCATTTGCGCGGAACTCGGCTGTCGCCGCGTAGGTCCCAGCGAGCGTCGACCCGGGCGCGGGCGCGAGGTCGACAGCCACCCGCTCGGAGATCGTCTCGCCGGCGCCGAACTTCTTGGGCAGAGAGATGGCCGGACACGTGCGTCGGACGCTGAGCTCGCCGATGCTCGTCCCGCCGGCGACGGCTCCGATCGTCATGCTCCCACCCCCTTGGGCCGCGGCAGCCGCGAGCGTCGACGCCTCGCCGGACCACTCGGCGGGAGAGCCGCCGCTCGGCACGATCGGGGTCAAGGTCACCTTGATGCGGCCCTTACCGCAGTCGTTGCCCTCGTACCATCCATCGCCGCCCGAGTTGTTCACCTGCACGGTGAACCAGGCCCGGTCGCCCACGTTGACGGAGGCGGAATCGGCGGAGATGTTGACCTGCAGCACCGGATCGTTCGACGCGGGCACGCTCGGGTTGGCACCGGCGTTGCCAGTCGAGGTCGTGGACCGAGCGGGCGGGGTCGTCACGTTCGGGACATCCGGGGCAGCCTCACCCCCGGTCGTTCCCGGCTGGGGCACCGAGCCGTCGCCAGGATCGCCGGAGTACAAGACGCCGAGGCTCGAACCTGGCGCAGGCGTCGACCCAGGCGCCCGGCGGCCGGCCGTCTCCAGATCGCTGGACGGGCCGGATCGATCCCAAGCCGCCACGAAGACGACCAGCAACAACGCGGCGGCCGCAACGGCGGCGATCGTGACGCGGTCGCGCCCGGTTCGCTTGCGAGACGACGAGATGACCCGGGCCAGGGCCAGCTCGGTGTCGATACTCTTGCCCGCCGGAACACCGTCGGCCAGCAATGACCGCACAGTTGCCGCGTCGCCGTCGAGGTCGGGCTCGTCGCTCCGCGCAACCGGAGGCTCGCCGCCGAAGCCCGCGGCGAGTGCGCTCAACGCGAGCTCTTCGGAGTCCGGTTCGGAGTCGCTCGGAGCGGAGATCGGGTCGTGCGCCTGCGTCGGCTCGTCGGCGCTTGCGGGATCGGGCCCGTTCGCGGGCATGTCGTCGTCACTCATCGTTGATCACCTGCAGGCGCGTCTTGAGGACCTTGCGTGCGTCGTGGAGCGCTGACTTGACCGTTCCTTCCGCGAGCCTGGTCAGCACGGCCACCTCGGCGACCGGTAGGTCGAGCAGGTAGTAGAGGCCGACGATCAGACGTTGCCGCTCGGGCAGTGAAGCGACCGCGGCCGCCACATCCGGCGCGTAGCCGTCCTCCGGGGACGGAACCCACGCCGAACCGTTCAGCGCCATCGCCCGCCGTTCGTAGCGACGGCGGCGGTGGTCGTCGACCAGCAGGTTCACGGCGACGCGCCGAACCCATGCCTTCGGATCGTCGTACTGCGAGATCTTCTTCCACCTTCGATGGGCGCGGATGAACGCCTCCTGCACCACGTCGGCGGCGACCTCGGGACCCCACGAGACGCTGAGGCCCTGGACGAGTTGCGGGTACGCGCGGCGGAAGAACAACTCGAACTCCAGTTGTGGTTCTGGCGAGGAGAGCGGGTAGTCCTCCTCGGGAAGCTCGGGTGAGCCCGGTTCCATGACGCCCCTCACACGTTCGGCGACCCGTTCCGGTTGGGTGGATCGCCAGTTTCTCAGGCGGGCGACTCCGTCGTGAGCACCAGGCGCGATCAGGGGTTCGTGTGGAGCAGGCCGTAGACGAGGGAGTCGAGCAGGGCCTCCCACGACGCTTCGATCATGTTGTCCGACACACCGATGGTGGACCAGCTGCGCTCGCCGTTGGTGGAGTCGAGCAGCACGCGCGTCACGGCACCGGTGCCCTTGCCCGTGTCGAGGATGCGGACCTTGAAGTCGGTGAGGTGCACGAGGTCGAGCGCGGGGTAGGTCGACCCGATGGCCTTGCGCATGGCCGCGTTCAGGGCATCGACGGGACCATTCCCTTCGGCCGCGGTGATGACCCGCTCGCCCTTGATCTCGAGCTTGATCGTGGCTTCCGCGAAGACGTCCTCCAGATCGAGCATGCCGGTCGGGTTGGCGCCGGCCCGGCCGTCGACCATCACGCGGTACTGCAGGATCTTGAAGAAGTCGGGCTCCCAGCCGGTGGCCCGGCGCATCAACAGCTCGAGCGAGCCGTCGGCCGCTTCGAAGTGATAGCCTTTGTGCTCGAGCTCTTTGAGCCGGGTGACGACATCGGTGAGCTCTCTGCCATCGAGGTCGAGGCCGATCTCCTTCGCCTTCATCTCGAGCGTGGTCTTGCCCGCGAGCTCGGACACGACGAACTTGCGGCCGTTGCCGACGAGATCGGGGTCGATGTGCTCGTAGGCATCGGGCCGGCGAGCGATGGCGCTGACATGCAGACCGGCCTTGTGCGCGAACGCGGACTGGCCGACGAAGGCGGCTTGCGGGTTGAGGTTCACGTTGACGAGCTCGGCGATGTGATGGCTCACGGCCGTGAGCCGTTCGAGGTGCCCGGGCGGGATGGTCGCCACCCCCATCTTCAACGTGAGGTCGGGGATGATCGTCGTGAGGTTGGCGTTGCCGGTGCGCTCGCCGATGCCGTTGATCGTGCCCTGCACCTGCCTCGCACCGCCGCGCACGCCGGCGATGGTGTTCGCCACCGCGCAGCCGGTGTCGTCGTGTACGTGGATGCCGAGCACGACCTCGCCACCGAGGTAGTCGTAGATCTCGCTCACGATGCGCTCGACGTCAGCCGGCAACGAACCGCCATTCGTGTCGCACAGCACCAACACCTCGGCGCCCGCGTGGGCCGCGGCTTCGAGCACGCGGAGCGAGAACTCGGGATTCGCCTTGTAACCGTCGAAGGCGTGCTCCGCGTCGTAGAAGACACGCAACCCCGCGTGCCGGAGGAACTCGACCGAGTCGCGCACCATGGCGACGCCTTCGTCGAGATCGACGCGCAGGGCTTCGGTGACGTGGTAATCCCAGCACTTGCCGACGATGCACGCGACCGACGTGTTGGCTTTCACCAGGTTGCGGAGCGTCGGGTCGTCGTCCACCTTGCCCTTCGGCCGCCGGGTGGAGCCGAACGCCACCATCGTCGAGTTGTGCAGCGTGAGCTCGGATGGCACGCGGGCGAAGAACTCCTCGTCCTTCGGGTTGGCGCCGGGGTAGCCGCCCTCGATGTAGTGCAGGCCGAGGTGGTCGAGTTGCTCGGCGATGCGCAGCTTGTCGTCGACGGTCAGGCTGATGCCTTCGAGTTGCGACCCGTCGCGCAACGTCGTGTCGAACACCTCGACCGCATCAGGGAGTCGGGGCGGACTGTCGGTTCCTACCGCTTTCACAGGTTCAGCGATGCTCATGTGTCTCTCTTCTCGCTCCGGTCGAGCGATGCACTAGCTCACGTGCTCGACCCAGTCCTTGTACTTGTCGACCTGCCCCCGGACCGCCTTGCCGTACTCGCCGGCGATGGCTCTGGTCATCGGCCCGGGGCACGGAATCTGCCGATCGTCGACCGAGTTGACAGCGCTGACCTCGGCGGCGGTGCCACAGACGAACATCTCGTCCGCGATGTAGAGGTCGGTCCGGGCGAGGTTGTCGACCGTGGTCTCGAAGCCGAGATCACGGGCGATCGTCGTCACCGAGTCCTGGGTGATGCCTTCGAGGGCGCCCGCAGAGGTGGGCGGGGTGATCAGCTTGCCGCCGCGAGCCACGAAGATGTTCTCTCCCGTGCACTCGCTGACCCAGCCGTGGGGGCTGAGCATGACCGCTTCGTCGTAGCCGGCCTTGAGCGCTTCGACCTTCGCCAACGAGGAGTTCACGTAGTTGCCGGTGGTCTTCGACGACGGCGGCATGGTGTTGTGGTCGTGACGGGTCCACGACGAGACCTTCATGCGCACGCCCTTGGTCGCCGCGTCGTCGCCGAGGTACGCGCCCCACGGCCAGCAGGCGATGGCCACGTCGACCTCGCACGGGATGGTGTTGAGCCCCATCTCGCCGTAGCCGAAGTAGGCGATCGGCCGGATGTAGCAACTGGGCAGGCCGGTTCGGCGCACGGTGTCTTTCACCGCCTGGATGAGCTGTTCGACGGAGTAGGGAAGCTCCATCATCATCATCCTGGCCGAGTTGTTGAGGCGCACCATGTGGTCGGTGAGGCGGAAGACCGCAGGGCCGTCATCGGTCTCATAGGCACGCACGCCCTCGAACACGCCCATGCCGTAGTGCAACGTGTGCGTGAGGATGTGCACCTTCGCGTCGGCCCACGGCACGAACTCACCGTTCATCCAGATCTGCTCGGTCGGTGTGATCGGCATCTTGCTGTCGCCTTTCAGACTCTCGCGGCGACCGCGTCGCCTAGCTGCTGTGTGGACTGGTCAGATGACGGACCGCCGAGCGCCTGGAGATCGGCACACGCCTTGCGGACGCGGGCGGCGGCGGCAGTGTCCCCCAGGAAGTCGAGCATCATCGCCGCGCTCAGTATCGCCGCGATCGGGTTGGCCTTCTGCTGGCCGGCGATGTCGGGGGCCGACCCATGCACCGGTTCGAACATCGACGGCCCGGTGCGATCGGGGTTGAGGTTGCCGGACGACGCGAAGCCGATGCCGCCCGACACCGCCCCGCCGAGGTCGGTGAGGATGTCGCCGAAGAGGTTGTCGGTGACGATCACGTCGTAGCGCTGCGGGCTCTCGACGAAGCAACTTCCCGGCGAAGGTCAGCACGTTGGTCTTGTGCACGAGCGTGAGGTGCTTCTTGGATCGTGACTGCGCCAGATCGAACGCGTACCGAACGCACCTCTCGACACCGAACCTTGTGTTGACCGAGCCCTGGGTTGCGATCTCGTGCGGCGTGTTCTTGCGGAGGAAACCGCCCTCGCCGGCATAGGTACCTTCGGTGTTCTCACGTATGACGACGAAATCGTGCTTGCCGTCGGGATCCACGAACGGCCGCTGGTTGACGTAGAGGTCGAGATCGAACCGCATCTTGAGGAGCAGGCCGCGCTCGATGACACCGGGCGGGACGTCGGGCGTGCCGACGGCGCCGAGCAACAGGGCATCGAGGCCGCGCCACTCGTCGACGATCTCGTCGGTGAGCACGACGCCGTCGTTCAAGTAGCGGGCGCCGCCGAGGTCGTAGTCGACCGTGTCGAGCTGCACGCCGGCCGCGGCGATGACCTTGAGGGCCTCGGCGATCACCTCGGGACCGATCCCGTCGCCGCCGATCACTCCGATTCGATGACTCAAGTTCTCTCCAAACCTCTCTGAAAACGATCCCTAGAACGAGAAAACCGCCCACCGGGGTGGACGGCTGCCAGCGCACACTGCGAACAATGTGCGCTAGGTGATGATGATCACGACGGAACTGGCCAGAGACATCCCGACCAGTGTGGTCGTTGACCACCGAATCGTCAACCTGGCGCCACAGAGGCGGGCTGACACTCGTGCTCGGAGATGGGCGGGGCGCGGGGGTACGATGCCCGGCGTGGCACAGACGCACCACCTCTCTCAAGCGGCCTACGACCGGCTGAAAGACGAGCTGGAAGAGCTCACGACCCATGGCCGGACCGACATCGCTCGCAAGATCCAGGCGGCTCGCGAGCTCGGCGATCTCTCCGAGAACGGCGACTACCACGCGGCCAAGGACGAGCAGGGCCACATGGAGGCCCGAATCCGCCACATCCAAGGCATGCTCGAGAACGCCGAGATCGTCGAGGCGGGTGGGGGCGATGTCGTCCAGCTCGGCTCGATCGTCACCATCCGCTATGAAGGCGACGACGAGATCGAGGCCTACCTGATCGGGTCGATCGAAGAGCGCACCGACGATGTCGACGTGATCTCGCCGGGCTCGCCACTCGGCGAGGCCCTGCTGGGCGCAGCCGCTGGCGACGTTCGGGAGTACCAGGCGCCGGGAGGGTCGCTCAAGGTCGAGGTCGTGGAGATCGAAGGTTAGAGGGTGAGCGCCGGACCAAATCCCCTCTCCATGCGATCGGCCCGTGTCGTCAACCGGCTCCGGCGCGGCGGGCACGAGACCGGAAGGCAGACACCCACCGACGAAGTCATCATGCGGCCAGTGCAGTCCCCGCACTGGCTGCCGCCCGGGCGGGCGCTCGAGCTACCCGGCCGCGGAACGACATGGATCCACGAGATGCAAGGGCCGGGCCGGCTTCCCGCGTCGCGGGTGCACGCCGGCGAGCCGACCGAGCCTCCGACGCTGTTCCTCCTCCACGGCTGGACCGCGACCGGGGCGCTCAACTGGTTCCCCGCCTTCCACGCGCTCGGGGGCTCCTATCGAGTCATCACCATCGACCATCGCGGCCACGGGCGCGGCATCCGGAGCCGGCGCCGGTTCCGGCTGGAGGACTGCGCGGACGACGTGGTGGCCGCGGCTGACGAGCTCGGCATCGAGTCGTTCATCCCGGTTGGTTACTCGATGGGTGGGCCGATCGCGCAGCTCACGTGGCGGCGCCACCGCGACCGGGTCGACGGCCTGGTGCTGTGCGCGACCGCCCGCAACTTCACCGGCCGTCCGGGCGAGAAGGCGTTGTTCGGCGTCATGGCCAGCCTGGCGATCGCTGCCCGGCTCACGCCTGGTTCGCTCCAGCGGCAGATGACCGAGCGGGTCCTGCTCGAGAAGTTCGAGGACAGCGCCGAGGGTCGGTGGGCGGCTGACGAGATGCGCCACCACGACCCGCGCATGATCGTCGAAGCCGGCCAGGCGATCGGCCGGTTCAGCTCGCACCAGTGGATCGGTGGTGTCGATGTCCCCACCGCGTGCGTCGTGACCGAGTTCGACGCGGTCGTGCCCCCACACCGGCAGCGCCGGCTCGCGGCGTCGATCGCCGGCGCCACCGTACACCCGGTCCGTGGCGATCACACCGTGTGCGTCGTTCGCCCGCAGAACTTCGTGCCGGTGCTGGTGGAGGCGTGCGACAGCGTGACGACGCGCATCGAGCGCCGCAGCCGCGCCGCCGGCTGAGCATCGCCTCGCCGACCTCATGTCGCTCACCACTGCCGCTCGTCGATGACGACCTCGAGGCCGAGCACCTCTTCCAGCAGACCCTTGCGGTCGTCGGCCGTGTAGCGCTCGAGAGAGAGGTCCGCGTCGGTGTCGACCGGCGTGAGGTCGATGACGAGGCCGCGCTTGCCGCCGTCGGTGAGCTTGCACTTGAGCTTCTTGACCAGACCGGCGTGTGAACGGTCGAGTGCGATCGCGACCCGGAGGATGCCCGCGAGCATGCGGACGACCTTCTGCTGCTCGTTGCCGAGCGCGTCGAACTCGGGGTGGGTCGGCTTTGGTTCGCCCTTGCGGTGGTATCTCGCAACCAGCGCGATGACCTCGATCTCGTG
Source organism: Actinomycetota bacterium (assembly GCA_016185305.1). Classification (GTDB taxonomy): domain Bacteria; phylum Actinomycetota; class Acidimicrobiia; order Acidimicrobiales; family Acidimicrobilacustridaceae; genus JACPNV01. The sequence continues at coordinate 43,912 of JACPNV010000033.1, read as the reverse complement.
ATCGGTGAACCCAGCGAGGTGGTCAGAGTTCCGGATCACGTAGTAGCTGTGCTTGTGGTGCTTGTCGTGCGAGACGAACAGGCCGACGTTGGCGAGCAGCGCCGCCGCTTCGAGCAGCTCGCGGTGCTGGTCATCGAGCTGGTGGAGGCCGAGATCGTGGATCTCGTCGAACAGCTTCAGCGCAAGCCGAGCCGATTGCGCCGAGTGAACCGGATCGTCGTCCATCAGCTCGCCGAGGTGGATCACGCTGCGGCGGCGCAGGTCGTGCAGGTGGTGGAGCGCGCTGCCCCGCTCGCGTTCCAGCGCGTCGAGCATGACCCCCTCACGCAACGCGTAGTCGGACACCGTCATCTGCGCCATGCCGAGCTCGTGCATGGTCTCTTGGAGGATGAGCGCGCCGGGCAGGATGATGTCGGCTCGGGACGGGTCGATGCCGACCAGCTCGCGCCGCAGGGCCACCGTCTCCGCGCCGACGATCGCCTGCACCGCACGATCGACCTCGTCACGGGTGAGCTCGAACAGGTTGAACGACCGCGGGGAATCGTCGCCCCGCGCCGCGTTGACGAGGCCGGCCACGGCTTGGATCGTCCCGCTGCTACCAACCGCGACGTCGAAGCCCTTCTTGCGCACCGGGCGAGCCATGGGCGCGAGCGCGGCGCGGACGTAGCGCCGGCACGAGTCGACCGCTGCTGGGTGGACCAGGTCGGTTCGGAAGAAGCGCCGTTGCAGCCGGAGCGCGCCGACCTTGAGACTGCCTGACGCCAGCACCTCACCCTTCTCGCCGACAAGGATCTCGGTCGAACCGCCGCCGATGTCGACCAGAACCAGTCGCTTGTCGAACACCGGCACGGCCTGCAGCACGCCGAGATGGATGAGCCGCGCTTCCTCGACGCCGGTGATCACGTCGACATCGACACCGGCTTCCTTGCGTGCCCGCTTGACGAACACGTTCGCGTTCTCTGCCTCTCGAACCGCGCTGGTCGCGACCGCGTACACCTTGGCGTCGTGGATCTCGGCGATCTGCCGGAAACGGCCGAGCGTCGCGATGCCGCGGTCGATGGCATCGGGCTGGAGGTCTTTGAGGTCGGTGGCCCTGCCTCCGGCACCCGCGCCCAACCGCACCATCTCTTTCTCGCGAGCCACGACCTCGAAGGTATGACCGTCGCCCGGGCGGGCGACGACGAGGTGGAACGAGTTGGTGCCGATGTCGATGGCAGCGATGGTGTCGGTCATGCCGGCCTCAGCGGGCGACGCTAGCGCTAGCGATCACGCGTGGGTCGATTCAACGATGCGGAGATCAGCCGATGCCCGCTCGATGCGGCGGGCCGCTCGCACCACGGCAACTGCGTACTTCCGTCCGGGCTGGCGCGTGGTGCGCTCGATCGGGCCCGACACGCTGACAGCGGCGACGACCGCCCCGCTGGTGTCGTGTACCGGCGCGGACACCGAGGCGACGCCGACCTCGCGCTCGCCCGCGCTCTCGACCCATCCCTTCTTCGGGCTGCTCGCGCCCGGCACGAGGAGCTTGCCGGCCGAACCCTTGTCGAGCGGCAGGGCGGCACCCAAGGGCACGATCGTGCGCAAGCCATGCGGCGACTCGAGGGCCGCGATGCAGACCCGAGTCTCGCCCTCGCGCACGTAGAGCTGGACACTCTCACCCGTCTCGCCCCGGAGCGCTTCCAACGCCGGAGCGGCGGCCTCGGCGAGGGGGATGGCCCGCGCCGCCGCCTGCCCCAGCGCCACGAGGCGGACACCGAGGCAGAAGCGTCCGTCGTCGTCCCGCCGGACGAGACCGTGGTGCTCGAGCGCCACCGCAAGCCGGTGTGCCGTCGCCCGCGACATCCGTGTGGCCTCGACCAGTTCGTTCAGCGCGAGGGGCTGGGCTTCGACGGCACGGAGAATGGCAACGGACTTGTCGAGGACGCCGACACCGCTTACAGTGGATCTCATATCACAAGACTAGCGTCTCATCATGTGAGATACAATCCCAATCGGGCAACGATCCCCGTGAGACACCGACCCCGGAGAGACACCATGGCCGAGCCGAGAACCCTCAGCGAGAAGATCTGGGGCCAGCACGTGGTGCCCGGCGGCGAACCCGACCATCCCCCGCTGCTCTTCATCGATCTGCACCTGGTCCACGAGGTGACGTCGCCCCAGGCGTTCGACGGGCTACGGCTGAACCGGCGAACCGTGCGCCGCCCCGACCTCACCGTCGCGACCGAAGACCACAACGTGCCGACCACCGACGTCGACCAGCCCATCGCCGACCCGATCTCGCGCAAGCAAGTCGACGTCCTCCGCGCCAATTGCCGCGAGTTCGGCATCACCGAGCACCCGATGGGCTCGCCGGGCCAGGGCATCGTGCACGTGATCGGGCCCGAGCAGGGACTCACGCAGCCCGGCATGACGATCGTCTGCGGCGACTCGCACACATCCACCCACGGCGCGTTCGGCGCCCTCGCCTTCGGCATCGGCACGAGTGAGGTCGAGCACGTGCTCGCGACACAGACGCTGCCCCAGACCAAGCCCGGCACGATGGCGATCAACGTCGATGGCGATCTGCCCGCTGGTGTCACGGCAAAGGACATCATCCTCGCCATCATCGGCCGCATCGGCACCGGGGGTGGCATCGGCTCGATCATCGAGTACCGGGGCTCGGCCATCCGCTCGCTGTCGATGGAAGGGCGGATGACGGTCTGCAACATGTCCATCGAAGCGGGGGCGCGCGCCGGTCTGGTCGCGCCGGACGACACGACGTTCGCGTACCTCGATGGCCGCAAGTACGCGCCGAAGGGAGCGGCATGGGAGCAGGCGCTCGACCACTGGCGCTCGCTGCCCACCGACCACGGCGCGGCGTTCGACAAGGCGGTCGACATCGACGCCACCACCCTCCTCCCGCATGTCTCGTGGGGCACCAACCCGTCACAGGTGGTCTCCATCGACGGAACGGTGCCCGATCCGGAGAGCTTCGCCGACCCCAGCCAGCGCGAGTCGGCCGCCCGCGCCCTCGAGTACATGGGGCTGACGGCCGGCACGGCGATCCGCGACATCAAGGTCGACACCGTGTTCATCGGTTCGTGCACCAACTCCCGCATCGAAGACCTGCGGGAAGCCGCCGCAGTCGTGGCCGGACGAGCCGTCGCCGACGGGATGCGCACGCTCGTCGTGCCCGGGTCGTACCAGGTGAAGCAGCAGGCCGAGGCCGAACGGCTGCACGAGGTCTTCCTCGCCGCGGGGATGGACTGGCGCGAGCCGGGCTGCTCGATGTGCCTCGCCATGAACCCGGACAAGCTCGCGCCGGGCGAGCGAGCTGCGTCCACCAGCAACCGCAACTTCGAGGGTCGGCAAGGCCGCGGTGGCCGCACCCACCTCGTCTCCCCCGCCGTCGCCGCCGCCACCGCCATCGCCGGCCGGCTCGCCCATCCGGCCGATCTCGACTGATAGGAAGGAACCACTGCTATGGATCCCGTACGCGTGCACTCCGGCCGGGCCGTCCCGCTCAACCGCAGCGACGTCGACACCGACCAGATCATCCCCAGCGACTGGCTCAAGCGAGTCGAGCGCACCGGCTTCGGCGCCGGACTCTTCTCCGAATGGCGCGACGACCGCGACTTCGTCCTCAACGACGACCGCTACGCCAGCGCGAGCATCCTCGTGGCCGGCCCCAACTTCGGCACCGGGTCCTCACGAGAGCACGCGGTCTGGGCCATCCAGGACTACGGCTTCGCCGCCGTCATCTCCGAACGGTTCGCCGACATCTTCCGCAACAACTGCACCAAGAACGGCGTGATCCCGGTGCAGGTTCCGGCCGAGGTCGCGGCGCGGCTGCTGGCGGAGATCGAAGCCAACCACGAGCTCGAGATCACCATCGACGTGGAACGGCGGACGGTGTCCGCGCCCGAGCTCGGCATCGAGGTCGAGTTCCCACTCGACGGCGCGACCCGCTACCGCTTCCTCAACGGCTTGGACGACATCGGCATCACCCTCGAGCGTGAGCATGACATCGCCGAGTTCGAGACCCGGCGCCCCGCCTGGCTCCCGTCGACGGCCGGCTGAGCCAACCGCGGCGGGCGCCAGCGAGACGGGCCGGCTACTACAGGTAGTAGCCGCCCGCGTCGGCGATCACGTGCACCTGGCCGGACACGTTGTAGATAGAGACCTTGGCCGCGGTGCCAGACTTCACGGTCACCGCGTTCGGGATGGTCTGCCCGGCCACGAAGTTCAGGCTCGACGCGTTCGGCTGCGGCCCCGAAGCGGGCCAGATGGTCAGGAAGCTGGGCGCCGTCGCGCCGGTGACCGTCACGTTCAACAGGACCGAGTCGGCGTTGGCCGGGATGCCGAAGACGCCGCCGACGGGAAGGTCGCGCGTTTGCGGGCCGCTCCACTTGTTCAACAGCGGGCCCGAAGACCGCGAGTCCTGGATGCGCTGGGGCGAGATCGGATGGAACAGCGTGCCGCTGCCCGGCGTGAAGTAGCCGACGACGTCGACGATGACGTTCACCGACCCAGCCGAGTTGTACACCGAGACCATGCCCCCCGCGCCGGCCTTCACCGTCACCGCGTTCGGGATCGTCTGGCCTGCCACCCAGTTCAAGCTCGACACCAGGGGCACGGGCTGCGGCTGCCCAGCGGGCCAGATCGAGAGGAAGGAGGCGGCCGTGGCGTTGGTGACGGTCACGTTCAGCACGACAGCGTCGGCGTTGGGCGGCACGCCACCCACGTTCGTCACCTGGACGTCGCGGGTCGTCGCCGGACCCCATGGGGTGCCGTAGGGACCGACCTGCGGACCGGTCGGGCGCGAATCGAGGATGCGCTGTGGGCTCTGCGACGTGAACCCGTCACCGGTGTTCGTGTCGTAGTAGCCGACCACGTCGAAGATCACGTTGACCGAACCGACCGAGTTGTAGACCGACACGTTGCCGCCGTTGCCCACTTTGACCGTGACCGCGTTCGGTATCGTCTGGCCCGCCGCCCAGTTCAAGCTCGACACCAGGGGTTGGGGCTGGTCTTTGGGCCAGATGGAGAGGTAGGAGGCAGCCGTGGTGCTCGTCACCGTCACGTTGAGCACGACCGCGTCAGCGCCGGCGGGAACGTTGCCGGTGCCGGTCACCTGGACCGAGCGCATCGTCGACGGCCCCCACGGGGTGCCGTAGGGACCGACCTGGGGACCGGTTGGGCGCGAGTCGAGGATGCGGGCCGGAGGAAGCGGATGGTACCAATCCGCGCTCGTCGGCGTGACGCTGGCGGTCGGCAATGACTCGGGGCCCACGCCGGTGGCGTTGGTTGCCTTGACCTTGAAGGTGTAAGGCGTGCCGTTGGTCAGGCCGGTGACGGTGCAGGTCAGCGGCCCGGCGGTCCAGGTGCAGGTCCTGTTGCCCGGCGTGCTGGTGACGGTGTAGCTCGTGATGGCGGTGCCGCCGTTGTTGGTCGGCGCCGTCCAGCTCACCGTCGCCTGGGCATCGCCCGCAGTCGCGGCCGGGTTCCGGGGCGCGGTCGGAACCGTGCCCGGCACCACCGGGTTGGACGGCGACGACGCTGGGCCGGTGCCGTTCGAGTTGGTCGCTTTGACGGTGAACGTGTAGGTCGTGCCGTTGAGCAGGCCAGACACGAGGCAGGTCAACGGACCATCACCCGTGTTCCACTCACAAGTAGCCCCGGTGGGCGACGACGTGACCGTGTACCTCGTGATCGGCGGTGTGCCGCTCAGCAGGGTCGGCGCCTGCCACGTGACGGTGGCCTGACCGTTGCCGGCCACGGCGGTCACGTTCACCGGTGGCCCGGGAAGCCCGAAGGAGAACGATCGCACCGCGCTCGTGCTCAACACGTTGCCGTTGGCGTCTTTTGACTGCACCCGCCAGTAGTAGGTGCCGCCGGCCCACGTGTGGGTGGGCGCGTAGGCGTTCATGACGGTGTTGATGTTGTCGGTGTAGGTCAGGAAGGCATTCGACGTGCTCGTCTGCAACTGGTAGGTCGCGGCACCCGCGACCGACTGCCAGGTGAACAAGACGCTGTTGTCGAAGAACGCGAAGTTGTTGGCCGGGGCGACGAGCGTGATCGGGGTTCCGTTGTAGGTGAACAGCCGCAGGCCGAGGTTGTCGGCTGCCGTCCACGGGCCAGGCTTGTCAGAGCCGTCGAGCCGCCGCACCCGCCAACCGTAGGTGGCGTTCGGCGCCAGGATCGCCGTCGGCGTGAACGCGGTGTTGGGTGTCACCGCGTTCACAACGCGGTTGGCCAAGGCCAAGGGCTGACCGGTGTTCTTGTAGACCTCGATCTCGTACTTGGCCGCGAAGTCTTGGGGGTCCCACCGGAACGTCGGGAGCTCGGTGAGCGACTGGGCGGGTGAGGGTGCCGTGAGCGTGACGGTCGGCGACACCTTGTTCACGAGTCTCGCGATGCTCCACTGCAACTGGTTGCCCGACCCGTCGATGGCGGCCACCCGCCAGTAGATGGGCCCCTCCGGGTAGGTCGCGGTGTACGGCGTGTAGGTGGTCTGGTCGACGGTCACGTTGTCGATCAGGACCGAGAAGTCGGCCTGCTGCGATGCCTGGAACCGGTAGGTCTGGGCCTCCTGCTTGGGGCAGATGAGCGTCGGCGGGTCGGGCTGGGAGCACGGTGGCGTGGTGTTCGTCGTGAGGTAGTCCTGCCAGGTGAACGTGATCTGGTCGGCACGCGTCGAGAGATCGGGCGGGGACAGCAGCGTGACGGGGTACGACGCCTTGCGGAACGCGTTGATCGGCGGGTTGTTCGGGGGCGGGAACAGCTCGGGGCCGGGCCCGCAGTGGATGGGTGGCGTGCCGTAGCAGGGCTTCACGAACCAGTAGGTGGCCTGGCCGGCCTGGGTCTCCGCGTAGGAGTCGAGCGGGGTGAGGCGGGTGAAGTTCGTCGAGTAGGTGCGGATGATGTTGGTGAAGTTGGGGTCAGCCGCCTGGATGACCTGGTAGCCCCCGGCACCGGGCCAGCGGTTCCAGGTGAACGTCGGCGTGTCGAGCAAGCTGGCGCACACGCCGACATCGCTGCAATGCGCGGGGGCGGTCAGGACCGCGCCACCGTTCGGGCTCTGGAACTGCGTGATCGTGAAGAAGCCGACCGAACCCGTCGCGAGCAGGACGCCGTCTTTGTCGAAGGCCTCGACGTACCAGGCGTAGTCGCCGGCCTGCATCTGGTACTCGGGATAGACGAAGCCCGGAACGGTGAGGTTCTCGGCGAGCACCGTCGTGTTCCAGTTGATGCGCACCGTGTACTTCGTGGCACCGGTGACCGGTGACCACAGCATGGCCGGCGCGTACTGACCCGAGCTGGTCGAGGTGAGCGGGTCGGGCGAGGAGCCGGTGCCAGGGGCGGTGAGGGTGAAGGTGCGCGTCGGTGATGGCGCCGCGGTCAGGCCGCTAGCCGTCAGCGGCTCGACGTACCAGCTGTAGTTGTTGTTCGCCGGGATCTCGGTGTCGTAGGTGAGCTGGGGGACGAACGCGGTGTTGTAGGTGTCTTGGGTCAGCACCGTCGAGCTGCCCCGCTTGACGGTGACGCGGTAGCGGCCGAAGTCGTCGACGGTGTTCCACCTCAGCAGCGGCGCGTTGGTCGAGGTGCTGTTCGGTGGTCCGGTGAGCACCGGCACGTCGGGGAGCCACACGAAGCTCGGGTAGTTGCCGAACACGTCGGTATCGGTGAACAGCCCGTTGATGTTGCCCGGCTGGTCGATCGGGCGGACCCGCCAGTAGTAGATGAAGCCGGGGTCGAAGTTCACCGGGCAGTTGCCGAACGGGGTGAACTCCACGCGGCGGGTGACGCAGGAGGCGAAGGCCCCGGTCTCGAACTGCGAGCCGACCGAGAACTGCACCTCGTAGTAGGAAGCCTGCCGGAACGGCGTCCACTTGAACGTCGGCACCTTCACCGACTGGCCGTTTGCCGGAGCCGTCTGCACGACCCGCGCCCCCGGATCGGTGCCGGTCGCGAACGGAGACCCCGGCCACGCCCGCTGGAACGTCCGGGTCGCCGACCATTGGCCCACGGCCCCCGCGCTGGTCTTCCCCCGGACGCGCCAGTAGTACGACGAGTTGTTCAAGTTGGTGTTCGGCGCGAACGTCGTGGCCTTGGACGAGACCGTGAGCACCTTGTTGGTGAACGCCACGTCTTTGGCAACCTCGACGTCGTAGGACGCCGCGCCGGCCAGCCAGTCCCACTGGAGCACGACGTTCTCGATGGCCGGCGTCTGCGTGTCGGGCGGGCTCGTCAGGTTCGGCACGGCGTTCCAGGTCGGCACGAAGGCGCGCGGCGACGACCACTGCGTCGGCCGGCCGGACGCGGACACGCCCCGCACGTGCCACCAGTAGGTCTGGCCGAAGGTGAGCGCGGTGGTGACCGTGTACTCGGTGAGCTGCGTGTTCGTCGACAGGGTGAGCGGCGCGTTGAACGTGTTGTCGACGTCGATCTCGATGTCGTAGCGCTGGGTGTTGGGGAGCGCATCCCACCGCAGCGTGACGGGCTGGCTCGGGAAGTCGAGCGAGCCGCCATCGGGGGGCCCGGTCACGTTGGGGGCGTCGGGAGGGACCTTGGTGAAGCTCGCCGAACCGCTGTAGGCACTCGCGTGGTTGGCGGCGTTGTAGGACAGCACCCGCCAGTACAGCGTGGTTTGCGGGAGGTCGGTGGTGGGCGTGTACCAAGTGTTCGGTGTATCGGACTCGGCCAGGATTCCCGACGAGAAGTCAGAGACCGACGAGATCTGGATGCGGAACTTGACCGCGTTGTCGGGCTTGGACCAGTTGAACGTGGGGTTCGTCGTGACGGTCGCACCTTCGGTGGGCGCGATCAGCGTGGGCGGAGGCGGCGGGTCGCTTGCCTGAGCCGAGGTCTCGAACAGCGAGATCACCAGCACCGCGGCAACCACGAACACCAGGGGACGAGCGAGTCGTTTCATCACCGACTTCCTTTCGAGGTCCCACCGCCCCGAGGTGACGCTTTCCGCCCCAACTCTCGGTCACGACCGACCCGCAACGATGAGTGGGCGAACTATAGACGCACGGTGAAACCGGGGCAACGCGGCCGGCGCGGCAACGGCCGGGGCCACGCCCAAGATCTCGGGAACCGGCCCGTGGCCGGGGTCGTCGAAGCCTCGTACACGTTGACCACGTTGACGGACCGGAGGAGATCATGAAGCGACGACTGGCGCTGGCCACCGTGACGGCGATCGGCATGCTCGCGGCCGCGTGCTCGGCCCAGAACACCGAATCCGCACCATCCGGCAGGGTCGCGCAGCCGAACCTGCAGCTTGCCACGGCCCTCACGCCGTTCGAGTCGTGTGACGGGGTCCTCCAGACGGTCCGGGCCGAGGCGGCCAAACGTGTCACCGCCTACGGGCTGGCCGGCTACGGCGGGTCGGTCGGTCGCTTCGAACGGGCCGAAGCGTCGCCTCAGATGGCGCCAGCACCCGCCATGAGCACACGGGCGGCGGACCCCAGCACCACGTTTGCCGGGTCGCCGAGCGCGAACGCGTCGGGCAGCGGAGCCGCGGACCCCGGCGATGCCGCGACGGCACAGGAGAACACGGCATCGCAGAGTCCGGCCTACAGCGGCACGAACGTGCAGGAGGTCGGCGTCGACGAGCCCGACCTCGTCAAGACCGACGGCCGGAAGCTCTTTGCCCTGACCAACGGCGTCCTTCGGTCGTTCACCATCGTCGACGGCGTGCCGCAACCGGCGGGCTCCCTCGCGCTGCGCGACCAGGCAACGGGCAGCCAGCAGCAACTGCTGCTTGCTGGCGACAAGCTCCTCGTGCTGTCCAAGGGCGTTCCCCGCACGGTGGGCGGCTTCTCTGCCCGCCCGGCGCCGACGATCGAGGAGGACGTCGCGAGCGACGGCGTGGCGGCGAGCGTCGGCACGCAGCTCGTCGAGGTCGACGCGAGCGATCTCGCCAACATGAGCCAGACCAGCCAGATCACCTTCGACGGCACCGTGGTGGACGCTCGCCTCGTCGGCAACACCGCCCGGATCGTCCTCCAATCGTCGCCGGCTGCGCTCGACTTCGTCCAGCCGACCTCGGCGTCGAGGAAGGCGCAAGACGCGGCCAGAGCCGCGAACAAGCGCATCATCGACGAGACGACGCCAGACGACTGGTTCCCCCAGTACCGCATGGCGGGCAGTAACGAGCGCCGGCCGCTCGTCGAGTGCACGAACGTCAGCCGCCCGCAGCAGTTCGGCGGCTTCGGCATGCTCACCGTGCTCACCGTCGAGCCGGGCAAGGGCATCGACCCCCGCAACTCGGTCGCCATCCAGGCCGACGCCGACAAGGTGTACGCCACCAAAGACCGGCTGTTCGTGAGCACCACCCGGATGCCCCCACCCGAGGAGGGCGAGACGGGCTCGGCCAGTTCGGGTGCCACGACCGGCTCGGCGCCCGGGACGTCCAGGCCGGCGGACCCGACGCGCCCGACGGCTGCCGCCGGCGTCGCCTGCGACCCGGCGTGCCCGGCGCCGCCGGGCACCGTCGTACCCGCGCCCCAGCCCATGCCTGCGCCGCCCGGGACGTCCAGGCCGCCGGAGATCACGACCTCGATCCACGAGTTCGACATCTCCGGCTCCGGGCCCGCCGTCTACCGCGCCTCGGGCGAGGTGCGCGGCCTGCTGCTCAACGACTTCGCCATGTCGAGCCGCGACGGCTACCTGCGGGTGGCGACGACCGACCCTGTGTCGAGCTCGGCGAGCCGCGGCTCGGAGAGCTACGTGTCGGTGCTCAACGAGGAAGCCGGCGAGCTCAAGAAGGTCGGTGAGGTCGGCGGTATGGGCAGGGGCGAGCAGATCAAGTCGGTGCGGTTCATCGGCTCGACCGGCTACGTCGTGACCTTCCGGCAGACCGACCCGCTCTACACCGTCGACCTCAGCGACCCTCGCAACCCGCGCATCGTCGGCGAGCTGAAGATCCTCGGCTACTCCGCCTACCTCCACCCGATCAGTGACTCGTTGCTGCTCGGGGTCGGGCAGGACGCCACCGATCGCGGCCGCGCTACCGGCACGCAAGTGTCGCTGTTCGACGTGGGCAACCCCGCCGATCCGAAGCTGCTGCAAAAGATCGCTCTGCCGAACGCTCGCTCCGACGCCGAGGCCGACTACAAGGCGTTCTTGTGGTGGGACCCGACCAAGCTGGCGATGATCCCGGTCGAGAGCTACAGCGGCGGCCCGGTGCCGGCGCCAGGGCCGTGCGTGCCCGAGGTGCCGTGCAGCTCGCCCGTCCCCATGAACCCGAACGCCTTCGTCGGCGCCGTCGGGTTCACGGTGGATGCGAGCGGCATCAAGGAACTGGGTTCGGTGATCAACCCGCTCGCGGCGGGCGCCGGCACTCCCGGTTGCCCGACCGTCGGGGCATGCGCGACGACGGAGTCCTCGACAGGCCGGTGCGTCAAGGCGCCGTGCGACCCTCAGCCCGTTCCGACCACAACCACCGCCTGTCCCCCGGAGCGGTGCGCGTCGACGACCTCGACCAGTTCGACCTCGACGGTGTCCACGTCGACAACGTCCACGTCGACGACGGCGCCGACATCGACGACGGCGCCCGAGCCGACCAGTTCGACGACGACCACCTCGACGAGCGCACCGAGCACGACCACGACAGCGCCACCGAGCGCTTGCACACCGATGTGCCCGGTCCCTCCGATCAACGGCACGCTCGGCTCGCCCATCGACCGAGCCGTCGTCGTCGTCGACAAGCTCTACACCTTGTCGAGCAACGGCATCCTCGTGAGCCAGCTCTCTACCCTCGAACCCCTCGGCTGGGTCCCGTTCTCCTGAACGGCCCGTGGGTGCGAGCTCCTCAGACGCCGTCGAGGGAGCCGGGGCGGTTGGCCTTCTTCAACTCTTGGCCGGTGTCCTTCACGCGGACGATGCGGTTGATGGCGTTGAGGAACGCTCGGGCGCTGGCCTCGACGACGTCGGTGGACAGGCCCCGCCCGGGCATCGACGCGCCGTCGACCTCGAAGCGCAGAGCCACGTCGGCCAGCGCGTCGACACCGCCGGTCACCGAGGTGACGGCGTAGTCGGTGAGCCGGCCCTCGACGCCCGTCAACTTCTTGATGGCGTTGCAGGCGGCCTCGACCATGCCGTCTCCATGCGCGTTCGCTTCGAGCTTCTCGCCGTCGAGGTCGAGCACGATGGTCGCGGTCGGTGTCGAGTTGGTGCCGCCCTGGCTGTCGCACGACACGAGTTGGTAGCGGTAGCGGACGGTGTCGCCGACCTCTTCCGCGACGAGCGCCTCGAGGTCTTCCTCGGACAGGTTCACCTTGCGATCCGCGAGCTCCTTGAACCTCGTGAACGCTTGGTTCAGCGCGTCGCCGTGGATGTCGTAGCCCATCTTCTTCAACGTGTCGGCGAAGGCGTGCCGGCCGCTGTGCTTGCCGAGCACGATCTTCGATTCACCCTGGCCGACCGCGGTCGGGTCCATGATCTCGTAGGTCTCGCGATCGCTCAGCACGCCGTGCTGGTGGATGCCGGCTTCGTGGGCGAAGGCGTTGCGCCCGACGACGGCTTTGTTGTACTGCACGTGGTAGCCGGTGAGGCGGCTGACGAGGCGGCTCGTCTTGGCCAGCTCCTCGGTGTGGATGCCGGTCCACGGGCCGGCGAAGAACTCGCCCCGGGTCTGCAGCGTCATCACGATCTCTTCCATCGCCGCGTTGCCCGCTCGCTCGCCGATGCCGTTGATCGTGCACTCGACCTGGCGGGCGCCAGCCTGGATGGCGGCAAGCGAGTTGGCCACCGCGAGACCGAGGTCGTTGTGGCAGTGCGCGCTGATGATGTAGTCGCCCTTCACCTTCTCGCGGATGCTGGCGATGCGCGCACCGAACTCTTCGGGGATCGCGTAGCCCACGGTGTCGGGGATGTTCAGCGTCGTCGCGCCGCTGTCGACCGCGGCCTGCAGCACCTCGCACATGAAGTCGAAGTCGGACCTCGACGCATCCTCCGGCGAGAACTCGACGTTGTCGGTGTAGCCGCGAGCGTGGGCCACGGCCGACGACGCTTCGCTGCGCACTTGCTCGGGTGTCATCCTCAGCTTGTTCTTCATGTGGATCTCGCTGGTCGCGATGAACACATGGATGCGCGTGCGCTCCGCGTCTTGGATCGCCTCCCAGCATCGGTCGACGTCTTGCCGAGCGGTCCGTGACAGCCCGCAGATGACCGGGCCGCGGACCGCCCGGGCGATCGCCTGCACCCCCTCGAAGTCGCCCTGGCTGGCGATGGGGAAGCCGGCCTCGATCACGTCGACCCCGAGCTTGGCCAACTGCTCGGCGATCTCGAGCTTCTCGCCCTGGTCGAGCGAGATGCCCGGCGACTGCTCGCCGTCGCGCAGGGACGTGTCGAAGATGATCACGCGATCAGCTTCGAGTCGTTGTGCAGTTGTCTCTGCCATGAGATGGCCTTTCTCTGGGGAACGAAAAAACCCCCTGGCCCGGAGGCACAGGAGGTTCGGCGAGCACCGGTATGGGGGCGCTCGCCCTACGTAAGAAGGAGCTCCAAGTTGCTGCGGAAGAAGATCGCCAGGTGATGCATAGGCCCGACGATGGTCTCAGGTTGGCGCCGATCCGTCAAGCGCTCTGGTGGGATGCGTGATCAGGCGAGGTCGACGGCCGCCACCGAACGGACGCCGTCGGCGGCGCGCAGCTCGTCCTGCACCCCGACAGGAACCGGCTGCGATGTCGCCAGCACCATCAATGCCGACTCGCCCGCCGGCGACTGGCCCACGTGCATGTCGGCGATGTTGACGCCGGCGGCGCCGAGGATGGAGCCGACGACGCCGATCATGCCGGGCGTGTCTGCGTTGCGGACGATGAGCATGTGCTTGGCGGGCGGCGCATCAACGGTGTGATCGTCGACGAGCACGATGCGCGGGTCGCCCTTCAAGCCCACGAGCGTGCCCGCGAGCGAATGGTCGCCGCTGCGTACAGTCACGAGGTTCACGTAGTCGTGCGCCGCAGTCGTCGACGATTCACGCACCTCGATGCCCGACTCGGTCGCGAGCTGCGGCGCGTTCACGTATGACACCGGTTCGTCGCTGATGCGGCTGAAGAACCCCTTGAGCAATGACAGCGTGAGGATGCGCGTGTCGTAGCCGGCGATCTGACCCTGGTACTCGATGTCGATCTCGCCCGTCGTGTGGCCCGTGAGCGAGGCGAACAGCGCGCCCAAGCGCTCGGCGAGCCCGAGGAACGGCCGCACCGTCTCGGACGCCTCGCCCGCGCTGACGTTGACCGCGAACGGCACGAACTCGCCGGCCAGGGCGAGCTCGACCATCTCGGCGATCGTGTCTCCCGCCTTGTCCTGTGCCTCCTGGGTGCTGGCGCCGAGGTGCGGGGTCACCACGACCTCGTCGAGGTCGAACAGCGGTGACTCGGTCATCGGTTCGGAGGAGAACACGTCGAGGGCCGCTCCCCCGACCTGGCCCGACGTGATGGCGGCGGCGAGCGCGTCCTCGTCCACGATGCCACCGCGACCGACGTTGATGACCCGCAGACCGGGCTTGGCCTTGGCGAGCCGCTCGGCGTCGATCAGCCCAACCGTCTCGGGCGTCTTGGTCGCGTGGATGGTGAGGAAGTCGGAGATCTCCATCAACCGATCGAGGTCGACCAGCTCGACGTTGAGCTGCCGGGCGCGGTCAGCCGAGATGAAGGGATCGAACGCGGCGAGCCGCATGCCGAATGCCGACGCCCGTTGCGCCACGAGCTTTCCGATGCGGCCGAGCCCCACGATGCCGAGGGTCTTGTCGGACAGCTCGACACCGTTCCACTTGGAGCGCTCCCACCGGCCCGCCTTCAACGCCTCGTTGGCCTGGGGGATGTTGCGCGCTTGGGCGAGGAGCATCCCCATCGTGTGCTCGGCCGCCGAGAGGACGTTCGACTGCGGTGCGTTGACGACCATCACGCCCTTCGCCGTCGCCGCTTCGACGTCGACGTTGTCGAGGCCGATGCCCGCCCGCCCGACAACGATGAGGTCGGCGCCCGCCGAGAGCACGTCGGCGGTCACGGCGGTCGCCGACCGGATGATCAGGGCGTGGGCCCCCTTCACGAGGTCGACAAGGGCCTCGGGGCTCGGGGCGAACCGCACGTCGACCTCATGCCCGGCGGCGCGGAGCCGGTCGAGTCCACCTTCTGCGATCTGCTCCGTGACGAGGATGCGAGCCATCCCGCCATCCTGACCGAGCGGAGCCCGGCGCTTCCAGCCCGAAGCGGCCGGCGCTCGGGGCTGGCGCTCGGGGCTGGCGCTCACTTGAGGAGGTTGTACGTGAGCAAGAACGCGGCCAGCGGTATCACCACGATCGCAATCGCCCAGATGATGAGGATCATCTTCCATGGCGGGGCGCCGCCCGTGCTCGTCTCACCCTCGGCCTCGGCCAGCTCGGGCGGATCGACACCGAGGATCTCGCACGCGCGCTCGACCTGATGGCGCATGACGCGCAGCTCGAAGCTGGCGGCATACTCGTCGGTGTCGCGATCGGCCACGGGGTCTTCATACGGCTCCGGACCGACATGGTCGGGTGGTAGCCCTCGCTCGATGACCGCGCCGATGCCGTTCTCGACAAGAAGCTTCGCCCGCTCGCGCGCGTCCTGCTCTGACGGGTAGGACAAGACCGCCACCATCTGCTCTTCGGCAGCCTCGTCGAACGCAACCTTGTCGTCCCCGGTGAAGTCGGTCATCTGGCCTCAACCTCGCTCGATCGGCACCGGCTCGATCTCGCCGGCGGGCTCGAAGCCGAGCATCTGCCCGAAAAAGTACAACTCGGACTCGACCACGCGCCGGATGTTGGCCGCTTGGCGGAAGCCGTGCTGCTCGCCCTCGAACGGGAGGTAGGCGAACGGCACGCCCTTGGCGCGCAAGGCCTCCACCATCATCTCGGCTTGCGACGGCGGAACGATCTCGTCCTCCAGACCCTGGAAGATGATGAGCGGTGTCGCGAGCTGGTCGGTGTGGTTGATCGGCGAGCGTTCGTCGTAGGTGCGCTCGGCTTCGGGCCACGGCCCGACGAGCGAGTCGAGGTAGCGCGACTCGAACTTGTGCGTGTCGCGGGCGAGTGCGCCGAGGTCGGCGACGCCGTAGAGGCTCGAACCCGCAGCGAACACGTCATGGAAGGTGAGCGCGGCGAGTGTCGTGAACCCGCCGGCGCTGCCGCCTTTGATGGCGAGCCGGTTGGGGTCGACCTCACCTTGGTCGGCGAGATGGCGCGCCGCGGCGATGCAGTCGTCGACGTCGTAGACGCCCCATTTGCCCTTGAGCGCGTCACGGTAGGCGCGGCCGTAGCCGGTCGAGCCGCGGTAGTTCACGTCGACGACCGCGACGCCCCGGCTGGTCCAGAACTGCACGGCAAGGTTCAACTGCGAGCGGGCCGCGCCCGTGGGCCCGCCGTGCGAGAGCACGAGCAGCGGCGGCGTCTCGCCGTCCGGCCCGACGAAGTCGGGGTTGTGGGGCGGGTAGAAGAGGGCGTGGGCGGTGGCATCGTCGGTCGTCGGGAACTCGATGTGGCGCGGGACCGAGCAGCGGGAGGGATGGATGCCGAGGTCTCGCGCCGGCCGGACGACGGTCGTCTCCTCCGCCGAGAACAGCACGATCTCCGGTTCGGAGGTGAAGGAGGCGGCGATCATGCCAACGCGCTCACCGGCGGCGACAAGTCCGGTCATCGAGGTGAAGGGCGCTTCGACGCCGGCAAGCCGATCGCTTCCGTCACGGTGAAGCACCGCGATCGCCGAACCATCCGGCGACAGGCAGTAGTCGGACTGGCCGAAGACCCACTGCGGCTCACCGGTCTCGGCGCCGTGCGCCGCGCGATCGACGAACGTCCAACGAGCGTCGCGGTCCTCGTAGGCGAGCAGGTCCCACTGCGTCCCTCTGCCGTCAGAGATCACCCACAGGCGAATCGCATCTCGTGCCCACCGCGGTTGGATCCACGAGCCGGCCGCGGCCCCGACAGCTCGGACGTCATGCCGAACCGGCCCATCGGGACCGATGGCGAGATCTGCCGCGACCAACCGTGTCTCGTCCCACGGCATGTTGGGGTGGTCCCATTCGATCCAGCAGAGCTTGAGGCCGTCGGGACTGACGCGGGGGTTCGACACGAAGTCGGGACCCGTGACGAGGACGGTCGGTTCGCTCGGTCTGCCCGCTCGCAGCGCCACGATCTCGTTGCGCGCCTGCGGCCAGCCGGCGTCGTGCGTTTCGCGCACGCACACGATCCACTCGCCGTCCGGCGTCAGGTCGCCGTCGGCGTAGCGCAACGCGTGCTTGGTCACGGGCTCGGGTGTCAGGGCGATCGGTGCGTGATCGCCGACCGTGTACCGGTACAGCCGCTGGTCGTCCCAGCACGTGAAGAACGCGGTGTCGCGATGGTGCGCGCCACCCAGCCACCAGGCGCCCCCGCCGTACTCGTGTACCCGCGTCCGGGCCGACAACCCGTCGGGCAACACATCGTGCGCGCCACCGACCGGGTTCGCCTCGCGATCGATCGCCCGCCGGACGAGCTGCACCCGCCCCTTCTCGTCGGGCCTCAGCTCCGACCACCACAACCAGCCCGAGATCTCGTCATCGTCTTGCACCGGCTGCCACAGCGGCCCGCCCAACGACACCGACCCTGCCACCACGAGGTCCGCTGTGATCGGCGACGGCCACGACCCGTAGGGCAACACCTCAGGCATCGCGCTCACGCTATTCCGGCGAGCGCATTCGGTGCCCGCTCCACCCAACCGGGCCGCAGGCCGCGCCGGATGCGGCGCGCTCGACGGCCCGGTTCGCCCGGGAGTGCCGGCGGCCCGGTTCGCCGGGTCAGCCGGCGCCGAGGAGGTCGGCGAGGCGCGCGATGCCTTCGGCGAGGTCGTCATCGCCGAGTGCGAACGACAGCCTCGCGAAGCCGGGAGTGCCGAACGCCTCGCCGGGAACGATGGCGACCTTGGCCTTGTCGAGGATCACCTCGGCAAGCTCCACCGTGGTCGTCGGGTGCTCGCCGGCGACGTCGCGGTCGAGCAGCTCGCGCAGGTCGGGATAGGTGTAGAACGCGCCTTGCGGCTCCATGCACGTGACGCCGGGGATGTCGTTGAGCATCTTGTGCATGATCTGCCGGCGGCGATCGAACGCTTCACGCATCACCGCCACGGCATCGAGGTCGCCGGCCACGGCGGCGAGCGCAGCCCGCTGCGAGACGTTGGCGACGTTGGAGGTCGCGTGGGACTGGAGGTTGGTCGCGGCCTTGATGAGGTCGGCAGGGCCGATCATCCAACCCACCCGCCAGCCGGTCATGGCGTAGGTCTTGGCGACCCCGTTCACGACGACGCACCTCTCCGCGAGCTCGGGCACCAGCGCGGGCATGGACGAGAACCGATGGTCGCCATAGACGAGATGCTCGTAGATCTCGTCGGTGACGACCCAGATGCCACGCTCGACCGCCCAGCGGCCGATGGCCTCGACCTCCTCCGGCGGGTACACCGCGCCCGAGGGGTTGGATGGCGAGACGAACATGAGTGCCTTCGTCTTCGGGGTGCATGCGGCGTCGAGCTGCTCGACCGAGACCCGGAAGCCGGTGGACGCGTCGGTCGGCATCACGACCGGCACGCCGCCGGCCAGACGGATCGGCTCGGGATAGGTCGTCCAGTACGGCGCCGGCAGCAACACCTCGTCGCCGTCGTTCAGCAGTGTGAGGAACGTGTTGTAGACCGCGTGCTTGCCGCCGTTGGTGACCAGCACCTGCCCGGGCAAGACCTCATAGGACGAGTCGCGAAGCGTCTTGGCGGCGATCGCCTCTTTCAGCTCTGGCAAACCGCCCGCGGGCGTGTAACGGTGGTTCTTCGGGTCGAGGCAGGCTCTCGCGCCGGCCTCGGCGATGTGGACCGGCGTCGGGAAGTCGGGCTCGCCGGCACCGAAGCCGATCACCGATTCGCCCGCCGCCTTGAGCGCCTTGGCCCTGGCGTCGACGGCAAGGGTGGCGGACTCGGTGATGGCAGCGACGCGGCGGGACAGGCGCTCGGGCATGGCGCCGAACCTAGGCGACTCGGCTGCGGGCGGGAAAGGGCGTTCTCAACCTGATCGGACGGCTCGCCGCCGCATCCGGCGGCGCCAACTTTCGGGCAACGCGTCGACCTGCGAGAGTTGCGGCCGATGAGCAGCGTTCCCGACATCACCATCCCGCCCGATCTGCTTCCGGCCGATGGCCGGTTCTGCTCGGGTCCGGGCAAGGTGCGCGCGGAGGCTGTCGAAGCTCTCGCCAAAGCCGCTCCCACCTACCTCGGAACCTCGCACCGCCAAGCGCCCGTGCAGTTCATGGTGAGCCGGCTGCGCAACGGCCTCGCCGAGATGCTCGCTCTTCCCGACGGCTACGAGATCATGCTCGGCAACGGTGGCACCACCGCCTTCTGGGACGCGTTGACGTTCGGCGTCATCGACCGCAAGAGCCTCCATCTCTCCTTCGGCGAGTTCTCTTCCAAGTTCGCCACCGCCGCGGCAGCAGCACCGTTCCTCGACGACCCGGTCGTCGTCAGCTCTGACCCCGGCACGCATCCAGCACTCGTCGCCGACGCATCGGTGGACGCGTACGCGTACCCGCACAACGAGACGTCGACGGGCGTCTCGGCCCCGGTCATCCGTCCCACCGGCGTGAGCGCAGAGGACGCGCTCGTCCTGGTCGACGCGACGTCGGCTGCCGGCGGCTTGCGGTTCGACCCCAACAACGCGGACGTCTACTACTTCGCGCCGCAGAAGGGTCTTGCCTCCGACGGCGGCCTCTGGATCGCTGCCGTGTCGCCGCCTGCGATCGAGCGCATCGAGCGACTCGCGGCATCCGATCGCTGGGTCCCGGCATCGCTCGACCTCAAGATCGCGCTCGACAACTCCCGCAAGGACCAGACCTACAACACGCCGGCGCTGGCAACCATCTTCCTCGCCGTCTCCCAGGTCGAGTGGATCAATGCCAACGGCGGGCTCGAGTGGGCCGCGTCCCGCTGCGACCGGTCGGCCGGCACCATCTATCTGTGGGCCGAGGCTCGCGACTTCACGACGCCGTATGTCGCCAACCCCGACGAGCGCAGCCATGTGGTCGCGACCATCGACTTCGACGAAGCCATCGACGCCAAAGTGGTCTCGGCCGTGCTGCGCAACAACGGGATCGTCGACACCGACTCGTACCGCAAGCTGGGCCGCAACCAGCTCCGCATCGCGCTGTTCCCTGCGATCGAGCCCTCTGACATCGAAGCCATCACCAAGTCCATCGACTACGTCGTCGAACACGTGTAGCCGCCTGCCGCTCGCAACTCGCAACATGATCTCTGGGGGAGCCGAACCATGACCCTGACCCAACAACTGCGTGCCATGTTGATCGGGGAAGGGGGTGGGTTCGAGATCACGCGGGAAGACGTCGACGGCCAGAGCCTGCTCGTCTACAAGGACCGGCTGCCCAACCTGCGGGCAGTCGCCCAACTCGCCGCCGGCCGCGGCGACGACGCCGAGTTCCTCGTCTACGGCAAGGAACGCCTTGGCTTCGGCGAGTTCTTCCGCCAGGCCAACGGCATCAGCAAGGTGTGGCAGCAGACCTACGGCCTCGTCCACGGCGACCGGGTCGCCGTGCTGAGTGCCAACAACCCCGAGTGGTGCCTGAGCTTTTGGGCCACGGTCAACGCCGGCGCCGTCCTGGTCGGGCTCAACGGGTGGTGGACGACCGACGAGATCGTCTACGGCCTAAAAGACAGTGGGGCCAAGTTCCTCGTCGCCGACGCCAAGCGGTTCGATCGGATCGTCGACGAGCTCGACGAGTGCCCAGCCGTCGAGGCCGTCTTCCTCATCGACAGCGAGGGCGACGAGACCGACATCAGGGTCCACGCCTTCGAGGAGCTCACGGCCGAGCCCACGAGCGAGCTCCCCGACGTCGACATCGGCGAGGGCGACGCCGCGGTCATCTTCTACACGAGCGGCACGACCGGTCGCCCCAAGGGCGCGATCAGCTCGCACCGCAACATGATCGCCAACCTCCAGAACACGATCTTCAGCACGGTCCTCGCCGGCATGGTCGAAGCCGAGCACGCCAAACAGGACGGGTCGGCCGCCGCGCCCGCCGACATCTTGTCGACCCAGACCGTGTCGCTGCTGACGAGCCCGCTGTTCCATGTCGCGGGCTGCCATTCGTCGCTCGTGGTCGGCACGCTCGGCGGCATCAAGATCGTCATCCCCGAAGGCAAGTTCGAGCCGGCGTCCGCGCTCCAACTCATCCAGGACGAGGGCGTCACCATCTGGGCGACCGTTCCCACCATGGTTTGGCGGGTGTGCGAGCACCCGGGCCGGCACGACTACGACACGTCCACCGTCGAGCGGGTCGCGTTCGGCGGCTCGCCCAGCGCCGACGAGCTTCAGCGCATGATCTTCGAGACGTTCCCGAACTGCAAGGGCACGACCAATGCCTACGGCCTCACCGAGACGAGCTCGGTGGCAACCGCGATCAGCGGACGCGACGCGCTCGAGCGGCCGAAGTCGGTCGGCCTCCCGATGCCCAACGTCGAGCTGCAGATCCAGGCGCCCGACGGCACGCCCATCGCCGAGCCCGGCGTTCCCGGCGAGGTCTGCATCCGGTCGCCGCTCGTGATGCCGGGCTACTGGGGCAAGCCCGAGGCGACCGCCGAGAGCATCGTCGACGGGTGGCTGCACTCGGGCGACATCGGCTACCTCGACGACGACGGCTACCTCTTCATCACCGACCGGGTCAAGGACATGATCATCCGTGGCGGCGAGAACATCTACTGCGTCGAGATCGAGAACCGTCTGGTGGAGAGCCCGCTGATCGCCGACGCGGCCGTGATCGGCGTGCCGCACCCCGAGCTCGGCGAAGAGGTCAAGGCCGTCGTCGAGTTGGCGCCCGGTGCGTCGATGACCGAAGACGAGGTCCGCTCGTGGGTCGCCGAGACCCTCGCCAACTTCAAGGTGCCGGCCTACGTCGAGCTCTGGGACGGCAAGCTCCCCCGCAACGCATCCGGCAAGCTCTTGAAGAACGTCCTCCGCGGCGAGGGCGACGTGAGCTTCGCCGAGACTATGTGAACCCCACTTGTCTCGCCGTAGGATGGCACGCCCGCACGAGCCGGAGAGCGCCAGGAGAGCAACGTGACCAAGCAGGATTTCACGAGCAACGTCTTCGAGACGGAGACGCTCGAAGTCGGCAACCACGCCGAGAAGGTGGTGCGTGGAGGCCGCGATCTGTTGCCACTGCTGCCCAAGGCGTTCGCGGGCATCGGGCAGATCGGCGTGATCGGTTGGGGCTCGCAGGGCCCGGCCCAGGCGCAGAACCTGCGCGACTCGCTCGCCGGCACCGGCATCAAGGTGAAGGTGGGCCTGCGCGCCGGCTCGTCTTCGATGGACGGGGCCCGGGGCGCCGGCTTCACCGAGGAGAACGGCACGCTCGGCGAGATGCTCGACGTCGTGAGCGAATCTGACCTCGTGATACTCCTCATCTCCGACGCGGCCCAAGCCGAGCTCTACCCGCAGATCTTCGATGCGTTGAAGCCCGGCGCGACGCTCGGCCTGTCCCACGGCTTCTTGCTCTGCCACCTCCAGAACGTGGGCGACACCTTCCCCGACGACGTGAACGTCATCGCGGTGTGCCCGAAGGGCATGGGCCCTTCGGTGCGGCGGCTCTACGAGCAGGGAAAAGAGGTCAACGGCGCCGGCATCAACGCCAGCTTCGCCGTCGAGCAGGACATCGACGGCCGGGCCACCGACATCGCGCTCGGCTGGTCGGTCGGCCTCGGTTCGCCCTACACGTTCCTGACCACCCTCGAGTCCGAGTACAAGTCCGACATCTTCGGCGAGCGCGCCATCCTCCTC
Organism: Actinomycetota bacterium; assembly: GCA_016185305.1. GTDB lineage: Bacteria > Actinomycetota > Acidimicrobiia > Acidimicrobiales > Acidimicrobilacustridaceae > JACPNV01. Next base: position 21,097 of record JACPNV010000033.1, on the reverse strand, counting down.
GGAGCGGTGCACGGCATCGTCGAGAGCCTCTACCGACGCTCGACCGAGCACGGCGTCGACCCCGAGACCGCGTTCCGCACGAGCGTCGAGGCCATCACGGGCCCCATCTCGCAAGCCATCTCCAAGTCGGGCATCAAGTCGGTGTACGAGAACCTTTCGGGCGACGGGCAGAAGGCCTTCGAGCGCACCTACAACGCGACCTACAAGGCCGTGCTCCCGTTGATCGAGGAGATCTACGACGAGGTCTCAACGGGCAACGAGGTGCGAAGCGTCGTCAAGGCCGGCGATCGCCTGAAGCGATTCCCGATGGGTGTGATCGACCGCAGCCCGATGTGGCGGGTGGGCGAGAAGGTGCGCGACGAGCGGGCGCAACATGAGGCTTCGGTCGACCCGTTCACCGCCGGGGTGTACTGCGCCACGATGATGGCGCAGATCGACGTGCTCATCGAGCACGGCCATCCCTACTCCGAGATCGCCAACGAGTCGGTGATCGAGGCCGTCGACTCGCTCAACCCCTACATGCACGCTCGGGGCGTCGCCTACATGGTCGACAACTGCTCGACGACAGCCCGCCTCGGTTCACGCAAGTGGGCGCCGAGGTTCGACTACACGCTCATGGAAGAGGTCTTCCCCGCGGTCGACGAGGGCGACGAGCTCGACGAGCAACCGATCCGCGAGTTCAGCGACCACGTCATCCACGACGTGCTCGCGACCGTGGGCGAGTTCCGCCCGTCGGTCGACATCTTCGTCGAATAGTCCGCTGCCACGCGCTGGTCAGATGGCGCACGTGGGAGTGCCGGGCCGCCCGTGCCTTGGTGCGTCAGACTGAGCCGGTGGCCGCGAGCGAGACCGACGTCGACGACGCCTCCGACCGGGTGACCAACGCCGGCCTCCGCCGCGCCTTGCTCGTCGCGACCGCCATCGTGGTCGCGATCTGGCTCGCCCTGATCCTGTTCTGGCAAGAGTCGCCGTTCGCGCTGACCTTCGACGACGCGTGGTACTACCTGACCATCGGGCGGAACCTCAACAGCGGCCGAGGCTCGACGTTCGACGGCATCAACCTCACCAACGGCTATCACCCGCTGTGGCAGCTCGTCTCGGTCCTGCCGTTCACGGTTGGGCTCGACGACCTCGCGGCGGCGCGCGCGCTGCTCGTTCTCCAGTTGCTCGTCGGCTGGGGACTCACGCTGGCCTTGCTGTCGGCGACGGTGGCACGTCTCCTCGCCGACTGGCCGCCAGCGAGGAGACGGGGGCCGATGCCCGGCGCGGCGAACGTCGGCTCGGTGACGCTGGCCGCCACGCTCGTCCTCTTCGCCGGGTCACCGTTCATCGTGAAGGTGTTCGTCAACGGGTTGGAGTCCGGCATCGCCGCCACCGTCGACTCGGCGCTGCTGTACGTCGCGATTCGTCAGCGCGGGCGATGGCTGGTCGGCACGAGCGCTCGGGGCCGGCTCGGCGTCAGCCTCCTCCTGGCGCTGGCGTTCCTGGCACGCACGGATGCGGCGTTCCTCCTTGCCTCGCTCGGCATCTGGTGTGTCGCCGAAGCCCTCACGGCGCGACCGCCGAAGGCCATCGTGCGGTTGGCACAACTGTTCGCGCTGCCGGCGGTGGTGATCGTCGCCTACCTCGCGGCGAACCAGCGGTTGTTCGGCACGCCGTTCCAGATCAGTGGACTGGTCAAGAGGGTCGATCCGCTGCGCGCCACCACGGTGATCGTCTTCGCGCTGTTCGTCGCGGCGGCGATCGCCGCCGGCCGCTTCGCGTTCCGGTCCACCGGAAGTTCCCGCGGTCGCTTTCCCGCGGCCGCCACCTTCGTTCGCCACACCGGTTGGTTCGCCGCCTTCTGCGTCGTGCTCGTCGGCTACTACAGCGTCCTCCAGGTCCAGCAGTGGCTCTGGTACTACGCGCCGATCGTCCTGTACCTCACCGGGCTGCTGCTGCTCGGCGTCGCCGACATGGTCGGCGCGTCCCTTCGAGACGCGCCAGAACGAGCATCTGCCGAGCGCGCCGTCGCTCCTGTGCAAGCGATGCTCGCCCTGCTGTTGGGCGGCCTGCTGGCGTTCGCCAGCGTGCAGTTCTTCGACCCGAACGTCCGCTCGATCCAGATCGCCAACGCGGACGCCGGGGTGTGGATGCGCGCCAACCTCCCCGAGGGTTCTCGCATCGCCTCCTGGGACGCCGGCGCGCTGGGCTACTTCTCGCACCGCGACGTCATCAACATCGACGGCGTCGTGAACTCCTACCGGTACTACGAGCTGGGGCGGACCGGGCAGGGGAAGACCTTCTGGGCGTGCAGCGGGCTCGGCTATGTGGCGAACCTCGGCGGCGACGCCAACGGGGACGACCCCGACATCCGCTCGTTCATCGCCGGCGCTGTCGACCCGGCCGCGGCGAAAGCGGCGACCGTGATCTTCACCCGACCGTTCACCTACAGCGGCGTGCTGTCGTCGACCGGCGGCTCGAAATCGGTGTCCTCCGAAGACCTCGCCGTACGCGTGTACGCGCTCGCGCCGCTCAGCGGAGGCGCAGCGTCGGGTTGTCCGTGAGCCGCAGCGAGCGAGGAAGCGCCTGGTTGACAAGCAGCAGGCGCCGGAACAAGCGCGGATTGCGCAGCGGCAGGAGCTTGAGCCGGAGGAAGGCGTCGTGGCGCTCGGACGCGAAGTGCTCGATCGCCTCGAACGCGATCTCCGCGGCCTCCCAGTCCTGGTCCTCGATGGCCCGCACGTAGTCATGCACCGAGGTCGTGAAGAACCGTGGCGCGACCGGGTCGCGGAACCAGTAGCGGTTGCTCCGGCGATCGTCCTCGATCGCAATACGGAGCTTCTGACTGAAGACCATCCGGCTGCGGGCGAAGGAGATGCTCGCCGACGAGCTGGATGCGTGGACGCGGAACCGGGTGAGCGACCTCGCGACGAACGCGAGGCGCCACCCCGACCGGAACATGCGGACGTAGAGGTCATCATCCTCGTAGCCACTGAGGTTCTCGTCGAACCCGCCCACCTCGTCGAAGGCCGTGCGGCGGAGCACGCTCGCCGACGGGAGCACCATGAGGTCAGACGCGATGCACGCCCCGAGCGTCCGCTTCGGGTGCTGAACGCCGTGCTCCTCCATGAACGACATGGTGACGACGCGACCCGCGCTGTCGATCTCGTCGAAGTCGCTGTAGGCCCAGCCGGCCGACGGGTCTTCCTCGAGCGCGGCGCACAGCTCGGCAAGGTGCAGGGGATGCCAGAGATCGTCTTGGTCGCAGAAGGCCAAGAGGTCGCCGGCGGCGTTGTCGACACCGACGTTGCGCGCCAGGGACTGGCCGCTGGCCTGTTCGCGCCGGACCAGCCGCACGGGGAAGTCGACATCCAGCTCCTTCATCAGATCGGCACCACCATCACTCGAGCCGTCGTCGACCACGACGAGCTCGAGGGGCGGGCGTGTCTGGGCCGCGATGCTCTCGACTGTGTCTTCCACATAGGGCGCGCCGTTGTGAAGCGGGAGGATCACGCTGACCGTCGCCGCACTCCCGACCGATGTCACGGGGCTCCCGCGATCATCAGGTGCTGGCCGGCCATCTGCGCATGAGCCCCGGCGACGTCGGCGAGGTGCGCGGCATGGCCGTCGCCCGATTCGGCATACGGACCGGCCACGATCGCGCACTGCCGGAAGCCGGCGAGAGCCGACACCAGGTCGCCGCGCTGGTAGGCGAGCATGGCCGCGCTGAACAGCACATCCAGGGCCGTGCGGCGGAGGTCGAAGTCGTCGGCCTCACCGGCCAACCGTTCGTCGAGCGGCGCGAGAAACGGCCCGACCGCGGTCGCCGCGTCGTACGAGCCTGATGCGACCAGATCGGTGAAGACCCGACCGAACAGCACGTCGACATCCACCAAGCCGGGCGCGAGCTCGGCCGCGTCCCTCGCTCGCTGCACGGCGCCGGCCGCGGCGGGCGGGTTGCTCCGCGCGAGGGCAACCGCTTCGTGGGCCAGTGCGCGCACCTGCAGGGTCCGCAGCGCGGCGTTGCGGTTGCGTGCGGCTTCCGCGGCAGCGATCTCTGCTGCCAGACCGAAACGGGTCGCGGCGAGAGCGGGATCGTCGTGATGGAGCAGGTCGAGCGTGGCCAACGTGAAGAGCGCATCGGCCACGACGACCGGCATGGCGTGGACCTCCTCCTCCGAGAAGGGCTCGGTCACGCGCCCGAGGTCGACGCCGTAGCGTTCGTCGATCGCGACCCGCAAGGGGTCGGCCGCTGCCACCGCTGCAGGCAGATCTCCGGCAACAAGCGCGTAGCGAGCGACGCGAGCGGCCATCCCCACCCGCAACGCCGACCGCACCGGCGCGCTCTCGCGGCGCTGGGCGCAGTACCCCGCGACCCGCGTGAGATCGGGAGCGCCAGCGGGAGGGCAGCCATCGAGGCCGCCGGGTGTCGGGCACGCGAGCGCCCACAACCCCGCACCATTGCGTTCGACGCGCACCGCGCCGAACCCCGCGTCGTGCAGGAGCCGATCGAGCGCGCTCGCAGAGAACAAGAACACGTGCTCTCCCGCGCCGATCACGGCGATGGCTTCGGCGGGCGAGCGCGTCGGGTCGATCGCCGAAGCGTCCGGGGTGCACAGCACGAGGACCGCATCTCGGTGCATGCGGTCGCTGACGTCGCGGAGGAACAGGCGGGGATCGGCAACGTGCTCGATCACCTCGGACGCGACGACCACATCGAAGAGCGCGGGCCCCAGATCGAGCTGGCCGTCGAACGCCGCCGGCACGAGCGGGAAGCCGAGCTCGGCCGAACCGCGAGCCGCCATGCGTCCCGGGTCGACCCCAACCGGCTGCCAGCCCCACAGCACGCGGCCGACGTCGAGGCCGAAGCCATACCCGCAGCCGATCTCGAGGACGCGGGCACCAGGCCGCTCGCCGGCTCGTGCAACGAGCGCGGCGAGCACCTCGATGGCCGCGTGGTACTCGACATAGTCGTCCACGTAAGGATCGCGGTCGCCGGCGGGGACGCCTGATTCGGCCGGAGGTTCGGCCACGCCGGCGATGGCGATGGACGCGCACGATCGGCACCGCCCGGCCAGCAGGCTCGCACCCTCGACCGGCAACGTCCGCGCGACGGCGTCGCCCGCTCCGGTGACCTCGCACACGGGGCACGCGACCTCTGTCTCGCCCTCGCACCACGCGATCCGGTCGTGGTCCGCGCCGCCACGTGCGTCGATGCGCTCGCGATGGCCCGGGTCGTCGCGACCTCCAGCCCACGCCGAAGCGTCGAGCGCAACCGGCTCGACAGCCCGACGGTGCCGCAACTGGTCGCCCGCCTCGGATGCGGTGAGCCACTGGCCCTTTGCCAGTCGCGCCACCGTGAGCAGGTTCGTCTCGACCGCGTCCCAGGTCGACGAACGACCCGCGCTGTCGCTGCGGACGGCGAAGGCCAGATGGGTCAGCTCGGGCGAACCGAGGCGCCGACGGAGCAGCCGCTCGAAACGGAGCGGGTTCATCCACGTCACCAGCGTCTCGTAGGTGCCGTGCGACTGCCCGCCAGTCGTGCCGACGATCACGCCGGGCGTCAGGGGCACCATGAGCAGACCGTCCCGCGACGCCCCGACGTACGGTCGGCAGAAGTCGTCGGGGTGAGGATGGTAGGCGTAGGTGGGCGCGCCCTCGGTCGAGGGCAGCAACCCGGTGGTCGGCTCGCCCGGTGCCATGCTGCGGGCCGCGGGCAGGCCCGGCTCCACCGTCAGATCGACGCGCACACCCGCCGCGGAGAGCTGCGCCACGACGGCGTTCGTGGTGAAGCGGTCGCCGTTGCGGTTGGCTCGTGCCGGCCGGCCAAAGGTCGACCGGTACGACTCGAGCGCGGTGCCGAAGCAGTGCTCGAGCCACGCCTCGTCGGCGTTGTCGCCCACCCACCGCTCGCCGTTCCAGCGCCATGTGTGCGTGTGCAGGCCCAGCTCGTCGCCGTCCGCCACGAACCCGGCGAGCTCGCTCTCGTAGCGAGAGGCGATCCACGAGGTCGATCCGTACGCTTGCGCCATCTGCGGATCCATCCGCAACGTCCAGGTGAAGCGGGGTTCGGCGCCGGCGACATCCGCGATGCGGTCGCGGAGCCCCGGCAGAAGCTCGACGAGCGCTTCGAAGCCGGCGGACGGCTCGGGCGCCAGGCCCCGAAACACGCGGGGGTCGGGCTCGACGTCGACGGCGAGGACGATCGGAAGGGCGCGGTCACCGTCTGGCCTGCCGCCCGCCCCTCGCTCGATCACCCCTCGCTCGTTCACCCCTCGCTCGTTCACCGTTCCTCGCCCTTCGATCGGTGGAAGGTCACCCGGTGGACAAGCTTTCCACGCGACGGCCCCAGCACGGCATTGTGCACCGACCGGGCGAGCGGAGGCGAAGAAGGTGTCGAGTCAGGAGACAGCGCGGATCGGCGGGGTGTCTTCGGCGACCTCGCTCGGGATGCGGGGCAGCGCGATGCGGCCGGTGCGTTGGATGGCGACGATGCCGTAGGGGCGCAGGAGGTTCTCGAAGTCTTCGAGCTTGTCGGGTGCGCCTTCGAGCGAGACCATGATCGAGTCGTGCCCGACGTTGACGATTCGCCCGTCGAAGATGCGGATGAGCTCGATGACCTGGCCGCGGATCTGGGGATCGGCCCGCACGGTCACGAGCAGGAGCTCACGGGCCACCGCCTTGCCCGGCGCGAGCTCGTCGATCTCGATGATGTTGATGAGCTTGTCGAGCTGCTTGATCATCTGTTCGAGCGGCGCCGACTCCACGTCGACCACCATCGTGATGCGCGAGAGGCGCTCGTCCTCGGTAGGAGCGACCGCCAGCGAGTGGATGTTGAACCCGCGGCGGGCGAACAGTCCGGCGACACGAGTGAGCACCCCCGCCTTGTTCTCGACGAGCACAGACAGGAGGTGATGCTTGTGAGGAGCAGGCATGGCTCTACCTACCTCCTTCACCATGAGCAGGGTCGACCACGATGTCGTCGTTGGACAGGCCGGCAGGAACCATCGGGTAGACCTTCTCTCGAGAGTCGGTGCGGAAGTCGATGACGACGGGGCGGTCGTCGATGCTGTTGGCCTTCTCGATCGTCGGCAGCACCTCTTCGGGCGACTCGACGCGGAAGCCGACACAGCCCATCGACTCGGCCCACATCTTGTAGTCGGGCAGATCGGGTGACAGGTACACCTCGGAGTACCGCTCCTCGTAGAACATCTCCTGCCACTGGCGGACCATGCCGAGGTACGCGTTGTTGAGGATGGCGACCTTGATCGGGATGCGCTCGCTCGCCGCCGTGACGAGCTCTTGCGCGGTCATCTGGAAGCAGCCGTCGCCGTCGACCGCCCACACCATCCGATCGGGCCGGCCGACCTTGGCGCCGATGGCGGCGGGCACCGAGAACCCCATGGTGCCGAGACCACCGCTGTTGACCCACGTGTAGGGATGCTTGAAGTTCCAGTACTGGCTGGCCCACATCTGATGCTGGCCGACCCCGCTCACCAAGATGGTGTCGTCGGGCGTGTTGTCGCGGAGCTGCTCGAGCACGAACTGCGGCTTCAAGAGCTCGCCCGGCTCGGACTGCTGGTAGGTCAGCGGGTACTTCTCCTGCCAGCCGCTGATCTGCGCCTTCCATTCGCTGCGGTCGGGCTGGGACTGCGGGGCACCGATGTCGTGCAACGCCCGGATCAGTTCCTCGATGACGAGCCGGCAGTCGCCCGCGATGCCGGCATCGGGCTTGCGCACCTTGCCGAGCTCGGCCGGATCGATGTCGACGTGGATGATCTTGGCGTGGGGCGCGAACGCCGGGACCTTGCCGGTCACGCGGTCGTCGAAGCGGCTGCCGAGCGCGATCAGCAAGTCGGATTCTTGCATCGAGGTCACCGCCGTGTAGTTGCCGTGCATGCCCGGCATGCCGAGGGCGAGCGGGTGCGTGTCGTCGAACGCGCTGCGGGCCATCAGTGTCGTGACCACGTGGATGCCGGTCAGGTCGGCCAGCTCGCGCAGCGCGTCCGCGGCCCGGGCCTTGAGGATGCCGCCGCCGGCGTAGATCACCGGCCTGCGGCTCTCCACTATCAACTGCGCGGCCTTCTTGATCTCGTTCGGATCACCATGGGTGAGGGGCTTGTAGCCCGGCAGGTCAACCGAGTCGGGCCAGTACCACTCCATCGCGCTGCGCGGGTTCTTCGGATCGACGATGTCTTTGGGCACGTCGACGAGCACCGGCCCCGGGCGACCGGTCGTGGCGATGTGGAACGCCTCGCGGATGACGCGGGGGATGTCCTGCGGATCGCTGATCAAGAAGTTGTGCTTGGTGACCGGCAAGGTGATGCCGGTCGTGTCGCACTCCTGAAACGCATCGGTGCCGATCGCCGCGTAGGGAACCTGGCCGGTGATCACGACCATGGGCACGCTGTCCATGTAGGCGTCGCACAGGGGGGTGACGATGTTGGTGGCGGCCGGGCCGCTGGTCACCATCGCCACGCCGGGGCGGCCGGTGGCGTGGGCGAAGCCCTCGGCCATGTGGCCGGCGCCCTGCTCGTGGCGGACGAGGATGTGGCGGATCGGCGAGTCGATGATCGGGTCATAGACCGGCAGGATGGCCCCGCCGGGAAGGCCGAACATCACGTCCACGCCTTCCAACTCGAGGCTCTTGATGAGGGCCTTGCCCCCGTCGGTCTTGGTGCCGGGTTTCATGTTCATGATCGGGTCCTGGCTCGGTGTGTGGGTCTCGGGTCGGTGGATGCGGGTCGAAAACGAAAGCGACCCCCCGGCTGGGAGGTCGTGGCGCACGCGAGGTAGGTGGAACGCGTGCGCTAGATGAGTACTACGACGAGGATGGGGCGGGGAGACATCGGGCGCAAGGATGCCACCTGGGCACGCCGTTGGCAACTCGACTGGTCGTCGTCGCATCACGCGCACACACCGGTGTCGTCGAAGACGGACCGAACACGTCGGCCCGATCGCCGATCGTGATCTGCAACACGATGGCCTTCCCGTCGGGACTCGACCGACGGTCGGCGAACGCGACGAGGCCGGTGGCGTTCGTCAGCCCCCCGAACCCGGCGGCACCGAGTGGCGGTTCCCACGGAACGCCACCGACCCGTAACAAGGCTCCAGCTCGAGGACCGTCGTTACCTCGAACGCGATCGCGATCTCGCTCTGGCGTTCCAGGTCATCGATGATCTCGTCGCGAATCGCCACCATGGGTAGATGTCTAGCCGTGTCTAGCCGTGACCGATCGAGCTAACGAGCCGCCTGCCCCATGACGGTCCACCGCTCGCGTTGAAAACGAGCACGCGCGACACACCATCCACCTTTCCGACGGGCGGACGACACCGCGCGGCGTCCTGCCCCCCAGGCGTAGGGATAACCGGAACCGTCGGCTGATCGTCGGGCCACATCCCGGTCGGATCAGCGCGATTCAGCGGGCCATTCGACGTGTAGTGAAACGGGTTCGACTCGGTCGGCGTCCCGCTCACTCCGTCGAGTGGGCCGCAGGTGAGGAAGGTGCCGGTGGCGCGGTCGTCGTCGCGGGTGCCGATGGCTCTGGATAGGCTGCGCCGTCCGCAGCATTCAAGCATCGGCGACGGACCAACCCCACGACGAGCAGGCTTGGCATTGTCGAACCTGCCGGCCGTCCGGGCAACGTCCCACTCGACGAGATGACGAGGTCCAAGTCGACGTCGGAGATGTTCGGACATGAGCTCAAGGCGACGCGCAGCTCATCGTCGGAGCCATGTCGCCATGCGCGTAGCACTCGACTTGCAGGAGAGGAGATCTGGCGTGCACTTTGTTGGCGATGCCGGGCTGCCCCGATTGAGGGAGTGCGTCGCATGATCGCAGCGCTGTTGATCATCTGGGGCGTGATCGTCGTCGCCACCGTCGGCTCGGTCCTGTTTCTTCCGTTTATCCGTGATCCTGACCCGCTGCCCGAGGCGTGCGGGCGCCTTTGGGGATCACGTCACGATCCGACGAGCTCAACTGCCCCGAGAATGACAAGTTGAAAACGCTCGGGACCGACTCGCACGTCGCGAACATCAACAGCCGGGTTCCGACGGCCGCTCTCGCAAAGGCCGCGAGACGCGAACGCGTGTTTCTCGGCCGCCGCTGTCAACCCACCCTCGACGTGGCCGCGCGCCGGCACGTCGACAAGCCGGCGCCGTCAGGAGCCGATGCGTCAGCGTCATCCGCTCGTCGAGCACGGTCGAGAACATCGCTTAACAGTCTTCCAGCCGACCGCAGCTCGCGTCGGGCACTCTGGCCGACCCCGGTTCAGGGGACGAGGTCGAAGGCATCGCAGTGGACGGGGCGCACGATCCGGAAGTCGCGGTGGTCGATCGTGGCGATGGTAGTGATGTCGAGCCGTTCGGCAGTGGCGATCACGACGCGTCGACTACACCCAACTCGAGATCGGCGTAAGTGTCGATCAGTTCGATCACTCGGACCCAGTCGATGTCTTCGAGATCGATCCGGCCGAGCTCCCCGTTGGTGGTGCTCCGCAAGAACCCGGCCTCGGCGTCGGCACCGAGCCGGGTCTCGATCATCCAGGACGTCTCGATGATGACCGGTATCGGCACGAAAAGATGCCCCGCGTGCTCATCGAGGATCGCGGCGCACTGTTGGTGGTCGAGGTCGTCGCGGTCGGTCCCGGCGTGGAGCACGCCGGTGTCAACGATGATCACTCGTCGTTCGGGGTCTTCGCGGCGAATCGTTCACGCAGTATCTCGCGGTGATGCCGCCCGGCCGCTTCGGGACGGCCAGACGCGCCGATCCCGATGAAGCTCAACTTGTGCCCGGCCTGGCGGGGCACGTGAGCATCGAGGACCTCGCGGGCCAGTTCGTCGGGGCTCACCACGACGACAAGAGGGCGCCGTCAGGCGCCGGCTGCATCAGTTCATTCGACTTGTCGAGCACCGTCATGGACATCGGCCAGAAGTCGATCCAGGCGGCACGGAGCGGTGTCGGGCACGTCGCCGGCCGGCAGGCCGGTCAAGGTTTCAGGGGACGAGCTCGAAGGCGTCGCAATGCGCTGGCCGCACGACCCGGAAGTGGCGGGCGTCGAGCGTCGCGATGTCGGTGAGATTCAACCGTTCGGCGATGGCGATGAGGGAGGCGTCGGTTCCGCCGAGCGGCAAGTTGGCGTAGGTCTCGACAAGTTCGCGGATGCGTGCCCAGTCATGCCGCGCGAGCGTCTCGACGCGCAGGTCGCCATCGAGGATCGTCGTGTAGAGCGCCGCCTCGGCGATGGCGCCGAGCTCGCGGTCGAGAAGGTACGCGGTTTCGGCGATGACCATGGCGGTCGTGACGAACGGGCCATCACTGGCGAGCACCGCGGCGCAGTCGGCGTGGCGGCAGTCGCTCTCATCGGCGGCGGCGACCAGGACGCCGGTGTCGACGATCAGCACCGGTCAGTCGCGCCCGAACCCGTCGGCGAGGATCTCATCGATGCGATGGCTGATCCCTTCACCGGATGCGCCGACGCCGACGATGGCGAGACGGCGGCGGCCGGTCTTGGATTCGGCGGGCAAGGTGTCGGCCAGCTCGGTGATCACCGCATCGATGGACACGCCGCGGCGGGCCGCTTCGGCCTCGAGCCGACGCAAGGCCTCCGCGGGAAGATCAACCGTCACCGACATCACCCGCCAGTGTAGAGACACCGGCGAGCCTGACCGTCGCCAAGCTCCCGCCGGCGGTGTTCATGTCTTGTGCTGCCGCCCCGCCTTCGCCGGTTCGCGACAAACCGACTCGTTGACCGTGTCCGGCGATGTCGGACACTGCGATCGACCAACCCCCGGTCGAGCGTGTGTTGCCCGTGGGGACATGCACCGCTGGTGCATTGGTGTGAACGATTCCGTCTCGTCCGCCGGCGAGTCATAGCCGTGGACGCCGGCGGCCGTGGTCGACGTCGAGCGGTGGTGTCATAGCCGTGCGCCAAAGAAGAAGAACAACCATCCTCCACCGCCGGCGAGTCATAGCCGTGGACGCCGGCGGCCGGGGTCGACGTCGAGCGGTGGTGTCATAGCCGGGCGCCAAAGAAGAAGAACAACCCTCCTCCACCGAAACGGCATCTCCCCCGCCCCGGGGAACAAGGAGCCGACCTGGGCCGAGTTCTTGCACCAACCAGCGGCCGGCATCGTCTCGTGTGACGTCTTCACCGTGCCCACCATCGGGCGGCGGCGCCGGCACGTGCTCGTCGTCATCCACCACGCCACCCGCGAGATCCCCCACGTCGCCGTCACCCACCACCCACCGCCCGGTTCACCACCAACGCCGCCCGATCCCTGCTCATCAAACTCGACGACATGGTCGCCACCAGCAAGTTCCTGATCCGCGACCGCGGCCAGATGCTCGCACCTGACCTGTTCTGCCACGTCTTCACCACCGCAGACGTCCGCGTCATCCCCAGCCCGCTCCGAGCCCCGAAAGCCAACGCGATCTGCGAACGGGTCAACGGCACCCTCCGCTGCGCACGCACCGACCACCTCCTGACCCTCGGGCCACAACACCTCCACCGCATCCTCAACGAGTACCCCAAGCACTACAACCGGCATCGACCCTCTCTGGGGCCCGAGAAGTGTTGCGTGCTGTTGCATGCAGGCGGCTCTTGCGATCCGCGCGGCGCGTCTCCGCGTGTCGTGCTCGCAGCCACCGGCTCCCTTCCCTTCAAAGGCATCACTTGGAGGCCAGCGCGGCCGAGCGCCCGTGTGTCGCGCCACACCTGTCATGCACAAGGGGAGATCGATCACAGGCCGACATCCAGGCGTAAGAACCGCGTCCGTAACGCGCTACGCGACGCCAGCTGAACCGCCCTGCTGGCACGGCCAAACGGCATCACGAACTGAAGTGGACAACCACGCAGCGGGCCTCCCCGGTAACGCGCTGGTAGAAACGCCGAATCCTTGCCAACAGCTCCGGCACCGCCAGGTTCGAGGGCGACGCGTTCGCGATCACGTCGTCGGAGTTCGTCACGGCCGGCTATGCGTGGCCGGCGTGGCGGCGCGGTGAACTGCCGCCGGCTCAGCCGCTCGATCAGCGATCTGGATCAGGTACGGATCGGCCAACGCCGCCCGACTCGCGCCAAAGGCCTCACAAGCAGTCGCAGCAGTCGCCGATGACCGCTGGAGTGTCGAAGTGGTCGACGCCTGCTCAACCTGCCCGCCACAACCAACACTTGTCGCAGTAGGAGCGGCGGCTGCCACAAACCCCCGCGCGACCAGCTCAGCTATTCCCATGATCAAGGCCGCCACCAGGCGGATGATCAGGCCCAGGGTCAGGTGACCACGAAATGCCCTGCCAACCTGACTCAAGCGGCACGTTGAGAAGCGCCGCCAGCGCGTACATTCGGCCCGCCGAGCTCTTGTCGGTATACAACGCGGTGATGATCTGGCCGGGACGAACCGGACTCGCGCCAGAAACACCGGGCTTCAGAACGAGGCCCACCGGGCCCCATGCCGGTATCCACATCGACACGACATCGGTAATCGCGCACCGAGACGAACGAAAGGCTCGTTGAGACGTGATGGTGCCGCTATCGAGATCGACCACGAGCCGACCGCGGACCCCCTCGAGGACGACCGGCACGCAGAGAGGGACGAACACCAAGAACACCGGCTCCCCAGCCGCCAGGAACTTCGCGACGAAGCCAATCGAAGCAGCCACGCCTAGGAGCACGAAGAAGCCGCGGACGTACAACGGCGCTCGAAAAGCGGTTACCCGATCAACGGACGGGCCCGCGGTCATCGCGTGTCTATGTCCTTGGCGGAGCTAACGATCCCGCCCACACAGCCGTAGAAGGCGGCCCACGCGGCGTGGAAGTCAGAGCTGTTCGTCGCTACTGCAGCGGTGCCACCAGTCAAGCACTGGATTAGTCGCTCCATGTTCTTGCCGACGGTAAGGAACGCCGCTTTCTGGCCCGCAGGCACCACGGACCCAACCCCCGCGCCGACTGCTCCAGCGAGACAGCCCGCCACAGCAGACACGCTGCCACCGCTCTCCGAGATCACCCCAAGGCCGAGCGCGCCCGCGACGCATCCAACGTAGGGATTGCCCGAAGCTGCTCCCGCACCCGCGACACAACCGCCTGCCGCGTCGCGGTGAACATTGTTTCCATTCCCGAAGACCGAGTTGCCAGCAACCCCGATCCCACAGCCAACGAGATACGAATTGCCCGTCCCGATTCCGATAGCCGCGATACTCGCCCCGAGGACCCCGTAACTGATCTTCAAGAGCCCTGCCTGACGTTCGCAGAAGATCGGCACAACGGCCTTGCTGCAGTCGGGGATCACACGTCCACACGCCCAGCCGCCATCGATGTACGCCCCATCGATGTTCCAGTCCCACGAAGTGCCGCCCGCCATCGCGCACTTGTTGAACGACGCCAGCCGCTGGCCACAGTGCGTCTCACCCCGATCGAACTTCCGGATGTTCGCTTGCAAGCCAATCTCCGCCGAACCTGGATTACGGCCAAAAAAGCTGGTCTCCGCCACATACAACGCAGTGCACGCCTCCAACGAATCCTTGGGTCGTAGCCCAAGTGGGTCGACCTTGTTCAACGGATCATTCGCCACATAGTGATACGGGTTAGCGACGGTTGGCGTGCCGTCCACACCATCCAAGGGGTCCCGCTGCAAAAACGTGCCAGTCGACGGGTCGTAGTCCCGAGTCCGCCGGCCACGAGGCGGACACCTCCCCGGGTTCTGTCGCCGGCGCCGTCGTAGTTGCATCTGCTGCCCGGATGCGGGTGGATCCGTGCTGTTGAGCCCGACCGGCGGTGGTCGTAGGTGTAGGCCCGGGGCCGTCACAAGATCGAGGGGTTGTCGTAGTGGTAGACGGCGCCGGCGCCGGTACATGCACCGGGCGCGGCTATGACGACGGCCGCCACAGGAACACGAGGGATGGAGCGAACCAGCTCCGCCCGCGGCGACCCGGCGCGAGACCTCCCGCAGGACGGCGACCGTGACGCTCATCGCTCCAACCTGTCCCAGCGCAGCAGCGTTGTCAACGAGCCGGCGCGGACCTCTTCAGCCGAGAACGCGAATGGCGATGTCGAGGTCGTCGGCGATCTCGGCGAGGCGGACGCCGACGTTGCGATGCGGGCCGAACCAGAGTTGGCGACCGTGAACGAGCCCGGCGCAAAGCGACTCGGCGACAAGCAGGCCAGCAGACCGGTAGCGGGCGTTGATCGCGGCGGCGTCATCGAGCAGCGGCCGCGGGTCAAGCACTTCGAGCACTTCGGGGTGCGGGTGCCGGAGCACGAGCTGATCATCCGGGCCGAGCGTGGCGAGGAGGCGTGAGAGTTGACCGGTGCCGGGATCATGGATGCGCTGCAGAAGCCGCCACCATCGGCTGGCAGTGAGGGCAACGTCGTCGTCGGGGAGCTCGGTAGGCCAGGCACCCGCCATCACCCGCACGGCCAGATACTCATCGATCACGATCACCAGCTCGCACCCGTTCCGCTGGTCAGTCGTCGTCGCGGTCGGTGCCCGACAGCAAAGGATCCGCTTCGGAGATCTCCTCGAGCGAACGGCCGAACTCGTCAGCGAGATCCCCGGTCGTGATCCGCAACAGGATCTCCCGGCCTTCGGGGCTCAACCGCGGGTCACCCTCGCGGCGACGCCGGCGGCGCTGTTCGAGAAGCTCATCTGCCAAGCTCACCGGCCCAGTATGGCCCGAAGACCGCACCGGCACACACCAAGGGGACGACGAACACGCTCCCGCCCGTCCACGTAGAGTTCGCCGCCATGCTTGACGCCGTCCTACGTCGACTCGGACCGATCCCGCTCGCGTTCACCGTGGCGTCGCTGCCCTTGCGGTTCCTCGCCCTGCGAGGCCGATCTCGCCTCGAGTCACTTCACTTCAACCACTGCGACATCAAGAGCGCTCATGTGACCCCTCGAATCGTTACGCCGACGAGCTGGCCGATCTCCGCGTACCGTGCTGGACCAACGCCGTCAAGCGGGGCAGCGCTCCGACTTTTTCCATGCCGCCGGCGCAGCCAGCAAGCACGACGACGAACAAAACCGGAGCGAATCCCCCAAAGGCGTCCGGAGGCCGCGGGCAGCGCGACCGGGTCACGTCACGATCCGATGAGCTCAACACTGCGCCCAGAACGACCCGGCCACGACGAGGCCAACGGGGATCCCAAGCGCGGCAAGGGCAAGCGCCATCCAGTAGCTGATGTCGCCGCTAGGAGTTCCTCGCCTATACGTATTGGAGATCTTCCCCAACCATGCGAAGTACCGATCCCGAAAGATGAGGCCCGCGACCAACAGCCCCGAGAATGACAAGCTGACAACGATCGGGACTGGCTCGCACGTCGCGAACATCAACAGCCGGGTATCCACGTGTAGGTAGGACCAAGACTCCCACCCGCTCCCTTGCCGAGAAAGACACCTGCCCCTCCCGTGTTCGGAGCGATCTGTTGACCCGCGAAGCTCTCCTCCCCCCACACGCCGACGAAGTAGCCAGCACTGCCCGCCATTCCTTCACCCGCTCGCGCTCACGGGTTGTTCTCCGCCTGGGTCGCTCCGACATTGAGCGACGGTATCGGCCCCCATCCATACGGCCCAACGGTGATGAACGGCTTATCGGCAGCGACCCCCGCCGTAATGCAGACAAACGGACACATCTGCACATCGACAACCATCGCCGACTTGTTCGCCGAGACCCTCTGGTATTGGCACATTCCGGATTTGAACGGCTCAAAACCCGAGTTGGAAAGGCTCGACCCGTCCGACTGAGTAGAGACCCCACACGAGTCTCGATAGTTCCCCGATCCGACGACCGTATAGATGCCCGGCTCAATGTTGGTCGGGATCGCGAGCTCGTTGCTGTTGTCCGTCTCGATCTGTCCGCTTGTCGTCGGTGTCGTGCCGCACTTGGTTGGTTGCCACACACCGAGCACGACCTCACGCAAGCACCCCGACTTCATCGAATAGAGGTTCCCGTACAAGACGTAGTTCCGCGCCTTCAGACAGAACACCCACGCATCCGGGCCACTCCCAAAGCCACACTCACCCGTCGTCGACTTCTTGTCGACCGGAACGACGTCACAGCCAAAGCGCTCAAACCGCCCCACATCGAACTTTTGATCCTTGTACGCCTCTCGAACCTCGTTGGCACACGCCTTGCCCGGCCGCAGCCCGAGGGGATCTACCCTGTTGAGCGGGTCGTTGTCGGCGTAGTGGTAGGGGTTCGCCACCGTCGTATGGCCGTCTTCGCCGTCCAAGCTGTCTCTTGTGAGGAAGGTTCCGGTGGCGGGGTCGTAGGCGCCGGTGCGGATGGCTCTGGACAGGCTGCGCCGTCCGCAGCACTCAGTCATCGGCGACGGACCAGCCCGACGAGCGCAATCCAGCGATCAGGTCCTGCAACACCGGCTCGCTAGCCGACAGCACGAGGCCGCTCTTCTCCTCGCGAAGCTCGCCAAGCCCAACGCGTCGGACCATTCGGAATGAGACTTCCTTTGGCGAGTCGTAACAAAGCACCGTGCCGACTCCGAGCGGCTTGAAGCTGATGACGGCGATCGTAAGTCGCGAGACCACGACGAGCAGGCTTGGCATTGTCGTCCCTGCGGGCCGTCCGGGCAACGTCCCACTCGACGAGATGACAAGGTCCAAGTCGACGTCGGAGAGGTTCGGACATGAGCTCAAGGCGACGCGCAGCTCATCGTCGGAGCCATTTCGCCATGCGCGTAGCACTCGACCTGCACGGATGGACGGAAGGAATACGACCGAGCCGATGGTGGCGACGACTATCACACCCCAGATGATCAACAGCGCTGCGATCATGCGACGCACTCCCTCAATCGGGGCAGACCGGCATCGCCAACAAAGTGCATGCCAGATCTCCTCTGCCGAAGATTGGGCGAATCCGTGGACCGAGCTTGCGAGCACCGGTGTACGCGGCATACGCGTGCATCTCGAAGCCCACCACGACCCCAAGACCGACATACGCAGTCCACTTGCCAGATGTCGTGAAGTTTGAAGTCAACCCATTCAGGCTGATGCAGATCTCGAACGCCCCTCCGACGCGGCCAAAGATCTGGCTACTTCCACCGAAGCAGATCCCCCACTGACTGATCTGATCCGCGCTGTCGGCATTCGAGATCAGCAGGCCGGCAGTAATCGAGGCCGATCCTCCGGAGAGGGGTGCCTCTCGACTGCCCTGACCAAAGCCCGTGTTGTTCGGGTCGCCAGGAATGGGAGTCCCGATGCCGGGAGCCGAAACGGCCCCAATCGCCCAGTAGTCATCCTTGCCAATGAAGAAACAGAAGCCGGCGGAGCCCGCAACGCCAAGTATCGGTCCGAGCGACCCGGCACCGTCGAGGCACATTCCGGCTGAGTACCCGATGTTGATCCGACCCGACTGCAAAACGCCCCACGCGTACTCGACTATGCCACTCAGGTCAGCAAGCAGAGGCTTGAGCGCGGCTATCGGCACTCCGTTCAGAGATGGCGCAAGTTTCAAAAGGAAGCCTGGAGGGCAGAAGCTCCCGCACATCGACTGCTTGCTGGCAGCAGTGATCGCAGCATCCGTGCTCCGTAGCCCGAGTGGGTCGGTTCGGTTGAGTGGGTCGTTGTAGCCGTAGGCGTAGGAGTTGGTGGTGGTGGTGGTCTTGCCGGCCGGGTCGCCTCCGAGTGGGTCGCGGGTGAGGAAGGTGCCGGTGGTGGGGTCGTAGTCGCGATCACAGCTCAAACACAGAGAGCTCACCCGAGAAGTCCTCCAGCGCGAGGGTGCCGTCATCGAGGACGTGCGAGCTGACGATCACGTCCGACGACTCCCAAACGGCCACGAGATCGTCAAGCTCGCGACCAACCCTCTCGACCATCGTTTCCTCGACGACCGTAAAGTTCCCTCGTTGAAAATAGATCGAGTTGATTGGCTCGCTGGCCTCGAGGATGGAGACATCGGGGAGCAACACCGCCAGGGTCCGGCCGATCCAGAACATCAGATAGTCACCGACCGAAAGCACTCCCGCAGCCTCGAGCCCGGGACGGACCAGATCGAGCACGGTCGCGTGGTCACTGACCCGCTCGATCGTCCAATGCTCTCCGCCCGACGGCTCGGCCTGCCGTCGAACGATGAAGGTGAGGCGTCCGGTTCCTATTGTCAGCAGCTCAACCATGTAAGTACGCCGTCTGGAAGTCGATCGATCCATCGGATCGGATTGTCCACACACTGAGGATGGGGAGGCTTCGACCGTTCGGACCCGTCATCAAGCCGCGGCTTTGAATGCTCCCGATGTTTCCGGCTTGCGCGCTGCCACCGGTCGCTGGACGAATCGAGGCGTTCTCGAAGTTCTCCGTGAGGTGTTCCTTCAGTGCAGGTTCAATAGTGTCCTTGTTGAATCCCAGAGATCCGCTGAACGTGTTTCCCTTGCCTTGCGCTTCTTCTCGTCACGCTGAATCACTTCGATCGGAGTCGGCAGCTCAACATCCGCTCCGACATTGACCGAGAGCATGTCCAGCAGCTCCTGTGCTGCCGCGCTATCGAGGCCGACGATCCCAGCGACGCCGCCAGGGCTGCCACCAGATAGCCCGCCCTCGATCGAGGGGATGAACCCCGCCGACATTGAGACTCCGATGACCAGACCTGCAAGGAACTGCAGGCGTCCTGCGTCGCTGGACGCTGCGCGTTCGGGTACCCGCTCTTGGATGCAGTCTTGAATCAGCATCAGCTTCTCGGGAGCGAGCTCTGGGGCCGTGCTGTTCATGTTGATGCAGAAGACCGCGTTGAGATATTCGCGAAGGCGGCCCGGGTCGGTCGGCCTCGTCCCCATCGGGTCGGTCTTGTTGAGTGGGTCGTTGTCTGTGTAGTGATACGGATTCGACACCGTCGTTGTCCCGTCGACGCCGTCTTCGCTGTCCCGCGTGAGGAAGGTGCCGGTGGTGGGGTCGTAGTAGAGCGGAAGTCGATCATCATCTCAGCTTCACGGCCGTCGCAACAATGGCTAAGACGCCGAGCATCAAGAAGAACAGTCCCACTCCTAAAGTCATCAACCGGGTCCGCGCTAGGTATGTCGCGTACGAGACTCGAACCAGTTTGAGTAGTCTCCAGTGCTCATAGTTTGCCCGCGTGCCTGACCCGAACGCTTCCACCCGGCGCTTATCGATGCCCAGCCAAACTAGAGCGGCGCCAAACAGCGTCATTGCGACCGCCAAAAGCATCTCCCCGATCATCCCTACCAACCTGGCAACGAAAACCATGGGAGCTGGAAGTTCCACGAGCCATTTACACTGGCCCCCGGGACCGGAGTCGCCCCGATTCCGACTTCGGTTGCGGTCTGCGGGAAGCCGTAGGTCTGCCCGATCGATGGCCCGACCGGCCCGAACACTGGCAGGGTGCCGGAAGCTGTCACTCCTGGTCCGCTTACAAAGTTGTCGACTTGTTGCGCCGTGGGACAATTCTGTTGGTCGAACCAGCCCCCGCGAATTGACCCGCTCGGACCGGCGGATCCGACAGTCGGTCCACCACCGAGGAAGATGTTCCCCGAACGACTGATAGTTATGTTCCCTCCCGGGCCCGCCCCGACGGGAATGCCGATCGGAGGATCCGGCCAGATCGGTATCACGGCCAGGGGCCAGACGTATGAAGCGTCAAGGGTTATGTAGTCCGGGGCGCGAACCGAACCCCTAACGAGATCGATAGCCACACCGATTTTGTCGTGGACGAACAGTCCGCTGGGGTCGGTGGCGTTGAGGGGGTTGCCGCCGACGTATCCGTATGCGGATCGGGTGAGCGCGTTGGCGGGGTCTCGGCTGATGAAGGTGCCGGTGGTGGGGTCGTAGTTGCGGTTGCGGAGGTCGATGAGGTCGTAGATTTGGAATTCGGAGCGGTAGCCGAACCAGGGTTCGGCGGTGCCGTAGAGGTTCTCGCCGTAGGGGCTGTAGTTGTTGCTGCCGGGGACGGCGCTGGGGGTGGTGGAGCCGAGGTAGTCCTGGCCGAAGTATTGGGTGCGTTGTTGGGAGATGCGGTCGCCGCCGTAGGCGTAGTAGACGACGCCGCCGCCGAAGACGCCGCCGAGGGTGAGTTGGAGGACTTGGGGGACTTGGCCGGTAGCGCCGGTGTTGTCGGTGTAGGTCCAGGCGTTGTCGGCGTTCGGGGCGATCAGGTTCCCGCC
>JACPNV010000018.1 GCA_016185305.1 Actinomycetota bacterium | reverse complement strand
GCGGGCTTGAGATATATGAGCTTCGACTCGAGGATCGACTTGATCTCGTTCTCTATCTTATACAGTTCGGCATCGTTGTCCGCGTAGATCGTGAGGTAGAGCCCGACGTGCTGGCCGGGCCCGACCCCTTGCGAGCGCATCCAGTTCGCGAGGCGGTTGGCGCGCTCTTCGAGCTCGCCGTAGGTCAACTGCCGGTCACCGAAGACCACCGCGGGGCGATCCATCGCCCGATCGGCGGCGGACTCCCAAACGTCGGCCAGGTTGAACGTAGACAGGGGTTCCACAGGCGTTCCCGCTACCCGTTCAGGCAATCGATGCTTCGTAGGCCTCGCGGTACTTGGTCGTGCTGTGGACCGGATCCTTGTCGAACTGCGGGATGACTTCCTTTCCGAACAGTTCCATGGACTCGATGACGACTTCGGACGGCAGGTTGTTCGTCGTCGGGCTGAACGTCAACTGATCCGCTCCGATCTCGTCCCACTTGCGGATGGCCTTGGCGCAGTCGTCAGGGTCACCCACCACCACCATGCCAACGTCCACCGCTTGCTTCAACTGCTCGACTGTGGGCTCGGGTATGAGGTCGGGCCACACCGGGAAGTTCGGTGGCTTCGGGATGTTGTCGAGCCAGTGCATCTGGAGACTCGTGTAGTAGTTCATCCCGCTCGACACCGCCGTCTTGAACGCTTCTTCTCGGTCTTCCATGCAGAGCATGTTGGTGACCGCCATGATGTTGTTGTTGACGTAGTCGCCGACGGGCGACTCGCAGTTCTCTACGGCGTCCTTGTAGGCATCGATCAGTGGGGCGATCTTCTGGGGCGTGCCGTGCGTGAAGCAGAACGCCCCGATGCCAAGGCTTCCGGCCTTGGCGAAGGTGGGAGGACTGCCGGCGGCAACCCATATCGGTGGGTGGCTGGTGCCGAGCGGCTTCGGGAAGACCTCTCGCTCGGGCATGCGGAACCACTTGCCCTCGTACGAGTACTGACCCAGCTTCCACATCTTGGGGATCTCGACGACCGCTTCGTCCCACATGTCGGTCGTGTCTTCGAGCTTCTCGATGTCGAACCCGAACACCTCGGTCGTGGACGAGCCACGGCCGGTGCCGAACTCGAAGCGGCGGTTGGTGACGTGGTCGAGCAGCGCCACCGTCTCAGCGACGCGCGCCGGATGGTTGACCTTGGGCGTGATGTTGAAGATCGCCGAGCCGAGATGGATGTTCTCGGTCTGGCCGGCGACATAGGACATGTACACCTCGGGCCCGGGCATGTGGCTGTACTCGTCGAGGAAATGATGCTCGGGGCACCACAGGTACTTGAACCCCGAGCGGTCGCCCGCCAAACCGACCTCCACGTTGCGCATGATGCGCTTGTGCTCGGCCAACGGGTCCTTGTCGCGCTCGTACTTCGGCACGAAGAGCTGGGCGAACAGGCCGAATTCCATTGGTGTGGTTCCTTTCTCGGGACCTCACGGGGCCGCTCGGACCCGCCGGTCCAAAAACTGTAACAAGTTCTACTCTGGGAGAAAAGCCTGACGTCGCGTCAGAACTGAGCACGTCCGAGTGCGCGAGGTGCGCGCGGCACGAGCCACGAGCCCGCGGCGGCCACGACGACCAGGAACGACGCTTGCACGAGTGGAAGACCCTGGCCGCTCGTCGCGGCAATGCTCGGAGCGATGGTCGCCATCGACACGAGTGCGAACACCCAGAGCTTCCGATCGTCGAGATCGGTGCGCGCCGCGAGACCGACACCGCACGCGGCGATCGCCACCCACAAGTAGTGCCACCACACGGTCGGAACGAAGAACAACAAGAAGAGCCACGACCACGCCCACTGCGCATCATCGTCGCGCGCTGGCCGGATGATGAACCACCACCCGGCCGCCACGATCAGCAGACGTGCGAAGAGCATCGCCTTCGATCCGGCGCTACTCAACGCGAAGCTCTCTGCGACGGGGCGTACCAGTGCGACGAGCGAGCTGTTGTGAGGGTTCGCGTCGGCGAACGCGTTGAACGTGCGCGTCGACTCCGCGAACTGACCGAACAATCGGATCGGGACAACAGCCAAGGTGAGCGCCATCAGCGCGGCGACCAACGCAGCAGCCGCACCGATCAGGCGCCAGCGTCGCTGCCACACAATTACGACGACGAGGGCCACGGGGAACAGCTTGAACGCGATGGTGGTGACGAACAGGGCCGCGATCCCCACGACCATCAACCTAGATGCGTCGCGGGCGCCGACGCCGACCGCGGCGGAGAGGAACAGCAGGGGCGCCGTCTGCCCCAGGACCACCGCGTTCATGACGAAGGGCGTGAGCGCGACCGTCGCGATCAACATGATCATGCCGGCCTTCGGCGTGCGGGAAGCCAACCTCCGCCACAGCGACAACATGCCGGCCGCGAGGGCCGCGGCACCCACCATGCGGAAGGCGAACACCGCCCTGCTCGGACCAAGCAGTGCCAACGGGTACGAGAACAACAACGCCGGCGGCGGGCTCACGTACGCGACGCTCGTGCTTGCGCAGTCGGTGTCGGGTGGGGAGATCTCGCATGACCGTGCCGCGAACGCGGGCGGAAGGTCATAGAGATCGACGGCTTTTGGTGCGTAGATGTCGTCGGGCTGGCGGCGCGCGAGCTCCCCCGCTACGACGAATGGCACCGCGTCCTGCGCGAGGTTGTTGCGCAACAGCACCGGCACGAACAGCCACATGACGAGGAACCCGTAGAACGCCAGCTTGATGACCTCAGGAGGTTGGTACCGCCGGCCACCCCCCTTGGCAGCGTCGCTCACATCCACGCGACGACCTCACCCGCGACGTCGACGATCGTCTTCGTCAGCGCGAAGTCCACGGGGACACCCAGCCGCGTTTGCGTCGGCGCGGCAAGTGCACCTCGCAGGTTCGCGATGCGGTCGCTGGGCTCGGTGACGCGAGAGTCGGCTTCGCTCCCCCATACCTCGAGCACCAGCGCGGCGTCCCACGCCACGGCAAGCTCGAAGATCGCGTCGGTCATCTGATCGGCCGGCTCATGGGTCACGCCGATCGCCGCCCGTCCGTCCAGCGCAGCCACCAGGCCAGCGGCCGCCGCGAAGCCACGACAGCGCCGGCTGGGAACGATCACGCTGCCCGCCTCGGTCGTCGGGAACGCTCGCGCCACCCATAAGCCAGCCGGGCCCGGGTCGGCCACGACGAGCGTGCCATCCGGCCGGGCGGCCGCGAGATCAGCTGCCGCCCGCGCCGGGCTCAACGGGACCGAGTCGGAGGCGTAGAGCGGGGCGAGGACGGTCGACAGCTCGGTGTAGAGCTTCGGGTACGGCGGAACGGGTCGTGCCGGGTCGGTCCACGACGCGGTCAGGAGATCGAGGTGGGCCGGCTCGAGGTCGAGCACCTGGCCGCCGGCCCAGCGATCAGGCGGCGACTCGTCGCCGTCCAGGCCCACCGCCAGGACGAGCGGGGCGTCTCGAACGCCGGCCAGATCGAAGTCGAGCGCCTGCAGCCCAGCAGTGCCGTAGTGGTGCGGGCTGTCCCACGGGAGCAGACCCTTGGCTCCCCAGGTGTTCACGACGCCGCACGCCGCCTTCGCCGCCACCTCGCGCAGCGCGTCCACCTTCCCCGCGCGCACGACCCCCGGTCCCGCGAGGATGATCGGCTGCACGTCGCGCAAGGCTTCGTCGAGCACCATGCTGCGCCCGCCCGTCGGGTCGAGCCGCAGCACGGATGCGTTGACCGGCGCGGGGGCATCGAGATCGAGATCGAGCTGGAGCTCGATCACGGCGTTCACCCCGTTCGCACCTTCGACCGACCATCGTGCGATCGCGAGGGGAAGGTCGCTCGCGTCGGTGACGATGACCGGCTCGGCGAGCTCGCCCGTTGTGGCACCAGGGGCTGCCGTGATCCGCAGCCGATGTTCGGGCAGCACGGCGACGCCCGGTCCGGGGCCGATCCGGCCGTCGGCATCGGCAAGCAGTGCCGCCACGGAGGGCTCGGCGACCGGAACGTGCGTCAGGCCCGACAGATCGGGGGCGGAAGCTCCGAAGGTTCGCGTCGCGCCGAGGTCGCGAAGGCACGCGGCAAGCAGATCGCGGACGGCTGGCGTCGATCGAGGCATGGCGGGTGCATTCTCGCACTGGCCCGCCATCGGCCGCGCGTCACGCGCTCTGCCGCCGGGGCCGTGCTCCGGTCAGTAGCGCAGGCCGGGGGCGCGGCAGTTGAAGAGGTCGGCGTTCATGAGGGCCGTCAACTCGGACGCCTCCCAACGCTTGCTGGCCTTCTTGATCGACGGGCCGTTGCTCCACGGCTGCATCAGCACGATCTCGTCCTTGACGGCTCGGATGATCTGACCGGTGACGTGACCCGCCTTGTCACTGGCGAGCCAGGCCACCACGGGTGATGACAGCGACGGATCCATCGGGTTCCACTCGTCGAACTCGTCGGGCTCTTTGGCCTCGATGCCCGCACCAGGGATCGAGGCTGCCATCCGAGTGGCGCCCGCGGGCCCGATGCAGTTGACGGTGACGCCGAGCTTGAAGACCTCGAGGCTCACGGTCATGGTGAACGCGGCGATGCCCATCTTGGCCGCCGTGTAGTTCGCCTGGCCGAAGTTGCCGGTGAGGCCGGCACCGGAGGTCGTGTTGATGATGCGGCCCGACGAGACGTCCTCGCCCTTCTTGTTGAGCGCCCGCCAGTGGTTCACGGCGTGGTGGGTCGGGACGAAGGTTCCCTTCAGATGGACGTCGATGACCGCATCCCAGTCGGCTTCGGTCATGTTCCAGATCGCCGCGTCGCGAGCGATGCCGGCGTTGTTCACCACGATGTCGAGACGGCCGAACTCGGTGACAGCCTGGTCGATCAGACCACCGACGGCGTCGAAGTCGGTGACGTTCGCGTAGTTGGCGACGGCCTCGCCGCCTCGCTGCTCGATGAGCTCGACGGTGAGGTCGGCGTCTTTGCCCTCACCCTCTCCACTGAGCGTTGTGCCGAGGTCGTTGACGACCACCTTGGCGCCCTCTTTCGCCAGCTCCAGGGCGTGCCCCCGCCCGATTCCATGGCCGGCGCCGGTGACGACCGCGACCCTTCCGTCGAGCAAACCCATGGCTCTCCAAGTCTCCTGGGCCGCCGACAGCTCGACGGCACCGCATCTGATGGTGCGTCAGATTCTAGCCGCCTCGGAACAGCCCATCGAAATCCCGACCGGCGCCGTCCGTCGCTCGCGCTCAACGATCCGGCTCGGAACCCTCGTACTTCGCTTGCAGGTCGCGCTTGAGGATCTTCCCCGCGGGGTTGCGCGGGATGACGGCCTCGTGCTCGAGTTGCTCGGGGATCTTCTGCACCATGAGACCCTCGGTTTTCAAGAACTCGACCATCTCGATGAAGTCGAGCTCGCCTTCACCTTCCTTCACGGCGACGACCGCACACACGCGCTCGCCGCTGCGCCCGTCGGGCAGACCGATCACCGCCACGTCGGCGACCTTCGGGTGCTTGTAGAGGTGGTCTTCGACCTCTTTGGCCGAGACGTTCTCGCCCTTGCGGATGATGACGTCCTTGAGCCGGCCGGTGATGGCGAGCATGTTGCGCTCGTTGAGCACACCAAGGTCGCCGGTGCGGAAGTAGCCCTCGTCGTCGAACGCCTCCGCGTCGAGCGAGGCGTCGAGATAGCCGAGCATGAGCTGCGGCGCCTTGGCCCGCACCTCGCCTTCCTCGCCGACGCCCGCGACCATGCCGTCGAGCTTCACGAGCTTGAGCTCGACCCCGGGCATGGGCATGCCGTCGGTGTTGGCGAGATCCTCGTCGCTGTCGTTCACCCCGGACATGGTGAGGATCGGCGCCTCGGTCAAGCCGTAGCCGGAGAGGATGCCCGCGCTACCGGGGAACGCCTCTTTCATCTCGTAGTGCAATGCCGGCGGCTTCGGCGCGCCGCCGCCGGGAAAACCACGGACTTTGGTGAACAGCCCGCCGCCCGCCTTCTGCTGAGCGGCCAGGTACACCTGGTGGAACACCGTGCCGCTGCCGGCAAGCGTCACGCCTTCGGCGTCGAGCACGGAGATCACCTGATCGGGCACGAACGCCTGGAAGCAGATGTTGGCCAAGCCGTACTGCAAGCTGGAGAACAACCACGTGATGCCGCCGATGTGCGGGAACGGGAAGGCCAGCGCGTTGCGGTCGACTTCGGTGATGGCGAGGCGGTCGCTCATGCCCTTCGATACGGCTGCGATCGTCTGGTCGGTGTGCTGCGCGCCTTTCGGGTCTGCGGTGGTACCGGACGTGTAGAACAACCAACGGACGAGCGTGCCATCGGTGGGTGGCGCGGGCAGGTTCGAGGGATCGGCTTCGGGCAGCTCGCGATCGCACACGAGCACGTCGACCTGGCCACCTTCGGAGGCCAGGTCGGCCGCGATCGCTTCGGCCATGGCCGGGAAGTCGAACGCCGTCGCCACTCCCTTGGGAAACTCCGGCGGAACGACGAGCAGCTTGGCGCCGGTCTGACGCACGCAGAAGCCGACTTCCCGCTCGCGGTAGATGTGCAGGATCGGGTTCTGCGTCGCGCCGAGCCGGGAGAGCGCGGCAACGAGGATCATCGACTCGAACCACGTCGGGAGCTGCCACGTGACGACATCGCCCTCGGCGATGCCCCGCGCGGCAAGCGCGGCCGCGACCCGTTCGCTGCGCTCCTTGAACTCGGCGAACGTCATGCGCCGGCCACTCTCGTCGACGGCCATCTCCGCGTCGGGCGTCGCGGCAACGCGCTCGTCGATCAGCTCCCACAGCGTCGCGCCTTGCAGCATCTGCGTCTCCTCGTCGTTTCGCGGCAGACCTGACGGCCCGTCAGGTTAGTCGACGCGTCGGCGAGGCGCCGTCGCCGAGCCGACTCAAACGCCGTCGACGTCGATCCAGTCGAGGTGGGCCTTCAGATGCGTGCCGTCGTGGGAGACCCAGCCGTGCTTCCTGGCCCCCTCGATCATCTTCTCGAAGTGGTTCTCCCAGCCCGGCTTGGTGCGACCGCGAGCCATCTCGGTCACCGCGTCGATGGAGATCCACGCGTTCTCCTCGTCGCCGGCGACCTCGACATAGCCCACCTCCTTGGCCGAAAGGATCTCCCCGACTGCCCTGACATCGTCGCCATGGGCCACCGAGACGTGGAACCGCTTCGTGTCGTCGGCTTCTTCGAACTCGATGTCGCGGAGGTTCAAGTCGACGAGGATGTACACGGTTCAGACCTCACAGGAAGCGAATGGTTCGAGTGGCACGGCTTTGAGCGCGGGTCAGGCTATCGCTGCCAGTCTTGCGTGCGAAGCTGACGTCATGCCCGAGCCCCGACGCGTGACGATCCGGCGGCGCGTACTCGTGTCCGGGCTCGTGCAGGGTGTCTGGTTCCGCGACTCGTGCCGGAACGAAGCGCGCCGTCATGGTGTTCAGGGATCGGTGCGCAACCTGTGGGACGGCCGGGTCGAAGCGGTGTTCGAGGGCGACCCGGATTCGGTGAGCTCGCTGTGCAACTGGTGCCAGACCGGACCGGCGCGGGCCACGGTGAGCGGCGTGGAGATCATCGAGGAGGAGCCGGCTGGCGAGCACAGCTTCCAGATCCGCTGACGAAGGTTCAGCTCGCGGCGTGGTAGTCCGCGTAGAGATAGCTGCGGTCGTCGTTCATGCGACCCTCGCGGCCGGCCTTGTCGAGAAGCTGCTGGAAGCGCGCGTCCCAACCTTCGCCGGTCTTGCCCGCAGACCACGCTCGGATCGAGGTGACGGCGATCCACGCGTGGGGACCCACCAAGCGACCAGCCCCGACGCTCGCGATCGTCTCGTCGATCTCGGCCGGGTCCATGGTGCCGGTCACCTCGACCTTGAGATCGTCGCAGTTGTCGGGCTCGTGCAGCTCCACCGTCTTGTCGTTGGTGTTCAACCGCAGCAGCATGCCGCCTCCTCATCTCTTGGCATCCGCGAACGCGCTACGAACCGGGACATTCTTCCCCATCATGTGGGTGCGTGCTGGCTCAGGTCGGCGACCAGCCCGCCGGCGCGAGCTCAAAGCCGTCGAAGGAGAAGGCGGGCGAGACGGTGCAGCCGACCAGCGTGAAGGCTCCGAGCGATTCGGCGGATTGCCACACGCCCGCCGGCACCACGAGCTGGGGGCGCTGGCCGGCAGCCACGTCGACGCCGAGCACGGCCTGGGCGATGGCGGCCCCGCGACGGGATTGCGACAGACGCAACGGGGCTCCGGCGTAGTGGTGCCACATCTCGGCGGCATCGATGCGATGCCAACGGCTGCTCACCCCCGACGGCAGCAAGTAGTAGATCGCGCTCGCCATCGGTCGGCCACCGACAACGTCGGGGTGGGTGAACGTCCGGGCGTAGTACCCGCCCTCAGGGTGGGGCTCGAGCCCGAGCGTTTCGATCAACTCGCCTGCGTCCACCTGCCACGTCGCCTATCTGGTTGTCACGTCGTCGCCGTGTTGGGTGTCACTTCGTGACGACGGGGTTCACGGGAGCGCTGCACCCGTTGGTGAACGGCTCGGGTGCCGCGGCGAAGAGGAACTCGTAGCGGCCGTCGTCGGCGCAGTCGATCGCCAACTTCTCCATGTCGAAGTTCTGGCCCTGGATCTGGCCCATGTCGCGCACCTGGATCATGTGCACGACCATCATCGCCGCCCAGTCTTCCGGCGGCCAGACCTCGTAGCCGTACGTGTCGGTGAAGACTGCCCCGAGGTCGTGATCGCGAACCCACTGGATGGTCTTGGACGACAAGCCTGGCGTCTCATGGTTGTACGCGTGCGTATCGCCTTTGTGGAAGTACTTCATGTGGCCGGTGCGCACAAGCACGACGTCGCCGGGTTGCAGCGTCACGCGAGCGTGCTCGACGGCGGCGTCGAGATCGGCCGCGGTGATCGGGTAAGCCTGCGGGAGGCGATCGGTGCCCATCACGAGCGGCAGGTCGAGCAGCACACCGCGGCTGACGATCGGGTCGAGCTTGTCGGCGCCGCATCTCGTGGCGCCCGCCATCGCGGTCACCTTCGTGTCGGGAAAGCCGTTGTACATGTACCCGCCGTAGGTGACGTGGGCCAGCGCGTCGACGTGGGTTCCCGCCGCCATGGCCATCACGACGGTGTCGTCGTTGAAGGCCGCATCGCCGTCCTGGCCGCTGTAGCACTGGTTCACCGAGAGCATCGTCCGCAACGGCGCGATGCGGCCCGGAGCGCCGCCCTGCTGCGGGCTCGTCGCATCGAGCGGGATCGCCAAAGACAGGTGCCGGCCGTCCGTCACGGTCGCCAGACCCCGCCTGGTCGCGTCCGCGTCGATCAGGTTCTGCGTACCGCGCTCGTCGCGCTCACCCCACCGACCCCAGTTGGAGACCTTCTCGGCGAGCTCTTGGAGCTCAGGAGGAAGCACGGAGACTCAGACCTCGGTCACCGTCAACACACCCCTGGCCAGCTCGCCGTCGTGCAACTCGCTCAGCGCGGCGTCGATCTGGTCGAGCGGGTACGTCTTGGTGACGAGCTGGTCGAGCTTGAGCCGACCGGCCAGGTAGAGGCTGACGAAGAGCGGGATGTCCTTGTGCGGGCGGCCGGCCCCGTAGCGGCAACCCATGATCGTCTTGTCGTTGTAGAGGCTGTTCACCATGAAGCTGGCTTCGGTGCCGAGCTTGGGCACGCCGAGGATCACGCACGTCCCGCCCCAATCGAGCAGGTCGATCGACTGGCGGATCAAGGCCGGATGACCGACGCACTCGAAGGAGTAGTCGACGCCGTTCGGGCAGATCGCCTTCACCGCTTCCGCGGTGTCGGTCTCGGACGCGTTGACGAAGTGCGTCGCACCGAACTCCAGCGCGAGCTGCTCCTTCTTGGGATTCGTGTCGACGGCGATGATCGGCAACGCATCGGAGAGCGCAAGGCCCTGGATCACGTTGAGACCGATGCCACCGACGCCGATGACAAGCGCGCTCTCACCGTGAGAGACCTTGGCCCGGTTGAACACCGCGCCGACGCCGGTGATCACACCGCAGCCGAGCAGCGAGGCGACCTCGAACGGCACGCGCTTGTCGATCTTGACTGCTTGGCCGGCCTTCACGTTGGTCGACTCGGCGAACACACCCGTGTTGGCGAACTGGAAGGCCCGCTCGCCCGCGACGGTGAACGGCGCCGAGAGCTTGCCGATCGACTCACGGCAGTGCGTCGGTCGGCCCGAGTCGCAGGCGTCGCAGACGCCGCAGTTGCTCAGCGTCGACAGGACGACATGGTCGCCGACTTCGAGGCTCTTCACCCCGTCGCCGAGCGCCGTGATGACGCCGGCACCCTCGTGGCCGAGCACGACCGGCGTCGGAAACGGGATGGTGCCGTCGATGACGCTCACGTCGCTGTGGCACAGGCCAGCCCGCACGATCTGCACCTGGACCTCGCCCGGCCGCGGATCGCGCAACTCGAGCGAGTCGACGACTTCCAGCTTGCCGTCGTGATAGATGATCCCCTTCATGTCTTCCTCTCAGCCGGGCCAGACGATGGACTGCAGTTCGGCGTAGGCGTGGAAGCCGAACTTCCCGCCGTCACGTCCGATGCCGGACTTCTTGAAGCCGCCGAACGGTGCCTCGTGGTTGCGCTGCACGGTGTTGATACCGACGTTGCCGGACCGCAATTGCGTCGCCGTGTTGTACGCCTTCGCCGAGTCCTTCGAGAACACGTAGTCGTACAGACCGAAGTCGGTGCTGTTGGCGAGCGACACCGCTTCGTCCTCGTCGTCGAACGGCACGACCACGATGACAGGCCCGAAGATCTCTTCTTGCACGACCTTCATGCCCTGCTTGCAATCGACGATGAGCGTCGGGGCGACGAAGAACCCCTTGCCACCGTCGCCGATCGACGGGCGCGCACCCCCCACCACGACCGTGCCCCCCTCGTCGCGCCCGGACTCGATGTAACCCTCGATGCGATCGCGATGCACCTCGGTGATGACGGGGCCGAGCACGGTGTCGCGCTCGAGGGGATCGCCGACCTTGAGGAAGCCAGCCGCGGCCTTCAGCCCCTCGACCAGCTCGTCGTAGATCCCCCGTTGCGCGAGCACGCGAGTTGGTGCGGTGCAGATCTGCCCGGAGTGAAAGGCCCAGACCGAACTGATGCCGCCGACGGCCGCCTTGAGGTCCGCATCGTCGTAGACGATACAAGCTCCCTTGCCCCCGAGCTCGAGCAGGACCCGTTTCATGTGCTGACCGGCGACCGAGGCGATGCGGCAACCGACGCCGGTCGAGCCGGTGAACGAGATCATGTCGACATGAGGAGACGAGACGAGCGCCTCGGCAGGAGCCGGTCCCTCACTCACCACGATGTTGACGACGCCGGGCGGGAAGCCGGCTTCGTGGAAGACCTCGCCGAGCTTCACGATGCCGAGTGGGTCTTGCGGCGCCGGCTTGACGACGATGGTGTTGCCCATCGCCAACGCCGGACCGAGCTTGCCGGCCATGTTCGTCATCGGGAAGTTGTAAGAGGTGATGCACGTGACGACGCCGGCCGGTGCCCGCCGGCCGACGGCGCCCATGATGCCGCCCGGACCCAGCGCGGTGCTCGGCATGACGCCGGGCTCGATCGGGATCTGGAGCTCCTCCTTGATGCCGTGCGCGTAGCGGCGCATCCGAACCGCCGCCATCGGCACCTGCATCTGCTTGGTCACACGAAGCGTGGCGCCGGTCTCACCCTGCACGAGCGGCACGAGCTCTTCGAACTTCTGATCGAGCACGTCGGCAGCCCGGTTGAGCAGCGCAGCCCGCTCGTCAGGCGAGGTGCGGGACCATGCGGGGAACGCAGCGGCTGCGGCCTCGGCCGCCGCCTCGGCATCGTTGACCGACGCGTTCGGCGCGTGCCCGACGATCTGCTCGGTCGCCGGGTTCACGATCGGGTAGGTGCCGTCGCCCGGCTCGACCCACTCCCCGCCGATGTAGAGCCGGTGTTGCGTGTCGGCGTCAGTCATGGGTTCCTCATGGTTCGAACGGGAGCTGCAACATCTTGATCGCGTTGCCGCGAACGAGTTTGCGTATCACGTCGTCGTCGAGATGACCCATCAGCTTCTGGGCCGTCTCCTTGGAGTGCGGCCACGTCGAGTCGGAGTGGGGATAGTCCGTCTCGAACATGATGTTGTCGACCCCGCAGACGTCTATGGCACCAGCCGAGAGACCATGCTCGTCGTCGAAGAAGCAGCCGTAGATCTGGCGGTAGTAGTAGGACGACGGCTTCTCGGGGATCTTGCCGTAGACGCCGTTCCAGCCCCGGTTCTCTTCCCAGACCTTGTCGGCCCGTTCGAGGATGTAGGGGATCCAGCCGATCTGGCCTTCGCTGTAGGCGAGGGTGAGATCTGGGTAGCGCACGAGCACGCCCGACATCAAGAAGTCGACCATCGACGACATGGCGTTGCCGAACGTGAGCGTAGAACCGACCGCGGGCGGCGCGTCGGGCGAGGTAGATGGCATCTTCGACGACGAACCGATGTGCATGTTCACGACCACGCCCGTCTCGGCACAAGCAGCGAAGAACGGGTCCCACTCGCCCGAATGGATCGAGGGCAGGCCGAGATAGGGGGGTATCTCGCTGAAGCACGTGGCGCGCACCCCCCGCGCGGCGTTGCGGCGGATCTCGTCGGCGGCGAGCTGCGCGTCCCACAACGGGATGATGATGAGCGGGATGAGCCGCCCACCCGAATCGCCGCACCACTCCTCGACCATCCAGTCGTTGTAGGCCTTGACGCACAGCAGCGCGAGGTCTCTGTCGTCGGCCTCCATGAACGTCTGGCCACAGAAGCGGGGGAAGCTCGGGAAGCACATCTGGGCCTCGGTCCAGTTCGCGTCCATGTCTTCGATGCGAGCCTTCGGGTCCCAGCATCCCTTGCGCATCTCGTCGTAGGTGATGGCGGTGATCTTCACGTCGTCGCGGTCGAAGCCGACCGCGGCCGAGAGCCGGGTCTGGGGGATGGCCTTGTCTTCGTAGTGCCACCAGTCGCAATCAGGGCCGTCGGTGCCAGGTGCGTACGCGAACTTGCCACCGACGAAGGTCATCTCGCCCATCGGCGCCCGCTTCACGCGCGGACCCACGTCTTTGTATTTGGCGGGCAACCGGTCTTGCCACACGTGGGCCGGCTCGATGACGTGGTCGTCGACGGAGATGATCTTGGGGAAGTCGGCGTCGTTCATCGCACCCTCGATTCCTGCTCGTGTCCGGGTCATGCTACCCGGAACCTGACGGGGCGTCAGCTCTGAGTGAAACACGTTCTAGTTGAAGTAGTGTGCCACCGCCGAACGTCGCTCTGCCAGGAGGCCTGCACGTGCCCACCTTCCAACCGGGTCCTTTCGACAACGTCCTGCCCGGCACCTTGCTGTTCACGCTGGTCGAACCGCACACGGGGCACGAGGTCGCGTACAACCGCTGGTATGAGCGCGACCACTTCTACGCCGGCTGCCTGATCGGTGCGGGATGGTTCGCTGGCACGCGCTGGGTGGCGACCCGTGACCTGAAGGATCTGCGCTTCCCCATCGACACGGCCTTCCTCCCCGACCTCGGTGCTGGCTCGTACCTCGCGACGTACTGGGTGCAGAAGGGAGTCGAGCAGGAAGCGATCGCGTGGGGAAGCACCCAGGTGAAGTGGTTGCACGAGAACGAGCGGATGTTCGCCGAGCGCGACCACATCCACACGCTGATGTATGCCGTGCGCTGGTCGCTGAACCGCGATGAGGACGGCGTGCCGCCGGCCCTCGCGCTCGATCACCCGTGGGCGGGGCTGGCATCGATCATGATCGACCGCGACGAGTCGTCCGAGCTCGACAGCAAGGCGTTCTCGGCATGGCTGCGCGACGAGTGCGTCCCGGCGGCCATCAGCGGTTCCGCCATCGAGCTCGTCGTCGCATCGACCCCGATCGCGCTTCCGAAAGACGCGCCGGTCTTCCAGCCCCCGAACCCCGGCGAGGAGCGTCGCACCTTGTTGCTGTGCTTCCTCGACGAAGACCCGCGTGGCTGCTGGCAAGCCATCCACGACCTCGCCCACCAGGTCCAGGCCGGCGGGCGAGGCCAAGTCGTCTATGCCGCGCCCTTCATCCCCACGATCGTCGGCACCGACACCTACACCGATCAACTCTGACTGAGCCAGCGGTCAACCGACGAAGCGGTCGACGGACAAGCGGCCGACCATGAGCCAGCTAGTCCAGAGCGCGGCAGCCGCGAGGCCCGTGTACAGAACCGCTCGCCAGGTCACGTACACCTTCTGGGTCGCGATGACGAGACCGACGATCATGCCGACGAAGAAGAGCGCGGGGTGCACCTTCAGCCACGGCGGGATCTCGAACTGGGACGAAGCGGAGAGCCGGACGGCGAGGCCGACGATGCTCCACCCTGCGACCGCGAAGCCGACCCGCAGCCGCCAGACGAAGCGTTCGAGGAACGCCGCGTAGGCGGGATAGATGACCCAGTCGGCCATGACGAAGCGGTTGAAGCTGGCGAGCACGCTCGACACCAACGGGAGCAGGATGAACGCCACGCCGATCATCCAGGCCTCCATCGGGAACTTCTCCTTGCGGGAGAACATGAGGTACCCGAGGCCGAAGAAGATGATCGGCACGCTCCACAGGTCGAAGTTCCGCGCCACGAGCGCGGGGATCATGATCGTGTTCTCGTCCGGGTACAGGTTCTTGAAGCCCTCGGTGACGGAGCCCCACGCGGGAGCCAGCGCGCGTCCCCAATCTTCCTGCACCCTCATGAACGCAAACGGGTCACCCGCCTGGCGCCAGAGGACCAGCAGGACGGCACCGAACCCGATCGCACCGGCGAGCGGATAGAGGACACACCAGCGATCGAGGCGCCTGGTGCCCAGGGCCCATACGCCGAAGATCAGCATCGGTGGTACCAGCAGCTTGAGGTTGCCGGTGCCGAGGAACGCCAAGACGAAGGAGCCGATGGCGCTGGTGCCGGCGATCGCCCACGCTCCTGTGGTCCGGCGGAAGGTGACGGCCACGACGGTCACGAACAACGTGGCCGCCGCCAGTCGGGGGAGCACGCTCGGCTCGAGCAGCGGCACCACGACGCTCGCCAGAACGACCGCACCGGCGAGCGACGCCGACGCGACGACATACCAGCGGCGCCGGATCTCGGTGAGCGAGGGTCCGTTCCGGATGATCCGGGCGGCAACCACGACGATCGGCAACAAGATGCCGATACTGCGGGTCGCCGCGAGCCCGAGGAAGCAGATCGCGGCCAGGCCACGCTTGCCCTTCCTGTCCGCCCACACGCCGCCGGCACCCAGCATGATGAAGAGCCCTTCGGAGTAGAAGGCCCAAAGGAACAGCGAGGACGGGAACAGCGCCATGAGCAGCACGCTGCGCCGCGCGATGCGCTCGCCCACCCACGCCTTGGTGACTCCCCACACGGTCACGAACGCGCCGATGCCGGTGATCGAGGCAGTGAGGTGCACCGTCCACAGATCGTTCTTGGTCAACCAGTAGATCGGCGCGGCCAGCCACGACAGCAGCGGGAAGAACGCCGTGTTCGGCATGAGCACGCGCGGGTTGGCGTAACCGACATGCAGGATGGCCCGGTACCGCTCGCCGTCGTAGAACAGCGCCGTGTCCCAGGGGCCGGAGTAGGCCGGCGAGTACTGGCGCACGTTCATCCACAGATGGACGAGCCGCCACACCACGAACACCGCGAGGGGGAACGAGACGCCGGGCAGGTACCGGCGGCCTCGCCCCTCCCACCACTGCACCGGGTGCAACACGTCGTGCAGAGTCGACAGAGCCCCGCCCGGGTGCTCGTCGGCGGGATCGAGGTCGATCGGGGTGTCGGCGTCGGTCCGCGGTGATTCGAGCACGTCGACCGCCGGGTCGGCGGGGTCTTCGAGCGGAAGGGTGGTCACCAGGTCAGATGGTAGGGAAGCCGCCAACGGAGAATCACGTCGGCCCGCGAGCGTAGTGGGCGGGCCCCACGGTCACTCTCCAAGCACGCGCAGCAGCCCCGAAAGCAGGTGGTCGACCTGCGAGCTCGGCAACATGCTGCCCCCGTCCACGACGATGTTCTGCCCGGTCACGTAGCTCGCAAGCGGTGAGCACAAGAACACGACCACGTTCGCGATCTCGATCGGGTCGCCTTCGCGACCGAGCGGCGTCGCCTTCCTGATCGAATCGCGATACGAGTCCTCCCGCAGCGCGAACTCGGTCAGGGGCGTGGCGATGAACCCCGGAGACACGCAGTTGGCCCGGATGTTGTCCGGCCCGTACTCCAGCGCCGCGCTCATCGTCAGCGCGATCGCACCGGCTTTCGCCGCGGCATACGGCGCCTCGCCCCGAGTCGGTCGTAGACCGCTGACCGACGCCATGTTCACGATCGAGCCGCCGCCGGCGTCACGCAGGTGGGGAACCGCGGCCCGGATGCCGTTGAACACTCCCTTGAGGTTCACCGCCACGAGATGGTCGAACTCCTTCTCGCTGTAGGTGTGGAGCGGCTTGAGGTGCCCGACGCCCGCGTTGTTGAAGATGCCGGTCAGCCCGCCCATCCGCTTGGCCGCGTCCGCGACCGCGCGCTCCACCGCGTCGGCGTCGGTCACGTCGACGACGACGGAATGGCCCTGTATCTCCCCTGCGATCTCGGTCGCACCTTGCTCGTCCAGATCGAGCAGCGAGACCGCCGCACCTTCGTCGGCCATGCGCCGTGCGGTCGCGGCGCCGATGCCCGACGCGCCGCCGGTCACGATCAGCTTCTGACCATCGAGGAGCGGCACCGCTCTACGCCCCGAACCAGTGCCCGCAGTTGACCGACAGCGCCTGCCCGGTCACCGGTTTCGCCAATGGCGACGCGAAGAAGACCACCGCGCCGACGATCTCCTCGGACGACGGCAGGTACTTGAGGCAGGTCTCCCCCGCGATCTCGCTGTACTTCTCCTCGAACGTCACCCCGGCCTGCTCGGCGAGGTGGTTTATGTACCACTCCACCGAATCGCCCCAGATGAAGCCGGGATGCACCGCGTTGACGCGCACGCCGTAGGGCCCCAGCTCGCGCGCCAGCGTCTTCGTCGCGGTTGCGAGCGCGCCCTTCGACGCGGCGTACGCGCCGTACAGCTCCTCGATCTTTTGGACGGCCATCGAGTTGATCATGATCACGCGGCTATCGCCCTGCCGCTTCAGGTGCGGCAGCACCGCTTGGGTCAGCTGCAGCGTCCCGAAGAAGTTGACGTCGAAGGTCTTGCGCCAGTCGTCGAGGTTCGAGTCCTCGAAGGTCGTGAACGTGCCGTCCTGGAAGGCGTTGTTCACGAGGATGTCGATACGCCCCAACTGCTCGGCCGCCTGCGCCGCGAAGTTGTCGCATGCCGACCGATCGCAGATGTCGGTCTGGATGCAGACCGCACGCCGGCCGAGCGCCTCCACCTCTTCCGCGACCGCGAGCATGCGCTTCTCGCGACGTGCGGCCATCGCGATGTCGGCGCCTTCGCGCGCCAGGGCCAGCGAGATGTCTCGCCCCATCCCTGGGCCGAGACCCGAGACGACCGCAACCTTTCCGTCGAGCATCCCCATGATCGTGTGCTTCCCCCCGGTCGTTGTGGGTGTTGTGGTCGTGGTGCCTACCGGCCACTCAATGCTTGAGCAACGGTGCCACGTCGTGCCCGAAGCGATCCATCTGATCGAGCAGCTCGCCGAGCGTTCGAGCGCGGAAGCGCACCTGCACCTGATCGACCCCAATGCCCGCGAGCTTGCGCAACTTCTCCGCTACCTGTTCGGCCGGACCCGTAAGGCACCACTGCCCGACGTCCCACGACGGTTGGCCGATGTGGACGACCGAGTTGGCTCCGATGACGAACGGTTCGTCCGCCTTGCCGGCTTCGGCACGACGGGAGCGCAGGTACTCGATGCCTTTGCGCATGCCGAGCTTCGGCGGGCCTTGCGGCAGCCAGCCGTCGCCGCGATCGGCGGCCCGGCGGAGCGCGGCGGGCGACGACCCGCCGACCCAGATCGGAGGCCCTCCTGGCTGCACGGGCCGCGGCCGGAGGCCCGCTCCGGAAACCGGCCAAGTCGGCCCGTCGGCAACGGGGTACTCATCGACGAAGGCGGCGCGGACGACGTCGATGGCTTCGTCGAGCAGCGGTCCCCGCCTCAAGAAGTCGACGCCGAGCAGCTCGAACTCCTTCTCGACGTGGCCGGCACCGACGCCGAGGATCGCCCGCCCCCGCGAGACGGCGTCGAGGGTGAGGAACGCCTTGGCGGCCACCAACGGGTGCCGGTATGGCAGCACGTACACGTGGCTCATCAGATGAACCCGTTCCGTGAGCGCAGCGAGATAGCCGAGCGTGGTCGTCGTGTCCCACCACGACGTGTTCATCGTCTCGTCGAGCGGCTTCGGGATGGCGATGTGATCGCAGACGGCGATGTAGAGGAAGCCGTTCGCGTCCGCGCTCCGTGCGACGGCCGCCAACTCGTCGGCGCCAGCACCCGCTTCCCAGGGCTCGGCGTAGATCGTGCTCTGGGATTGCACCGGGAGCTGCATGCCGTACGCCAGCTTCCCGTTGGGGATCTCGACGGTCACCGCCTGCCTCCGCGAGAGTAGAACACGTTCTAGAAGCTACCCGCCGCGCCCACCCGGCGCCACCCGCGCACCGTGCGTTGACCACAAGAGGTGCGCTCGGGTCGCAGCAGCGTGCGCTACGAGGCGGGGGGTCTCGCTCCGGTCATGGTCGAGTAGATCACCCGGGCCATGCTGCGCCGGAGGTCGCCCGTCCGGATGCCCCAGAACTCGAACCCGAACCGGTGCGAGGACACGTGGGCGAGCATCGACACGAGGACACCGGCCGTCGCCATCGGATCGAGGTCGTCGGGATGCTTGCTGGTCTTCTTGAGGTCCTCGACCACCTCGGCGAGCGCCACGGTCAGCTCGTTCAACAAGCCCGAACGGATCTTCCGGAAGCGCTGGTCACCTTCCTCGGTCGCGAGGTCGACGACGCGCAGCAGCGCGCGATATCGCTCCCAGAAGTCCATGAAGCCGTCGACCAAGCCGAGTGCCGTCGGATAGGCGGCCTTGCCCTTCCACGAGTGGTCGCGAACGAGAACGGCGAGGGTGGCCACCTCCATCGACATCTCTTCCGCGAGGACGAGGACGGCCGACTCCACCTCGGGGAAGTACTGGTAGAACGTGGCCGGTGACGTTCCCGCGCCCCTGGCGATGTCGACGACCTTCAGGTCACGGAACGACGTGTTCTGCAGCATCTCGATGGTCTGCTCGAGCAGCTTCTGCCGGGTCGCCCGGCCCCGCCGCCCCGGCACGCGTCCGTCGGCGGCACGCAGCTCCGCAGCGGCGTTTTCGGTGATGGGGTCAGGGGTGCTGGCCATTGGTAGTCAGGGGCGCGGTGCCGTTGCCGGTCCGGTTCCCCATCCCCCTTTCAATCCGTACGTGCGGTTTTCCCGCATACGGCTTACCGACGGTGTTCTGGACATGGTTACGCAGCCTTCGGGTAGCGGATAGTTC
>JACPNV010000014.1 GCA_016185305.1 Actinomycetota bacterium | reverse complement strand
TTGCCGCAATGGAGGCGAGGCCTTGCGGCCTCGCGAAGTCCGGAGAGTTCGACATCCCCGCATTACAGGCCGGGGCGCCGCAATGGAGGCGAGGCCTTGCGGCCTCGCGAAGGGCTGCGCCACGAGATGACGCCCTCGTCGTACACGTCGGCCGCAATGGAGGCGAGGCCTTGCGGCCTCGCGAAGACGACCGACATGGCCACGTGTCGCCCGCCCGCTTTCGCCGCACTGGAGGCGAGGCCTTGCGGCCTCGCGAAGGAGGACGGGACAGCACTCGTGGCACCGGCGATCACGCCGCAATGGAGGCGAGGCCTTGCGGCCTCGCGAAGGTCCTGAACCCGGCCGACGCGGAGCTCTTCGACCTGGCGCCGCAATGGAGGCGAGGCCTTGCGGCCTCGCGAAGCGGACTGGATCACGCGGACACCGTTATAGTCGTCGTAGCCGCAATGGAGGCGAGGCCTTGCGGCCTCGCGAAGGGCTCGGAAAATTTGCGCCTCTTGACCAGCAGGCTCGTGTGGCCTTGCGAGCGCTACCCGGCGAACGAGACTTCCGCGGCTACGAATCAGTTTTCAAAGAGCAAGTTCTACCGGCTGACCAGCGTGCGAGCGCTGGCTGATGATCGACCACCCACTCGACCGCTCGCAACGGCGCTAGACGATGTGGGGTCCTCCGGGTCTTGGTAGTTGCGGTGTGACCCCCATGAACTCGAAGCAGTCCATCCCCCGACGCTCCGCATCTCCGAGATCGACGATGGCGACGCGATCTTCGCCGAAATGCATGACCTTGCCAAGGTCCCCCTTCAGCCAGAGCTTCTCGACCTCGCCCAAGTCGCAGACGAACACCGAGTACTGGAGCGAGTACCCGTATCCCTTGACGACATCGTGCACCTTGCGCAAGCGCACCGGGTCGCTGATGTCGTAGGCGACCAGATAGCGGCGACGGCTCACGGAAGCAGCATCGCGTCAACGGGTCACGAACGGCACGTACTCAGGAACCTCCCCGAGGAGAAACGCGCCGAGAAGGCGGGTCTGGACTTCCAGCACTCGGCGGTAGCTGGCTTGATAGCCAAACATCGGGTGCTTGATCTCATGATCGAGGCGTCGCTCGTACGCGCCGAGTACGGCTCGACGACCAGATTGTGTGAGCGCGACTCCTCCAGCCCGAACCACGAAGTCCGGTGGCTTGACCTCACCGTTGTTGATGAGGTTGATCACGACGGATTCGGCGATGAGGGGGCGGAACTCCTCCGCCAGATCGAGAGCAAGCGCCGGCCGGCCGAAACGCGGCCGATGATAGAAGCCCAGATACGGGTCGAATCCGACGGAGAACGCCGTCGCGGTGAGATCTTTCACGAGCAGCGCGTAGAGGTAGGACAGCAGGCAGTTGACGGCGTCTTTCGGCGGCCTGCGGTTGCGGCCCTCGAAATCGAACGCGCCGCCTGGCAGGCGTTTGTCCTCTCGAAGCATGGCGGGGAGCTCGGAGAAGTAGAGCCTCGCGGCCGTCCCCTCGAAGCCGAGCAACGACGCGGCCGTGTCGGCACCGGCGGCCTTCTCGGCCAGTCGCTTGAGCGAGTCGAGCGTGGCTTCGGGCCTCTGGCGAGCGTTGCGCATGAGCATGGTGCGGGAGTTCCGGATCTTGCCTTCGACCATCCGGCGCGCGATCTCGATGCTGCCCCGGCTGCCCGCTGCGACCTGCCGCCGGCGGAGCTCGATGTGCTTCGAGGGCAATCCCTCGGCGATGCCGCAGAACCATCCTCCGTAGCTGAACCAGCAGATCGGGATCTCGTTGGCAAACAACTCACGGATGAGCTGCGTGCTGACCTGTACGTTGCCGAAGACGCACAGCTGCGACACGTCGATGAGCCTGATCGAGGCCACGGTCTCCTTGTTCTTGGTGACGAGGACCCGGCCCTTCTCCTTCTTCACGTAGCTGCCGGCTTCGGATACATAGAGCGGCCGAGGGTCGGGGTCACGCGGCACCAGTCGACGAGGCGGACGGTGCGTACGGACCGCCAACGCGTTCGTCTCGTCGGGCAGGCAGATGCCGACGAGTGAGCATCGAGGGCACTTCGGGCTGTCGACCAGCGGAGGAGGCGGGATGTCACTCTCGGCCACGCGGCGCAGCTCGGAAAGCAGGTCGGTGGTCCGAGCGATCAACGCATCATCGAAGTCGACCGTCACCCGCCGCCGCGCCTCGGCGAAGTAGAGCACCCCGTGATCACAGGAGTAGCCGGCCTCCCGCAAGAGCAGGCCCTGCGCACAGACCTGGACACGCTCGGGTTCCCAGGCCTGCTCGGCCGTGTCGGGTGGGCTGCCGCGCTTGGTATCGACGGGGACAACGTTCGTTCCGTCCGCCTCGAGGAGATCGATCTTGGCAACCACACCGAAGGCAGGCGATGACAGCATCACCGACTTGGCCTTGAACAAGGGGCCTTCGTCGGGAAGCGGCGCCGCCCCGCGCTCTTGGTCGACGGCTCGATGTTGGTAGCGGCCTTCGACCGTGTCGACGTTGTCAGCGAACCGCGCTTGTACCCACTCGATGTGAAACAGGCGCGGGCAATAGGTGAACTCGTTGAGCATCCGCGCCGGCACGAGGTCGGGAACGGTCGTGAATCCGAACTCGGACATCGGTCACGGCCCAGAGGGAACAAACAACCCGAGTCCGAAGTGGCTGAGCGCGCCCAGACACATCGGCCCTTGGACCGGTTCGGCGAACACCAGGCTCGCCCCTATGGCTCGGCGGGCGTCGGTGCGCAGCTTCTCGCGGCGACGATGGCGGTGATAGCCGAGCCAGTCCCCCGGCAGAAGGCTCACCGATACGGCCTCAGGGAATCCGGCAAACCCGAGCTCGCGCTGAATCTCGTCGGGCACGAACGCGTACCAGTCACGGTTCGGGCGGCAATGCCGGGGCGGCGCGAACGGCGTCAGTGACTCCCAGACCGAAGAACGGCGCGCAAGCTCAGGCACTATCTCCTCCACCGAGCCGAAGGCTTCCAGGCCCAGCCGGCACGGCCGAAAGCCACTCGATCGGGCGAAGCCTCGACCATGCAGACGCTCGACGGACCCCAGTGCTTGAAGGACGTCCTCGGGAAGCGGGTCACGGGACCATGCGACGACAGTGTCGAGGAGCCGATCCCCGGTGTTGCTCGCGAACGCGAGGTAGTGGACATGCCGGTGCCCGGACAACGGCTCACCCTCGGCGGACTTCCCGGCGAGGATCGGCGAGACAGCACCATCGTTCTGGCTGCCGAACCGGCTCATGCACGCCGATCGAAGGGCATCGCCCATGGCGACCGCCGCCTTCACCGACGGCAATGCGTTGGCGACGATGGACCAACGAACCGCGGTGACCTGGGCCCGCTCTGGAGCTCTGACGTCTCGCGTCGGCGTGGCCTCGGGCGGTCGCTCGTAGGTGATGTGAGCAGCACACGGCGGCACGATCTGGCGGCCCTTGCGAACCTCGGCGGTCCGTACGGTCAGCGCTTCCAGATCGAGTGGCGCGGCCGGGGCAAGCAGGCGAACGCGCTCGCCACCCACCACACCGGGCTCGCCGACACCCAGCGGCCGAGCGGTCAGATCTGCGAGCGCCGGCTCGCGCTCTTCGAGCCGAGCATCACAGATCGATTCGGCCCGCCCGAGATAAGGGATCAGGGAAGAGAGATGGGCGAGCGCCTCTCGCTCGGGCTCGGTCAGGTCGACGGACCATGTAACGAGGAGTTGCGCGCCGCGTTCGAGCACCGCGAAGGCATCGAAGACCTTGTCGGTTCCATCCTTGTTGTCCGGCATGTAATGGCGGGTGTGCGCGAGAACGAAGGGCGGTAGCTCGTAGCTCGGCGGTTCGACCAGCTTGACGAGAACGCTCTCGACGATTGCCTGGTCCAACTCCGGCGCACGGTTCTTCCACGTCGCATACAACGTCCGGAGTATTCGCCAAGGCTCGGGCGGCCAATCAACTGAGCCTTCGTTGACGTTGTGACCCCACGGTGTGCCGTGATACCGACCCCACGGGAAGCGGAACGAGATGGTGGTCGACATCAGCTCTTGCCTCGCTTCTTCCCGCCGGCCCAGCGCACCTCGATCGCCTGGCCGTCACCCACGAGGTCGGCCGTCTCAGGGATGAGACGGCGGATGTCGGCCTCGAGCGACGCCGCGTCGGGCAACGGTTCGCCCGCCTGGTCGCTGAAGGAATCGGCGAGAGGGCCGAGGTCGCACGCGGTCCGCAGCCGGAGGACACCGTCGAGCAACGTGCGGATCTCCCACAAGCTGATCGCCTCGAGCAGC
The DNA here is from genome assembly GCA_016185305.1 of Actinomycetota bacterium. Classification (GTDB taxonomy): domain Bacteria; phylum Actinomycetota; class Acidimicrobiia; order Acidimicrobiales; family Acidimicrobilacustridaceae; genus JACPNV01. Next base: position 16,651 of record JACPNV010000014.1, on the reverse strand, counting down.
TCGGTCGCTGGGTCCCCGAGACCGTAGGAACGGATCTGGGCCCGATCGACGCTGAACGAAGCGACGATCTCCGCTGCAGTCCATTCGGTTCGGTGAAAGGGGACTGTGCCATAGCCCTCGGCCGTACCGCCTTCCACGTCGCTCAGCGAATGGCGAACGTGGTCCTTCTTGACGCCGCCGCTATCGGCCCGACGCACGTCGTGGGCCTCGATGACTCCCGTGACCGCCCGCAGCACCTTCGGCTGACCCGGCCAAACGCTCGCGGGCTCGGCAAAGAACACGCCGTGCACGAGGCAGAACGGATCCATGGCGAACACACCAGCCGCAACGTCGCGCTGAGACAGGGGCCGGTCATCCTGGAGGCGGAGGCGTTCCTTGATCACGGCCTTCATGCCCTCACCGCCCAGGCTGGCGTCCTTGATGAACGCGGACGCCAAGCGGTGCGCTTCGGTGCGGCTCGACGTGAGGTAGGAGTCGTCGGCGTCGTGCACCACGCGCACGTACGGGAGTCCGTCGAACAGCGAGGCCGGCGTCTCGGTGGAGGCATCCCAGGCTGTGCCTTCGAGACGGTTCGCCATCGATTGCGCCGACTCGACCAGCAGGCTGTCTTCCCACCGGATGTCGCCTGATCCGTTCCGCACCGGGCGCTGGAAGAGCGCATTGCCGATGTCCGGGAAGCCGGTCGGTTGGAAGAGCGACCCGCTCACCGGTTCGAGAGCGACGTCGAACAGCCGTCGGTTCACATTCGATGTCATTGGTTCATTCCTCGTTTGAGATGGGCTCGACGTTGGGTTCAGAGGGTTCAGAAGGTTCAGAGGGTTCGGAGAGCTCGGTGGGGATGGCGGCCGCCCTCGACAGGAGCGCGCGAGCGCCGAAGGCGGAGATGGGTATGCAAAGGGAGGCGGCAAGACGGCGACCGTCGATTCCCGCGGCCACGGCCTCGACACTCCGGGCGACGGGATCGGCCCGGGCGATGCGGAGCCGTTGAATGGCTTGCTCGATGACGCGCGCCACACGCCCCGCGGCCAGAAGCGTCGGCCACGAAGCATCCGCCCGGAGGTGGATGTCGTGCTGCGCGATCCTGATCGGCTGGCGGCCGTGGAAGAACGGCGCCAGCACCGTGTAGGCCGGCGGGATCACTGCCAACCGTGCATTGCCCGACGATTGGAGGAGATCAACGGTTCCGGCGGACGAGAAGTCGAGCAGCAGCAGGCTTTCGACCAAGCGCCCCACCCGGGCATCGTCGGTCGACCCGTCGAGCAACCCGACCGCGCATTCGACGGGCGCCGGCGTTCGAAGTTGAAAGGCGGTTGTCACTCCGACCTGTTCTCCGGGGTCGGCACGATGACGACCGATGACATCGATCGCTCGACGGATGAGGAACTCCGAGAGGAGGTCGGTGCAGCTGAGCCGGCCGAGCCCAGGCACGCGTGGCGGGCCCGAGCTCCAGTCCAACGTCCGGCCGTGGGCGGCGAGCCGCACCGGTCGCAGAAGCAACGCGGGCCGGCTGCCCTCGAGGTCGGTTGCCGATGGTGGCTTCCCGATCGGGTCTCGCTGCGAGGCGAACGCCGCCGCGATGCGGAACTCCGGCGACTCGTCATCCAACGCCGGCAACCAAGACTCGCCGCTGAGACCCCGCACCGGCCACCCGACGCGGTCCGATCGGAGCGCTCCCGAGCGACTGACCGACTGCTCCAACTCGGCAAGCGCCTGGAGCACGCCCTGCAACGCTCGGGGGTTGGGCTTCGGGCTCGAAGCCACTTCGAACTGCGCCTGGTCGAGCCGTCGGAGGGCCGCCGCCGGGCCGGCCGGCAGGTTCCGGGCGGAACGCACACGGCCAACCCAGCCGTCGAGCTGGCGGAGCACCGGCACTTGGGGCACCACGCGATCGCGCACCGAGATCTGTGCCACGGGAACCGCCAACATGTTCTGGCCGTGACGCTCGACGAACGCATGGCGTACGAAACCATCGATGCCGCGGTCGATTCCGAGGTTCGCCGCGGCACGGACGAAGTCCAGACCCGACCGCGCCTGCCGGCCGCGCCACTCGGACCGGCCCTCGCCGATCAGCCGCTCCACCTCGCGAGCTGTAGCCGGAGACCGCCAAATGGGTGCCCAGAGCTCGCCCTTCGAACTTTCGGCTTCCGCACTTGAGCCATACCCGACCGCCGAGGTGTCGACCATGAACGGCATGGCGGCCTTGCCGCGCGCATCCGCACCGAACCGCCGCGCCGCCCCGCTCGCGAAGAGCACCGAACCCTCGAACATCAGCACGTAGTCCCACGGGTTGATCAGGCTGCCCGCGTCGCCGAGCGGACCGCTGTTCGCGCCGCCGGCTCCGCCCGGATCGAACTGCCCAACCGCCGCGGGCACGAGCTTCGGCGCACCATGATCCATCAATGCCTGCTCGAGCCAGCCACGCGACACATCGCGCGTCGGCACGACCCGACCCTCTCCCAAGCACAGGGCATCGCCGACGCGCTGCATGAAGTTGTTCGAGAACTCGAGCCGCCCGACATTCCCGCCGGTCCCCAGCAGGAAGGGGAACTCGCGAGAATCGTCGGTGAGCACAACCGTCGCGTCGATCCACGGAATCACGGCGTCGGGCAACCTCGCCCGGCACAGCTGCACCTGCTCTTCCTTGTCGAGATCACCCCAGCCGGCTTCACCCACCAGTTCCCGGGACTTCGCGATGGCGTGGCGGTACGGCCGCAGCCGGTCAGAGGTACTGTCCTCGATCGCCCCGATACCGGCTTGTTGATCTTTGGGGTAGAAGCCACTGCCGCCGTTCCACGGAGTCACCAACGGCGTCGGGCAGTACTGGTCGAGGAAGAAGTCGACCAGACCTTCGGCGTCGACGCCAACGTGCAACGCGAAGGCATCGTCGACCCACGAGCCCCGCGCCGCCGAGTCCAGTTGCTCGCCGACGAGCCGCAGCACGCCGAGACCCTTCAGGTAGGACCCGAGTGGTTCGGTCCGGCAGCCAGCCAGCTCGATGCGTTCGCCGAGCTCGATGACCATCTCAATCTTCCCGCTCGTCGGCGGCAGCACTGGCTCGCCAGTCAGCCACGCGCACCAAGGCCTCGAGGAACCCGAGCCGGAACGGCCCGAGGTCATCACGGTCGCGTATCTCCAATGCTCGGTCCGACCACGACCTGACGCCGTTCGCCGAACCAAGGCCCATCACGTTCAGGTCCATGGTCGACGATGGGACCTCGGCTCTGGGCACCTGCACCGCCGGCAGTCGTTCGAGGTGGCAGATGCCGAGCGCCACGGGTGTGTCGCGATCGAACCCGGGTGGCGGCTTCTCGTCCGGAAGCGATCGGAAGCCGAGCCGGATCCGACCGTGGTGCGCGGCCACGAGGTAGACGATGAGCCCGGCGTCGGCGTTCGGGTCGATGGCGCGGGCCCCTTCGCCGAGCAGCGCGAGCGCAGATGCCAGTTCGTGACGGAAGTACCGACGCTCGTTGCGACCCCGGAAACGACCGCCCGACTTGGCCAGCGGCGAGCCCGCGCGGCGCATCGCCTCTCGCTCGTCGTCGTCCTGCGCGCAGCTTTCGAGCATTCCTTGGAACGCGGGGTGAACCTTTCCGAGGTCATGGAGCCGACCCGCCTCGACGGCCGCCTGCATCACAGAAGCGGACAGGCCGCTGACATCGAGCATCGACACGAGATCGCGCACCTCCTGCTCGACATCTTCGAGGTGGCGCGTGAGCGCGAGCCATCGCTGCCGTTGCTCCGACAGCGGGTCGTCGCCGGCCGCAAGGTCGTCATCGGTCACGACATCGGACTCATCGGTGGGCTGCATCAGCTCCACCGGCTCGCGACTCATCGCGTTCCAACCCACGTCGGCGTCGTAGCCTCCCTCCTCAGCGTCGAGCACCACGACCATCCCGGGCCGGACGTCGGCCCGGTCACAACGCACCCATCCTTCGGCGAGATGATCGAAGCGGAACGCGCGACGGCTACCGACACCGACCTTCGGATCGCGAAGCTGCCCGATCGGAACGGGGCAGCGTTCGGCTCGAAGCGGCAGACCAGAACGGCGGTCGGGGGGCTCACCTTCGAGCGACATCCACGCGACGGCGGCGTCGCTGTCGTCCGTCGACCGGATGAACCGCGAGACGTCGATGTCGTTGCCGCTGAGGTCCGGTGAGGTGTCGAACAGTTCGAGCAGGTCTCGCCGGCGGAGCACCGGATGGATCGTCCTGCTCTGTTCGACCTCCAGATCACCGATCGTCCCCGGCGTAACGGTCGAACCTTGGAGTGACCGGAGAACGTCCACGCTGGCGGCGACGTCATCTTGCTCGTACGGCAACGCCTTCGGTGGAACGGTCCACAAGAGCTGAGCCCGGGGCTCGTCGCCGGTTCGATTGCACCGGCCCGCGCGCTGCACGACCGACGGCCACGGCGAGGCCTCCGTGAACAAGGTCGCAGCCGAGATGTCGACACCGGCTTCGAGCACCTGCGTGGAGACGACGATGCGCCCTGGCCCTGCCCGGTCGACGTCGCGCACGACGGCCTCGACCTTCGACTGCCTCTCCGGTGGGCGGAAGCGCGAGTGCACGAGTTGGAGCTCGGCGGCGGTGCCCACCTTCTGCATCTGCCGGTAGATGGCGACCGCCCGGTCCACCGTGTTGAGCATCGCCAGCGTGAGCGTTCCCGGCCGGTGGTGAGCCAAGAGCTGCTCGGCAACAGATCGCTCGTACGACTTGCCGTCGAGGAGCAACTCGCCGACTTCCTTGGTCGCGCCGAGGCGCCGCGCCAGCGGGCCGGTTCGGTCCTCGGGCGAGAGCTCGACCGTTTGCTCAACCATCGGTGCATCCACCGTCTCGAGGTCGGCATGGCGAACCGTCGCGGACATCCACATCGACCCGACCGCTCCGACGTGACCAAGCGCCCGCCGCAACCCGTCGAGCTGGCGTGAGGTCGGCAAGGCCGCTCCCATGAGTTGCACCTCGTCGAACACCCACTGGGTACCCGAGTTCAGCAAGCCGAAGTCGATGGGCCACGCGAAGCGGCTCTCGCCGTAGCCCCGATTGAGTGCGCGCGAGAGGAGCATGTCGATGGTCCCGACGAAGACGGCGTCCTGTTCAGGATGCATCCGCCAATCGCTCTCGATGCGTCCCTCGCCGCCCATGACGGTGTAGAGCCGAACCTGCCCGTCGAGCTCGAGGCGATCGAGCCACTCGCTGATCGCCCCGGCGGTCTGCTCGACGAGAACCCGCATCGGCAGTGCGAACACGAGCCAGTGAGGTGTCGCCACTCGGACTGCCGCATCCGGGTGGAACCGGCGGCGGTACAGCCAGGGAAGCGTTGCGGCCAATGTCTTCCCCGCTCCGGTCGGAACCTCCAAGAGGTCGGGGAGGCCGTCGTCTGCGAGCCGCGACTGGTAGGGATACGGCGGATGGCCTGTCGCTCGGTTCACCATCTCGACGAAGTCCATCCCGCCTCCTGGTCGTAGCTGTTGCGTTCTTCAGTACGCCGCTGGTGTGACCGCCAGGCCGTTGGCATCCCGTCCCCGGATGCGCGGCACGGCTGCAATGGGATGGGGAGCCAACGTGGGACATCTTGTCAGGCTCCAGCCTGTGATGCCGCGGGAGCGCTCCGTCTCGGGGGCCAGACCTCAGCGCCTATCGCCGTTGAGCCGCAGATCGGCCTCGTCGCGGCGGCGTCTCGCCGTTCGCGCTCGAAGATCGCGACGGCCTTCGTCAACACCAACGTGTACGACCGGCCGGTGCGCCTGGTCTCGTGGTGAACCGGGAGATCGTCAACGTCGAGGCGGTTGTGTATATGTCGACGTCCCTCTGTGGCGAGTGCAGTCGAGGGTTCGCCGTACGGGATCGGCGAGGAACCCGCCGAGGATCTTGCACGACTCGCAGATGCAACCCGCGGGAACGCACCGAGTCTCGAACTCAGGGCCGAGGCAGTCGCCGCCGTAGAGCATCGACGTCGGGTTCCGTATCGCGTTTGGTGATACAGTCGGCGGCATGACGCAGGCGATCTCGGTGCGACTCGACGACGAGGCCCAACGTGCCCTGCGAGCCCTCGAGGCCGCCGGCATGTCTCGGTCAGAGGCGATCCGTTCTGCCCTCATCGCGTCGGCCGACCGCCTGCGACGTCGCTCGGCGCTCGCCGCCGAAGTCGCCGCGCTCGAAGCAGATGAAGCCGACCGCGACGAGATGCTCGCCGTCGCCGGGTTGATGGAATCGCTGCGTGCTCCGGGGTGACGTCTACCGGTTCAAGTTGCCGAAGGGTGTCGGTCACGAACAGCACGGCGACCGGTTCGGTGTCGTCGTCCAGGCCAACGAGCTCCTCCCCCGTTCGGTTGTCATCATCGCTCCGACGTCACGCAGCGCTCGGCCGGCATCGTTCCGGCCCGAGATCGAGATCGGTCGCACTACGACACGCGTCCTGGTCGAGCAGGTCGGCGCCGTGGACGTCGGACGTCTGGGCAAGCGGGCCGGCCACCTCAGCATCGAAGAGCTGTGGGGCATCGACGAAGCACTGATCACCGTGCTCGGACTTGGCTGATCGCAACTCGCCCATGCCGGCGGTCGATGAGCTCCTGAAGTGGACTCGACGCCGGATGACCCTTGAAAGCATCATACCCCGGTAGTAGAGTTTGAGAATGCCGCGAGGAAACCCGTCGCCGAAGTTGGCGATCACCGTCGATCCGGACGTGCATGAGAAGGTCCTCGAAGCCGCCACCGCAGAAGGCATCAGCGTCTCCGCCTGGATGACCAACGCGGCTCGGCGCGCACTCCTCGCACGCGACGGGCTGGCAGCCGTCGCCGAGTGGGAGGCCGAGCACAGCGAGCTGACGGACGCCGAGCTCGCCGCTGCTCGTCGGCGAGTGACCGAGCAGCTCACTTCCGCCTCGCGGGCACGCTCTACATGAGCTTCGTGTACGACGCGGGCATGCTCGTGGCCGCAGATCGAAATCGACGAAAGGCCTGGGCAGACCATCGAGTTCGCCTCGAGCTCGGCTTGATCCCCGTCGTACCAGCGCCCGTGGTCGCGCAGGCGAGCAGATCGGGCCGGCAAGCGCAGCTCCGCCGTCTGCTGCGCGGCTGCGACATCGTCCCCTTCGAACCAGAACAGGCGCACGCGGTCGGCGCCTTGCTCGGTGCCTCCCGCACGACCGACGTCGTCGACGCGCACATTGCGCTCGTGGCCAGCGAACGCGACGCCATCGTGATCACCTCCGATGACGACGACATCGCCCATCTGTCGGGGTGCCTGACCAACCCGATCCGCGTCGAGCACGTCTGATCAACGCAGCGGGTCGAGGCGCACGGATCGAAGCCGCTACTACGAAGCGGTTCGTGAAGCACTTCGGCACGACGCGCTCGGGCCACGTCGTTGACCAGACGGGGTGCGCCTTGTAACCGGTCATCTGTTACAATGCATGCATGACCGCACCAGTGTCGACGTCCCGTGTCTCGAACCGGGGACAGACCAGCCTCCCTGCCGCCCTTCGCCACCGGTGGGGAATCGATGAGGGAGGCGAGATCGCATTCGTCGACCTCGGTGACGCTGCGCTCGTCCTCCCGGGCGGAAGCCAGGCGGCGATGACCGAACTGCGCCGCGTCCTGCACGGCGGCGGGTACGACCGAGGCGTCTCACTGATCGACGATCCCGCCCTTGCCGACCAATAGCGTCCTGCTGGACGACCGACTCCTCGTCGAACGCATCACGGGCGCCAAGGTCATCGGCCGCTCGCGGGCATCGATCCATACCACGACCTACTGGTACTACCGGGCATGTCGAGCCGCGGTCCTCGGCGCCTCGAGACAACTGTCAGGACCCTTTGAAGGACTCGACGAGTTGGATCAGAGCCACGCGATCGCAGCGATGCTGCGCCTTCCGGACGACATCGGACTCCCCGATCCTCGGCCACTCGTACCGGCAATGGTCGACATCGTCAGTCGACATCCGATGCTCAACCTCATGAACATCGAAGCTGCGGCCACTGCAACGCTGTTGCGAGCGCGGGTTCTTCTCTCCCCGCCTGCCGCGCAGGGCGTTCTGGCACCAGTGCTCGATGCAGAAGGCATCGTCTGGGACACCGTCGACCCTGCCGCTCTGTAGACGCAGCCGCAGCATGGTGGCCGACCTCGGCCGGCCTTCAGCGGTGACGCGGTGCAGACGCTTGCGGGCCTCCGCGCATGTCCAGCTCAGCGGCGCCCGCCACCGGATCCGCTGGTAGGTCCGAAAGGACGGAGTCGAGCCAATCACGGTCGCAGCGTGCGTCGGCCTCGAGGAACACGCTGACATCCCCCATGAGACAGAAATCCGGACGATGCAAGAACAGGCCATCGAAGACCAGCACGGCATTCGGCTTGACGTCCGCCGTCACCTCAATAGCGGCGTGAGACGGCTCGTCGAAGGCGGCGACGAGGACTCGTGGGTCCCCGTACTTGAACGGGGAGAGGAGCTGGCTCACGATGCGCTCGGCCACGCTTGTAGCACACCGTGCTACGCTGAGGCCATGGCACGAGAGGTCACGCAGCGAGAGCTGCGAAACGAGAGCGGCGAGATCATGCGGCAGCTGGATGAAGGCGAGTCCTTCGTCGTGACCCGCAACGGCGTGCCCGTCGGCGAGCTGACCCCGCTCCGCCGCCATCGCTTCGTCCGAGCAGAGGCTGCCGTTGCGATGTTCCGCACGGCACCGGCGGTTGACTACCAGCGGTTCCGCGACGATCTCGACGGATTAGCGAGCCAGGACGCGACGCCGCGTGGCTAAGCCTTCACGCCATCCTCGCGGCATCCTCGACACGTCAGTGGTCATCGACCTCGACACGATCGACCCGGCACAGTTGCCGATCGAGGTTGCGGTGTGCGCGATCACGATGGCGGAGCTGGCCGCCGGGCCGCACGCCACACGCGATGCGGACGAGCGCGGCCGCAGACAGGACCGTCTGCAGCGAGCGGAAGCCGCGTTCGATGCACTGCCGTTCGACGGAGACGCGGCTCGCGCCTACGGACGGGTTTACGCCGCGGTTGCCGCCGCTGGTCGAAAGGCGCGTGGCGCGCGAGCAGTCGACCTTCTCATCGCTGCGACGGCGTGCGCATCGGAGCTTCCCCTCTACACCCGAAACGCCGCGGACTTCGCAGCCCTCGAGGGCCTCGTACACGTGGTTGCCGTGTAGGCAAGCTCGACGAGGGTGCCGGCACCCCTCGCCGACATCCTGGCTGCCTGCTTCGACCTGCTCGAAGACGACGCGCCGTGTCCCCTGTGGGCGTCCTACCGCACCCTTGACGTCTCGCTGGACATCGACACAACCGGCACTGCGATCCGAGCGACCCTCGAAGACGACCCGCCGGCCTCGACCCTGTCTGCCGTCTGGTTCGGCCTGTACGAGATCGGGGCGACACTCGACGCCGCCGACGCCAATCCGTCATCGCTCTGTCCGGCGCAAGCTCGTATCCCAACGAGCAACGGCTCTTCGAGCAGGACTGGGAACCTCTCGGCTACCTCCCGACCCTGGTACTTCGGTCACTCGCGGGTCCGGCAGCGGCGTACGGAGACGCGTTCGGGTTGGTCACATATCCGCGTACCTTCGCCTATACCGTCGGGCTGGTCGCCGACGTGCTCCGCGGCGCCGCCGGCCACATGTTGCTGGGCGACCGGCCGAGCTTGAGGGTGGCGGCCGGATTCCAGGACGATGGAGACATCGCCCTCCTCGGCACCCTCCGGGAGTCGGGCCTCGACACCGGCGCCTGACAGAAAGGGGCTGGGCATGAGCGTTTGCGTGCCGGGCAGGTGCGCGGACCCGGATCGTCAGCGGCGGCGCTCTGCCGACCGCACCGTCACCTTGAGCCTTTCCGAGCGAAGCGCAGCTTCGAGTTGCGGCGAAGCGGCACTCAGGTAGACGTTGGCACGCAGAAGGGTTGCGGCCGCCAACGCTTCGATGCTCAGGATGTTGAGCTCGTGGTGCTGCCGCCACTGCGCGATCGTCGGGCCCAGCTCTCGAAGGCTGATCAGCCCGATCTCGGCGGGAAGTTCGAGAACCGCGTTGAGCGCGCGCTCCCGCATCGAGTCGGGAAGCTCGGCGAACGGACGGGAGAGTGCGCCGGTGCGCTCGTCCGCACCGAGCACCGCCTGACACAGCCGCACGTACCAGTAGCCCGTCGTGAAGAGATCCTTCGATGCCAAGGCTCTCGGAGCCTTCCCTCGAAGGACCGCGCCGAGGAGCTGGTCATCGATCAGAGCAACGGTCACTCGTTCGCCAGCTCATCGTCACCGAAGCCGCCGCGTGCCCGCTCCCAATCAGCCGGTGTCACAGCATCGAGCAGCTGGCGGCGGAGCTTCCGAGTTCCACCAGGGACGATGAGCATTGCGTCTCCCAGATCGAGGAAACCGACGTCACCCCCCGCGTCGAGCCCCCATCGATGGCGCGCATCCGACGGGAGGCTCATCTGGCCTCGGGACGAAACACGGAGGTCTCCGGTTGTGCCCATTTGACCAGCCTACAAGGCACAGGACCTGGTCACCTTGTATCCAGCCTGACCTGGCGCGGGCGAGCGTCGAGAGCTTCCAGAGAAGTCCGCCGCCCCGCTCGCCTATGGGCCAAACCCGTAGTGTGGGGCCATGGCTGCGAAGACCAGATCCATCCCGATCACCAACAACGACAAGGCCAACCGACTCCTCGTCAGCGATCCGCTCGCGCTTCTGATCGGGATGCTCCTGGACCAGCAGGTTCGTTAAACAAGTACTCAGGGCTTCGAACCCTAGACCCACGCACCTACGCCCCGTGGGACGTGAGGCGGAACGCCTCCGCTGCGATGGCGATGGCTTCGTCGATGTCAGAGTCGACGTGCGCGGCGCTGAGGAACCAGTTCAGCACCGGATGGAAGAGCGCCCCCCGATCCGCGGCATGGCGGGCGAAGCTCCGTTGCCGGTCCGCACCCGGGTCATCGACGAAGCGCATCATGGGCGCGGCCACCGGACCGGTGTACGAGATGGCGTGGCCAGTGGCTTCCGCGGCCGCGAGCAGTCCCTCGCGGAGTCGTGTGCCGGCCGCGGTGAGCGTGCCGAGAGCGTCGTCTCGGTCGTACACCTCGACCGTGGCGATCGCGGCGCGCATCGGTGGCGTCTCGAACATGTAGGTCGACGTGTACAGGTTGGCCCGCGCTGCGTCGCGAAGATCCTCGGTGCCCAGTAGCGCCGAGATCGAGTAGCCGTTCCCCAGCGCCTTGCCGAGGGCGAGGAGATCAGGCTTGATGCCGAGCACCTGATGCGAGCCGAGTGGATGCATACGGAATCCGTGGCGGACATCGTCGAGCAGCAGCAGAACCCCGTACGCATCACGTACCTGTTCGATCGCCGCGATGAAATCCGGATTGGCACTGTTAGTCGGCTCGAAGGCGTTCTGGTCGACCGGGTTCAGGGCGATCGCCGCCACCCGATCGCCGCACTCCTGGGCGAGGTCCAACAACGCCGACGCATCGTTCCAGGGAACCCGCAACACGTCACGGGTCCGCTCGGTCGCCACGCCGGGTGCGGGCGCGAATGCGAGCTCGGGATCGTTGCCGTGGTACGCCTTCGTGAAGCCGATGACCAGCGAACGCTGGCGGGCCTGACGGGCAACCCGGATGCCCAAGGCGACGACCTCGGAGCCGTTCTTCGACACCAGGCCCCAGTCCATCCCGTCGAAGCGATCCACGAGCATCTCGACCACGTCGACCAGCGCCTCCGGGAAGAGGCTGGCGCTGGTCATCAGTGCCGCCTGGCGCCGGGCGGCATCCTCGATCTCGGGGTGGCAATAGCCCAACAGGTTCGGTCCGTTGGCGCAGAGGAAGTCGAGGTAGCTCCGACCGTCGGCGTCGGTGACCCGGCACCCCTCCGCCCCGACGATGAACCCGGGCAGCGTCCCCCGGCCTGCGGCGTCGGCGCTGCGACTCAGGTACACGCCGCCACCGGGCAACACCCGGTCCGCCCGCGCCCACAGGGCCTGGCCCCGAGCTCCATCGATCGTGTCGTCGCTCATGCGGGTGGCTCCGTCTCCTGGTGGTCATCGGTGTCGTCGTCGCCGGCGAGCTCAGAGAACCGGGCCACCGCGAGATCGGCCTGGTCGACGTCGAAGAACTCGACCCGCATCGACCCGTCATTCGGATCTTCGAAGGAGAGGGAGATGCCTGACTTGATCGAGGTGACACCGTCGACGGTGGTGCCCACCGTGTCGTACAACTTGAGCACGGCGCCTCCTCGGAACGAGAACGTCCGGTCGATCACCACGTAGTCGGGGAGCCGCTCGGCATGGCTGCGCTCGTTGTGGAGCATCGTGGCTCCGTCGCCGCCGCCCCATCCGAGCGGTCGATGATCCTCGAAGACCAGGTCGCGCAGGAACACCTCCATGGCCTCCCAGTCTCGGGCCGCCCGGATGGCGTGGAGCTCCCGTTCGGCCCCGATCACATCGGCGAACGCGGCGGCCTCGCCCGCCGCGTAGCGATCCAGGATGGCGAGGATGGCCGCCTCGATCTCGGTCTTCTCGAAGTCGGTGGTGGCGATGAGCTGAGCGGCGGCGTCGGTCTCGTACAACGTCAGCGTGGTGAGCTCGTCGCCAGTTGCCGAACGGGCCCGACTGCGGACCAGCGCCAACTGTTCCCCCAGGACGAACAACGGGATCGGTGGGAGCGGGGTCAGCCCGGGGTCGGTCTGGGTTACAAGCCCGGCGGCCGCGGCGGCCGCGGTGGCCAGGTTGTCAAGCGAGAACAAGGGATGGGCGGGGACCGGTTCGCCGGAGAGCATGAGATGTTCAACAGGCGGCGACGCCGCCTCAGCGCCGACCCCGCCCTCGACCCGGCCGTCGACCTCACCGCCGGCCGCGCCGGCGAGCTCGTGGAAGCGGGCCACGGCCACGTCCGCCTGGTCGATGTCGAACACCTCCACCCTCGTCCACTCCAGGTCGGCGTTCAGGGAGCTGACGGCGATCCCCGACTTGGCCGATGCGGCACCGTCGACGGTCGTGCCGAAGGAGGCGAACATCTCGAGGATCGCTCCATCGTGTATGACACGCGTCCGACTCAGGTTCACGTTGTCGGGGACCTGCTCGCAGAGCGACCGCTCGTTCTGGATCCACAGGGCTCGGTCGCCCCGGCCCCATCGAAGCGGTCGGTGGTCCTCGAACACGAAGTCGGGAGGCATCAGCGCCACGTAGGCGTCCCAGTCCCGCGCGGCCCGGAGCGCGTTTAGCTCGATCTCATTCCGCATCGTGTGGGCTAGCCGAGCCCCTTGCCCAGCCTTGTAGCGATCGATGAGGGCGGCCTGCGCCTCGAGGATGTCGCTATCGACGAAGTGTGAAGTGGCGATGAGCTGACCGTCTATGTCCGTTTCGCACAACGCGAGGGACGTGACCTCCGCGCCTGAGCCGAGGCGCGCCCGGGCGCGGACCAGTGCCAGCCGGTCGCCCCGGACCGAGACCACCATCGGAGCCAGAGGAGTGGCCCCGAACTCGGCCTCGACGGCGGGGTGACCGACGTGGCGCATCGCGGTCGCGGTGGCCAGGTTCTCGAGCGAGAGCATCGGATGGCCGCGGGGCACCCGCAGACCGGGAAAGAGCGGGTCCTCGGCCGCGGTCGACCCGGTCGCCGAAGAGCCGTCGATCCGGGTTGCCAGGGCCGAGGCGCCCTTCATCCGGTACAGCTCGGCGGCCGCGGTGTTGGCAGCGGCGGCGCCGTCGTCGTCGCCGACTGCGGCGCGGACCATGGCCAGCGACACGCAGGCATCGGCGTGGTCGCGCAGCAGGTCCGTCACCCCGGCGATGGCGACCGCATTCTCGGCGAGAGCGGCGGCGCGTTCATGATCACCGAGGGCAGCGAGGATCTCCGCTCGGGCCCCGCGCCAGGCGATGGCGGTCTTCAGGTTCTGGCCCGCCAGCAACTCGCTGGCCGTGGCCATCTCGTGGGCCTCGTCGAAACGCCCCTGGGCCACCAGGGCTCGAGCCAATCGGGCGGCGGCGAGTCCGGCATCGGCGCCGATACCAATGGCCCCCAGGCCGTTGTAGGCCGAGCGCAACGGAGCTTCCGCGGCGACAGGATCGCCGGCGATCATCTCGATAATGCCGGCGTACAGGTCGGTTTCGAGGAGCCCGTGCTGCAAACCGAGGTCCTCGAGGGGCCCGCGAGATCGGGCCAGGATCGTGCGGGCGACGTCGACGTTGCCCACCAAGGCCTCGAGCACGGCCTTGTTCGCATCGACGCGGCCTCGACCGACGGGGAGGGGGTGGTCATGCGCAGCAGCCGCACGACATCGACGCATCGACCGCCGACCCGAGCCAGCGGGCTCGGACCCCACAGCGCGGCCGCCGGCGCCGCGCCGAGCACCGCGGTGACCCGGCGATGATTGTCGACTGCACGCGCCGCCAAGAGCGCCGCATCGAGGTCGTGTTCGCTCTCACCGACACGGCCCAACCGCGCCAAGACCATCGACCGCACCACGTGCGCCTTGCCGGCGCCGGCGAGGTCGCCGATCTCGTGGAGGACCGCCGCGGCCTCGGTCGCCAATCCCTCGGCCACGGCGAGCTGATCGGGGTCGGTGAGCACGAGCATCTCGGCGCGGAAGGAGTCGGCCCAGGCCCCGAGCCGCGCGTCGCCCGCCGACCGCGTCGCCAGATCGTCCACGAGGGGCGTGGCCGTTCGAGCATCGCCCGACGCCAGCACCGCCTCACAGCCGATGAGCAGGGCCGGGACCGCGACCCCGTCGTCGGAACTACACAGGGCCACCGCGCGAACGGCGAGCCCTCCGGCGGCGGACAGATCCTCTCGATCGAGTGCTCGTCGGGCGGCGGTGGTGAGCAACTCCGCGGCCCGCCGCCCCAGGGCGCGGCCCCGATCGTCGAGCGGGCCCAGCTGTTGACGCAGGTTGTGCGCCTGCTCGAAGTGATAGGCGATGGCGGCCTCGTGCTCGCCGATGACCCCCGCCGACATGTCGTCGGTCCAACGACCGACCCGCTCGTGCAACTCCGCCCGCGTGGCCTTGAGTTGCCGCCGGTACGTGGCATCGCGGATCAGGACGTGGTGGAAGCGATGGACCGGCTCATTGCCCCACCAGGCGCCAGTGGGCTCGACCAGCTCCTTGCGGCGGAGCCGTTCGAGCAGGCCGGGAAGCGCCTGTTGGTCGGCCGGTTCGACGAGATGGCGCAGCGCACCGAGGTTGAACTCGGAGCCGATGATCGAAGCGCGCTCCAGGACGGCGCGCTCATCGGCGGGCAGGCGCTCGACCCGGGCCGCGAGCAGCGACTGGATCGTCGGGGGCACCTCGATGGCGTCGGCGTCGATGGCGAGGCGCCACTCGTCGCCATGGCGCTCGATGATGCGGTCGTCGACGAGCATGCGCACGAGCTCGCGCACGAACAGCGGGTTGCCGTCGGTGGATGCGGGGAGTCGTTCGATGATCTCGACCGGCAGCTGGTCGGTTCCGAGAAGGAGCCCGGCAAGCTGCGCCGTGGCACCCGAGTCGAGGCCGTCGAGCGCCACCACCGCCGCGACGCCCCGACCGGTCTCGGTCATCGCCGGCCGCGACGCACGCAGCTCGGGGCGGGCTAGCGCGACCAGCAGCAACGGCGCGCCGGTCACCCACTCGGTGAGGTGGTCGAGGAGATCGAGCAGGAGTGGTTCGGCCCACTGGATGTCATCGATGACGAGAACGACCGGGCGATCGTTGGCCAGCGCTTCGACCAACCGGCGCACCGCCCAGAACGACTCCTCGACCGACCGCGTCGGACCGGTTCCGAGCAGCGAGGAAACCGCGTCCGTGGCACGCTCGAGGTCGCGGTCGACGCCGGCTCGTTGCAGGACCACTCCCACCGCGGACCGGCTGGCATCGGGATCGACACCGTCGCCCAGGTCGGCAGCGGTACGCAACAGGTCGACGATCGGCGCGAACGTGGCCTCACCGGCGCGATCACACCGCATCTCCAATGACTGGGCATCGGCGCCGAGCGACGCGATGAACTGGCGGGCCAGGCGGGTCTTGCCCAGCCCTGGGGCTCCGAGAACTGTGGCGAAACGAGCCGATCGCGTCGCAACGGCGGCGTCGAAGACCGCTCGCAATCGAGCCAGCTCAGGGTCGCGTCCGACGAACGGCGTGGAGGCCTCTTCGATCAACGAGGTGCTCCCGGCCAGGCGGAAGATGGCGACCGGTTCGGCGCGGCCCGCCACAGTGACTTCGCCGAGGGGTTCGTAGGCGAGCGCGCCTCGGGTCAGCCGCCAGGTCTCCTCGCCGACCACCACGCGCCCGGGGTCGCACGCCTTCTCGAGGCGGGCCGCCACGTTGAGGGCGTCGCCGACCATGTCGGAATCGCCGGCAGCGATCACCACCTCACCGGTGTTGATCCCGATCCGCAGCGTGAGTTGCTCACCCAGCCGACCGGCGAGGTCGTCGGCAAAGCCGACGAACGCCTCCTGCATCAGGGCACCAGCGGCGATCGCCCGAGCCGCGTCGTCCTCGGCGATCTCCGGTACGCCCCACACCGCCATCACGCCATCGCCGATGAACTTGGCGACCACGCCGCCATGTTGTTCGACCGCGGCGAGCATCAAGGCGTGATAGCGAGCCATGACCTCGCGTGCGGTCTCAGGATCGTTGCGCTCACCGAAACCGGTGGAGCCGCCCAGGTCGGCGAACATCACCGTGACCACCTTG
>JACPNV010000013.1 GCA_016185305.1 Actinomycetota bacterium | reverse complement strand
TACCGACCCCAACCAAACTCCGAATGCCAATGCTCCAGAGCCCGGCAGTGAGACCATGGGGGATGAGCTTCATGGTCGAAAGGGAAACAGCCCAGATCGCCGGCTAAGGCCCCTAATTCTGGACTAAGTGGAAAACGATGTGAGATTGCGAAGACAGCCAGGAGGTTGGCTCAGAAGCAGCCACCCTTGAAAGAGTGCGTAACAGCTCACTGGTCGAGTGATCTTGCGCGGACAATGTAACGGGGCTCAAGTCCAGAGCCGAAGCCGCGGATCCACGCGTATGCGTGGGTGGTAGGGGAGCGTCGATCTCTGCTGCGAAGCGGCGGTGGAAACCGTCGTGGAGCGTGATCGAGTGAGAATGCAGGCATGAGTAGCGAGAGAGGGGTGAGAAACCCCTCCGCCGAAAGCCCAAGGGTTCCTGGGGAAGGCTAATCCGCCCAGGGTAAGTCGGGAGCTAAGGCGAGGCCGAGAGGCGTAGTCGATGCACAACCGGTTGATATTCCGGTACCACCGTGTCCGCGCCCAGCCCAATCTCGGGTACTAAGGGGCTGCTCTCCCTTCGGGGAGAGCGAACCGACCAACCGAGGGCGGGTAACCGATGAGGGACGCAGGAGGGTAGGTGAACCCAGGCGATGGTTGTCCTGGGGTAAGCGTGTAGGCGGATTCCGATGAGAGTTGGAATCGTTAACGCTGAGACGCGATGCCGAGCCGATACAGGCGAAGTCACTGATCCCATGCTGCCGAGAAAAGCTCAGCGGTGAGTTGGCACGGTGCCCGTACCCCAAACCAACACAGGTGGGCAGGTAGAGAATACCAAGGCGATCGGGAGAACTGTGGTTAAGGAACTCGGCAAAATACATCCGTAACTTCGGGAGAAGGATGACCCCACCAGGGTGACGGACTTCGCGTCCCGAGCTCGAAGGGGTGGCACAGACCAGGGGAAAGCGACTGTTTACTAAAAACACAGCAGCGTGCGAAGCCGTAAGGCGATGTATACGCTGTGACGCCTGCCCGGTGCCGGAAGGTTACGGGGAAGGGTTAGCCGTAAGGCGAAGCTCTGAACCTAAGCCCCGGTAAACGGCGGCCGTAAATCTGTTGCGGCCCTCGAGGAGCAATTCTCGAGGACAAACTCTGCTAAATGCTGGAAACTCCGGTGTATCTGGCAGTACTCGTTCACGAACTCGTGAACAGTGAAAATCTGACCAGTGCGGACAATCAGCAGGAAAGGCCCGAACAGTTGTGCCGGAAACGGCGTTCGGGAATCCTCAGAGACCATACGCAGAGCTCCACCGGTCTTGATCTGGTGGATGAAGATATGGTCCACGCCCCATAGCGATATGGAGACCCACGTGAACTATAACGGTCAACCTAATGGCCGTGGATAAACCTGGCTATATGCTGGAAACTCCGAGCATCTGGCGGTACTCGCTCAGCATTGACGTGAGCAGTGACAATCCGACCAGTGCGGACGATCAGCAGGAAACCGCGAGAAGCGGGATCCTCAGAGACTGCACGCTGGGCCCTTGAAAGAGGGAAGATACAGTCCGACCCTCATGGCGACATGAGGAGCTAGACAGAAATGATCTAGCCACCGAGATAATGAATTCGGTAGTAACAAGAGTGCCTAAGGTAGCGAAATTCCTTGTCGGGTAAGTTCCGACCTGCACGAATGGCGTAACGACTTTCCTACTGTCTCAACCACAGACCCGGCGAAATTGAAGTACGAGTAAAGATGCTCGTTAGCTGCAGATGGACGGAAAGACCCCGTGGACCTTTACTACAACTTGATGTTGGGTTTTGGTATGTGTTGTGTAGGATAGGTGGGAGACTAGGAAGCGTCAGCGCTAGCTGGCGTGGAGTCAACCTTGAAATACCACCCTGCTCATACTGGGACTCTAACCTAGGTCCGTTATCCGGATCGGGAACAGCGTCAGGCGGGTAGTTTAACTGGGGCGGTTGCCTCCCAAATGGTAACGGAGGCGCGCAAAGGTTCCCTCAGCCTGGTTGGCAATCAGGCGTCGAGTGCAATGGCAAAAGGGAGCTTGACTGCGAGACCTACAAGTCAAGCAGGAGCGAAAGCTGGCCATAGTGATCCGGCGGTTGCGTGTGGAAGCGCCGTCGCTCAACGGATAAAAGGTACCCCGGGGATAACAGGCTCATCTTCCCCAAGAGTCCATATCGACGGGAAGGTTTGGCACCTCGATGTCGGCTCATCACATCCTGGGGCTGAAGCAGGTCCCAAGGGTTGGGCTGTTCGCCCATTAAAGTGGTACGCGAGCTGGGTTTAGAACGTCGTGAGACAGTTCGGTCCCTATCCTCTGCAGCCGTAGGAGACTTGAGAAAGGCTATCCCTAGTACGAGAGGACCGGGATGGACGCAGCTCTCGTGTGCCAGTTGTCCTGCCAAGGGCACGGCTGGTTGGCGACCTGCGGAAGGGATAAGCGCTGAAAGCATCTAAGTGCGAAGCCCGTTTCAAGATGAGGTCTCCCACAGGGTCAACCTGGTAAGGGCCGTGGTAGACGACCACGTTGATAGGCCGGAAGTGTAAGCATGGCAACATGTTCAGCTGACCGGTACTAATCGCCCGAGGGCTTGGGTTGACAATGATGATCGTGCTCGCTGTGGAGTTCTCACGGGCGACGCCCGGATGACCCGGGTATTCCCCTTGAAAACACACGATTTTCGGTGGCCATAGCGGTGGGGTCACACCCGTTCCCATACCGAACACGGAAGTTAAGCCCACCAGCGCCGATGGTACTTGGGGACCACTCCCCTGGGAGAGTAGGACGCCGCCGGATTCCTCAAATAGACAAAGAAGACCTCAGAGCGAGGTCTTCTTTGCGTTTTGGCCGTAGGATCTGATCCCCATGCCCGCGGACCGACCGGCAAAACGAGGCCCGAGATCGGGAGGCCCGAAATCGGGTGGTACGAAGCGGTCGCCGTCGCGCACCAAGAGCGGCGGCCCGGCCAAACGGGCGGGCGGCGCGGGCAAGCGCAGCGGCGGCCCGGCGAAACGGGCCGGCGGTCCGGTCCCGCGCGCGGGTCACGCGAAGCGGGTGGGAGGCGGACCCCGCCGCCGGGACCGCGACGAGGATCGAGATGAGCGCCGGCCGGCGAAGCGAACCTCGGGACCACGCTCGGACCGCGCGCGCCGAGACGACAACCGAGATGAGCGGCGCAGCCCGGGCGCGAAGAAGCGACCCTCCCCGCGTGGCGGCGAAGCTCGCCGGCGAGAAGACCGCGACGAGGTGCCATACATCAAGGGCCAGGGGGCGGTGAGCCGGAAAGGCGCCGCCTGGCTGAAGAAGGTCGACGCGCTCGACAAGGCCGGCATCAAACCACCACGAAGCGCCCCGGCGACAGCGTCGGGCGCTTGGCGCCGGGCCAGTGGCCTGGACGACGCGCGCCCCCGGCCGGCGAAGCCGAGGAAGACCGGGTTCGCCGACCGCGTCCTTGGCGATGACGACGACCTGGTCGTGATCGACGGATCAGGCGACGTGCGCCAGGCCGCGGCCGGCGCCGTCAACCGGGGCACCAGACCCGCGCGCAGAGCGGCAACAAGATCAGGCACCGACGACGGGGCGACGATCGAAGACGAGGTGCGAGCCGAGCTGGCCAAGGTCGTGCCCCGGCAGCAGCTCGGCAAGTTCGAGAACCGCCTGGCCGACGCGAGCCGCGCGTTCAGCCGCGAGCGTTATGGCGATGCCGCCGCGAGCCTCAAGCGGTTGGCAGCCGATGCGCCGGGCGTGGCGAGCGTGCGCGAGCTCTACGGCCTGACGCTGTACCGGCAGGGGAAGTGGAAGCCGGCGGCGAAAGAGCTCGAAGCGTTCCGGCTGCTCACCGCGTCGACCGAGCAGCATCCCGTGCTCGCCGACTGCTACCGCGCACTGCGGCAGTGGAACGCCGTCGATGACCTGTGGGCCGAGCTGCGGGCGTCGTCGCCGTCGGCTGACCTCGTCATCGAGGGCCGCATCGTCACCGCCGGCTCGCGAGCCGACCGCGGCGAGATCACCAGGGGCATCGAGCTGCTCGAGCAGGGTTGGAAGCTCCCGAAGCGACCGAAGGAGCATCATCTTCGCCGCGCCTACGCGCTCGCCGACCTCTACGAGCGAGCGGGCGAGCTGACCCGGGCGCGGCAGCTCTTCGAGTGGGTGGCGAGGAACGAGCCTGGGTTCGCGGACGCCGCGAGACGCGCCCGCCAGATCGGCGGCTGACTCGTTCGCGCCGTCCGGTCTCGTGCGCCGCGACCGGGGCGCGAGCGTACGCTGGCCGCCGTGGAGCCCACCACCGATCGAGGTCTGACCCACGTCGCGTTGACCGTCGCCGACGTCGATCGGTCTATCGCCTTCTACCGTGACTATGGCGAGTTCGAGGTCGTCCACCGGCGCACCGACGAGACCACGGGGCACTCGGTGGCGTGGATCAGCGATCTGACACGGCCCTTCGTCATCGTCCTCGTCGAGGCGGAACGACCGTTCCCCACGCTTGGCGGCTTCAACCACCTCGGCGTGGGGGTCGCCAGCCGGGAGGAGGTCGATCGTCTCGCCGCCAAAGCGACCGGCGAGGGGCGGTCGGTGCTCGGCCCGCTCGACTCGGGCTACCCCGTTGGGTACTGGGCGTTCATCCCGGATCCGGACGGACACAACCTCGAGGTCTCCTACGGCCAAGAGGTCGGGTTGGCGGTGCGCAACCATCGCACCTCCGACCCTGTCACACCTCCTGGGTAGGATCTCGGCATCGCCTCCACCCCGGCGTGGCTCGGAAGCGTGTGGGTGCCACGCCCTCGTATCGCTCGCGTCGAAGCGAGCCCGGCAACGACAAGCGGCGCGCCCGAAGGCGGGTCGCACGAGTGACTCGTGGAATCGAGGACGAGATGGGTGTGAATGAAGCGTTGGCGTGCAACGTGGCCATCGTGGCCGGCGTGCTGTCATCCGATCCGGCGATGCGCGAGCTGGCATCGGGCGACATCGTGATGACCTACGAGGTGACGACACGAGTCGGCACCGAGACCGCGAGCTCCGTTCCGGTGGCGTGGTTCTGCCAGGAGGCGACCAAGCGGCCCGACCTCCACAAGGGCGACGCGGTTGTCGTGACGGGCCGCGTCCACCGCCGGTTCTTCCGGACTGGCGGGGTCACCCAGAGCCGCACCGAGGTGGTCGCGGACCGTGTGGTCCCGGGCGGGCGGCGCAAGGCTGCGGCAGGTGCGATCGGTCGAGCGATCGCTTCGGTGCCGCTCGAATGAGTTCGGGCCGGAGTACCTGAGCGCCGAGTGCCGCGCCTACTGTTGGCCCAGAACAACTGCCGGACAAGACCGAGGAATGGCAATGACCGACATCGCAGGCCTGCTGGGCGACGAAGCCGACGCGCTGCTCAGCTACGAGTGCAAGGGCATCACCAAAGACGAGCTGACGACGCCAGGTTCTGACATCGTCGACCGGGTCTATCGCGACACCGACCGGTCGCCCCAGGTGCTCCGCAACCTCCAGTCGATGTTCGCACACGGTCGCCTCGGCAGCACCGGTTACCTCTCGATCCTGCCTGTCGACCAGGGCATCGAGCACTCGGGAGCGGCGTCGTTCGCGCCGAACCCCAAGTACTTCGATCCGGAGAACATCATCAAGCTCGCCATCGAGGGCGACTGCAACGCGGTGGCCACGACGTTCGGTGTGCTCGGGCTCATGTCACGCAAGTACGCCCACAAGATCCCGTTCATCGCGAAGCTCAACCACAACGAGCTGTTGAGCTATCCCAACGAGTTCGACCAGATCATGTTCGGTTCGGTGGAGGAGGCCTACAACCTCGGCGCTGCCGCAGTGGGCGCCACCATCTACTTCGGCTCGGAGAACTCGCACCGCCAGATCATCGAGGTGTCCGAAGCGTTCGAGGAGGCCCACCAGCTCGGCCTGTTCACCGTGCTGTGGTGCTACCTCCGCAACGACGCCTTCAAGAAGGACGGGGTCGACTACCACGATGCGGCCGACCTCACGGGCCAGGCCAACCACATGGGTGTGACCATCGAGGCCGACATCATCAAGCAGAAGCTGCCGACCAAGAACGGCGGCTACACCGCCATCGGGTTCGGCAAGACCAGCCCGCTCGTCTACAGCGAGCTGGTGGCCGAGCATCCCATCGACTACTGCCGCTGGCAGGTGGCCAACTGCTACATGGGCAAGATCGGCCTGATCAACAGCGGCGGCGAGTCGAAGGGTGCCAGCGACCTCGCCGACGCGGTGCGCACCGCCGTCATCAACAAGCGTGCCGGCGGTACCGGCCTCATCAGCGGCCGCAAGGCGTTCCAGAAGCCGACGGCCGAGGGCGTCGAGCTGCTGCACGCCATCCAAGACGTCTACCTCGACGCCGGCATCACGGTCGCGTAGTCGCTGCCTCGTGGCACGGAGTCGAGATCGGTTCGCTCGGCCGCCGATTCACCGCGGTGGGTCTGAGGTCGTCGCCGAGCCGGGTACAGTGACCGACGCGCCGAGGTTCTGGCGCCAGGCGATCACAAACACCTGAGGACAGCGAAACAAAGGGGTTTTCCGTGTCCGACACCGCCGAGCGCACCGCGCCGGTCGAGATCGATCGGGTCATCATCCGCTTCGCCGGCGATTCCGGCGACGGGATGCAGCTGACCGGCGATCGTTTCACCAGTGCGAGCGCGCTGCTGGGCAACGACCTCGTGACGTTGCCCGAGTATCCCGCCGAGATCCGAGCGCCCGCCGGCACCGTGGCGGGCGTTTCCGCGTTCCAGGTGCACATCTCCGACCACGACATCACCACCCCCGGCGACGCGCCGAACGTGCTCGTGGCGATGAACCCGGCCGCGCTGATGAGCGAGCTGGCCAAGCTCGAGCCCGGCGGCACCGTGATCGTGAACATCGACACCTTCGACGATCGCAGCCTCACCA
Organism: Actinomycetota bacterium; assembly: GCA_016185305.1. Lineage (GTDB taxonomy): Bacteria > Actinomycetota > Acidimicrobiia > Acidimicrobiales > Acidimicrobilacustridaceae > JACPNV01. The sequence goes on along the minus strand of JACPNV010000013.1, from coordinate 31,424 downwards.
AAGCCGGCTTCCACGACGACCCGTTGCAGGACGGCACCCTCAAGGGCTACACGGTCTACGAGGTGCCGATGACGAGCGTGACCAAGAAGGCGTGCGAGCCCCTCGGCGTGAAACCTCGCGACGCCGAGCGGTCCAAGAACTTCTTCGCGCTCGGCCTCATCTCGTGGATGTACACCCGGCCCGAGAAGCCGACGATCGAGTGGATCAACACCAAGTTCGCCAGCAAGCCGTTGGTGCGCGACGCCAACCTGGCTGCCTTTCGGGCGGGGCACGCCTTCGGCGAGACCGCCGAGCTCTTCGACCACCCCTACTCGGTGCGGCCCGCGCCCCAGAAGCCGGGCATCTACACCAACATCTCGGGCAACACAGCGATGGCGTGGGGGCTCGTCGCGGCAAGCCAGCAGAGCGGCCTGCCGCTGTTCTTGGGGTCGTACCCGATCACGCCGGCGTCCGACATCCTGCACGAGCTCTCCAAGCACAAGAACTTCGGGGTGCGGACGCTGCAGGCCGAGGACGAGATCGCGGGCGTCGGCTCGGCGCTGGGCGCGTCCTACGGCGGCCAGCTCGGCTGCACGACGACCAGCGGGCCCGGCCTCGCCCTGAAGTCCGAGACGATCGGCCTCGCCATCAGCCTCGAGCTCCCGCTCCTGATCATCGACATCCAGCGGGGCGGGCCCTCGACTGGCCTGCCGACCAAGACCGAGCAGTCCGACCTGCTGATGGCCATGTACGGCCATCACGGCGAATCGCCGCTCCCGGTCATCGCCGCGTACAGCCCGGCGAACTGCTTCGACGTCGCCATCGAGGCGGCGCGCATCGCGCTGAAGTACCGCACGCCGGTGCTGGTGCTGAGCGATGGCTACCTCGCCAACGGCGCCGAGCCCTGGCTCTTGCCCGACGTGTCGACGTTGCCGCAGCTCGACTACCAGCTCACGACCGAGCACAACCACGTCGACGCCGACGGCAACCCCGAGTTCTGGCCCTACCTGCGCGATCCCGAGACGCTGGCCCGCGCCGTGGCGCTGCCCGGCACGCCCGACCTCATGCACCGCATCGGTGGCATCGAGAAAGAAGACGGCAGCGGGAACATCTCCTATGACCCGGAGAACCATGGCCGGATGGTCGCGTTGCGGGCCGCGAAGGTCGCCGGCATCGCCAACGACATCCCCGACGTGGAGGTGCGCGGCGATGTCGACGACGCCGAGATCCTTGTCGTGGGCTGGGGCTCGACCTGGGGTGCGATCAGCGGGGCCGTCGACCGAGTGCGAACGAGCGGCCGCAGGGTGGCGCAAGTTCACCTGATGCACCTCAACCCGTTCCCCAAGAACTTGGGTGAGGTGCTGCGCCGCTACCCGAAGGTGCTCGTGCCCGAGATGAACCTCGGTCAGCTCGCCAAGCTGCTCCGTGCCGACTTCCTCGTCGACGCCCGCACGGTCAGCAAGGTGAAGGGTGTGCCGTTCACCGCCGGCGAGCTCGAGCAAGCCATCTCCGATCTGCTGGAGTCCTGAACCGTGACAGACACGATCGATCTTCCCCCACCGACGACCCGCAAGGACTGGTCGAGCGACCAGGAGGTGCGCTGGTGCCCGGGCTGCGGCGACTACTCGATCCTCGCCGCCGTGCAACTGCTGATGCCCGAGCTCGACGTGCGCCGGGAGAACACGGTGTTCGTGTCGGGCATCGGGTGCGCCGCCCGCTTCCCCTACTACATGAACACCTACGGGCTGCACGGCATCCACGGACGGGCTCCGGCGATCGCGACCGGTCTCGCCATGGCGCGGCCCGACCTCGACGTGTGGGTCATCGGGGGCGATGGCGACATGCTGTCGATCGGTGGCAACCACCTGATCCACGCGCTGCGCCGCAACGTGAACTTCACGTTGCTGATGTTCAACAACCAGATCTACGGCCTGACCAAGGGCCAGTACTCGCCGACCAGCGAAGTGGGCAAGGTCACCAAGTCGACGCCGTTCGGTTCGCTCGACACGCCCTTCAACCCGATCTCGCTCGCGCTCGGTGCCGAGGCCACGTTCGTGGCCCGCACCCACGACATGGATCGCCATCACATGATGGAGACCTTTCGCCGAGCGCACGACCACCGAGGTGCGGCCTTCGTCGAGATCTACCAGAACTGCAACGTCTTCAACGACGGCGCGTTCGAACCGTTGACGGCGAAAGCCAACCGCGACGACATGCTCATCCCCTTGGTGCACGGTGAGCCGATCCGGTTCGGCAACGAGAAAGAGAAGGGCGTCGCCATCAACAAGAGTGGCGCGCTCGAGATCGTGGACGTCGCCGATGTCGGCGAGGACAACATCCTCGTGCACGACGAGCAGCACGACCGCGGGCTCGGCTTCATGCTGTCGCGGCTGGCGCGCAACCCGCACGACCCGACGCCGATCGGTGTGTTCCGTGCGGTCGACCGGCCGGAGTACAGCGACGCCACCAGCCAGCAGCTGGCGGCGGCCCAGGCCCAGAAAGGCCCCGGCGATCTCCGAGCGCTGCTGCACAGCGGCGCCACCTGGGTCGTGGACTGACCGGCTACGTTCGGTCCATCGCGAAGACCCCTCATTCGCTGCCGCTCGTCGCCGTTGCCGTCATCTTCGCCGCATGCGCACCCGGCCGCGAGAGCTCGACGACCGAGATGTTCAGGCGGATGTCGTTCCCGTCCGACGTCGAGGTGCGCGAGTTCCCCCAGAACAACGACGGAAAGCGATGGGAGCTCATACGGCCGTTCCGCGGTCTCACCCGCGCCGTCATCACCGCGCCGAGGGAGTGCACCGAGCGCCCCCCTCTGTATGACCCCGCGGTCTACGTGTCCTACACCTGCCCCGATCCGTTGGTGCCCGGAGGGATCTGCCTCGTCGACGTCGCGCCGACCGAGAGCACCGGGCGAGCGAACGCAGGCGACAGCATCGACGTGTTGATCAAGTGCAGCATCACGTCGGCGACGACGGTGCCGTCGCGGGTCGATCCGACGACGGGGGCGGGTTGACGGTTCGGATCTGTTCGAGCTCGGCGATGTTCGGCACGCCCGCGTCGGCACGAACAGCCTGGTCAGAGGGTTTGCGAGCGCCACTCGCCGCCTGCGATCTCGTGTTCGGGCCGCAGCCGAGCACGCTGGGGAGCACCGGCCACGTAGACCCAGCAGACGACCTGCTCGCCGGAGGCGGTGAGCACGGGCGCCGGCTCGCGCAGGTAGAGCGACCCGTCGAGGTCATCGGCGCGGTAGTCCTCGAACCAGTCGAGGTGGGCGACCGCCTCGGCATGCGTGGCCGGATGCAGCCACACGAGGTCACCGGTGACGGCAGCGGTGTCTGTCAACTCATCATTGGCACCACTCGAAGCGACGCCGACCGCGCACGGGTATTCCAACGCGTAGAGCCGGTGGCCAGGGAGCAGCGCCGGTTCGCTGCGGGCCGCGAACCGCGCGAGGTGGTGCCAGTTGCTCTGGCCGGGCCGGAGCGTGCCGTACACGAAGACGGCCGGAGAAGGTAGCGCGCCCCGCGCATCGCTGGCTCTGCTACTCGTCGAGCGTGCGGAACACGACACCGGTGCGGGGCTTCGGGTAGAAGAAGGTCGTCTTCGGGGGCATGCGTTCGCCACCGTTGGCGATGTCGACGATCTGGGCGACCGTCGCCGGCCGCAGCAGCGCGGCGGCCTGGGCGTCGCCGGCGCGCACGCGGGCGACCGCGTTGTGCGCGCCGTGCTGGAACACCAAGGTGTGCTCGGGAAGATCCGCGATGGCGTGATCGAAGCGGACCGTGTCGAGGTCGCGAACCGAGGAGAACGCGTCGGCTCGGGGCGTGAGGAACCACCACCCGCCGCTCTGCGCGAGCACGAGCGCGCCCCGCTCGACCATCGCGGCAGCCATCGACGAATCGAGCCCATCGAGGCCGCCCCCGCGCTCGACCGTGAAGAACGGCTCGAGCGCGCCGATGAGGTCGAAGTCGTCGGGGAGGCCGGAGAGCAGGCGATGGATCGGTTGCACGTTCAGCTCGTCGTCCGCGAGCTCGACGACGTACATGAGCACGGCGTCGTGTCCACCCGCAGCCTCGCCGCGAGCGGCTCGCTGCTCGTCGCGGTACGCGAGAGCGGTCTCGTACCGGTGATGCCCATCGGCGATCACCACCGCGGCCGAGCCCACGACCGTGCTGATGCCGGCCAGTCGCTCGGCATCGGTGACGACCCACAACGAATGGGCCACACCGTCGCCGTCGGTCCACGTGGCCAGGGGTGCCTCGCCGGTGTCGAGCAACGCGGACAGGCCCTCGGCCGGCGAGAGGCCCCAGACCGCGGACAGGTTCGCCCTCGTCGCCCGCTGGAGGTCGAGGCGGTCGCTCTTGGCCTTCTTCGTCGTCTGCTCGTGCGGGAGGATGCCCCCCTCGCCGGGGCGCGACAGCGTGAGCGCACCCATCACGCCGGTGGTGTGCCGTGGCGCACCCAACTCGTCGACGTAGTCCATGCGGTAGACGTAGAACGCGGGCTCGTCGCGGCGGAGCACGCCGTCGTCCTGCCACCGTTGGAACGTGGCCGCCGCGTCGAGGTACGGGTCGGTTGACGCCGGACCCCCCTCATCGGTGGCCCCGGTGCCCGCGACGGCAGCGTCTGCCACCGGGAGATCGATGCCGACCGCGTTGTCGGGGTGGCGAGCGAGCAGCTCGGCCCGCTCCTGATCGGTGATGACGTCGTAGGGCGGCGCGGTGACGTCGGCGAGGTCGTGGGTGATCGTGTAGCGGAGGCCGGGGAACGGCTCGAAGGTCGGCACGTCTGCATACTTGCATGCTCGTGGCTGGGGGACGCGCGGCAGGCGTGACAGGATGCTCGACCATGGCGTGGGTCCTGGATCTCGACGGCGTGCTGTGGCTGGGCGATGACTCGATTCCCGGGGCGGCCGAGGCCGTGGGGCGGCTGCGGGCGGCGAACGAGCCGCTGGCCTTCGTCACGAACAACTCGTTGCCGACCCGTTCGGCGTTGGAGCAGAAGCTGGCGCGCGGCGGCATCGAGGCCGGTGGCGACGTGGTCACGTCCGCGATGGCCGTGGCCGGCCTCGTCGAGCCGGGAGAGCGTGCGCTGCTCGTCGGCGGGCACGGTGTCGAGGAGGCGCTCCAAGCGCGCGGGGTCGAGATCGTTCGGGCCGGCGACCCGCACGACGTCGATGTGGACGCCGTCGTGGTCGGCCTCAACCCGGAGTTCGACTATCGCCAGATGACGGCGGCGATGGTCGCCATAGGGCAGGGAGCGCGGTTGCTCGCGACCAACGACGACGCGACCTACCCGACCCCCGATGGCCCCATCCCCGGGGGCGGCGCCATCCTGGCGTCGATCGTCACGTCGTCTGGGGCGAGGCCGCGCATCGCCGGCAAGCCCGAGCCGCCGATCTGCCGGTTGGTGACGGCCAAGCTCGGCACCACCGGTGTGTGTGTCGGCGATCGGCCCGACACCGACGGCCGGTTCGCACGGGCGCTGGGCTACCGGTTCGTCCTCGTCCTCTCCGGCGTCACGGCGCCGGCCGACCTCCCGGTCGATCCCGAGCCCGATGCCGTCTATCGCGATCTGTTGTCGGCGGTCGACGATCTGCTCCCTGACTGATGCTCACTTTTGCTAGCGCGAGTTAGCCCTGAGTACCCTCGAGCCCATGGTGCAACGTGATCTGTTGAAGAAGCCGGTCGAGGCTGCGACCGAGGCGCGCGATCGGGCCCAGGACGTGCTCGAAGAGTTCTCCAAGGCGGCCCAGGAGCAGGCCGAGCAGATCCAGCAGTTCACCAAGGACCTCTTGGAGCGCAGCCAGAGCCAGTTCGTGAAGGTCGTCGATCGCGAGATCAAGCGCCAGATGAGCGCGGTGGGCCTCGCCACCAAAGCCGACATCCGCCGTTTGGAGAAGAAGATCGAGGCGCTCCAGAAGGGCACGCCGGCCAAGAAGGCGGCCAAGAAGGCCGCGCCCGCGGCCAGAGCCACCAAGAAGGCGGCGAACAAGGCCACCAAGAAGAGCTGAGTGTCCGGGGCCGCCAGGCCGGAATGCGCGGGAGCGCCCTGGCGAGCCGCCATCATGGTGGGCGTGCTGGCCCCTTCCCGCATCGGTCTCGTGGTTCACCAGGAACGGCCGGAGGCCGCGACGCTGGCGAAGGAGACCGCGAGCTGGTTGGACACCGCGGGCCACGAGGTCCGCGTCCCGGGGTCGGACGTGGGCGTGGCCGGCCTCGAACGGTACGCCGCCGAGCCAGACGGGCTGGCCGCCGGCCTCGACGCGCTGGTGAGCCTGGGCGGCGATGGCACCATCCTGCGGTCGGTGAGCCTGCTCCGCGGCCAACCCGTTCCGGTGGTGGGCGTGAACCTCGGGACCATGGGCTACCTGGCCGAGATCGAGCCGCACGAGTTGCGCAGCACGCTCGAAGGTGTGCTCGCCGGCACCTACGACGCCGACGATCGCATGCTGCTCGACGTCGTGGTCGAGGCGCCGGACGGTTCGGCGCACCAGGCCCTGGCGTTGAACGAAGCAGTGCTCGAACGCCAGAGCAGCGGCCACACCGTGCGGCTCGATGTCGCCTTCGACGGGCAGCCGTTCACGCCGTACGAGACCGACGCGCTGATCATCGCCACGCCGACGGGCTCGACCGCGTACGCCTTCTCGGCTCGCGGTCCGATCATCGAACCCACCCATCGGGCCGTGCTGCTCACGCCGGTGTCGCCGCACATGCTGTTCGACCGTTCACTGGTCCTCGAGCCCGAGACCGAGATCCGCGTGACGGTTTCTCGCCACCGCCCCGCGGTCCTCACGGTCGACGGCCGTGTCATCGACGAGCTCGCTCCGGGAACGAGCGTGCGCCTGCGCGCGTCCCGGCACGTGGCCCGGCTCGTGCGCATACGGCCCCGCCACTTCCATGCCCTCCTCAAGGCCAAGTTCGGCCTCCGCGATCGGTGAGCCGGGCGCGATGCTGAGCGAGCTGGCGGTGACCGACCTCGGCGTCATCCACGAGCTGTCGATCGTGCTCGGCGGCGGGATGACCGCGGTCACCGGCGAGACGGGGGCGGGCAAGACCCTCGTGATCGAGGCCATCGAGCTGCTGGTCGGCGGGCGGGCCGACGGCGCCATGGTCCGTGCCGGCGCGGCCGAAGCGGTGATCGAGGGGCGGTTCGTGGTCGGAGACGACGAGGTCGTCCTGCGCCGGGTCGTCCCCGAACAAGGCCGCTCGCGAGCCTATGTCGACGGCCGCCTCGCGACCGCGGCCGCGCTTGCCGAGGCCGGTGCGTCGCTCGTCGACCTCCATGGGCAGCACGATCATCAGTCGCTGCTGTCGATGTCGGCCCAACGCGACTCGCTCGACCGGTTCGGCGGTGTCGACCTCGCGCCGCTCGCCACGGCCCGCAAGGAGCTGGCCGCCATCGAGGAGCGCTTGGTCGAGCTCGGTGGCGACGAGCGGGCGCGGGCCCGCGAGATCGACCTGCTGCGGTTCCAGGTGGAGGAGATCGAGCGGGCCGGTCTGGGTGACCCTGGCGAGGACCGTGCGCTCGAGCGCCGCGAAGATCTCCTCGCCGACGCCGCGCGCTACCGCGAGGCAGGGACCACGGCGCTTGGCGCTCTCAGCCCCGACGGCGGTGCCGGTGAACAGCTCGCCACCGCCATCGGCGGTCTGCACGGCTGCGCGCCGTTCGACGTCCTCGAACAACGGCTGCGTACGGTCGTCGCCGAGGTGAACGACATGGCCGGCGAGCTCCGTGCCACGATCGAACAGATCGACGAGAACCCCGAGGAGCTGAGCGAGATCCGGGCGCGGCGCCAGCTCATCCACGAGCTGTGCCGCAAGTATGGCGAGGGCGTGGCCGAGGTGATGGCGTTCGGGGTCGAGGCCCGCCACCGGCTCGATGGGCTCGAAGCGCGCGATGAGCTGGCTGCCGAGCTCGACCAGGCGCGTGCCGTCGCCCGGAAGGCGATTGCCGCCGCCGAGGTACAGGTGGGGTCGGCCCGGCGCGAGGCCGCTCCCCGTCTTGGGTCCGCGGTGCAGCGGAACCTCGCCGAGCTCGCCATGCCGAAGGCGTTGCTCGAGGTGGACGTCGGCCCCGACCCCGGTGATGAGGTCGCGTTCCGGCTCGCGGCCAACCCAGGTTCGGATCTGAGGCCGCTCGCCAAGGTCGCGTCGGGTGGTGAGCTCGCCCGCACGATGCTCGCGTTGCGGCTGGTGCTGTCCGAAGCGCCACCGACCTTGATCTTCGACGAGGTGGACGCAGGCGTCGGTGGCACCGCCGCCACCGCGGTGGGGCGATCGCTGGCCCAGCTCGGTGGGCACCATCAGGTGCTCGTGGTCACCCACCTTCCCCAGGTCGCAGCCTTCGCGGATCAGCAGATCGTGGTGGACAAGCGCGCCCGGAAGGGCGACACCTTCACGACGGCGACGCCGGTCGCGGATGACGCGCGCGAGACCGAGATCGCGCGCATGCTCTCGGGGTCGCCGAGCAGCGGCACGGCTCGGGACCATGCCCGCGAGCTTCTGGCGCAGGCCTCGACCGACCGTGGCCGGGTTCGTGGTCGCCGGCGCCGCTCGTGAAGCACCCCTCGGGTCCAAGCGCCACGGGGTCGTGCGCAGGCCACACCGGCCGTTGCTGTCAGGCAGAATGAACAGCCGGACCAAGCGGGTCAGGCGAAGATTGGGACGCCATGGCGAGAAAGCACAAGCAGTCGCCCTATGACAGCTCGGCTGGCGCAGGCACGGGCCACTACCTCACCGAGTCTCCCGGCGCGTCGATCGAGCGGGCCGGCGCCGTGCGCGCCATGCCCGGGCCGCCCGGGAACCAGGAGGCCGGCCTGGGCCCACCCAGCTCCACGCTGTTCGGCGCCGTCGTGGTCACGGTGTTCTGCTTCTTCCCCCTCGGCCTGTTCGCCGTCTTCTACGCGCTCCAGGTGCGCCCGCGGTGGAAACGGGGCGACGAGAGCGGGGCGCGGCACGCGGCGCAGATGGCGGAGAAGCTCACGTTCGCGGCGGTGGGCATGGCCGTGATCGTCGCGGTGATCGCGGGACTCTCCTATGTCGTCTACTGGTTCTTCGTCCTCCGCAACAGCGTGTAGTGGTTGCGCCATTTCCCGGTTCTGGGCCGTGTGCCGCGTGGTTTTCGGCGCGGGCCGGCCCGGTTCGGAGATGCGCGGCACCCCCGATCACCCGCGCTAGGGTGAGGTCCCGTCATGGTTCCGGTGGTTTCTCGGTCGAGTCGGGCGGAATGCGGGTGTGGAGCTCCGGCGACGCCGACGGGTTGGGAGGGTAAGTGACGAAGCACATCTTCGTGACGGGCGGTGTCGCGAGCTCGCTGGGCAAGGGCATCACCGCTTCGTCGTTGGGGCGGCTGCTGAAGAGCCGGGGCCTTCGGGTCACGATGCAGAAGCTCGACCCGTACCTCAACGTCGACCCGGGCACGATGAACCCGTTCGAGCACGGCGAAGTCTTCGTGACCAACGACGGGGGCGAGACCGACCTCGACCTCGGGCACTACGAGCGCTTCATCGACGAGGAGCTGACGCGAGACTCGAACGCGACGACGGGGTCGATCTACAGCGCCGTGATCTCTGCCGAGCGCCGTGGCGACTACCTGGGCAAGACCGTGCAGGTCATCCCCCACATCACCGACGAGATCAAGCGGCGCATCAACCGGTTGACCTCCGACGAGGTCGACGTCTGCATCACCGAGATCGGTGGCACGGTCGGCGACATCGAGATCCTGCCGTTCCTCGAGGCCATCCGCCAGTTCCGGCTCGACGTCGGCCGGTCGAACGTCTGCTACGTCCACGTGACCCTGGTTCCGTTCATCGGCCCGAGTGGCGAGCAGAAGACCAAGCCCACCCAGCACTCGGTCACCGAGCTCCGCAGCCGAGGTATCCAGCCCGACGCCATCGTCTGCCGCAGCGAGGCGCCTATCTCACCCGAGCTCAAGCGCAAGATCTCCAACCTCTGCGACGTCCCGGTCAACGCCGTGGTGAACGCGGCCGACGCCCGCAACCTCTACGAGGTGCCGCTCACGTTGCACGACGAAGGGCTCGACACGGTGGTCTGCGAGCATTTCGGCTTCGGTCGCCCCGACGACATCGACCTGTCGCAGTGGGAGATCCTCGTCGACAAGGTGGAGACGGCCGAGGAACCGGTCCGCATCGGCATCATCGGGAAGTACGTCAGCCTGCCCGACGCCTACCTCTCGGTCGTCGAGGCGCTGAAGCACGGCGGCTACCACCACGGCGCCAAGGTCGAGCACGTGTGGGTGCAGGCCGAGGAGGTCGAGGGCCTGCTCGTCGACGGGCGTCTGCGCGACCTCGACGGCATCGTGATCCCCGGCGGGTTCGGCGAGCGAGGCTTCGAGGGCAAGATCGCGGCCGCGGGTTACGCCCGCGAGCACGACATCCCCTGCCTCGGCCTCTGCCTCGGGATGCACGTGATGACCGTCGACTTCGCCCGCAACGTGCTCGGCCTGGCGGGCGCCAACTCGAGTGAGATGGACCCGCAGACCCCGCACGCAGTGATCGATCTCATGGAGTCCCAGCGCGACATCCGCGACATGGGCGGCACCATGCGGTTGGGCGCCTACATCGCCGAGCTCAAACCCGGCTCGCAGGTGGCGCGGATCTACGGCAAGGAGGTCGTGTCCGAGCGGCACCGCCACCGCTACGAGTTCAACCCGCGGTACCGGTCCAAGTTCGAGGCCAACGGCTTCGTCTGCTCGGGCGCCTCACCCGACGGGCGCCTGGTCGAGTTCGTCGAGCTCGACAGCCACCCGTTCTGGGTCGGCACCCAGGCCCACCCCGAGTTCAAGAGCCGCCCTGATCGGCCGGCGCCGCTGTTCCGCGAGTTCGTCGCCGCCTCGCTGGCCCGCGCCGAGGGCCGCAACCCGCATCTCCTCCACGTCGAGCGGGTCTGATCGCGAGCGAGGTCCTAGCCCGTGCCCAGTGAGATCTTCATCAAGGGGGCCGAGCGCGTCATCTACGAAGGCCGGGTCATCGCGCTCGCGGTGGGCACGTTCGCCGCGCCCGACGGACACACCTTCGAGCGCGACATCGTGCATCACCCCGGCGCGGTGAGCGTCGTGCCGTTGCTCGACGACGGTCGGGTCGTTCTCGTGCGGCAGTACCGCGCGGCGCTCGACGTGGATCTGCTGGAGATCCCGGCCGGCATCCGCGACGTCGCCGGTGAGGCGCCCGAGCTGACCGCGGCACGCGAGCTGGCCGAGGAGGTCGGGTTGCGTGCCACCGCGCTTCAGTTGCTGTGCCGCTTCCACAACTCGCCGGGATGCTCCGACGAAGAGGTCTTCATCTACCTCGCCACGGGTCTGGCCCAGGTCGACCGCGACCTGCAGGGCGTCGAAGAACAGCACATGACGATCGAGCACGTTCGCCTGGACGACGTGCCGGCGCTCATCGCTCGAGGCGACCTGACCGATGCCAAGACGATCATCGGCCTCGTCCTGGCGCGAGATCATGCCGGGCGATGAGCGTGATGTCGTCGCCGGCGGCGATGCCTTCACCTTGCCATACTCGGCCGAAGACTTCCTGACCTGGCTCGTCGCCGAGCGAGGCCGCTCGGCCAACACGATCAGCGCCTACCGGCGCGACCTCATGGCCTATGGCCGGTGGCTCGTCGCCGATCGGAGCGCGACCACGATGGATGGCGCCTCGCGCGACGACATCGTGGCGTTCATCGGCCACCTCCGCGCCGGCCGTGGGCTGGCGCCGTCGTCGGTCAAGCGCCAGCTCGTCGCGGTGCGTTCGTTCTACCGGTTCCGCGAGCAGGAGGGGTACGCCGACCACGATCCGGCGGCCGACATCGAGGTCCCGCCTGTGCCGGCCGGCCTGCCCAAGGCGTTGTCAGAACGTGACGTCCAGTCGCTGATCGACGCCGTCACCGGAGACGATCCCGTTGCCCGGCGCGACCGCGCCATGGTCGAGGTGCTGTATGGCACCGGCGCCCGGATCTCGGAGGTGGTGGGTCTCTCGCTCGGCGACGTCGATCTCGACGCGCAGCTCCTCCGCCTCTTCGGCAAGGGTTCGAAGGAGCGGGTGGTGCCGGTCGGCCGCTACGCGATGCGCGCGCTCCTCGACTGGTTGGGAGAGGGAGGCCGCCCCGCGGTGGTGCCGCGGCAGTGGGCCCGCCGGGGCGACGCCGAAGCCGTGTTCCTCAACCAGCGGGGCGGGCGGCTGTCGCGGCAGGGTGCGTACGGGATCATCTGCGAGTACGGCCGCCGGGTGGGTCTCGGTGCGAAGCTCTCGCCGCACGTGCTGCGCCACTCCTGTGCCACCCACATGCTCGACCACGGCGCCGACATCCGCTCGGTCCAAGAGCTCCTCGGCCACGCCTCGATCACGACGACTCAGGTCTACACGCTGGTCTCCACCGAGCGTCTCTGGTCGGTCTACGACGCCGCCCACCCCCGAGCCCGGCTCACCTGAGCCGGTGCGTCGGCGGCGTGCCTTCGTGCGGAGCGAGCGCACCCACGATGACCTGCTGGGTTAGCCTGAGCAGATGTCGCCTGAACCGGAAGCGGCCACCCACGGTGTGCGGTCCGCGCTGGAGGACGAGCGCGCCCACCTCCAGAGCCAGCTCCACGCCCTCGACGTCACCGACGACGACTCGCTGTCCTTCGACGAGAACTTCGCCGACAGCGGGCAGGTCGCGGCCGAGCAGGGCGAAGCCAAGAGCTTGGCCAACCGGCTCCGCGATCAGCTCAGCGACGTGCAGCGAGCTCTCGACAAGCTCGACGACGGCAGCTACGGCAAGTGCGAGATCTGCAGCAATCCCATCAGCGAGGCCCGGCTCGAGGCCATGCCCGCGACGCGGTACTGCATCGATCACGCCGGCTGATCGCATCGGCGGAAGTCGTGGCCGGTCCGATCCATCTCGCCAGGCGGTTCTTCGGGATGCTCGTTCCGTTCGGGCCTACGCGCCAGCACGAGGCCTGGGCCGAGCAGCACCTGCTGCCGGGAGAGCTCGTTCTCTGGCAGCGCATGTCGCGAGCAGACCGGCGGCACGCGGCCGGCGTTGCCCGGCGCGTGTGCGCCGAGCTGGGTGAGGAGGCCACCCGGCCGGTCGTCGCCGCGGCCCTGCTCCACGACGTCGGCAAGGTCGACGCCAACCTCGGTGTGTATGGGCGGGTGATCGCGACGCTGTCGGTCAAGGCCATCGGGCGCGACCCCGAGGTGATCAGGGCGTGGACCAAGACCCGGGGCTTCACCCGCAACGTCGGGCTGTACGCTCTGCACCCGAAGCTCGGGGGCGACATGCTCGGCATGGCCGGCAGCGATCCACTCACCGAGGCCTGGGCGCGCGAGCACCATCTTTCGAGTGAGGAGTGGACGGTGCCCGCCGCGATCGGCACCGCGCTCAAGAACGCGGACGATGACTGACACTGCTGTCGACGTGCGCGACGATCCGCACGAACTTGGGCTCGCGCCGCCCATGGGCGAGGCGGCGGGCCCACGACGACGGCAGCGCCCGCCACTCGTCCTCGGGCAGCGCCGTGGCCTGCTCGATTCTCAGCCCGGCGGCGGCGTAACGAGCCGTCAACGTGTCATTGACGTACGCGAGGTCGACCGTTGGCAGGTCGCGGACGTCGACGGGTACCGGCTCATCACAGATGTTCGCGCCGAGCACGAGCTCGACCTCGCCGCCGGGTTGGGCGAGGGCAGCGACGGCGGTCAGCAGCTTGCACTCGCCGAGCACGGCGCCCCGCAGCAGCGAGCCCCACGGCAGGAGGACGTGCACGGTCGCGGCGCGCCCGTGCAACTCGGCGGGAGCTCGCTCCACGTCCGCGACCACCAACCAGAGGTTGTCGAGACCACCCTTGGCCGGCTTGCGGGCGAGGCGTCGCGCCATGTCGTGCAATCGCTCGCGCGCGGGGTCGAGGCCGACGACCAACCACGAAGGGTGCGCCCGGGCCAGCCGGTAGGCCCAGCGGGCGTCGCCGGTTCCGACGTCGGTCACCACCCGCTCTGCGGTCTCGCAGCGGCTGTCGACCTCGTCGGGCTCGATGGTGAGCAGCTCGCGTCCCCTGAGCACCTGCACCGGGCGCACTGTACCGGCCCGAGGCGACGGTGATGGGCGGCCGCGGGGAGCTGCTCGTGCGCCTGGAGGCGTCGGGCCACCGCAACATCCGCGCCACCCACGACGCCACCATCGAGCTGGCCACCGACGATGACATCACCCCTCGGGCGACCTGCGTGATCGGGGTGGGCGCGCGAGTCGTCGACGGCTCGCCGTTCCCGATCGCTGGTCCTCTTCGCGTGACGCTGGAGGCGGGGGGCGTCTCGGACGTCATCGACGCGATCGCCAACCCGTGGCTCAAGTCGACCGACGCCGGCCTCGTGTTGCGGCGCGGTCCGGCTCGGCTCGACGACACGCTGGCCACCGGCGCTTCGATCGGAGCGGACGGGCTCGATCGCGCGCTCGTCGAGGTGCTGCGCGATCCGGCGCAGATGCTCACCGTCTCGGTGCATCGGGCACGGGCCCGTGCCGATGGTCGCGCGCAGCTCGTGCTCGGTCGGGTGCGGGCTCAAGGCGCCAAAGGCGGGCGCAAGGCGGCGGTGCTCGCGGCCGAGCTCGATGCCGCCGGCGTCGTGGTGGCCGACGACGCCGGGGCCAGGCGCTTGGCCCGCGGCGACGGCGACGCGGCGCGTGCGGCGCTTGCCGCGGGTGGGCGCGTGCTCGTCCTCGGCACGGACGAGCTGCTCGGCCGGTGCGTGCCGGAGCTGCTCGACGGCGTGAACGCCCTCCACCTCGAGTCTTTCGGCATGCCCGCGACCGTTGCCGCGGCGGCGTTCCTCGGTGGCGCGGCGCCGGTCACGATGCTGCCCCACGTGTCGAACGCGGCCGAGGCCAGCCGGGCGCTCGGTGCCGCGGCCCTCGGGTCGCGGGTCGTGTTCTCGACATCAGCCTCACGCGGGTCGCGGGTGATCGCCGCCCTGCCCGCGGAGGTTCTTGCAGGGGTGGCGGTCCTTGACGCGGACACGCCCAGCGAGCGAGCGGTGCGCGGCGAGCCGGCACGACTCGGCCACGCGCTCGACGGCGCTCGCGGCAGCGTCGTGCTCGCGTTGCCCGCGGGTTCGACGGGCGGCGCCGATGATCGCCCGCTCCCGCCGACCCTGCTCGGCGCGCTCGTCGAGGAAGGTGTCGCGCCCGCAACGATCGCCGCGGCGCTGGGTCGGCAACCGGGCTGGTCGCGAAACGGTGCCTACCGAGCCGTCACCAACCCGGGCGGCGAGTGAGCGAGGACGTGGGGCGGGCGGAACGGTCAGATGCCGAGAAGCCCGATGCGCTCCTTCACGAGCCGGAGCTTGGGTGCGGCCATCGCCCGTGCTTTCCCGGCCCCTTGGCCCAAGATGGCAAGCGTGCCGGGCTGGTCGGCGCTGAGCTCGGCGTAGCGCTTCTGGATCGGCCGCAACACCTCGACGACCGCATCGGCCGCATCGGCCTTGAGGGGGCCGTACTGGGTGTAGTTGGAGGCGAGGTCTTCAGGGTTCTGGCCGGTGCATGCGCCGAGGATCGACAGCAGGTTGCTCACGCCGGGCTTGGCCACGGGGTCGAAGCGCACCTCGGTCTCGGTGTCGGTGACCGCCCGCTTGATCTTCCTGGCGGCCACGCCGAGGTCGTCGAGCAGGTCGATCGTCCCTTGAGGTGAGTCGTCGGACTTCGACATCTTGCTCGTGGGTTGCTGCAGGTCCATCACCCGAGCGCCGGCCTTCGGGATCGCCGCCTCGGGCACGACGAACGTCTCGCCGTAACGGCTGTTGAAGCGGATGGCGAGATCGCGGGTGAGCTCGAGATGCTGGCGCTGGTCGTCACCCACGGGCACCTTGTCGGCGTCGTAGATCAAGATGTCGGCAGCCATGAGCGCGGGGTAGGTGAACAGGCCGCCCGAGACGAAGTCGGCGGTCTCGGACTTGTCCTTGAACTGCGTCATGCGGCGCAACTCGCCGAACGACGCGGTGCACTCCATGACCCACGCCAACTCGATGTGCTCGTGGACGTGGCTCTGGATGAACAGCGTCGACTGCTCGGGGTCGATACCGATGGCCAGCAGGATCTGCGCGAGCTGCAGCGTCGTCTCGTGCAACGTCGCTGGGTCTTGCGGAACGGTGAGGGCGTGCAGGTCGACCACGCAGTAGAGCGAGTCGTTCTCGTACTGGTCGGCGACCCAGTGCTGCAACGCGCCGAGCAGGTTCCCGAGATGGACCTTTCCCGTGGGCTTGATGCCCGAGAGCACGCGTGGCATGGGCTGCGATGCTACTCAACCCCGATCGGCATTCGGTCAGCCAGATCGGCGGCGGGTCAGCGCGAGATGGCGGTGGCGCCGCCGCCCTCGGGGACGGTCGGCGACGAGCCCGTCGGGGCCACGCCGGTGAGGCCGCACGCCTGCGTGATCGACGAGGCGGTCTCGCTCATCGCCACGAACCGCGTCTCGGTGCCGGTCACCTGGGCGCCGAGCAGGATGAGGTCGTCGCGCTTGGTCTGGTCGAGCTTCGCGATCGAGTCGCGGATGCAGGCGGGCTGGTCGCCCCCGATGGTCACGGCCGTCGGGATGATCTTCACGTACGCCTCGGCAAGCGCCGGCGGGGGCAGGCAGGGCCGGACGGCGGCGAGGAAGTCGTCGACTCGCTTCTGTGATGGTGCGCTCTCGTTGCTGGCGGTGTTCAGCGCGGACGCGAGGTCGGGGTTGGCCTCGAACGCCGTCTGCAGGCACGACGTCGTGTCGGGCGCCAGGAACATCGTGGTCTGCATCTGCTGCGCGGCCTGGGCCGGTGACTTCTCGGGCGCGGCCTCGTTGGTGCATGCTGCGATCACCACCGCTCCCACCGCGACCAGCGCGGGGGCGATGCGGGCGCGGTGCCGCACGTCGAACATGGCCGGAGCGTAACCGCGGCCCGGGCGCGAGCAGGGCCGGCGGTCGCCCGCCGGCCCCTTCGTCGGTCGAGTCGTGATCAGGCGGCCATCTTGGTGCCGCACGCCGAGTTCAGCTTCGAGATCTGCGGCGCGATGATCGACTTGTCGCCCGTTTGCCCGGCGAAGATGAGGATGCCCACGAAGACGGCGAGGTCACCGCTGTCGAGCGCGAGGATCTGCTCCTTGACGCACTGCAGCTCGCTGGTGCTCAGGTCTTGGCCGAGGTCGCTGTTCTTGAGGTTGTCGGTCAGCCCGGTGACCAAGTCGGTCTTCGGAACGCAGCCGACGATGAGTGCTCCGATCGCGCCGGCCTGCTCGGCGGTGAGCTGACCACTCGAGTTGCCCGCCACGAGCTGCGCCAGCTCTAGATCGGCCGAGAGCGCTTCGGTGATGCACTGGTCCTGCTCGGGGGTGAACTCGCCCTGGAAGCCCTTGCCGCTCTTGCTGGTCGTGCCGGTGCTCTTGC
Source organism: Actinomycetota bacterium (assembly GCA_016185305.1). Lineage (GTDB taxonomy): Bacteria > Actinomycetota > Acidimicrobiia > Acidimicrobiales > Acidimicrobilacustridaceae > JACPNV01. Next base: position 14,054 of record JACPNV010000013.1, on the reverse strand, counting down.
TGGCCGTCGTGCCCGTGCTCTTGCTGGTCGTGTCGGTCGCGGCCTTCGTGCTGGCCGTCTCGCTCTTGGCCGTCGCGGCGGGCGACGATGTCTGGGACGCTTGCGTCGTCGTGTTCGTCTGGCCCGACGAGCAGGCGCCGAGGATCAAGAGCATCGACGCGGTCGCCGCGTAGAACGCGAGTTTGCGGTTCATGTGGTGGGTCTCCTCCTGTGAACGAAAGTTGCGCTGGCCCGTCCCGGCCAGGCAGCAGAACAACCTAGCCGCGTCGCCCGCGTCAGCTTGACGCCGTCAGCTTGACGCCGTCAGCTTGGCGGCGCCGGCCGACCGGTCGTCGCGGTGCCGTTGGCCGTGCTCTTGCAGTTCTTGTCGAGCTCGGTCTCGAAGGCGTCCACGGTCGCGGGATCATCGGCCACGATGCTCACCGCATCGTCGAGGGCACGATTGGCCAGGCGCTGGCGCGCGCACTCGCGACGCTCGGGGTCGATCGGATGCTTCGTCTCGTACACGGTCATGAGCACGTCGGCACCGATGCAGTCGGCCAGCAACCGGACGACCTGCTTGCGGGTGTCGAGGTCGAGTTGGTCGAGCGGCAGTCTCGCCGCATCGACCAAGTTGGGCTGGCGCTGGAGCTTCCCGCCCAGGCAGATCGCCTGCGTCTCGTCGGCGCCGGGGGAGGAGCGCCGGGCTAGGTCGAGACCGACCTGCAACGCGTCGATGCCCGAGATCGTCGTGCCCGAGCCGGGAGCCGACCCCAAAGACGTGCGCGCCGTGGTCGATGTGGTGGAGGCGTCGGGGCCGGGGGTGGGCGAGCACGCGGCCAAGACGAGCGCGCCGGTGCCGAGCACGGCGGCGGCGATCCGGGACGGCGAAACGAGGCGAACCACGAGCGCGGACCCTACCGGAGCCCAGCGACGCTCGATGGACAGGGGCGGGACGGTCACCGCAGGCAGCGAACGGCAGAAGTCCAGCTCACCGGCGATGCGCGGGTTCACGGCGACCCCGTCCTAGAGTGTGCCGATGCCGTACGCGGTCCAGACGCCCGTGTTCGAGGGCCCCTTCGACCTGCTCTTGCACCTGATACTGCGCGACGAGGTCGACATCTACGAGCTGTCGATCTCCGCCATCGTGGACGCGTACCTGCACGAGCTCGAGCACATGGAAGAGCTCGACCTCGAGATCGCGACCGAGTTCCTGCTCATCGCGGCCACGCTGGTCGAGCTGAAGGTCAAGCGGCTGCTGCCCGACGAGTCCGACGTCGAGCTCGACGACGAGTTCGGTTTGTGGGAAGAGCGCGATCTGCTGCTCGCCCGCCTGCTCGAGTGCAAGACGTTCAAGGACGCGGCTCGCCATCTCGAGCGCATGAGCGAGCGGGCGGCTCGGTGCTACCCGCGCCGGGCCGGCCTGGAAGATCGCTTCTTCGACCTCGCCCCCGACATCCTCGAGGGGGTCGACGCCGACGACATCAAGGCGGCCTTCATCCGGGCGCTCACCCCGAAGCCCAAGCCCAAGGTCGACCTGTTCCACGTCTCGGCGGTGCGGGTCAGTGTGGCCGAGGCGGTGGAAGAGCTCGTCGACGAGCTGCCTCGGGTGGGGCGCATCACGTTCCACGAGCTCACGTCGTCCTTCGTCGAGCGGCTCGAAGTCGTGGTGCGCTTCCTGGCTGTCCTCGAGCTCTTCAAGCAGGGCCTGATCGACATCGACCAGCCTGCGAACTTCGGGCAGATCGAGATCGTGTGGATCGGTGGTCGCGTCGCGGGCATCGCGGCCGAGCTGGCCGACCTCGACACCGTCGATGCTTACGACGGCTGAAACGGCGGCGACGAGAGTTGACAGGAGACGAGCGACGCTGTGAATGACGGGCAAAGAGAAGAAGCGCGCCGGGCGATCGAAGCCATCTTGATGGTGGCCGACACGCCGGTCGACCCGCACCTGCTCGCCCAGCTCGTCGAGATCTCGGCCACCGAGCTGAGCCAGCTCATGGCCGAGATGGCTACGTACTACGAAGAGACCGGTCGCGGCTTCGAGCTCGCGCAAGTGGCGGGCGGCTATCGCTTCTCGAGCCACCACGACATGGCGCCCTATGTCGAGCGGTTCGTGCTCGAAGGGCAGACGGCGAGGCTGTCCGCGGCGGCCATGGAGACGTTGGCGATCATCGCCTACAAGCAACCCATCTCGCGCGCCCAGGTGGCCGCCATCCGCGGGGTCAACGTCGACGGCGTGTGCCGCACGCTCGAAGGCCGTGGCTACATCGCCGAGGTGGCACGCGACTCTGGTCCTGGCCAGGCGATCCTGTTCGGCACCACCGACCAGTTCCTCGAGCGCATGGGCATCAACTCGGTGGACGACCTTCCTCCCGTTGCCGGCTTCGTCCCGGGCGCGGATGTCGTCGAAGCGTTGGAGAACGGGCTGCGCTTCGATGCCGAGGCCGCACCCGATGGCGGCGACGCGGCCGTCGATCACGCCGCTGATGAGCAAGCCGGCGAGGCGGAGGCCGACGGGGCGAGTCCTGTCACCGACGGTGGCTGACGCCGGTGAGTCCGGCGAGCGCCTGCAGAAGGTGCTGGCGCGTGCCGGGCTGGGCGGCCGGCGCCATTGCGACGCGCTCGTGGCCGGCGGGCACGTCAAGGTGAACGGCACGGTGGCACGGCCGGGTCACCGGGTCGACCTCGACCACGACACGGTCGAGGTCGACGGCGTTCGCATCGGCGTGCAACCGGGTCTCGTCTACTACCTCCTCAACAAGCCGGCTGGTGTCGTCACGACCGCCGATGATCCGCAGGGTCGCCCGACGGTCGTCGAGCTCGTGCCCACCGAGCCGCGCGTGTTCCCGGTCGGCCGGCTCGACTACGACACCGAGGGATTGCTGATCGTGACCAACGACGGCGAGCTCGCCCACCGCTTGACCCACCCGTCCTTCGGGATCGACAAGGAGTACCTCGCGACGGTCGAGGGCGCGCCCGGTCGACAGGCCCTTCGGCGGCTGCGCGAAGGCGTCGAGCTCGACGACGGGACGACCGCGCCCGCCCAGGTGTCGCAGGTGGCGCCCGGCCTGCTGCGCATCACGATCCACGAAGGGCGCAACCGTCAGGTGCGGCGGATGTGCGAGGCCGTCGGCTTCCCGGTCGCTCGGCTGGTGCGCCATCGCATCGGCCCGCTCACCGACCGCAAGCTCAGGCCGGGGGAGTGGCGGCCGCTGACCATCGACGAGGTTCGGACCCTCGAGCGCGCGGTCGCGACCGAGCGGACGCCGCCGGTTCCGAAGCCACCCAAGCGAGCGAACCGCAGGTAGGGCCGGCCAGTACGATGCTTTCCGTGCCGAAGACCGTCCGGGCGCTGCGGGGCGCCACCACCATCGACGACGACACCGAAGAGCACATCTTCGAGCGCGTCATCGCGCTCCTCGACGAGCTGTTCGAGCAGAACGACATCGACAAGGACGACCTGATCAGCATCATCTTCACCGCGACCGACGACATCCACTCGGCGTTCCCCGCGGCCGCAGCTCGCAAGTTCGGCCTGGGCGACGTGCCGTTGCTGTGCGCGCGAGAGCTCGACGTCGCCGACTCGACGCCGCTGTGCATCCGCCTCTTGGTCCATCTCAACACCAGCCGGACCCGCGGCGAGCTACGGCACATCTACCTCGAGGGCGCGTCGGCACTGCGCGACGACCTGCCCGGCTGAACGAGATGGCCACAGAACCGGCCGAGGTCGAGCCTTTCGCCTCCGACGGCGTGAAGCGGGCGAGCGTCATCGGCGCGGGCCTCGTCGGCGGGTCGATCGGCCTCGCGCTGCGAAAGTCCGGCTGGTACGTCACCGGACGCGACCTCGATGCGGGCCGCGCTCGCCGTGCGGTCGAGCTCGGGGCGTTCGACGAGATCGGCCTCGACCCTGGCGCAGTGGTCTCGTTCGTGGCCACGCCGGTCGGCGCGGTGGCCGACACCGTCGAGCACGCGCTCGATCGCACGAGCGGTTGGGTCACCGACGTCGGCAGCGTGAAAGCTCCGATGCTGCCGCTGATGCAGAACCCGCGCTACGTCGGCGGTCATCCGATGGCGGGTTCCGAGCTCGAAGGTGTCGACGGCGCGCGGGCCGACCTCTTCGAGGGGCGGACGTGGGTGTTGACGCCCATCGAGGAGACGGCGAACGATGCCTACACGACGGTGCGCTCGATCGTGACCGGCTTCGGTGCCGAAGTGGTCTCGATCCCACCTGATCGGCACGACACGATGGTCGCGGTCGTGTCGCACGTGCCGCACCTGACGGCGACGACGCTCATGCGGATGGCAGACGAGCGGTCGATCGAGCACCGGGCGCTGCTCCGCCTGGCGGCCGGCGGCTTCCGCGACATGACGCGTGTCGCGGCCGGCCACCCGGGCATCTGGCCCGACATCTGCGCCGAGAACCGGGTGGCGATCGTGGAGGAGCTCGATCGGCTGATCGAGGCGCTCGGTGATATCCGTGGCGTGGTCGCGAGCTCTGATCGCGACCGTCTCATGAAGAGCCTCGAGGAAGCCCGGCATGCGCGCATGAACCTTCCATCGAGATTCAGCCACCCCGACGAGCTCGCCGAGGTGCGCGTGCCGATCCCTGACCGCAAGGGCGAGCTCGCCCTCGTCACCACACTGGCCACCGACCTCGACGTCAGCATCTTCGACATCGAGATCGCCCACTCGGCCGAAGGACCCGAAGGGGTGCTCATCCTCACCGTCGAGCGGGCGCTGGGCGAGCGCCTGCAGGGGGGCTTGATGGCCCAGGGCTACCACCCGAGCCTGCGCCCGCTCGAATGACCCGCGACGTCCGAGCGATCGAGCCGCTGACCGAGCCGCCTGACGCGGTGGTGCGGGTGCCGGGCTCGAAGAGCCTGACCAACCGGGCGCTGGTGTGCGCAGGGTTGGCCGAGGGTACGAGCGTGCTGAGAGGAGCGCTCCGCTCCGAGGACACCGAGGCGATGATGACCAGCCTGGCGCGGCTCGGCGTCCCGGTGAGCGGCTCGCGCGATGCGGTCGTCGTGGACGGCACCGGCGGGCGCTTGCCCGAGGTCCCGCTCGACCTCGACGCCCGCCTGTCCGGGACGACGGCCCGCTTCTTGCTGCCGGTGCTGGCCCTCGGTCCTGGCCCGTACCGCCTCGATGGCGGTGAGCCGCTCCGGCGCCGGCCCAACGGCCAGATCATCGCGGGCCTTCGGGAGCTCGGTGTCCAGATCGACGAGGAAGGCGAGCCCGGGCACCTTCCTGTCGTGGTGCGCGGCGGCGCGCGCGTCCGCGGGAGAGAGCTTCGCCTGGCGGCGGATGTCTCGAGCCAGTTCGCCTCGGGCCTCCTCCTGGCCGCGCCCTACCTTCCTGGCGGCCTGAGGCTGCGATTGCAGGGCGACGTCGTCTCCCGCCCGTACGTGACGATGACGGCGGCGATGATGCGCAGCTTCGGCATCCGCGTGCAGCAGCCCGACGAGCGCACGTATCTGGTGCCGGCCGGCCGTTACCGGGCGGTCGAGAGCTACGCCATCGAGCCGGATGCCTCAGCGGCGTCGTACTTCTTCGCGGCCGCGGCGATCAGCGGTGGCCGGGTCCGCATCGAAGGGCTCGGCACCTCGTCGTTGCAGGGCGACACGCACGTCGTCGACGTGCTCGAGCAGATGGGCGCCGAGGTGGCGCGCGGCGAAGGGTTCCTCGAGGTGCGGGGCACGGGCGTGCTGCACGGCATCGACGTGAACCTGGTCGACATGCCCGACATGGCGACGACGGTCGCCGCGGTGGCCGTGTTCGCCGACTCGCCCACGACCGTGCGCGGCGTACAGGTCATCCGCGGCCACGAGACCGATCGCCTCGACGCCATCGCCCGCGAGCTCACCGCAGCGGGCATCGTCGTCGACGAGCACGACGACGGCTGGACGATCCATCCGGGCATCCCGACGCCGACCACGTTCACGACCTACGACGACCATCGCATGGCGATGAGCCTCTCGCTTCTGGGTCTCCGTGTTGGCGGCATGAAGATCGCCGATCCTGGCTGTGTGGCCAAGACGTTCCCCGGCTACTTCGAGGTCCTCGACGAACTTCGCGCCCACTAGATTGAGCCCACGATGAGGGTGATCGCCATCGACGGGCCCGCGGGTTCGGGAAAGTCCACCGTCGCCAAGGCGGTGGCAGACGCGCTGGCACTCGGCTACCTCGACACCGGCGCCATGTACCGCAGCGTGGCGTTCGCGGCGTTGCGCCGGGGGGTCGATCCCGAAGAGCCCGACAAGGTCGGGCACATCGCCCGCGACATGCAGCTCGACATGAAGGACGACGGCACGGTGTGGGTCGACGGTGTCGATGCCAGCATCGAGATACGCGGTCCCGAGGTGACGCGTGCGGTGAGCGTCGTCGCCGCCAACTCCGCGGTGCGCGCCGAGATGCGCGACCGGCAGCGGTCGTGGGCGGCGAAGCACGGTGGCGGTGTCATGGAGGGTCGCGACATCGGGACGGTCGTGTTCCCCGACGCCGAGCTGAAGGTGTACCTCGATGCCCGGCCTGACGTGCGGGCGGCGCGCCGCTCCAAGGAGGTGACCGACCTCGAGTACGAGACCGTCGCGGCCGACATCGCCCGCCGCGACGCGCTCGATCAAGGCCGCGACGACTCACCCCTCACCACGGCCGACGATGCCGTGCTGATCGACACGAGCGATCTCACCGTCGACCAGATCGTCGCGGCCGTCGTTGCCGAGCTGGAGAAGGTCCCGTGAGCTCGGATGCGCAAGCCGACCACGACCACGACGGCAGGGCCGACGTCGCGGCCGAGCTTCGCGACCGCTCGACCCATGCTCGTGTCGTCGAGCTCGAGGGTCATCATCGCGGTGAAGAGATGACCACCGGCCAGAAGGTCTGGTACGGCGTGCTGTGGTGGGTGTCGACGACGATCGCGCGCACCTACTTCCGCACCAAGGTGTGGGGCCGAGAGAACGTGCCGACAGCCGGTGCGTTCATCATCTCGCCCATCCACCGGTCCAACCTCGACACGCCGTTGATCCCGCTCATCATGCGGCGCCGCATGCGCTACATGGGCAAGGAGTCGCTGTGGAAGAACCGCTTCTGGGCCTGGTTCTTCTCCATGGGCGGCGGGTTCCCGGTCGCTCGGGCCACCGCGGATCGTGAGGCGTTGAAGGCGTGCCAGGAGGTGCTCGAGCGCGGCGAGCCGCTGGTCATGTTCCCCGAGGGCACGCGGCAGTCGGGTCCCTTCGTGAGCGAGATGTTCGACGGGCCGGCCTATCTCGCGTGCAAGGAGCAGGTGCCGATCCTGCCGATCGGTCTTGGTGGCACCGAGGCGGCGATGCCCAAGGGACGGAAGTTCCCACCACCGAAGAAGCTCACCATCGTGGTGGGCACGCCGATCTTCCCACCGCAGCCGACTGACCGAGGTCGGGTGTCGCGCAAGGCGGTCAAGGCGTTGACCGAGCAGCTCCGCGACACGATCCAAGAGCTGTTCGACGAGGCGCAGGTCAAGGCGGGCACGCCGAACCTCAGGTGAGCACGCCGGGCCCAGCGCTCTACACGAAGCGAGGCACGGCGGTCAGCTTGCGCACCAGCGGCGCGAAGTGCTCGAGGTCGTAGGTCTCGCGGTCGGGGTCGAACGCCTGCTGGTCCCACTCGTCGGTGAACTGCTCGCAGAGCGCGAACCACGGTTCGTCGCGGTACTGGTCGCGCAGGCGCTGGCTCTTGCCGAAGTACTGGTAGTAGTGGCGGCCCTGGAAGTCTTGGTGGTTCAAGATCACGCGGTAGACGTCGTCGCGCACGTAGGGCTTGATCATCTCCGCGGAGATGGCGGGATGGTTGAACACGCTCACGACCTTGCCGGCGTCGTGCATGAGCGACGCGAAGACCATCTCCTCATCGGCTCCGGCCTGCTCGGCCATCGTCGCCGTCTGCAGCGCGTGGGTCAGTTGGTTGACCGCGAAGCCGTCGGTCACGCTCTCGAGCTGGCGCACCAGGTCGAGCATCACCTCGGCGACCCGCGGCTGGTTCTTCATGGTCTCGTCGCCGATGACCGCCCACTGCTCGGCCGTCGATTCGTCCATCCGGGTGAACGTGCCGGGGTGGGAGGTGGGTGCAGCCGTGTTGGTCATCTCGCCACGATACCGCCCGTTACATCCCCGAGGTTGCGCGCGCTTTGGCGTCAGTGGTGCGCGAGCGACGCGAGCACGTCGCTCGCGGGCAGCTCGCGGTCGTTCGGTGACGGCCGGCTCGTCATCGGGCCGGTCAAGGTGAAGGTTGCCGCGATGTCGAGCGCGGCGATGAGGTCGCGCAGGTTTCGCGGGGGAGGGAAGTACTCGTCCTCGTCGGTGATGCGGACCTCCTCGACGCCGTGGATCGGAGCGAGCCGCTCGATGACTTCGTTGACGAGCTCTTCGGGTGCCGACGCACCGGCCGTCACGCCGACCGTGCCGTGGAGATCGTCGGGAAGCTCGCCGGCCGTGTTGACCCGATGCACCCGTTCGCACCCCGCGTCGGCGGCCAGCCGCTCGAGGGCGCGGGTGTTCGACGAGTTGGCCGAGCCGATCACGATCACCGCGTCGCATTGTGGGGCCACCTGCATGAGCGCCGACTGCCGGTTGGTGGTCGCGAAGCACAGATCGCTGCGGCCGGGCATCCACATGTCGGGGAAGCGGTCGCGGGTCGCGTCGAGCACTCCTCTCCAGTCACGATGGCTGAGCGTGGTCTGCGCGAGCATGGCCACCGGCTCGTCGAAGTCGGGAAGTCGCGCAACGTCATCGACTGTCTCGACCAGATGGATCGCGTCGGGCGCGACCGCCATGGTGCCGACCGCTTCCTCGTGACCTTCGTGGCCGACGTACACCACCCGGTAGCCCTTCTTGGCCCGGACCTTGACCTCGTGGTGCACCTTGGTCACCAGCGGGCAGACGGCATCGACGACGTAGCCGCCGTTGGCGCGAGCTTCGGCGACGACCTCGGGGGCCGAGCCGTGCGCGGACAGCATGATCGGTCGCCCCGGCGGCACGTGCGCCACGTCGTCGACGAAGACCACGCCGAGATCTTGGAAGCGCCGGACGACCTGCTGGTTGTGGACGATCTCGTGATAGCAGTAGATGGGCGGCTCGAACGCTCGCACCATCCACGCCAGCGCCTTGATCGCCATCTCGACACCCGCGCAGAAACCACGGGGCGCGCACAACAGGACATGGTCGACCGGGGGCGAGGAGTCGCTCACCGGGTCAGGCTACCGCTGGGCTGTTCCCGCACCGCCAGGCGCCATTAGCCTCGTCTGTCCTATGTCTGCCCCCCGCGTGGTGTCCGTCGAGCCGGGCTCGCCCGCGGCGCGCGCCGGCGTCGAGGTGGGCGACGAGCTCATGGCCCTCAACGGGACGGTCCCGCGCGACGTGCTCGAGTACCGCTGGCTGGTCGACGAGGACGAGCTGGTGGTCGACGTCAGGCGCGGGGGCTTGCCGCTCCAGGTCGAGGTGAGCAAGGCCACCGGCGAGCCGCTCGGTGTCGAGGTGCACTCGGCGGTGTTCGATCGGGTGCAGACCTGTGACAACCACTGCGAGTTCTGCTTCATCTACCAGCTCCCGAAAGGCATGCGCCGCAGCCTCTACCTCAAAGACGATGACTTCCGGCTGTCGTTCCTCTACGGGAACTTCACGACCCTGACCCGGTTCACCGAAGCCGACCTCGAGCGGGTGCTGACCGAGGGGCTGTCGCCGCTGAACGTCTCGATCCACGCGACCGACCCCGACCTGCGCGCGGCGATGTTGAAGAACAAGCGAGGCGCCACGTCGTTGCGCTGGCTCCGCGCGCTGCTCGATCACGGTGTCGAGGTGCACGGCCAGGTCGTCGTGTGTCCCGGCGTGAACGACGGCGAGGTCTTCGACGACACGATGGCTGGCGTGCTCGACCGCTATCCCGAGCTCGCGTCGCTGTGCGTCGTCCCCCTCGGCGTGAGCCGCCACAACCCTTCGCCCCGCATGCGGCCGCACACGGCGGATGAAGCGAACGCGGTCCTTGCCGCGGTGCATGACTGGCAGGATGTCTTCCTTCGAGTCCTCGGCCGTCGGCTGGTGTTCGCCGCGGACGAGTACTACCTCGTCGCCGGGGCGCGGTTCCCGAGTGCCGAGAGCTACGAAGGCTTCCCGATGCACGAGGACGGCGTCGGGATGGTGCGAACCTTCGAGCGGGAGTTCGCCGGGGTGGCCGTCGAACCCACCGGCACGCGCTCGGGCTTCTTCTCCTGGGTCGAGGGCGCGCCGGCGGAGGGGTATCGCGCGCCCCGGTCCGCAGGCGACGGCGCCGCGACGGTGCGGCCCCGGCCGGCCGCACCGGTCGGCGTGCTCACCGGCACCTACGGAGCGTCGGTCCTGGCACCGCTGATCGAGTCGCTCGGACGCGACGATCTGCGGATCGTGCCGGTGGAGAACGACTTCTTCGGCGGCAACACGGCCGTCGCCGGTCTGCTGGTGGGTGCCGACCTCGCCCGCGTGCTCGATCGCGAGCCGGCCGGGCATCGCTACCTGCTGCCCGACGTCTGCCTGTCGCGCGGCCGGTTCCTCGACGACACGACACCTGACGAACTTCCCCGGCCGGTCGAGGTGATCGCGACCGATGGCATGGCGCTGCGCGCCGCGCTGGAGGTGCGGCGGTGAGCGATCCCGCCAGCCCCGACCCATCGCGACCACTCGTCGCCATCGTCGGACGGCCCAACGTGGGCAAGTCGACGCTGCTCAACCGCATCCTCGGCCGCCGCGAGGCGATCGTCGAGGAGAGGCCCGGCGTCACCCGCGACCGCAAGGAGGTCGATGCCGAGTGGCGCGGCATTCGTGTCGCTGGGCCTCGGCGACCCGTGGGCGGTCAGCGCGCTGCACGGCCGGGGCACCGGCGATCTGCTCGACGCCCTCGTGCAGACGTTCTCGACTGACGACGCGGCCGCGCCGGGGCCGCACGACGACGCGGCTGCGCCCGGCGGCCCTCGGCTGTTCTCGGTCGCGATCGTCGGGCGGCCGAACGTCGGCAAGTCCACCTTGTTCAACCGCCTGATCGGCGACGACCGATCGGTGGTCCACGACCTGCCGGGCACGACCCGCGATGCGATCGACACCATCGTCGACACCGACGACGGCCCGGTGCGGTTCGTCGACACTGCCGGCATGCGAAGGCGATCGCGCGTCGACGAGAACACCGAGTACTACTCGATCGTTCGAGCGTTGAAAGCAATCGACAGCGCCGACGTCGCGTTGCTCGTCATCGACGCCACCGAAGGCGTGACCCATCAAGACCAGCGGTTGGCCGAGCGGGTCGATGCCGCCGGCTGCCCGGTGGTCGTGCTGCTCAACAAGTGGGAGATCCTCGACGCCGAGCGGCGGGCCGACGTCACGTACCAGATGAGCCAACGCCTCCACTTCATCGGCGACGCGCCGGTGCTGAAGGTCAGCGCGCTCACGGGCAAGGGCGTGCACAAGCTGCTGCCCGCGCTGGCCGGTTCCATCGACGACTACCACCGCCGCGTGCCGACGAGGAAGGTCAACGAGGTCCTACGGCTTGCCCAGGCCGCCCAGCCGGCGCCGCATGGCGCCCGCGTCCTCTACGCGACCCAGGGCGCGGTCGACCCGCCGACGTTCACGCTGTTCGCGAACAAGACCGTGCCCCCGACCTACCTTCGCTACCTCGAGCGCCGCCTCCGTGAGGAGCTCGACTTCGGCTCGACCCCGATCAAGCTGCGCGTCCGCCGCCGCGGCGACTGACGTTCGACCCACGGATGATGAGAGGCTGACGGGGTGCGTTGGCCGGTGCTCGAACGTTCGTCGCTCGACGCCATCGCCGCGCTCGTGACGCGGGCGCTGCCGGACGAGGTCCTGACCGCCGGCGAGCTCGACGGCTCGCTGTTCGCCGACGACCCAACCGGCCATCGTGCGCGGCGACCCCGACGTCGGGATCGTCGCGGCGGTGAGGGCGGTCGACGACGATAGGCAGGCGTACATCCGCCTCCTCGTGGTCGACCCCGGCCACCGCAAGGCCGGCGTCGGTCGTTCGCTGCTGCAGGCCGCGGAGGATGACGCTCGCGAGCTGGCCGCCACTCGCATGGCGATCGGCGCCGACGCGCCGTACTACCTGTTCGCCGGCATCCCGGTCGAGCAGACGGCGATGCTTTGCCTGGCCGAGGCGGCGCGCTACAACCGCGCCGAGACGAACTTCAACATGACGGTGGCGCTCGGCGACCTGCCGGACGCGTCGGGGACGACCGCGGTCGCGGGCCCCGGCGACCGCCCCGATGTCGAAGCGCTCGTCACCGAGCAGTACGCGATGTGGACCAAGGAGGTCCTCAGGGCTCTACAGAACGGGACGCTCCTCATCAGCCGCGGCACCGGTGGCGCGCTCGTCGGGTTCTGCGCGTTCGACGTGAACCGCGGCGGGCTGCTCGGCCCGGTCGCCGTACGAGTCGATCGCATCGGTGAAGGCCTCGGGACGCCGCTGCTCGTCGACGCGCTCCACCACATGCGCGACGCGGGGGCGACCGCGATCGACGTCTCGTGGGTCGGTCCGATCCGGCCGTACGCGGCCGTCGGCGGTCGGATCTCTCGCACCTTCTTCGTGTACCGCAAAGATCTCTCGCCATGACCGAGCGTCCGGTCCTGCTGCCCCAGCCTCGAACGCTGGCACTGGGGGAGGAGACCTGTGCTGTCGAGCGTCGTGTCCACTCGGTCGACGAGTCGCTGCCGGCCCAGGGCTACCGGCTGGAAACCCGCTCGAACGGCGTGGCGTCCATCGTGTCGGCCGACGCAGCGGGGCGCTTCTACGCGGAACAGACGTTGCTGCAACTCGAGCGGCTCGACGGTGGCACCGTGCCGGTCGGCGTGATCGAGGACTGGCCCGACCTCGCCCAGCGCGGCGTGATGATCGATGTCTCCCGCGACAAGGTGCCCAAGATGGGCACGCTCTTCGCGCTCGTCAACCGGCTGGCCGAGTGGAAGATCAACCAGCTCCAGCTCTACACCGAGCACACCTTCGCCTATGAGGCTCACGAGGACGTCTGGCGCGGGGCCAGCCCGCTCACCGCCGAACACGTCCGCGCCCTGCAGAACCACTGCCTCAGCCGCCATGTCGAGCTCGTTCCGAACCAGAACTGCCTCGGCCACATGGAACGGTGGCTGCGGCACGACCGCTACCGCGCCCTCGCGCGCAAGCCCGGGGGCTTCGACTTCCTCGGCGACCATCGCGGGCCGAGCACGCTCGACCCCTCCAATCCCGACTCGATGGCGTTGGTCCGGTCGCTGCTGGCCGAGCTGCTGCCCAACTTCCGGAGCCGCCACGTCAACGTGGGACTCGACGAGCCCTGGGAGCTCAAGGGCGAGACCGAGGAGTACCTCGGCTGGGTGCGAGCGTTGCGGGCCGCGCCCGAGCTCGACGGGCGGGAGATGCTGATGTGGGGCGACATCGTGGCGGGGCGGCCCGAGCTCGTCGACGCGCTGCCGGACGGTGTCACGGTCTGTGAATGGGGCTACGAGGCCGAGCATCCCTTCGGCGACCGGGCGCGGGTGTTCAGCGACGCGGGCCGCCCGTTCTGGGTGTGTCCCGGGACGTCGAGCTGGGTGAGCCTCGTGGGACGGTGGAGCAACGCGCGCGCCAACATCGGTGCCGCGGTCGAGGCCGCGATCCACCATGGGGGCTCCGGCATGCTCATCACCGACTGGGGTGATCTCGGCCACTTGCAGCACGAGCCGGTCAGCCTGCCCGGCTTCGCGTACGGCGCGGCCGCGTCGTGGTGCCTCGAGACGAACCGTGGGCTCGATGTGGCACGCGCGCTCGACACGCATGCGTTCCTCGACGAAGCCGGCGTGCTCGGCTCGCTGCTCCTCGACGCCGGCGACGCGCACCGCCTCCTCTCGACGCAGATCCCGAACGTCTCGCTCCTCGCCGCGCCGCTCTACCTCCCGCGCTTCGACCTCGCGCGCGCCGGCATCACCGCCGGCGAGTTCGCCGCCGCCGCCGCCGTCATCGACGGCTGCCGTGACCGGCTGGCAACGGCACGGCCGCGAGTCGATGATCGTGAGGCGATCCTCGACGAGCTG
>JACPNV010000023.1 GCA_016185305.1 Actinomycetota bacterium | reverse complement strand
TCGGCTTCGGTGTCGGCGTGGCATCGGTCGCGGCACCGCTCTACGCGGCCGAGATGTCCGACGCCAAAAACCGCGGCCGCATGGTGTCGACCTACCAGCTCGCCATCACCATCGGCATCCTCATCGCGTACATCGTCGACGACCTCTTGACGCCGAGCGGCGACTGGCGCCTCATGCTCGGCCTCGCGATCGTGCCGGGCGCGTTGCTGGCGCTCTTGATGTTCGCCATGCCCGAGTCGCCGCGCTGGTTGATGAAGGGCGGCCGCCGCGAGGAGGCGAGCGCGTCGGTCGCCAAGGTGCACGGCTCGGCGCGAGCCGACATCGAGTTGGACGCGATCGCGGCCGACCTGGCCGAGAGCGACGACCAGGCCTCATGGGGCGAGGTGTTCAGCGAGGAGATGCGCAAACCACTGACGGTCGGGGTCGGGCTGGCCATCTTCCAGCAGATCACCGGCATCAACGCCGTCATCTACTACGCCAACACGATCTTCGGCCAGGCCGGGTTCACGACACCCGAGCAGCAGACGAAGGCGACCCTCTACGCCATCGGCGTCGTGAACGTGCTCGCCACGTTCATCGCCGTCGCGTACGTCGATCGCTTCGGCCGCCGGCCCCTCCTGCTCGCCGGCCTCATCGGCATGATCGTCAGCCTCACCGGTGTGGGCTTCGCGTTCTTGTTCTTCGACGAGAACGCCACGCAGAACGGGCCGAGCACGACCGGCATCCTCACCATCGTCTGCCTTGTGGTCTTCATCGCGTCGTTCGCGTTCAGCCTCGGACCGATCGTGTGGACGGTCATCAACGAGATCTTCCCCAACCGGGTGCGCGGCCGGGCCGTCGCCATCGCAACCGCGGCGAACTGGGGTGCTGCGTTCCTCGTCAGCCAGTTCTTCCTGACGCTGACCGAGAAGATCGGAACCGCGGCAACGTTCTGGCTCTTCGCCATCGCTGGCGTGCTGGCCTTCGTCTGGATCTACGCCCGCGTCCCCGAGACCAAGGGCCGCACGCTGGAAGAGATCAGCGACATCTGGGAGCACGACGACGTCGTTGCCCACACCGCTTCGGGCGCGTGAGCCCGGCGCGCACTCACGCCGTCCTGCTGGGGTTCGCATCCAGAGCGAACTGCACGGGCGATCCGTCGTCGTAGCCGGCGAGCTCCGTCGCCAGCTCGTGCAGTTGGCCGACGGCTTCGGCCCACGGGACGACCGTTCGCGAGACGTCGCTCAGGTCTTCGCCCTCGACGCTCCACAGCGGTGGGTAGGTCGCGATCGCCTCGGCTGGTCCGACGGCGCGCACCTCGGCGATCCAGCCGTCCCACCGGTAGGGCGCGTAGAAGTCGCGCAGCGAGGGCGACATCGTCCATGCGACGAACGACGCGTAGCCGGCCTCGAGCGGTTCCCATTCGAGCGAATCGGGGGCGAAGTAGCAGATCTCCATCGGCCGACCGAGCAGACCGCCGCCATCGAGCGCGAACTGCCCGCCCAACACGTCGGTGGCGACCAAGAGGTACGGCGGCGGACGATCGGCCTCGTCGTCATCGCGCGCGTCGAGCCCGTTCGCCTTCACGACGTTGAGCCCCGGTTCGCGGCCGCCACCGAGCACTCGAAGCCAGCCGTGGTCGACGAGGATGCCACCGGTGTGGAAGGTGAGCGCGCCCAGCACCGAGTGCAACGTGAGCTGAAGGTCTTCCAAGCTCGCGGCCGCGATCCCGTCATCGACCGGCTGGACATCGACAGGATGCGGAGCGCCACCCACCCATCGCTCGATGACCGGCCAAGCCGGGTCATCGACATCGATGAGCTCCCGTAGCGGCCGTCGCACGCCGCAGACGGTAGTGGGGATCGAGCAGGAGCGCTCTCAGCTCGCGCTCACCTCGGGAAGAACCGAGACAGCGCAACCTCAGCCTCGGTGCGGAAGCGCTCGATCGCCGACCGGACGTAGAGGATCGGATCGACATCGTCGTTGCGCGCCAGCGGCGTCAGGTCCATGGCGACGACGACCTGTTCTGCTCGATCGGGCCGGCGTGTTTCGAAAAACGTCGCATTGGCGCGGCGGCGGCCTTCGGCCGCGAGGTCGTACCGCTTGCCCCCGTCGAGCTGGGACTCGAAGATGCCGGCGAGGTCGCGGGCCAGATCACCGAATCGCGTCACGTCCATCCGCACCTTGTCGTGATCAGGGAGCCAATCGAGGTCGCGCCAGCCCTCGACACCGACCACGCGCGGCGGACGATCCTCCATCGGCAGCCGTCGCAGCGCCTTCACCACCGCGGCACCGACAGCGACATGCGTTGCGTGCTTGTCGGCGAGGTTGTGCGTGTACAGGTTGGTTGGAGCCACCAGGCGCAGGATCTCGACGAGTTGGTCGACGAGCTCGTCGTTACCGCCCGGTGCCCGAACCGTCGAGCTGGCGTGGGCGAGCTGCGTGACGAATGCGTACTGCCCGCGCCGGGCCGCCTCGATCTGCTCGTCCCGCCGCTGCTCGGCGAGCGCCGCTGGCTTGAGCCGCTCGCCGGGACTTTCCCCTTGCGTGCTTCCCGCACCATCGGTCACGACGACACCGCCGAACCACCTCGCCGTCGAGTCCAGGCACTCCCCGATGGCACCGATGGCCAGGAACTCGAGATCGTCGGGATGCGCCACGATCCCGAGATCGGTCACTCGCCCCAACGCGTCGGGCAGTGGCCGCCCGTCGGGAACGAAGATGTCAGGTTGCCCTGTTGGCTGCGCCCCCGTTCGCCGGGCGGGCGTTGCCAGGAACCGTCGGTCGCCGTCCAGGGGCATCGCCTCGCCGCTCAGGTGTCGCCGTTGCCGTCGTCCTCGTCACCGTGGCCGCCGTCGCCGGAGTCGCTGGTCAACGGCTTGGTGGCCGCCTGCACGACCTGCTTCGCGAAGTCGCGCTGTGCGTTGAGGACCCGCTCGGTGAGATCGAAGGCCCGATCGATGAGCTCGTCGACCGACGACGTGTCGCCCGGGGTCATGTTGCTCACGCTGTCGGTGAACGAGCGGCCGGCGTCGAGCACCGCTCCCTGGCTGCGTGCCACCAGGTCGAAGATCTGCTCCTGGAGCTGTTTCAGGTCGGACGGGTCTGGCATCGGCTCTCCATCTCCTCGATGAAGACCCTCGGAGACCGCAAGGTCCTCGACCACGTCACCTTCGAGGCGCCCCCCGCCACCGTGACGGGGTTGCTCGGACCGAACGGCGCGGGCAAGACGACCACGATGCGGGTCGTCGCCACGCTGCTCCGGCCGGATGAGGGTCACGTGCGCGTGGCAGGGGTCGACATCCAAGACAAGCCGATCGAAGCCCGGCGCATGCTCGGACTGGTGACCGAGGAACCGGGACTTCTCGACCGGTTGACGGCGCGAGAGCAGCTCAGCTACACGGCGCGGGCCTACGGCATGGCGAGCGGCGTAGCCGCCAAGCGGATCGAGTGGCTGGCCGAGTTGCTGGGGTTCGGCGATGCGCTGGACGAGCGGGCTGGCATCCTGTCCAAGGGGAACCGCCAGAAGGTCTCCCTCTGCCGCGCCCTCGTCCACGATCCACCGGTCCTGCTGCTCGACGAACCGACCTCAGGCCTCGATGTGGTGGCCGCCGCCGGGCTGGAAGATCTGTTGCGCCAAGACGGCATCACCGGTGGCAAGACCGTGCTGCTCTCGACCCATCGCCTCGATGAGGTCGAACGCTTGGCCAACAGGGTCATCGGCATCGCCGAAGGGCGAGTCGTCGTCGACGCGACACCAGATGAGCTCGTCACCACATCCGACTCAGACAACTTCCGCGACGCGTTCGTCAAGGTTCTCGGTGCCGCGTCGCTCGGCGGTCGCTGATCGCGCGGTAACGGAAGCCGGAGGACTGGCATGAGCCGGGCGATGAGGGGCACGGGAAGCCTGCACGCGCCGCGCCCCGACGTCGCGCCCGACCGCTCCTCGCGTCGCCCCGGCGAAGAGCACACCGGTCCCGATGCGGGCGTCGGGGCAAACCCCCGACTCCACGCGATCGCCCGCCTCGAGATGCTCGACGGGCTCAGATCGCGCCGCCAACTCGTGCTGCGGATGATCACGCCACTCGTCCTGTTCGCCATCGTGGCGGCCGTGACCTTCCTCACCCGCAGCGCGCCGGGCACGAGAGTCGATCCCTATGTCGTCGCCGTACAAGGCGACCTCGACGGCGGACGGCGAACGCTCGACCAACTCTCGCCCGACCGGCTGCGGTTCGTGAAGTCCGACGATGCAACGCTCGACGCCGCCCGGATCGCAGATGTCGGGATGCTCGTTCCCGACGGGCTCGACGAGCGAGTGGCCCGCGGCCAGCCGGCGAGCGTCGTGCTCTTCGAGACCGCCCTCGCGGCCGAGTCGCGTTCGGCCGCCGCGCACGTTCGGGCCGGGTTCGGCCAGCTCCACCAGAACGCGGTGGTCGAAGCCACCCGTGAGCGCCAGACGCAGGGAACCGCGACCCTGATCACGCTGGACGTCGTCAACGTGGAGCGCAGCACCCAGAGCACCCAGCTACAGGCCGCCGGACTCGTCACCGCCATCGCGCTCCTCCAAGCAGCGATGCTCGTCAGCACCACCGCGACCAGGCTGCAGAGCCGCCACAACCGCGGCCTGCTGGCGGCCCAGCTGTTGCTTCCTTTCGAACGGTGGCGGCTCGCGCTGGGAAAGGGCCTGGCCGAGCTGACCCTCGGCATAGCGACGGCGGTGCCTGTCCTGGTGCTCACGATGGGCGTCGCGGCGTGGACGACCCAGAGCCGCGATGGCCTAGCCGCGGCGTTGATCGCCATGGTGGCGCTCTTGGCTTGCTTCTTGTCCCTCGCGCTGGTGATGGCCGCGATCGGCTTGCTGGTCGGGACGATCTCGCGCACCCAAGAGCAAGTCTCGCTCGCGTCTGCGGCGGTCGTGGTCCTTGCGGCGATCATCGCTTCCCGCGCGGCACTCGCCGGCCTTCCACCGACGCTCACCGCAACCCGGTTCGTCCCCATCCTCGGCATCGTGCAGTCGACCCGGGGCTTCCTGCTCGGCGCGCCCGCAGACCTCGCCTGGATGCTCGTGGGTGTCGCAAGCACGCTGTCACTTGCGGCCCTGCTCGTCCGCTGGGCCGGGCGGGCCTTCGATGCTGAACGTCTCGTCCTTCGAGGCTCGGCGTGACGGCAGAGGCGCCCGCGCACCGACGCCACACCCGCGCGGCGGCCGCGCCTGCAGCCGACGCCGGGTCGGTCTCGGCGCTCGAGGCGGGCCGAATCATCGCCTCATCGACCTTTCGCGACACGGCTCGCAGGCGCGGCAGTTGGACGACGACGTTGCTCACCGGGGTTCTCTTCGCAGTCCTCATCATCAGTGGCGGTTCGGTCAGCGAGCGGCTCCAGGAGCGAGCGGAGCAGATCTCGTTCCGCGTGTCTGTCGACGGCGATCGCCGCGGTGGGCAGCGTCTGCTCGACCAGCTCGCCACCGACGAGCTCAGGGTCGAGTCCAGCACCGACGCCGCCACCGACGTCACGAACAGCCGGTCTGCGGTCGGCATCCGGCTGCCCGACCGCGTCGACGAGCGCATCGATCGCAACGAGGCAGTCGAGTTGATGATCTTCTATCGCGGGGGCGCCAACACCTCGCGCGAGGCGTACAACAACCTTCTGCTCCGCTTGCAAGAGATCGAGCTGGCGCGGATCGACCGCGCCGTCGACGTCGGCCCCGCGGTGCAGGTCGAGGAACAGCAGGTGCGCCGCGACGAGCGCGTGAACCGGCTGCAGTTCGCACGCATACTCGCTGCCCTGGCTGCGATCCTCTGCCTCGGGGTCGTGTCTTCGGTTGCGGCGGTCTTTGGTCAGAGCAACGAGCGCCGATCACTTGAACCGCTGCTCCTGCTGCCGTTCAACCGGACGATCCTCGCCGCCGGAACGACGGCGGGCGCCCTTCCGGTCGCGATCCTGCAACTGGTCGCCGCCATCGCGCTGCTCGTGTTCTCGTCGGCCCTGCCGGTGATCGGGCTCAGCCTCTCGTGGTCAACGGTCGCCCAAGTCCTCGCTCTGAGCCTGGTCGGCGTCGCGCTGCTCGGCGCCCTTGCCTGCTCGTCTGGCAGCCTCGCCGGAGTGATGGGTGGGGGAAGCGACGATGCCGTGAGCGTCGGCGACTTCTTCGCGCTGCCGTTTGTCGCGGTAGGGATCTTGCTGTTCCTCCGACCCGCGTTCCCGACCTCGCCGCTGACATCGGCGCTACCGATCATCGGGCCGTCGTTGCTGATCAGGGACGGGGCCGGCGCCGAGCTGTCGATCCTCAACGCCGTCATCGCCGTGGTGACAACGGTGGCGTGGTGCGCGCTGCTGATCCGCGCGGCGGCCCGCCGCCTCGACGCGGAACGCGCCGTCACCCGCTCGATCAGGTAGCGACGCCTCCCCTTCGAATCGACGTGAGCTTCGCTACTTCCATTCGGATGCAGTGAGGCTCTCGCAGGCGGTGTCCAACGGTTCGTCCACGTGGCAAAGCAGGTCGTCGAGCGCGTACAACGACTCGAGCACGAACAGCAGACCAAGGGTGGACTCGCGCTCCTCCTGCGGCTTCTCGAGCTGTCGGGCCACGCACTCCACAACCGCGGCACGGGCACCGGCGATCTGGGACCCCCACGAGACCGGGATCGCGTCGCGCGGGTGCATGAGCCGCGACGCGACCCGTTCGAGCGTCGCCTCGACCCGGTTGAGCTCCTCGCCCACCGCCGTGACCGCGTCGGGACAGCCGCCGGCGCACGGGTAGCCGCGCTCGGGCAATCGATGGACCGAATCGGCCACCATGCGCGCCGACGCTGGAACGCCCATCAGCCGCACCCAGGCAACCAGGACCTCGCCCGACGAGCGCTGCTCGCCCACCAACCCGTTGAAGGCTTCGTCGGCCTGCCAGCGAGCCTCGCGTGCGATGGCCCGTGCTGCGTCGACATCGACCTCGCCTGGGTTCACGAAGGAGTAGGCGGCCATGTCGAGATAGCGCGCCGCGGTGCGGGAGAAGTGCGCCATGCTGCGGCCGACCACGGCCTTGGCACCCCGCGGCCAGAGCGCGAGCCCACCGATGACCGACACGAGCACGCCGGTCGCGACCGACTCGAGGCGCTCCACGCTCGTCGTCCACCCCACCGGCTGCATGATCGTGAACAGCACGACGACGAACAGCGTGAACGACGCTTGCCCCACCGTGAAGCTGATGGCCGACGGCGCGTAGGCGGCGAGGAACGTGCATACGACGAGCGCGATCCACAGCAGCGCGGCGTCGCCGCTGGTCGTCTGCACGAGAAGGCCCGACAGCACGAAACCGATCACGGTGCCGGTGACCGCCTGCAGTCCCGTCGCGCTGGTGCCGATCGCGTTCGACCGGAGCACGACCATCGCCCCGAGCACCACCCAGAACTTGTGGCCGAGTTGGGCAGCCATGAGATCGGCGAGATACACGGCGATGGCCAGGATCACCCCCGTGCGCACCGCGACGCGAAACGTGAGGTCGCTGAACCGCAGGTGCGCACGCAGGACTCGCACGGCTCGCTCGGCCGTGCCGAGCGCCGAACGGCCCCCCTCGGGCATGTCCGGCTCGAAGTCGTGCGGATCGCGAACGAAGGGCTTGCGCTCCATCAGCATGGCGTTGGCACCGATGGACAGCACCTCGTGCGACACGATCAGCAGCGCAAAGCCTTGCTCGACCCGGCTCACGACCGTCGAGGCAAGCGCCGGGTTCGCCACCTCGACCTGGCCAGAGCCGCCGGCGGCGTTTGCGCCCTGACCGGCAACCCAGTCACGCATCGTCTCTCGGTACTCGACGCGTGCCGAGTCCAGCGCCGGGAGCTGCGCGTCGCCAACGTGGTTCTCGAGCAGGTCAGCCGATCCGTCGAGCGTGGAACCGACGGCTTCCCGCAAGGGTTCGGCCAACGCCTGCACCTGACGATGCTGCCGGGCGTCGAGATCGCGGCGGAGAAAGGGGACGAGCCGGCTGAGCTGCTCGAAGATCGAGAGGAACGCCTGCTCGTTCATGGTGGGTCCGGCGGGACGTTGCGGCAGCGCCGCCCACTCGGCCCGCAACAAGCGGATGTCCTGTATGACGCGATCGGCGCGCGCTCGCCGATCCGCCTTGGTGTCGTGGCCGTCGTCGCGAACGACCTTCGCCGTCTCGCGGCAGATCACCGCGGCCTTGGCGCGCATCTTCTCCGGTGTGGTGTCGCGCACGACGATGAGCACCGCGGCGATCGCCACCGAGCAGCCGACAAGCCAACCCGTCACACGGGGGACGTACGAACCCGTCGGCGCGTCGACCATCACCGGCAACACGAACGCGAGAAGCACGGCATTGCCGCCGATCGAGTAGTAGCCGCCGAACACCCCGACGAACCGCACCGCGAAACCGACGGCGAGCATTCCGATCACGCCTCCGACGACGGAGTTGGCCAGCGACGTGCCCAAGACCACGAGCAGGCCACCCGTGAGCATGAACCCCAGGTACGCAGCGGCTTGCTTCTTCGTCGGGCCGCCGAAGTACACGAGCCCGCTCGCCGCAAAAGCCGCGAACGCAGCGAAGAGGGCGAACGTCGAGTCCTGCACGAGCGCGAGCCCGATCGCGAACAGCAGCGGAGCGCCGATGGCGGCGATGAGCGCCCGGCGCAACAGCACCAGCCCGGGATCGTGGGGGCGCTCGATCAGGCTCACGCGTCCACGCCTCGCTCAGGTCGGCGCGGCGGAGTCCCGAACGTGGCCGTGCCGCTTCACCGGTATCCGCTCGAGCGCATCAACTTGGTGAAGATCGAGGTCGAGCACGACCCGGCTGCCCTTCATGGTCGCCGCGTTCGTCAGGGGGATCACGACATCGTCGTCGTGCCTGAAGACGTGGCCGCGCCGCAACACGACGTGGGTGAGCTGACCGTTGCTCGGATCAACCAGGAACTCGTCGACGTGCCCCACCTTTGTGCCATCGCTGGTGAAGACCTCGGACCCGCGGCGGACGGAGACCTCGCCTTTGGGCACGTGCTCGTGCGTGGCCAGCACCCAGCCGTCCAGCGGTGAGGCGAAGGGCTGGAGGTAGTACGAACCGGGGTCGAGCGCCATCTGCGCGTTGGTCCACGTATCGTCGGGCTCGTTGAAGTCGGGAAGGTCGAAGGTGGGGCACGAGCACAACCCGTCGCGATCAAGCGCGAGCGAGATGGCGTCAGGTGTCGAGCCCTTGATCGCCTCGGCGGGGACGAGCACGCGAGGCGAGAGCTTGTCGTGGCTCACGACGAGATGGGTCACCCGCCGGTTGATCGGGTCGACAATCAGCGCGTCGAGGGTTCCCAGATCGCCGTCGGTCCCCTCGATCGTGGCGCCCACGCGCAGCTCGGACATCGCGGCATCGTAGCGATGACAGCCTGTGGCGGTCGGCCATCACGCGTAGAGGGCTTCGATCTCCTTCTCGTAGCGAGAGAGGACGCCGCGGCGCTTGAGCTTCGACGTCGGCGTCAGCATCTCGCCGTCGGGGAGCCACTCCTCGCCGAGGATCTTCACCTTCTTGACCCGCTCGGCGTTGTTGAACGGCGCCATGACCTCGTCGAGGCCCTTCTCCACCGCCTCGATCACGTCGGGGTTGGCAGCCAGGTCGTGGACGTCGGTGAACTCGATGCCCTGCTGGGTGGCCCAGGCCGGTGCGACCTCCGGGTCGAGCACCACGAGCGCGCTCACGAACGGGCGTTGGTCACCGATGGCGCAGGCCTGCCCGACGAGCGGGATCATCTTCAGCGCCGCTTCGAGGTTGGCGGGGCTGATGTTCTTGCCGCCGGCCGTGATGATGAGCTCCTTCTTGCGATCGACGATCTTGAAGTAGCCATCGCTGTCGACCACGCCGATGTCGCCCGAGTGGAGCCAGCCGTCCTCGTCGAGCGCCTCGGCCGTCTGCTCCGGCTGCTTCAGGTAGCCCTGGAACACGTTGCCGCCCCGGCAGATGACCTCACCGTCGTCGGCCAGCTTCACCTCGCATCCCGGGATGGCGGGGCCGACGGTGCCGGCCTTGATGCGGGAGGCGGTGAACGTCATCGGCCCGCTCGATTCGGACATGCCGTAGATCTCGGCGAGCGGCACACCGATGGCGCGGAACCACGACAGGATCTCCGCGGGGATGGGCGCCGCACCCGTGATGGCTGCTTCGCACTGGTCGAGACCGACCAACCCGCGCACGGCGCCGAAGACCTCCTGCAGGAAGTCCCACGTGGCTCGCTCTTCGTCGGTGGCCGTCCCCCAGTCGATCTTCTCGGCCAGCGGCCTCGCGGCAGCGACACCGTCGTTGAACTGCTTCTGCTTGTCGGGGTCGGCGGCCAGCGCCGCGTTGATGCCGGCGTGGATCTTCTCCCACACCCGGGGCACGCCGAACATCAGGTTGGGCCTCACCTCACCGAGGAAGGCGGACAGCTTCGCCACCTCCGGGCAGCACGTGACCTCATAGCCGAAGAAGGCACCGGCGTAGTGCGACGTGGCGCGCTCGGCGATGTGGGCCATGGGGAGATAGGACACGACCCGCTTGCCGGCAGGCTCGTCGAAGGGCAGGCACAGGCGGAGGCTCTCTACCGTCCACGCGATGTTGCGGTGCGTCAGCATCACTCCCTTGGGCGGACCGGTCGTGCCCGACGTGTAGATGATCGTGGCGAGCTGGTCGGGGTCGCAGTTGGCTTGCTCGTGCTGGAGGTCGACGCTGTCGACGTTCTCGAAGTGCTCGAGCGTGAGCACGCCGGCGGGCGCCTGCTCCGCGTCTTTCAGCATCACGATGGTCTCCAGACCGGTCAGCTCGTCGCGAACCGGCAGGAACCGATCGAGGAACGTCTTGCTCTCGAGGACCGCCAGCTTCGCCTCGGAGTGGTTCACGAGGTACTCGACCTGCTCGGGCGAAGACGAGTTGTAGATCGACACCGGAGTCGCGCCGCAGAAGGCCGCGGCCATGTCGGCGACATGGAACTCGGGCACGTTGCGAAGCATCAGCACGACCCGGTCGCCGGGCTGCACGCCGAGCGCCTTGTACCCGCCCACCACCCGGGCCACCTGCTCGGCGTAGTCGTCGTAGGTCATCTCGCCCCACGAGCCGTCGTCCTCGTCCTGCCACCGCAGCGCGACCCGGTCACCGTAGGTCGCGACCGTGCGCAAGAACTCGCTGGGCACGGTTCGCCCTTCGACGACCTGCAGGATCTCGGCGCTGGTGACAGCCATGTTCGTCCCCTCCGGTGGTGTGCCGATGCTCGTACGAGGCGCCGGACGAGCACGAACACCGTACAGAGCCGTTCGGGATCGTGCTGGCGCGCCTGAGCGGTGGCGGGAAACCGTCGCCACCCGGGTTGCCAACCGGCGCGGGAAGCAGCCACACTTGACTGAGCGGTCTAGTTTCGTTCTGACCGTCGCCAAGAGAAGATCGGGGACGTACCAACCCGCGGACGTACCAACCCGCGGACGAACCAACCCGGGCACCGACGACCAGCAGGGGACTCGGACCCGAGGACCAGAACCAGAGGAGCCAGGCTCATGCCCACCGCAGTCATCGTCGACGCCGTCCGCACCGCGGGCGGCAAGCGCAACGGGAAGCTCTCGGGTTGGCATCCGGCCGACTTGTCCGCCGAGGTGCTGCGGGCGCTCGTGCAGCGCAACGACCTCGATCCCGAACTGATCGAAGACGTCATCATGGGTTGCGTGATGCAGGTCGGCGCCCAGGGACTGAACATCGGGCGCAACGCGGTGCTCGCGGCCGGGTTCCCCGAGAGCGTGCCCGCCACGTCGATCGACCGGCAGTGCGGCTCGTCCCAGCAGGCGGCCCACTTCGGGGCGCAGGCAGTCATGGCCGGCGCGCACGACATCGTGATCGCGGCCGGCGTCGAGGTCATGAGCCTCGTGTGGATGGGCGCGTCGGTGATGGTCGACGGCGTCGGCGCGCCGTTCGGCCCACTCATGGGTCTGCGCTACGCCGAGCACGAGGAGTACCCGGGCCACAAGGGCCTCGTCCCGCAGGGCATCTCGGCCGAGATCATCGCCGACAAGTGGGGCCTCTCGCGCGAAGACCTCGATGCGTTCGGCGCCCGAAGCCAGCAGCTCGCGGCTGCCGCGCGCGACGAGGGCCGGTTCGACAACGAGATCATCCCGGTGCAGGCCAAGCCGCGCGACCGCGAGACCGGCGAGCTCATCGAGACCGACGAGGTCCTCAAAGCGGACGAAGGCATCCGCGACGGCACGACCGTCGAGACGCTCGCCAACCTGAAGCCGGCGTTCATCCCAGACGGCAAGGTCACCGCCGGCAACTCGTCGCAGATCACCGACGGTGCGTCGGCCATGTTGATCATGAGCGAAGAGAAGGCGAACGAGCTCGGCCTCACCCCGCGGGCACGCTTCCACACGTTCGCCCTCGCCGGCGTCGATCCGGTCGAGATGCTCAGCGGTCCCATCCCCGCGACGCAGAAGGCACTCGACAAGAGCGGCCTATCGATGGACGACATCGACCTCGTCGAGATCAACGAGGCGTTCGCGTCCGTCGTGCTGGCGTGGGAGAAGGAACTGAAGGCCGACATGAGCAAGGTCAACGTGAACGGCGGCGCCATCGCCCTCGGCCACCCGCTCGGCTGCTCGGGTGCCAAGCTCATGGCGACGCTGCTGAACGAGCTCGAGCGCACCGGCGGCCGCTACGGCCTCCAGACGATGTGTGAAGGTGGCGGCATGGCGAACGCCACCATCATCGAGCGCCTCGGCTGACACGCTTCGCCCCGAGCGACGCTTCCAACCCCGCACCGGCGCCACATCCACCGCGGCAACCTCAGCCGCGCCAGCCCCGATCGCCACCGCGCCCGAGGCGGAGGCGTCGTTGTAGCTTCGCGCCATCGTGAACGAGACAGACCGGGCGCGCCTCGTGACGGAACGGCGAGCCCCGCGGGGCGTGCCCAGCGTGCCCAGCGCGAGGTCGGCGACGGCTCGATTCCCGCCGCTTGCCTGGGTGATCGTGCTGTCTGTCATCTGGCCGCTCCTCGTGGCCGGAGTGATCTCGGCGCTGAAGGAGTGGACCCCATCAGGAGACGAGGCCGTCATCCTCACCCGGGTGCATGATCTCGTCTCCCTCGATACACCGCTCGCCGGCGCCTATTCGACCCGAGGGTGGTCGCATCCGGGGCCGATCATGTTCTGGCTCGTCGCATTGCCAAGCTGGCTGGGCAGCCGGCCGTCGCTGTCGCTCGCCTGGATGGCAGCGCTGAACGCCGTGTTCGTCGCCGCGCTGGCATGGTTCGCCTGGAGACGAGGTGGGCTCGTCCTGCTCGTGCTCGTGCTCACGCTGACCGCTCTGCTGGTCAACGGGCTCCGGGGCGAGACGCTGATCTGGATCTGGAACCCGTACGTCGCGCTGCTCCCCTACCTCGTGTTCACCCTCGCCATCTGGTCGGTCGCCTGCCGCGACCCGGTCGCACTCCCAGTCGCGGTGCTGTTCGGATCGATCGTCGTTCAGCTTCATGTCGCGTACGTGCCGCTCGTCGCCGCCGCGATCGTGCTCACCATCGTGGGGACGCGCTGGCGATCTCGTCCCCTCGGACTTCGAGATCGTGCACGGTCCTTGTTCCGCCCGGCCCGCTGGTCCAGGCCGGTGCGGTGGAGCGTGGCCATCGCCGTGGTCCTGTGGTCGCCCGTGGCCGTCGATCTGTTGGTTGGCGACCGCAATCTGGTGCGAGTGGTCCAGTACTTCGCCACCGGTCGAGACCGGTCGACCATCGGGGTCGCGAGCGGGCTCGGGATACTCTCCCGCGAGCTCGGGCCGTCTGCGCCGTGGACCGGAGGCGACGAGCAGGTCGAGCTCGGCAGCGTCACGCCGGGACACCTCTGGGTCCTGATCGGGGCCGTTGCGCTCATCGGGGCCTCGACGTTCTGGAGCTACCGCCGACTGCGAGCCGACCAGGTGCTCTTGGGCTTGCTCGCACTCGCGGAAGTCCTCGTCGCGGGATGGGCCGCGAGCCGGCTCGAGCAGCCGCTGCTGGACTATCTCGTCGTGTGGATGCTCCCGCTCGCGATGTTCGTGTGGCTCGCGATCCTCTGGCCGCTCGCGGAAACGGCGGCGGCTGCCTTCCGATCGCGGTTCGCCGGCGCGCGCTCGGGGCGATCAGCGCGGGCGGTCACGGTGGCAATCCCCGGCTTGGTGACCCTGGCCCTTTTCCTCCAAAACCCGTCAAGCTGGACCAACCCCCCTCTGCCGCGCGACTACTACCAGCCGGCGGTGGCGGCGAGCGTGCAACAGCTCACGGCAACCCTTCCGAAAGATCGACCGCTTCGCGTCGAGTTTGCCGGCGACGAGTTCTTCGAGGCCGGACCCGGGATCGTCCACGGCCTGCTCGATGCCGGCTACGTCGTGTCCACCTCAGACGGTGCTCCGGCATCGAAGTGGGGGCGGTCACGCGCGTGGCAGGGGCAACCCGTTGGCGACGTCCTCACCGTCGTCGTTGCGCTTCCGTTTGCCGAAACCGATCTGATCGCGAGATGCGATGCGTCCGGGCTCGCCCAACGAGCGAGCAGCTACGAGCCGTTGACCACATCGGAACGAGATGAGCTCATGCGACTCGGATCGGAGCGCTACGTGAACGCGGGGGCGTTGGATGAGAGCAGCGCCAGCCGCCTCGCCGAGCTGCAGAACCGCGATCGTCGGGTGGTCGTCTTCCGCGGAGGTCAGCCCTGCCAAGACCGTTGACACCGCCCGCGCGGTCGCCCGCATGAGTCCCGGGGGTACGATCGGCCGTTCACGGCCGCGTAGAGTCGACTGACCTCGCATTCGATCGTTCGACGAGCCATTTCCTGGTGACCATGGTTGACACCCGACACGACAGCGAGTCGCTGGTCCCAGACGCGGTCGCGCCGGTCAGGCACCGTGTGTTCAACAGCGCCATCGCCACGGCGCTCGTGGTCCTGGTGGCCACGGCCGCCTGGTTGGTGTGGGCGAATGGCGCCACCGATGCCGCCCGCGCGACGTCGGCGGCACAAGGCAGCCAGCGGGACGAACTGGAAGGGCAACTTGCCGCGGCCGAAGCAGAGATGTCGGCCGTTCGAGCCCAACTCCAGTCACTCCTGGCTCGCCTCGACACGGCGTCGACGGCGCTCGAAGGCGCCACCAACCAGCGCGACGACGTGGCGAAACTGGCGTCATCCCTGCGGGTCGAGATGTTCACGCTTCAGGCGGCGCTCAACAACAGCTCGGCGACGGTGTTCGTGCAGGGCCAGCAACTCGGGCGAATGGGCGACTGCCTCCGCTCGGTCGACCAGGCGCTGAACGCGCTCTCTGGAACCAACAATCGCGAGTTCGGTCGCGCCATCCTCTCCGCCGCAGACGCTAGCTGCCAAGAGGTGCGGAGCTACCTGCAATCAAAAGGCCTCACCCCATGACGCTGGCCGGCACCGACCTCGGCACCGACGCCACCCCCGAGGTCGAACCGCAGCCCCCGCCGTCAACGATGCGCGCTCGCTCGCGAGCGCGCATCGCTGCACTCATCGTTCTGCTCGCCCTGAACCTGCTGGCCCTCGACCGCGCCCGCCAGGTGCGCGCGGAGCTGTACGCACAGTCAGACGCGAACACCACGCAGTCAGTTGCGCTCGCCGATCTCCGAACGCAACGCGACGCGGTCGCGCTCCGGCTGGAGAGCTTGCGCACCGACGCGAACGCCCGCCAACGCGAGCTGAAGGCGGTCGAAGGCTCGAGTGCGGTGAAGGCGATCGAATCGGACTTCCTCTCAGGTGAGATCCAACGCTTCACCGACAAAGCCCGCACGTTGCGCGACCGTCTCAACACGTCGAACACCGTCGATCGTGATCAGCTCCAGAAGCTCCTGCTGCTCGCCGAGTGCTACGACGGCATCCGGCAGGCGAGCGTCGCGCTGGATCGGGGCGACACGACCGGCACGGTTGCTGCGCTGAAGTCGGTGTCGGCGCCCTGCCAGCAGGCGCTCACGATCGTCGAGCCTGGCGCCGACGCCGCCTTCCCCTTCGACTTCCCCGATCCCACGGTCATCTACGCGAACGGCTCCTACTACGCGTTTGCGACCAATGCCAGCGGCGGGAAGGTGCAGGTGATCCAGTCGACCGACCTCGATCGGTGGACCTGGGTCGGCGAAGCGCTCGGGCAGCTTCCGGGCTGGGCCGTACCGGGCTGGACGTGGGCACCAGCAGTGATCCCGCAGCCCGACGGCTACTACCTCTACTACTCGGCTCGCCGCGCCAGCGACTCGCGCGAGTGCATCTCGGTGGCGAAAGCGTCGGCACCGGCCGGACCGTATGTCGACCTCCGCCCCAGCCCGATCGTGTGTCCCATCGAGCAAGGCGGGGCGATCGATCCAGACGTCCTGATCGCGTCGGACGGAACGCCCTACCTCTACTGGAAGACGGAGAACGAGACGCGAGGAGGCAACGCGCGGCTCTGGGGGGCCAAGTTGAAACCAACGTTCGACGAGCTCGATGGCAACCCGCAACTCCTACTCGCCGCCGATCGTGGATGGGAAGGCCGAACCGTCGAGGGCCCGAGCATGATCCAGGTCAACGACCGTTACCTCCTCTTCTACAGCGCCAACCGCTTCGACACCGCCGACTACGCCGAGGGCTACGCGGTGTGCGATTCGCCGGTCGGGCCATGTACGAAGCCCGCTGACAACGTCGTGCTCAAGACCAGCGGACCGGTTGCCGGGCCCGGTGGCGCCGACGTCTTCCAGGCACCCGGTGGGCAGTGGTTCGTCGCGTACCACGCGTGGACGGCGCCCAACATCGGGTACCCGAACCGCCGGCGCATCTATGTCGACAAGCTCTCCTTCCAGAACGGCCGGCCGGTGGTCGCGCCGAAGTAGGCGCGGCCTCGGTGAGTCGACAGGTCGCCGTCGCCGCGTTTGGGGCAGGCGACTGGCCGTGCGACCCCGTGCGGCCCGCGGCGCGGCGACCCGTACAGTAGGACGCTCATGTTCTGGAAGATCATCATCGCGATGATCGCCTTCCTGGTGATCATGCGGATCGGCTTCGGGATCCTGCGCGGCCTCGCCCAACCGGTGCCCGAGCCGCCCCCGCCCGGCGAGCTGCGGAAGGTGAAGATCGGCTACCGGTGCAGCATCTGCGGCGCCGAGGTCCGCATGACGGTGGCGCCCGACGAGGACCCAGCTCCTCCCCGGCATTGCCAGGAAGACATGGACCTCGTCGCCCCGATCGAGTAGGCGCGAGCGGGGTTCGCAACAACCGGCACCTGTCCATGTGCGAGTGTCGACTGGGGGCGCGCAGCCCACAGAAGTCCGAACTCCGAGCCGGCGTCGTTTGTCCACAGTCTGTGGAAAGCAGTGGGGAGCGTAACGCGGCGGCAACCGGGGGTTCGCCTGCACGCCACGCGATCGCGGGTTCTGTTACTCGATCGCCACATTGCGCACAACTGAACGCCGGTCGACGCCGCCGCGCCCTGTGGACAAGACCAGAGGCCCGGCGGGCTCGGGCTCCGGCCGAGCAGACCGTCCGCGGTCGGTTCGCTATCGGAACTGGGTGGCGGTGATGATGCCGCCGAGGATCAGCGCCAAGCCGACGAGGAGGTACCAGTTCGAGGTCGCCCCGGGGAGGAGCGAGACGTAGTTCAAGAAGATGACGAGCATGCCGAGCCCGAACATCGTGAACATCAAGATGGGCACCCACATGGGGCTCGGCATCTCGTCGAAGTGTGGTGTTGGCGGGGTGTAGCGGCTCGAGGCATCCGGCGCGGAATCGGCGCGGCTGATCTTGGTGGTGGCCGGCCTCCGGCCTTTGGGACCTGCGCCGCCCTTGTCGACCTTCGACTTGGGAGGAAGCTTCTTCGGCTTGTCGTCTCCCTCAGCTTCGGCCCGGCTCGACTTGTCCGGAGCGGGCGCGACCTTCGAGGTCGGGGCGACAACTTTGGACTTGGGGGGCAGCTTCTTCGGCTTCTCGTCAGCCACGGCGCGCATAGTAGTGCGGCCTGTGCGTGCAACCCATCCGGGCCTGCGCCGCGCGCGCCACGGCCCGGTTCGGACGCGCGCCCCGAGCGGCGCCCGGAGGAACGACTACGCTCGCCCCGATGCCCGCCCGAGTCTTGGTGATCGACAACTACGACTCGTTCGTCTACAACCTCGTGCAGTATCTCGGCGAGCTGGGTGCGACCCCGATGGTGCATCGCCACGACGCGCTCACCCTCGACCAGATCGTCGAGCTTGATCCTGACGCCGTGCTCATCAGTCCCGGACCCGGCCGTCCCGAAGACGCCGGCCTGTCGAACGACGTGATCATGCACTTCGCCGGCCAACGTCCGGTCTTCGGCGTCTGCCTCGGGCACCAGTGCATCGGGCAGGTCTTCGGCGCAGACGTCGTGCGTGCGCCTGAAGTCATGCATGGCAAGACCTCGCTCATCCACCATCGCGATGCCGGCGTGTTTGAGGGCCTGCCGAACCCGCTTGAAGCCACCCGCTACCACTCGTTGGTCGTCGACCGAGACTCGGTACCCGAGGTGTTGGAGATCACTGCCGAGACCGACGATGGCGTCGTGATGGGACTCCGCCATCGCGAGCTCGACATCGAGGGCGTGCAGTTCCACCCGGAGTCGATCCTCACGATGAAGGGCCACGACCTGTTGCGGTCGTTCCTCCGCCGGGCCGGCCAGCCCGCCTGAACACCTGCGGGAAAGCGCTCGGGCCGCTCAGGGCGATGCCGACGTCGTCGTCGCCGGCATGGTGGTCGTCGTTGCCGGCTTCGTCGTCGTGGTCGCCGGCTGCGACGTCGTCGGGGGCAACGTGGTCGCCGTGGTCGGTGGCTGGGTGGACGGCGGCGGGCCGGACGAGACGATCACCACGACGGCCGAGCCCGGCGGAACCAGGCTGTTGGGTGCAGGCTGGGTCGTGATGACCTTGTTGGCGGCAACGATGAGGGAGCTCTCGTTGCGCGTCGTCGGCTTGAAGCCCGCTTGGGTGAGGGTGTTGAGCGCGGTCTGCAACGTCTGCCCGGTGACGTCGGGGAGGGGAACCTCGTTCTTCCCCGACGACACGACGATCGTGACCGTCGAGCCCTTGTCGACCAGGGTGTCTTTCGGCGGGTTCTGCGAGATGACGGTGCCCTTCTGCACGTTGTCGTCGGGCTGTTGCATCTCGCTGACGACGAGGCCCTGGTTCTCGAGGATCTGCTTCGCCGCGGCGTTGTTGAGCGTGACGACGTCGGGGACCTTCACCTGGCCCTCACCGCCGTTGTAGAAGATCTTCACCGTCGAGCCGCGCGCCGCCAGCGCCCCACCCTTGGGGTCTTGGTCGAAGACGAGGCCCTTCTCCACGTCGGACCGGGCCTGGGAGACGGCGTCGACGACGAAGCCGTTGCTCTCGAGATCGGCTTTGGCATCCACGAGCTTCTTGTACACCTCGTTCGGCACCTGGAGCTGGCTCCGGGCCGAGGTCTTCGAGATGTTCTGGGCCAGCACGGCCAGGCCGACCGCCAGCGCGACCAGCAACACGATCATCAGCGCGATGAACCAGCCGGTGCGCCGCGGCCGGGGCGGGTAGCCACCGTCACCGCCGTAGGGTGGCGACGGTGGCCCGCTCGACGTGTAGGGAGCCTCGGCAACCGGTGGGGCCGCGCCACCGGCGATCGGGGGCGCGGTCGTGGCGCCAAGGAGTGCGGTCGCCGCCGCACCACCAGCCGCGCCGGCAACCAGCCCTGCCGCGGCACCCGCGCCGACGGCACTCGGCGAGCGCAGCGCGTGTACGGGTTGGCCTTCGAGGAACCGGCGGAGATCGGCGCGCAGGTCTTCTGCAGAGGCGTAGCGATCGCTCGGCCGCTTGCTCAACAGCTTCATGACGATGGCCTCGAGCGGTTCGGGAACCGTCACCCCGATCGAGCTCGGCGTGGAGGGGGCCTCCTGCACGTGCTTGTACGCGATCGCGACCGGCGTCTCGCCGGTGAACGGCGGCTTGCTCGTGAGCATCTCGAACAGGACGCAGCCGAGTGAGTAGAGGTCGCTGCGCGGGTCGACCTGCTTGCCCTGGGCCTGCTCCGGCGAGAAGTACGTGGCGGTGCCCATGACCGAGCCCGCTTGTGTGAGGCTCGTCTGCGAGCCGGAGATGGCTTGGGCGATGCCGAAGTCGGCCACCTTCACCTGACCGCTCGGACCGATGAGGACGTTGCCGGGCTTGATGTCGCGGTGCACCACCCCGTTGCGGTGGGCGAAGCCGAGCGCCGCGGCCACGTCGGCACCGATCTCGGCCGCTCGCGTCGGATGGAGCGGGCCCTCCGAGCGGATGATCTCCGACAGGCTCCGTCCCTCGACGTACTCCATCACGATGAAGTAGGTGCTCGACTGCTGGCCCCAGTCGTAGACGGCGACGATGTTGGGATGGTTGAGGTTGGCCGCGGCCTGTGCTTCGCGCCGGAACCGCTCGACGAAGGACTCTTCCTTCGCGTATTCGGGGAACAGCACCTTGACGGCGACCGGGCGATCGAGGAGCAAGTCGCGGGCCAGGTAGACGTTGGACATGCCGCCCCGCGCCAGCTTGCGATGAAGTTCGTACCGGTCGTTGAAGACGGTCGGGCCCTGGTCCGGCATAGCCGACCAATCCTACAAAGCCGGCCCCTTCCGGTCAGGACGGGGACCGTACCCGGAGGTCAGCGCAGTTGCGACCCGACCCTGCACCCACGTCACCTCTGGCGCTGCTGGCTGGCGAGGATCGTCTGCATCACCGCCTTGGCGATGGGCGCCGCGACGGCGCCACCGGTCGCCTCGTTCCCCCCGTTGTTGACGTTCAGCACGACCACCGCCACGGCCACCGTCGGGGCGCTTCCGATCGGACCCGCGAACGCGGTGAACCACGTGTTGACCTTGGTGGCATCGCCGAGCTGCGCCGTGCCGGTCTTGCCGCCGACCGTGAAGCCCGGGATCTGGGCGGCGGCGCCGGTGCCGCCCGGGTTCTGCACCACGCCGTACATGTCCTGTTGCATCTGGCCCGCGACCTCGGGACTCAGCGGAGTCATCCACACTTCGGGCGGGTAGGTCGTGGTCACCGCGCCCTCGCTGTTGCGCACCTCGGTCATCACGTGGGGCTTCATGATCCGGCCGCCGTTGGCGACTGCCGCAGTGTTCATCGCGATCTGCAGCGGCGTCGCCGCCACGTCGTTCTGCCCGATGGAGGCCTGGGCGAGCTTCGGTGGGTCGGTGAGGACGTCGGTGGGGAAGGCCGACTGCGCGGGCGCGGGCAGGTCGATCGGGACGTCCTGGTTGAAGCCGAACGACTCGGCTCCCTTGATCATGTCGGCGCCGCCGATGGTCGCTTGGCCCATCTCGGCAAACGCGGAGTTGCAGGAAACCATGAGCACTTGTGGCAGCGCCCCACCGCACACCTCGCCGCCGAAGTTCTGGATCGCCTGCGTGGTCTGGGGCGGCTTGTAGCTCGACGCCGTGGGGTACACGGGCTGCTGGTTGGTGACCTTCCCCGTCTGCAGACCGGTGCTGGCCGTCACGACCTTGAAGGTCGACCCCGGCGGGTAGCGCTCCTGGTACTGGTGGGCGAGCAGCGGCTTGCCCGGCGCCAGGTTGAGAAGCGCCGAGTTGATCTCCTCCTGTTTGCCGCTCTCGCCCGAGATGAGGTTGGGATCGAACGACGGGTAGCTCCAGAACGCGAGGAGCTCGCCGGTGCGCGGATCGAGCGCCACGACCGACCCTTCCTGCTGGCCGGTCGGGTTGCGGGCAAGCGCGTCGCGAGCAACCTGTTGGAACTCGCGCTGGACCGAGATGGTGACGTTGCCGACCTGGGGCCGCTTCACGAGCAGATCCTTGAGGTTGGCGACCTGCTGCTGGAAGGTCTGCCCCGTGAGCTGGTCGTCGTAGCTCTTCTCCATCCCCGACGAGCCATAGCGGAACGAGAGGTAGCCGGTGATCTGGCCGAACAGCTCGCGCTCGGGGTAGATGCGGACCCGCTTGAAATCGCTCCCTTCCGGTGCGTCGACCGATTGTGCGAGCACGGTGCCGTCCACGCTCTTGATCGCGCCCCGGTCGCGGTCGTACTCCTTCTGCGCGCGCCGCCCGTTGAGCGGGTCGTTGTTGAACTTGTCCGCCTCGAACACCTGCACCTGGTTGAGCTTCACGAACACCGCGCCGAAGAGGAGCAGCATGACGACGCCGAGCCGGCGGATCTGGCGGTTCACGACCTCGCACCCATCGGCTGGGTCCCGACAGCGGCGCGCGAACGAGCCGACTCGTCGGACACGCGCAACAGCAGCGCGATCGTGATGTAGTTGCTGATGAGCGACGAGCCGCCATAGGACACGAAGGGGAGCGTGACACCGGTGAGGGGCAGGAGTCTCGTCACCCCCGCCATGATGATGAAGGCTTG
Organism: Actinomycetota bacterium; assembly: GCA_016185305.1. Lineage (GTDB taxonomy): Bacteria > Actinomycetota > Acidimicrobiia > Acidimicrobiales > Acidimicrobilacustridaceae > JACPNV01. The sequence continues at coordinate 6,353 of JACPNV010000023.1, read as the reverse complement.
CAGCCCGATCAGCGTCGTGAGGCCCACGGTCAGGAGCTTGTCGAAGGTGTTCTCGGCCCGGACCGCGATGCGCAGCCCGGCGCCCACGATGCAGATGTAGGCGATGATGACGACGGTGGCGCCGAGCAGGCCGAGCTCCTGCCCGATGAAGACGAAGATGAAGTCGGACTCTTTGGCAAAGAACCGGATGTTGCCGGTCGAGCCGAGACCGCGACCGAACAGGCCGCCGTCCGCGAACGCGAAGGCCGACTGCAAGATCTGAAAGCCGCTGTTGTACGGGTCGGCGAACGGGTCGAGCCACACCGAGACCCGCCGCTGCACATGGGCGAAGACGCGCCACGAGAAGTACGCCCCCGCCGCGAACAGCGTCGTGCCGACGAGCAGGTACGACAGCCGCTCGGTCGCCACCCAGAGCATCACGATGAACAGCGAGAAGAAGAGCAGGGATGAACCAAGGTCGGTCTCGTACACCATGATCAGCAGCGACATGGCCCACGCCACGAGCACCGGGCCGAGATGCTTCGGTTCGGGGAGCATGATCGGGCCGACCCGCCGGGTGCTCATCGCCAGCAGCTCTCGCTTGTCGACGAGGTAGCCGGCGAAGAAGACGGCGAGTGCGACCTTCGCGAACTCACCGGGCTGGAAGTTGATCGGACCGAAGCTGACCCAGATCTGTGAGCCGTTGAACTCGCGACCGATGCCGGGGATGATCGGCAAGGCCAGGAGCGCGATGCCGGCGAGCATGGCGGTGTAGCGGTAGCGCGCCAGGTCGCGCGCTCGCGGCACGACCACCAAGGTGGCGATGAACGCGCCAAGGCCGATGGCCGTCCAGAGGGCTTGCTGGCCGGCGAGATCGGGCCGAAGCCTCGACACCATCACGTAGCCCAACCCGTTGAGCAGCGCGGCCAGTGGGAGCAGCATCGGGTCGGCCTCGGGAGCCCACTTGCGCGTCACCAGGTTGCTCGCCAGGAGCATGGCGAGGAGGACCAGCAGGAACGGGAGGATGTTGGCGGGGATGTTGGCGTCGACGCCCAACGACGCGAGGACGTACGCCGCGGCGGTGACGATCACCACGAGCAGCAGCAGCCCGAACTCGGTGTTGCGGCGGGCCGAACCCACGTCAGCGGCTCCGGTCCATCACGTGGGCGGCACGCGCGCAGCCACGATCGGCGCGAGAGACCGCAGGCGTCCGCCTGGCCTGGGGCTTGCGGAGACGCTCATGTCACGTACCGGGCGGGAAGATGCCGGCGCCGCCCGCGCTCGGGGTCGAGCTGTCGGGCGCGTCGCTGCTGGGTGGCGGCACGGCCGTCGTCGGCGAACCCGGATCGGCCTGGCCGACCGCCCCGCCGAGCCCAACCTGCTGGCGCTGCTGGTTGATCTGGTCGCGCAGGTTCTGGACGTAGATCTGCGCCTCTGCGAGGGAGGGCTCGTCCTTGCCCTTCTCGATGTCTTGCAGCCGATCCTTCGGAACGTCCGCGCGACTGATACCGGTCGCCTCCGCGACGGTGGGACCGATGAAGAGGATGCCGCCCTGCCGCCCCCGGAAGATCGCCACCTGATCGCCGTCGAACCCGACATAGAAGGTGTTGTTCGCGAAGTAGGAGAACGCGAAGATCACGGCCGCGACGACCGCGGCGAGCACCACGAGGAAGAGGGCGACCCGCCAGGTGAAGCGAGTGCCGCGCGGCTGCTCGGCGGGCGCGGGAACGCCGGCTGCAGCGCCGCCACCGAACGCAGGTGACGGTTGGACGACGACGGGCGCAGCCACGGCGGTGGCGGCGCCGGAAGGCGCGGGCGCCGCGGACACGGCCGTCTCGTCGGGTGCAGCGGGCACGGGCTCGCCGTCGGGACCGGTGACAAGCGGTTGCGGTTCGGTCGGCGGGGGCGGGGGTAGCGGCGGTGCATCCGGCGGGGGCGGCGCGGCGGGCGCGGCACCGCTGACGGCCGGGAACTCGATGGGCTGCTCGTCGGCCCGTTCCACGTTGACAAGGCGATCGGTGTCGGGGCTCGCCGCCGCGGTCGCGCCGTTGGGACCGGCGACCACGTCGACGACGACCACCGTGATGTTGTCGCGACCACCGGCCTCGTCGGCCAGGCGGGCCAACTCCTCAGAGGCGCGCTTTGGATCGTCCTCCTGGCGGAGCACGATCGACATGAGCTCTTCGGTGACCTCGTTGAACAGGCCGTCGCTGCACAGCACGTAACGGTCGCCCGGCACCGGGAGGAGCTCGAACAAGTCGACGAGCACGTCGGCCTCGATTCCCAGGGCGCGGGTCAAGATGTTGCGGTGCGGGTGCGCTTCGGCCTCGGCCTTGGTGAGCTGGCCCTGCCGGTACAGCGTCTCGACGAGGCTGTGGTCTTCGGTGATCTGCTCGAGCTGGTCGGTCGTCGCCCGCAGCAGGTAGAGCCGGCTGTCGCCGACGTTGGCCGCGGCGAGCCGCTCCTGTCCGTCGACGTTGACGAGCGCGAGTGCACACAACGTCGTACCCATGCCCTTGAGCGACGAGTCGCCGTTGGCCTTGGTCACCACCGCTTCGTTGGACGCTTGCACCGCGTGCGCCAGCCCAGTCGTGCTCTTGTCGGTGAAAGCGCTCTTCAACGTCTCGGCCGCGACCTCAGAGGCGATCTCGCCGCCGCGGTGCCCGCCCATGCCGTCCGTGACCGCGAACAGCTGCAGATCTTCCGCGACCACCAGGTTGTCCTGGTTCTCGGGACGCACCTGGCCGACGAGCGTGGCGTCGCCCGACTTGAGGACAGTCATCGCGCGCGCCTCGGGTCTGTCATTGCAGCTCGAGCACCGTGTTGCCGACCTGGAGTCGGTCGCCGCGCTGCATCATCATGGGACCAGAGACCTTCTTCCGGTTGAGGTAGGTACCGTTCGTGGAACCCAGATCTTCGACAAGGTACTGCCCATCCCGGGCGAAGACCCGTGCATGGATCTGCGACACGAAGGTGTCGTCAACGGTGACATGGCAGCCGGCCGCCCGTCCGAGAGTGAGCTCGTCGCCCAAAGGATAGGTGTGACCCCGCTGGTCGGGCGGGTCGAGCACCAAGAGCTCGGATCGTTTGGGCGGTTTCGCCTTGGCCCGCTTGGCCTGGCGCGGCGCCGCCGGCGCAACCGGGCGGGCGCCGACCGGAGGCTTGATCTCGGCCCACACCGCGCGCAGCACCCGGAAGAAGAAGAGGTACAGCAACGCGAGCAGGGCGAGCCGCAGCACGAACAGCAGCTGATCTGACACTGCGGAAAGCGTAGCTAGCCCCAATCATTCATGGGTGTGTGTGCGTTGGGCGGGTCGTATCAGTGTGGGGATGGGTTTGCGGGCGACTTTGGTCCGGGGACCGCCTGCACGGCGAACCCGGAGGGCCTACCTCCATCACAGGCAGCACGGTCATGCTGGCGACCTTCGACATCGTCATCATCGTCATCACCTCCTTTCAGGACACACAACGAGCCGAACCCAATTGAGTATCGACTACTCAGGACGGCCGCCGTGTTCGGGTGTGGAATGCCTCGGTGATGCTCCATCACTTCGGTTCGTTCCCTCGGATGTCGCCTCGATCCGCGAACTGGCTGGCGTCTCCAGGCCTGAAATGGAAGAGGCATTCTGAATGAACACTCTTGGTCGTAGCCGAGGCTTCTCGGCGGGTTGTTTGGTGATCTTTACGGTGCTGAGCACGCTCGCTGCGCTGGTATGGATCCCATCTGCGTCAGCGGCGTCGCTCACCAGCCCGCCAACGCGCCTGTACATGGCCCCCGCGGGCACGACCCTCGCCGCTGAACTCATCGGCGTGCCCATCGGTGAGATGCCCTTCACCGGATCCGACATCATCTCCGGCGACAATCGCGAGCTCGTCGTCCAAGTCGAGAACGGCGACGCGGGTTGCGCACCGGACCAGAGCAACAACTGGGACATCAGCGACTGCCCGCGGGTTCAGATGGACGTCAGCCATGGAACCATCGAGGTCGGCAGCGCCACCACCGAGTTCCGCGAGGACAGCAACGGCGATCCCGACCCAGCGCAACCGGTCTACGTGCTGAGCGGCGGGGCCATCATCGACCAGATCACGAACCCGCCCGACAACCCCAGCCCGCTCATCCACATCAACGGCACGAAGGCGCAGCTCGACGCGGCGCTCGCCGACCTCGTCTACACGCCGGATCCCGGCTACTACTACGTCGGTAGCTTCAACCCGGAGACGTTGAACATCGTCGTGGTCTCCGGCCAGGACAGCAATGAGCCCCCGCCCCTCGAGAACCCGAGCATCCAGGCGTACGGCGTCGAGATCCGGGTGCTCGACGTCAACGACTTCCCGACCATCGACGGACCCTCCGGGCCGATACAGGCCGCCCCCGAGATCGAAGAGATTATCACCGGGTTCACCGCGAGCGACGAGGACAACGACGAAGACGTCTACGGCGCCCAGGCCGACCCACCCCTGCCGCCACCCGATCCCATCGACGGAGAAGGCACCAACATGTTGCTCGTCGGCGTGCTCGAGTGCGGGCAACCGGTGACGCCGCTCGTGGAGGGCTTCCACTTCCAGGGCGGTGTGTTCCAAGCTGACGACACCAGCATCGAAGACATCGTCAACGACACCTACGACATCTCCAACAAGCCCGAGTACCAACCGGTGGTCGACGCCATCCTGGCCGGCCTCGATCAGATCGAACCCGGCCTGAGCACCAAGCCGCTGGCCACCAGTAGCCCGTTCGACTACACGACCGCCTTCGCCGGCGTGAGCACCATGGCCGAGGTTCAGTACGCGCTGGCCGAGATCACGTTCAAGAACGACGCACCGAACGATTCGTGCGAACTGACCACGGTGGTGTCCGATTTGGGCAACAACGGCCTGCCCCTGCAATACATCGGTGACCCGCCGACGGGGGTCGAGGTCCCGTTCCTCGGGTTCGACTTCCAACAGCTCACGATCGAGACCGGTGATCTCGAAGAGATCGATGCCAGCTTCGCCGGGCCGGTGTCGGCGCCCGAAGGCACCACCGCGGAGGCAACGATCAACATCACGCCGGCCATCCATCCAGCGTTCGATCTGATCCTGGCGGCCAACGACGGACCCGCCATCGGTGGCGCGATCGGCGGCTCCGACTTCGCGGCGACGAGCAATGCCACGGTGTCGGTGGCCGAGAACCAAACGTCGGTCACCTTTGACACCAACGCCTACAACGACACCGACGCTGAGGGCCCCGAGACCTTCACCTTCTCGCTCGAGCCACCGGTCGACGCCCCGCCCGGTTGGAAGGTCGTCTCGGCCGTACCGACGGCGACGGTCACCATCGTCGATGACGACGACCCCGCGCGCACCATCACCTCGGTGTCGAACCCCGCGGTCATCGAAGGCGATGCCGGCACGACGCAGATGACCTTCACGCTCACCCTCGACGGGCCTGCTGATGGCAACGAGACGGTCGAGCTCGACACTGCTGACGGCAGCGCGACGACGATCGACGCTGACTACGACGCGCTGACCAACATGGTTGTCGCCTTTGCGCCCGGCGCGGCCAGCGCCACGGCGAACGTCACCGTGAACGGCGACACCAACATCGAACCTGACGAGCAGTTCGCGTTGCAGCTGAACAACGCCACCCTGGTCATGATCGGCGATGCCTCGGCCACAGGGACGATCACCAACGACGACGTGGCGCCAGACCCGTCGCCCACGGTGACCATCGATCAGGCGGCGGGCCAGCCCGACCCGGCGTCCGCTCCCATCGAGTTCACGGTCGTGTTCTCCGAAGCGGTGACAGGCTTCACCGCAACCGACGTCAGTTTGGCGGGGTCAACCGCGCCGGGGACCTTGACCGCGGCCGTATCCGGCTCGGGCGCGGTGTACACGGTGACGGTATCGGGCATGACCGGAGCCGGTGACGTCGTGGCATCGATCGTGGCCGGCGCGGCCGTTGACTCGGCAAGCCAAACGAGCGCCGCGTCGACCTCGACCGACAACGTCGTCAGCTTCGCGCCGCTACCAGATCCGTCGCCGACAGTGACCATCGATCAGGCGGCGGGCCAGCCCGACCCGGCGTCCGCTCCGATCGAGTTCACGGTCGTGTTCTCCGAAGCGGTGACAGGCTTCACCGCAACCGACGTCAGTTTGGCGGGGTCAACCGCGCCCGGGACCTTGACCGTGGCGGTGTCAGGCTCGGGTGCGGTCTACACAGTGACGGTATCGGGCATGACCGGCGCCGGTGACGTAGCGGCCTCGATCGTGGCCGGCGCAGCCATTGACTCAGCGAGCCAGGCAAGCGCGGCGTCGACCTCGACCGACAACGTCGTCAGCTTCGCGCCGCTACCAGATCCGTCGCCGACAGCGACCATCGATCAGGCGGCGGGCCA
>JACPNV010000012.1 GCA_016185305.1 Actinomycetota bacterium | reverse complement strand
CGCTGGGGTCGTCGCTCGAACGAACCCGCCTGGCGTTCGCACAGGACGCCGCCGGACGAGGCTGGGACCGAACGTGGCGCCTCGTCGCCTTCGCCATCCCGGAGAGCAAGCGGGCGGCCCGCGACAACTTCCGCGATCGACTGCTCGAGCTCGGCGGCGCGGCGATCCAGAACGGCCTGTACGTCTCGGCGCACCGCTGGGAGAAGGACGCGCTGGCCGAAGCCGACCGTTTGGGCGTCGGCCAACACGTGACGGTCGCCAGCACCGACGATCTCGAGATCGGCGGCGAGCGCGACCCCAAGGTGATGGCCGCGCGCCTCTGGCCGATCGGCGACCTCGCCAGACGCTACGAAGCCTTCTGCGACGTCTACGAAGGCATCCCCGACGCGCTCGAGCGGATGCGCAAGCAACATCAACGCCTGACCGAGGCCGAGTTCCTCCCCGGCGCGCTCATCATCGGCATCAAGTTCAGCGAGTGCTTCAACGCCGACCCCCTGCTTCCGCCCGAGCTGCTCCCCCGCCCATGGGCGGGACGGCGGGCGCGCGACCTGGTGGCACGCAGCCGCCACCTCGGCATCCTTCTCCGGGACCAGCACAACAAGCCCCAGCTCTTCGCTCCCTTCGACGACATCATCGACACGATCTGATCAACGTTCCCAGCATCGAGATTGCGAGGCAGTCCATGGCAAGGCTTTCGTACACACCCACGACTGGCGTGGTCGTGACCGGCGGTGGGTCGGGCATCGGGCGCGCCTGTTGTCTGGCGCTGGCCGAGGCCGGCCGGCCCGTCGCCGCGTGGGACCTCGACGGAGCCGGCGCCAAAGAGACCGCCGAGCTCGCTGCTGGGCATCATGACGTCGCTTCGGTCGGGCTCGAAGTCGATGTCGCCGACGCGTCCACGTTCTCCGACGCGGTCGCCCGGTCGAAAGATGCGCTGGGCTCGATCGGCGGCCTCGTCCACGCCGCGGGCGTGCCCGGGCCGATGCCGGTCGACTTCCTCGACGAGGACCAATGGGACGCCGTGCTCGATGTGAACCTGCGCGCCGAAGCGCTCCTGGTGCGGGCCTTGCTGGACGAGCTGCGTGCGGCGAAGCCCGGTTCCGCGGTCGTCGGCATCGCCTCGGTGGAGGCGATCGTCGGCAACGCCATGCTGCCGGCGTACTGCTCGTCGAAGGCCGGTCTCCTCGGCCTCACCCGATCACTGGCCCATCGCCTCGCCGGCGAGCAGATCCGCGTGAACGCCGTCTGCCCCGGCGCCATCGAGACACCGATGCTCGCACCGGCGCTCGCCAACGAGTCGATCAAGGACATGATCCTCAGCAAGGTGCCGTTGGCTCGCGTCGCCGACCCGATGGAGGTCGCTCGCGTGATCCGCTTCTTGCTGAGCGACGACGCCTCCTACGTCACGGGCGAGTACGTCGTGGTCGACGGGGGCATGACCACGACCTCGTGACCGGGGATGCCAGAATCCGCGGATGCTTCGGCGCCTCACCTTCCTCTTGATCGCGATCGCGCTCTCGGCGTGTACGGCTGGCACCAGCCCGAGCTCGGCGACGAGGGGCGCACCGGCGACAACCGCCCCCGGAAGGGGCGGCGCACTCCCTGCTGCACCAGGCGTCATCCTCTACTACCTCCGCAATGGTGTCGTCGCGGCGGGACAGCGGGTGCAGACGACCGGCGACGCCCGGGTGGAGGCAGTGCAGGCCTTGACGAAAGACCTCTCCGACGTCGACAAGGCGGCCGGGCTGCAGAACGCCATGCCGACCAACGTGATCGTCAACAAGTTCACGGTCGAGAACGGCACGGCGACGATCGACCTGAGCCGCACCTTCGAGACGCGGGATACCCAGCAACAGGTGGCCCAGGTCGTGTACACCCTCACGCAGTTTCCAGAGATCAAGAAGGTGAAGTTCCTCATCGACACCCAGGACAACGGGGCAACTGGGGTTCCTCCGATCGGGCGCGACGACCTGCCGGCACGGTTCAGCCCCGACGTCCTCCTCGACTCGCCATCGCCGGGCCTGAGCACGTCCGCGGTGATCAAGGTGTCCGGCGATGTCAACGCCCAGTTCAGCTCGTTCCCGTACCGCGTCGAGGACGCGTTCGGCCAAGAGCTCACCACGGGAACGATCGCGGTCAAGTTCGGCACCGGGCGCAAGCGGTTCGACCAGACGATCGAGGCGCCAGGGCCGTTCTCCGGTGGCGCGACCTTCGTCGTCGACCCGCCGGCGGGAAGCAGCCAACCCGGCTACAGGGTCCCGTTCACGCTCACGCCCTGAAGACCGAGGGGGCCACGCCTCAGACGAGGTTGTCGACGAACTTCTCGAGCTGGCGGAGGTTGCGGCACTCGAACACGCCGTCGCAGTGAACGCCGTATTCGCCCACGATCGAATCGCCGGTGTCCCAATACGAGCGGGGCTCGGGGTTGAGCCAGTAGAGGTGCCGCGCTTTGTGCTGCATCTCCTTCAACGTCCACGACTGCGAGGCGTGGTAGTTGTTGCGCGCGTCGCCGAGCAGCAGCACCGTCGTCTTCGGGCCGATGTCTTTGCCCCACTTCTGGAAGAAGACCTCGAGGGCATGGCCGTAGTCGGAATGGCCGTCGACCCAAACCACGTCAGCTTCGGTGTTCACCCGGTGGACCGCCTCGCCGATGTCTTCGACCCCCTCGAAGTAGCTCGTCACCTCGTCGATGCCGTCGATGAACACGAACGCCCGCACCTTCGAGAACTGGTTCGAGATCGCGTAGACGAGGTGCAGCGTGAACCGGGCAAAGGCCGCGACCGAACCAGAGATGTCCGCGATGACGAAGATCTCGGGCTTGGCGGGCCGCGGGTACTTGAACTTGGGCTCGGCGGGCACACCGCCGTAGGACAGCGAGTGCCGCATCGTGTTGCGGAAGTCGAGCGGGCCCTTACGGCCGTGCCGCCGCTTGCGAGCCAAACGGACCGCGAGCTTCCGCGTCAGCGGGTAGATCGCCTTGCGCAGGCTCGCCATCTCCTCGCGCGACGCGTGCATGAAGTCGACGTCTTCGGGTAGCGGCTTTCGCAGCGTCTTGGCCATCGCCTCGACGCCCCGATCCATCACGAGGCGCCGGCGGATCTCCGCCTCGATCTCCTTCTTCAAGTCCTCGATCCGCAGCTCGTACTCGTCACGTTCGAGGCGCTCTTCGAGTGACGACATCGGCGCGGGCGAGTCTTCACGAGCCTGGTTCATGAGCCGCTCGAGCATGCTGTCGAGGTCGAGGTTCCGAAGCGTGCGGTACAAGTAGTACGTGCCACCGACCGGCCGGCCGGGCTCCATCCCCGCGTAACGCTTCACGGCTTGGCGGGCGAGCGCACGCAGCATCGCCTCGTCGCCCTCCATCAGCGCCTTGTAGAGCATCTCGGCGAGCTGCTCGGGCGTGAGCGCATCGCCCCCACCACCCTGCATGCCTTGACCCTGGCGGCCCTCCATCGCCTCCATGGCGTCGAGGTCGTCGTCGGTCAGCTCACGGAGCTCGTCGCCATCGCTGATGGTGAACTGCTTGCCCCGAAGCGAGAAGTAGACCTCGAAGACCGTCTCGAAGGCCCGCCAGTGCGCGTTCGACTTCACCAACGTGGCCGCCAGCGCGTACTTGAACGCCTCGCGATCCTCCAGCGGGATGTGCTTCACCGCCTCCATCGCGTCGAGGTTCTCGGTGAGGCTGACGGGCAGGCCGGCCTCGCGCAACTCGACGATGAACCCCTCGAGCAGCTCGAGGATCGGCCGGCCGGTCGTAGCCGGCGGCGAGGCATCGTCGACGACGCTCATGGGTCACCCGACGGCCTTGAACGCCGCCTGGTCCTTGGAGAACTCGCGGACGGCCTTGGCTATGTCGCTCTGGTACTTGAGGAGGATGTTGATCGTCTCGGTCGCGGTGCTCTCGTCGACCGACTCGACGCCCAGGATCATGAGCGTGCGGGCCCAGTCGAGCGTCTCGGACACCGACGGGCTCTTCTTCAACTCGAGCTGGCGGATCGACCGTACGATGCGAGCAACCTGATCGGCGAGCGCTTCGGTGATGTCGGGGACCTTGGTGAGCACGATCTCCTTCTCGCGCTCGAGGTCGGGGTAGTCGATGTGCAGGAACAGGCACCGGCGCTTCAGCGCCTCGGACAGCTCGCGCGTGTTGTTCGACGTGAGGAACACCAGTGGGATCTGCTTGGCGGTCAGCGTGCCGAGCTCGGGGATCGACACTTGGTAGTCGGACAGCACCTCGAGCAGGAGCGCTTCGGTCTCGACCTCGACCCGATCGACCTCGTCGATCAGCAGCACGACCGGATCGTCGGCGCTGATCGCTTCGAGGAGCGGCCGGGTGAGGAGGAACTCGTCAGAGAAGATGTCGGTCGAGATGTCGTCCCACGCGGCCTTCCCACCTTCTTGTTCCACCGCTTCTCGGGTGTTGCGCTCGGTCTGGATGCGAAGGAGCTGCTTCTTGTAGTTCCACTCGTAGATCGCCTTCGCCTCGTCGAGCCCCTCATAGCACTGGAGACGGATGAGGCGAGCGCCGAGGCTCTCGGCGACGGACTTCGCGAGCTGGGTCTTGCCGGTTCCTGCCGGCCCCTCGACCAGCACCGGCTTGCCCAGCCGGTCGGCGAGGTACACGACACCCGAGATGCCTTCGTCGGCGAGGTAATCGACCTGCTTCAGATGGTCACGAACGTCAGAGACAGTGTCGAAGCGTGCATCCATCCGTCAAGCCTACCGGCCCCCTTGACCGACCGGTCAACTTGTCGCGCCAGCGATGATCCGCGGGCCACGGCTTCGCCGGTCCGGTTGTGATCGCGTCCACCCCGTACCATGTGTCCGTGCGTGAACATGGGGATGGTTCGCGATGACCGGGCTGGGGATCCACGCGGTCGTCTACGTGGCGGTCAACCTCCTCCTGCTGGTCGTGTGGATACTCGCCGGAGGGTCAGCCGACGACATCCCGAAGTACATGACCAACCTCAACCTCGCCCGCGACAGCCAGTTCTGGCCGGTCTACGTGATGATCTTCTGGGGGATCGGCTTGCTGATCCACGCCGGCGTCGTCGTCATGACCTGGCCCAAGCGCATGCGCCAGCAGCGGGCACGCCGCCGGGCCCGGGAGAACATCCAGCGCACGGTGCTCGGCATCCTCGACGGCACGATGCTGGAGGGCGCGGCGGTCGCCGCCATCCGGGCGACCGACGGCGACGCCGCGGCCAAGCGGGTCAAGAAGCAGGTCCGCCGGGCGCGAGTCGAAACCGTCGACCGGCGGCCGCCCCGGCCGAAGCCGGCGCCGTCGTCGCGGTCGATGTCGGGCCGCCATGATGCCGATCGATCTTCGCCGGGCAAGCCCAACGATCGGCGGCGCCACACCGACCGGCAGTGGGTCGCCGTCATGTTCACCGACATCGTCGAGAGCACTCGGCTCAACCATCGTCTCGGCGACGAGGAGTGGGCGAAGGTGCTCGCCAACCATCGGTCGGCAGTGCGCGAGTGCGTACAGCAGCACGGTGGCATCGAGGTCAGCACCCAGGGCGACGGCTTCTTGTTGCGCTTCGCCTCGCCGGACCGGGCCGTGACGTGCGCGACGGCATTGCAGCGGGGATGGTCGACCGCGCGGGTCGCGGGTGCGGCCGACGGCGCGAAGCCCGTTCCCGCCGTTCGCATCGGCATCCATGCCGGCGAGGTGATGCACGACGAGGACGATCTCGTCGGCAAGGTGATCAACCTCGCTTCCCGCGTCACCGACGTCGCGGAAGCCGACGAGATCCTCGTGACCGAGCCGCTCGCCGATCACCTCACCGACGACGTCAAGCTCGTCGATCGCGGCCTGAAGAACCTGAAGGGATTCGACCGGCCGCGCCACCTGCTCGCCATCGTGTGGCAGGACTCGCCCGACATCGTCGTGCTCGACCAGAACGAGCGCAGCAAGCTCACGTGATTGCCCCGGGGGGCTGCGCGCCCACGCACTGACGCTCAGGCTGACCATCACCGGCCGCGACACCTGGCGGTCGCGCCGCCGGCCGGCTATCGCCCTCTCAGGAGCCAAAGGCTTCGTCGAGCACCTCG
>JACPNV010000011.1 GCA_016185305.1 Actinomycetota bacterium | reverse complement strand
GAACTATCCGCTACCCGAAGGCTGCGTAACCATGTCCAGAACACCGTCGGTAAGCCGTATGCGGGAAAACCGCACGTACGGATTGAAAGGGGGATGGGGAACCGGACCGGCAACGGCACCGCGCCCCTGACTACCAATGGCTGCCGCCCCTCCTGCCGACCGGGATCTTCTCGAGCTCGCGGTCGATCTTGCCCGCGGCGCCGGCGAGCTGACCCTGCAGTGGTTCCGCTCGCCGACGCTCGAGATCGAGCGCAAAGGCGACGGTACGCCGGTGACCGAGGCCGACAAGCGCGCCGAGCGCTTCTTGCGAGAACAGATCGCCAAGCACCATCCTGACGACGCGGTGATCGGGGAGGAAGAGGACGACGTCGGCGGTACGAGCGGGCGCACGTGGATCATCGATCCGATCGACGGGACCAAGCCGTTCACGCACGGCGTACCGCTGTATTGCAACCTCGTCGCGGTCAACGACGTGCATGGCCCTGCGGTCGGCGTGATCAACCTTCCCGCGCTGGGCGAGACGGTCTACGCCGGCCGGGGTCTCGGTTGCTTCGCCAACGGCGAGCCGGTCCGCGTCAACAACCGCGCTGACCTGCCGGGGGCGTGCCTCGTTTCGAGCGCCTTTGACTATTGGCCCACCAACATGCTCCTCGCCGTGAAGGAAGCGGGCCTGGCCATGAGAACCTGGGGTGACGGTTACGGCTACGTGCTCGTGGCGACCGGTCGGGCCGAGGCGATGGTCGACCCGGAGGCGGCGATCTGGGATCTCGCGCCGATGCCGGTGATCTTCCGCGAGGCAGGCGGGCGGTTCACGGACTTCGGTGGGATGGAAGATCCGTCGTCCGGTACCGGCGTCGCCACGAACGGCGTGCTCCACGACGAGATGCTCCGGTTGCTGCGCCGATGAACGACGAAGCGCTTCTCGGTTCGTTGCGCCTCGAGGCCGCACGCGTCGCGGCGATCAGCGGGTCCGACGTCGACATCGAACAGCCGGTGGCCGCGTGCCCGGGATGGAGCGTGGGTCGGGTTGTCGGACACCTCGGGCGGGTGCACCGGTGGGCGTCTGCGATGCTGCAGGCCGAGCCGCCGGTGTTCATCGATCCGGGCGAGCTGGAGGCACGGGCGCCTCGCGACGCCACCGTCTTTGATTGGTACCGCGACGGCGTGGCCGCGCTCATGGGCGAGCTCGAGCGTCGGGACCTCGGCGCGCCCGCGTTCACCTGGGACGGCGAGCACGACCGCCGCTGGTGGCTGCGGCGCCTGGCGCACGAGACCGCCGTGCACCGATTCGACGTCGAGCACGCGCTCGCGTCCGCTTCGCCCGTCGACGCTGACGCGGCCGCTGATGGCATCGCCGAGTTCTTCGAGCTGTTCGTGCCCCGCCGTTTCGACGCGGCCGCATTTGCCGACGACTACGCCGGCCGCACGATGCATCTTCATTGCACCGATGTCGAAGGCGAATGGCTCATCCGCTTCGCGGACGAAGGCGTCGCCGTCGAACGCGTGCATGCCAAGGGTGACGTGGCGGTCCGGGGCGAGGCGTCAGATCTGTTCCTGGTGCTGTGGAACCGCCTTCCGCATGACAACTACGACGTCTTTGGCGACACCGACATCTTCGACCACTTCCTCGATGCCGCCGCCTTCTAGAGCCGGCGGCGAGCTTCTGCGCCGGTACGGTGGGCGCCACCGAAACGAGCAGCGACCGACGTCGCACTGAACCCGCGGGGGACCCATGACCGACACGGCCGAGCCGACCACCGAGACACGTGCCAGCTCCACGGGGTCTGGCGCCTATGCCGAGCTCGTTGCCGGCTTGCGCGACGCGAACAACCGCGGCCATACCCGTCCGCTCGCGTGGCGACGCACGCAGCTCGAGGCGATCCTGACGATGCTCGACGAGAACGAGGGCGAGCTGGTCCGGGCGCTGAAGGAAGACCTTGGGCGGCCGGCGATGGAGGCGTTCACCGCCGACATCGGTGGTACGCGCACCGAGGTGAAGCACATCCTCAAGCATTTCGAGTCGTGGGCCACGCCCCGCAAGGTGAGCATGCCTCTCACCGTGCAACCGGCGAAGGGGCGAATCATCCCCGAGCCGCTCGGCGTAGCGCTGATCATCTCGCCGTGGAACTATCCGATCTACCTGCTCGTCAACCCGATCGCGGCCGCGATCGCCGCGGGCAACTGCGTCGTGGCGAAGCCCAGCGAGCTGTCACCGGCGTGCTCGGCCGTACTCGCCCGGCTCATCCCGAAGTACCTCGACGACCAGGCGGTCTCGGTTGTCGAGGGTGGCGTGCGCGAGACGACAGCGTTGCTCGCCCAGCGATTCGACCACATCTTCTTCACTGGTTCCACGAACGTCGGCCGCATCGTCATGCAAGCGGCGGCGAAACACCTCACTCCGGTCACGCTCGAGCTCGGAGGCAAGAGCCCGGCGATCGTCGCGGCTGACGCAGATCTCGACGTCGCCGCGCGGCGCATCATGTTCGGCAAGTTCTTGAACGCTGGCCAGACGTGCATCGCCCCCGACTACGTGCTCGCCGAGGCATCCGTGCGCGACAAGCTGGTCGACAAGATGGAGGCCACGCTTGTCGAGTTCTACGGCGACGACCCGAAGCACACCAGCGACTTCGGCCGGGTCGTGAACGAAGCGCACTGGAAGCGACTGAAGGGACTGCTCGACACGAGCGAGGCCACGGTCGCGGTCGGCGGCCAGACCGATGAGGAAGACCGCTACATCGCGCCCACCGTGTTGGTCGACCCGGCTCCTGAGTCTGCGATCATGCAGGAAGAGATCTTCGGGCCGCTGCTGCCAGTGCTCTCCGTCGAGAGCGTGGACGAAGCGGTGTCGATCGTGACCGGCCGGCCCAAGCCCCTCGCGCTGTACGTGTTCTCCGGTTCGAGTGCGACGGCCGCCGACGTTCTCGAGCGCACGAGCTCGGGCGGCGCGTGCGTGAACCATTGCGTGATGCACATCGTGCCGAGCGAGCTCCCTTTCGGCGGTGTCGGCCCGAGCGGGATCGGCGCGTACCACGGCAAGCTCGGCTTCGACACCTTCAGCCACCTGAAGTCGGTGCTCTACAAACCGCAGAAGCCCGACCCCAAGCTCATGTACCCGCCCTACACCGCGCTCAAAGGAAAGATCGTCCGCAAGGCGATGTGAAGAGGCTGCGCCGACAGGCACAGGATCGCCGGTCGGGCAGGGACCCAGGCCGGCTCAGACGCCACGCTCCGCGGGGATGCGTCCCTTCTTGGCCGCCCTCTCCAATCGCGCGTGGTCACGCTCGGTCTGGTCCGCGTACGCCACGGAGAAGGCCGCAAGCGCGTTGTCGAAGCGATCGCTCGCGCCCAGGTAGCCCGAGATGAGGGACGCGTCGCCCGCGCGGGCGTGGGCGCGGGCGAGGACGGCCCCGCACGCATTGGCGTACGCCAGCAACTCCTTCGCGGCGATCGTGTCGAGGTCGATGCCACCCTTCATGTCTCGTAGCTGGCGTACGTAGTAGTCGATGCGTGTGGCCTCCTGCCGCGTCCACCCGAGGAAGATGTCGGACTGCGCCTGCATGAGCCTCTGGCCGAGCACGACTCGCTCCGCGTGGTTGCTGCACCCGCTCGGCCGCCAGTACGGCTCGAGCACCGACGTGTTCGCCTCCTTCACCTGGAGGAGAAGGGGATCGTCGGCGCCGCCGCCATCGAAGAGCAGGATCCAGCATCGAGCTCCGACGCTGCCGACGCCGACGACCTTGCGGGCGCCTTCGGCGAAATGGAACCGATCGAGCAGCACGCGCCGGTCAGGCGGCAACGACTTGCGGTAGTTCACGAACACGCGGTCGGGTTCGAGCTCTGGCCCCCAGGGCGTGGGCACCAGCAGCGGCGGATCACTGCGGATGCGGCGGCGCCCGTCGCGGACCTCGGTGAGCTTCGAGATCGCTTGCAGCGTGTCGTGCTCGTGCGCCCTGCGCGCGGCTCTTTGGGCCGCGCGCGACGGAGTTCTCGGCTGGTTGGTGATCGGATCGATCGCACCTTCGGTCATCAACGCGTCGACGTCGACGTGGAAGTACCAGACGTCGAGCGTGTTCATCGAGGCGAACAACGACATCGCGTCGCGGTACGCGGCGCCGACCGCAACGGCAGCGTCGTGAGCTGTGTTGTCGGAAAGCCCACGATGGCGGGCGGCCAGGACGGCGCTGGCGGCCAAGCGTTTCACGTCCCACTCCCACGGACCAGGCACGGTCTCGTCGAAGTCATTGAGGTCGAAGACGAGGTGGCGCTCGGGTGACGCGAACAACCCGAAGTTCGCGAGGTGCGCGTCGCCGCATGCCTGCACCTCGACGGCTGTCGTCGGTGTGCCGGCGAGGTCGGCGGCCATGACCGCTGCGGCGCCGCGATAGAAGGCGAACGGCGACGCGAGCATGCGACCGAACCGGATCGGCACGAGCTCTTGCAGCCGTGACCTGTTCTGCGCCTCGAGGATCGCGACCGGGCTCTGCCGGTCTTCGGGCTCAGACCACGCGCCATGGGACGAACGGGTCACCGTCTTGCGGAGCTGCTCACCCCGCTCTCGCCGCTCGTCGCGCGCAGCGTCGCGAGCGGCGAGGGCGCTGGCGGGAAACCGGTCGGCCTGTTCTTGATCCATCCCCCGCAGTATCGCCCACGGACGGCCGGCGGCCTGGGTGGAGTCACCGTCGGATTCGCCGAGAAGCGTCAGTCTGTGTCGCGCAAAAGATCGAGCGTGCGGGCGGTGTTCCAGCCTGGCGTCTGTTGGGTGGCCGGCTCGGGGGTCACCGGCGGCGGGGTTTGTGGTGGTGGCGCGGGCGGCTGCTGCTGCGTGCTGACGATGCTGGACATCGAGCTCTTCATGTGGGCGGCGCGCGTGAAGTAGATGGAGGCGATGCGGTCGATGTTCGCGCGATCGAGGATCAGCGGCATGCTCTTGTACTCGCAGACCGAATGCAGGATCTTGCACACCTGCAGGGGGAGGTAGGGGCGGAGGTCGCCGTCGCCGACCTCGCGGCTCACCCGGCGGAGGTAGGTCGCCGCGCCGGACTCGATGGTCACGCCGTAGGAGCTGGCGGCTCGGATGAGCACGGCATCGAACTCCTCGTCGGAGATCGGTCGCACGAGGATCTTGTTCTGGATTCGGCGGAAGAACGCCTCGTCGCCGAGGGCCGCGGGCTCGAGGTTGGTGGAGAAGACGACTTTCACGTCGAACGGGATCTCGAACTTGAGGCCGTAGCTGAGCGAGAGGTAGTCGCGCCGCCGGTCGAGAGGCACGATCCATCGGTTGAGCAAAGCCTCGGGGCTCACCGTCTGCCGGCCGAAGTCGTCGATCACGAAGATGCCGTTGTTCGCTTGCATCTGCAGCGGCGCGATGTAGACGCCGTTGGACGTCTCGTAGGTCAGGTCGAGCATCTCGAGTTGAAGCTCGCCGCCCGAGATGATGGCTGGGCGGCGGCACAGCACCCATCGAGGATCGAGGTCGGGCGGTTGCGGCTCGATGGCGATGTGCGCGATCGGGTCGTAGACCGTGATGATCTGAGTGTCGACCTCGACCGCCTTCGGGACCAGCACGTTGTCTTGGTGCACGCGGATGAGGCGCTCGGCCACACTCGACTTGCCGGTGCCGGGTGGGCCATACAGGAAGACAGCGCCGTCGGAGATGAGCGCGGGGCCGAGCTCGTCGAGCAAGTCGTCGTTCACCACGAGATCGGAGAACGCGTCGCGCATCAGCTCGCGGTCGATGGTGGGTGACGCGGTCTGCTGCTGCGTCGTGCTGACGTAGTCATACAGGGAGACCGGTACGGCGCCGGCGTAGCGGCACAGGGTCATGCGCTCGTTGGCGCTCTCGCGGCCGAGGTCGGTGAGCGCGAGCTGGTAGTCACGCCCGTCGAGGCCGAGGATCTCCACGTAGCGCAGCTCGCGCATCTCCTCGACGATCTCAGTCGTCGCTTGCAGACTCAGGCACAGCCCTTCCGACAGGCGCACGGTCGACGACTTGCCCTCGAACAGGATCCGTCGAAGGGTGAGGTCCTGCAGCAACGAGCTGGGGACGTGCAGCTCTTCGACCGTACGCGGGGCGCGAAGCTCCATGATCACGGCAAAGCCCTCCTCATCGGGCCTGGCGCGTGGTTGCACCACCCACGAGAGCCCATCGCAAAGCCACCCATCGACTAGTCCAATCGGCCCATACGACCCCACTCTTGAGTCCGCTGCTCGCGCTGATGTCCTGACCAGGGAGTTCCTCTCGGCCTGGCGCGGGTTGAGTGGTGAACCGGCGCTCCGGTATCGTGAACGGCCGTTCAGATCGACGGTCAGGGGAGGCACGATGGGTGGACGGGTCAAGCTCACCTACGACGGGCCGGTGGCGACCATCACCAACGACAACCCGGACAAGCACAACGCCTTCGATGACGACATGGACCAGCAGCTCTTCGCGGCGTTCGCCGAGTTGCGCGCGCGACAAGACGTTCGAGCCGTCATCTGGAGGGGCGAAGGCAAATCGTTCGGGTGCGCCTACTTTCGGACGACGCCGTTTGAGCCTGTTTCGGGGCAGTTTTGGTGGGGCGGGGGGCGGCCGGGCGCGGGTTATGTCGGGGTTATCGCCGTGGAGCGCTGATATCTGGGGTGTCAGCGGGTGCTGCGGCGG
>JACPNV010000008.1 GCA_016185305.1 Actinomycetota bacterium | reverse complement strand
TGGTTTGCGTCTGACTCAAGGCCACAGATCGCGGGTTTGATTAGTCCGCATCCGGGATGGGTTCCGGCCTGTCGGAGAGGATGTGGTGATGGGTGTCGAGGGACGTGGGACGGACCGGGCTGGCAGGCGGCGGAAGCGGTTCTTGTCGCCGATGGAGAAGTACGAGATCTGGTTGGGCCTGTTGCGGGGCGAGGTCACGATCAGCGAGGCGGCCGACCGGTCGGGTGTGGATCGCTCGACGGTGATGAAGCTGCGCACGGTCGCCAAGCAGGGCGCGCTCGACGCGCTCGCGCAGTCGCGGCCTGGTGTGAAGGCCAACCGGGTCGATCCCGACCTCGTCGACGCACGCGCGGAGATCGCTCGGCTGTCCGAGGCGCTCAAGGAGATGAGCGTCCGGTTGATGTTGGTCGAGGGAAAAGGGCGTTGGGACTGAGTGGCGCGATCCCGCGCCGGGTCGACGCGGCCACCAAGACGATCTTGTTGGACCTGATCGGCCGGGCGGTGAAGGAAGGCTGGGAGCACCGCCGCGTCTGCAAACTGCTCGAGTTGAAGGAGTCGCGGGCGTTCCGGTGGCTGTGCCGCTGGCAGCTCGGCCGGCTCGACGACCTGCCGGCCGGTGGTGGCGCGGTGCACGGCCTCCTCGATGATGAAGCGGCGGAGATCGTCGCGCTCTTCGACGAGTGGAGCGAAATCGATCGGTCGCATCGCAAGCTCGCGCATCGCGGCTCGTATCTGGGACGCGTGTGGGTGTCGCCGGCGTCGGTGCGGCGGGTTCTGGCTGCTCACGGCCTCGTGTTGCGGGCCCCGAAACGCAAGGGCACCTCGGCGAAGACGCCATGGCCGGACTGGTGCACGTATCGGCCGAACGAGATGTGGATCTACGACACGACGCACTTCACGGCCACCAAGGGCATCTCGGTGAGCGTGGTCGAGGACATGATCTCCCGCAAGTGGATCGATACGATCGTGTCCGCCGAGGAGACCTCGACGCAGATCCAGGTGCTGTTCACCAATGCGCTCGAACGCGAAGGGCTCCTCGCCGCCGTCGAGGCGCGGCTCGATGACCCGATCGACATCACCGTCGATGACGACGCCCGGCCGATCTTGTTGGCCGTGTCGGACAACGGCGCGCAGATGACTTCGGGAAGCACCCGCGAGTTCATGGCGTTGTGCGCCATCGCACAGCACTTCGGGAGGCCCGGCACGCCGACCGACCAGGCGTGGATCGAGACGCTGTTCGGTCACGTCAAGGGCGAGTTCCCGCACCTCGACAAGATCACCGACGCCGCGGTCCTGCGCGCCGAGCTCGAGATCGTCCGCGAGCACTACAACGCGGTGCGGTTGCATGCCGGCATCGGCTACGTCACCCCGAACGACGAACACGAAGGCCGCGGCGCTGCGATCCGCGCTGCGCGCAAACAAGGACTGGCCGAGGCCCGCGAACGAAGAATCGCGTACCATCGCCAGCAACGTAACCAACCAAAGCCGGACACCCGATGATGCGGACTAATAGATCCGGAATCTCTGGCTTTGAGTCGGACACACCTCAGGCGAGCTCGCGACGAGCGCAACGCTCTGACCTGGACCGACGCGCGCCGCCACGTCGCTGTCGCGCACGTTTGGCGCGACCTGGAAGATCCGCGCGCGGACCTGTCGCGGACCTGGCGGCCGCGAGCTACGACCGCCGATGCCCTCTCACCTGGACAGATGCAGTCGGGGTGCCGGTATTTGAACCCGGGACCTCAGCGTCCCGAACGCCGCACAGCCGGTCGTCGGCGAAGGATGACGAAGGACTACGGCGGGTCACAGCGTTCGACCGTACGTCAGCGAAGGACAGCGAACAACCACGGCCGCGGACCTGTCGCGGACTTGGCGTGCGTAGGGTCCTACGCAGTGTGATCCCTCGGAGGGTAACGGAGTGGCCGGCGGCGAGCGAGATGGCGGTGCGGGCGGACGAGAGCGGGTTCTCGAGGTCGCTGATACCGACGAGCGAAGCAGTGCCGCGCCCGCCGTGGTGTACGTCCCGTTCCGGGCGTGGCGGCAAGAGGTGAATATATATACCGTTTGCAGTCGATATATACTAGTGGCATGACGAAGCACTTGATCGAGTTGGATGAGGCGGCGCTGCGCGCGGCGCGAGCCGAGCTGGGGACGTCGACGATCAAGGACACCGTGAACGAGGCGTTGCGTCGAGCGACGGCTGAACGGCCCCAGCGCGTAGCGCGGGCGCTCGATGCTCTCGCGGCGGCCGAGCTCGCGGATCGTGACGACGCGTGGCGCTGACACATCTCATCGACACGAGCGTGCTGACTCGGCTGCGCGTGCCGCAGGTGCGTTCTCGCGTGGAGGCGCTTGCCGCGGCTGGCCACCTGGCCCGTCCGACGGTCTGCGACCTCGAGGTCGGCTTTTCGGCGCGCAACGCTCGCGAGTGGGACCGGCTGGTCGGCGCGCTGGATGCCTTCGACGTTGTTGAGACGAGTGGCGCACACGTGCGCCGCGCGCTGCAGGTGCAACGGCTGCTCGCGAGCCGCGGCCATCGTGGCCGCAAGGTCCCCGACTTGCTCGTCGCGGCCGCGGCCGAGTCGGCGGGGCTCGTGACGCTGCACTACGACAGCGATTTCGATCTCATCGCTCGAGTGACCGGCCAGCGCTGCGAGTGGGTCGTCGACCAGGGCAGCATCGACTGACCGGCCCGCGCTGGTCGCGCGACATGACGCGTCGACCTGCCCAGCGTGAACTCTAGCGATGAATTGGTTGCGCGGTCCTGACGGGACCCCGGTTGGTGGTCCAGCTCTTATGAGAGCACTCGGTCCTCTTCGGTCATTCTACTATATGGGAACTGGTGTTCGGTCTGCCAGGTTGCTCGGACCTCCGCGGGTGTGAGACCGCCGAGCGCGCCATGCGGCCGGTAGGTGTTGTATTCGACGCGCCAGACTTCGGTGACGACTTGCGCCTCGAGCAGCGTGGCGAACTCCTCGATGTTCAACAGCTCGTCGCGTGCGCGGCCGTTGAAGCTCTCGACGTAGGGGTTCTCCCACGGCGAGCCAGCCTCGATGTAGCTCACGCCGATACGCGACAGCCGACACCAGTCGCGCAGCGCGTCGGCGATCAGTTCGGGACCGTTGTCGCAACGCAACAAGCAGGGTGCCCCGTACTCGCCGACGAGCCGCTCGAGCTCGACGATGAGGTCCTCGGCGGTGCACGTGCGCGCCACGCGCATGACCAGAGCCTCGCGGGTGAACTCATCGACGATGTTCGCCAGCTTCAGCCGGCGGCCATCCGCCGTCTCGTCGAACTCGAAGTCGATCGCCCAGACGTGGTTCGGCATCGACGCGGCGAGCCGCCAGCCGGACTCGACACGCACGCGGCGACGCTTACGGGGCCGCTGCGGCGGCCGCTTCAAGCCCTCGTCGCGCCACAGCCGCTGGACCCGCTTGCGGTTCACCTGCCACCTCTCACGGCGCAACAACCGGAACGCCATCTTGTAACCCCAGCGCGGATGCGCCCGCGCGATCTCGCGCAGCCGACGCCGCAACTTCGCCTCCGCCACCGGACGCGGCGCACGCGGCTTGCGTTGCGTCGAGCGCCACTGCCCGACCACGCGACACGCGCATCGCTGCGAGACCCCGAAGCGCTCCTGCAGCCGACCGACCGCCCGCCGGCGACGCTCCGGGGTCAGAAGTTCCCTCAGCCAGCTCCTTGAGCATCGCCTTGTCGAGCTCGGCCTCCGCCAGCAGCTTCTTCAGCCTGGCGTTCTCGCGTTCCAGCTCACGCAGCCGCTTCGCCTCGTCCGCCTTCATCCCGCCGTACTGCGCCCGCCAACGCGCCCAACTCGACTCCGAGACCTCGAGATGCCTCAGCACCTCAGCAAGGTCCTTGCCCTCGTTCAACAACCGGTCGCCCTCGCGCAGCTTCCGCACGATCTGCTCCGGAGTGTGCCGCTTCCGCTTCATGGTCAAGTCCTCCCCGCCCATCATGGGCGATCGGACTCCCACAAGCGCTGGACCACTACACGGGGGTCACGTCAGGCGCGCTGTGGCGCCGTACTGCGGTCGGTTCGGCCTTGTCAGGACGCGCGTGGTCGACGTTCGCGGACTTCGACGTCGACGTCGTAGCCGAAGACGTAGAGCAACGCCATGAGTTGTCGGAGCGACTTGCTGGTGTTGGTCGGATCGAGGAGCCGGTACAGCTGCGTGGGGGATGTCCCCAACCGGCTCGCGATCTCGCGTGCTGACAGGCCGGACTCGCGGTACAACGCGTCGGCCTGCTGACTCAGCCGATAGAGCGCGAGGTCCGCCATGTAGGCGGGGTCTTCGTTGTATTCGAGGACCGAGTCGATGTGCACGCTGCCCTCGGCTCCTGACGCGAGCCGGTACGTGAAGCCTTCCCGTCCGAGTTCCGGATCGACGTACACCTCGACGATGCGATCCTCAGCCGACGGTGACGGCTCGGATTTCGCGTACGGGAAGACGAAGGACGCGCGCCGCGTCCGAATTTCGAAGCGGCGTCGACGATTGTTCGCCTCGACCGTCTGGATCTTCACAGCTTTCCTTCCTCGACGAGCTCTCGCAGCAGCCGCTTCATGCGTGCAGTCGCGTGTCCCTTCATCGGCTGTCCGGACTCGAGGTCCCACTTCACGACGAGTGCGCCGTCCCGATAGACGTGCACGTGGCGTGGACTGTGGTCGCCGGCCCACGCCACGAAGATGTAGCCGCCGCGCCGGATCTTCGGCATGCGAGATGCTACCGCCTGCGGTAACAGTCTGCAAGGACCACGCGCGAGACCAGGCCTCAGCCTTCCGTGTGAAGCACGACAACAGTGTGTTCGCGAGTGACTCGTGTGCGGCGCCGGGCCGGCAAACGCGACCTCAGCCTTCGGCGCCGGGGTGGAATGCTGCGCGGGGCCGGACGTGGCGTGGTTTGCGTCTGACTCAAGGCCACAGATCGCGGGTTTGATTAGTCCGCATCCGGGATGGGTTCCGGCCTGTCGGAGAGGATGTGGTGATGGGTGTCGAGGGACGTGGGACGGACCGGGCTGGCAGGCGGCGGAAGCGGTT
>JACPNV010000007.1 GCA_016185305.1 Actinomycetota bacterium | reverse complement strand
CCAGCCGCGGGCGCCATAGAACTCCAACGCGGTCTCGTACAGGCCCGTGGTGTTCTGGGCGGCCGGCCAGTCCGCGGCCCCGCGGACACAGCGGTGAAGATCAGAGGTGATGAAGTACGGTGCTGAGCCGACGAGGCGTCCCACCCGGCCGTTCGGGATGCTCGTCGGCAGACCGTTGATCACTCGCTCGACCTCGGCCGGGTACGAGGCGATCACCCTCTTGACCTCCGCCGTGTTGTTGGCGGCGGCGCGCCCCACGATCAGCGACACGACCGGCGTGAGCACCGTCGTCGACGCCCGCGGGGCGGTCGCCCACGCCTCGGCGGCCGCGCCCGCTCGTGGTGTCACACCCGCGACGAGCGGCCGCTGGCTCAGGCGGCGATCGTCCATGCGATCGGCAGCGGCTGCCAGACGGCTGACGGCACGGGCGAGTGCCGTGCCGTCAGGATCGATGCTCGATCGGTTGCCGAAGGGCATGCCGGCCCGCGCCGACGAGGTCACCGCCACGCCGCGACGCTACCTCGCCGGCCGGTCTCGCCCGGTCGCCCTACTGCCGGATCAGCGCGAGCACCCGGAGGATGCTGAGGTAGAGCCACACGAGCCCGACCGTGAGCCCCAGAGCGCCGTACCACTCCATGTAGCGGGGTGCCGAGCTGTGGCTCATCTGTTCGATGAACGAGAAGTCGATGGCGAGCGAGGCCGCCGCCACGATGGCGATGCCGATGCTCACGATGATGCCGAGCGGCGTCGGGTTGTTCCAGAAGTACAGGTTGGCGCCGAACAGCGAGGCGACCATCGCCACGAGGTACATCAACAAGATGCCGGCCATGGCGCCGACCACAGCGAGGATGTAGCCCCGCGTCACCTTGATGATGCGCGACGCGTAGAGGAAGAACATCACGAAGAACACCGCCACGGTGGCGAGCACCGCTTGGGCGACGATGCCCTTGTACTGCTGCTCGTAGAGCGCCGAGATGGCGCCGACCACCGTGCCGTAGGCCAGGGCGTAGACCGGACCGAGGAAGCGAGCGAGCTTGGGGACGAACGAGCCGGCGATGGCGGCGATGAAGCCGACGATGCCGGCGACCCAGATCCACGCCGGGATGCTGCCCCCGCCGTACCCGACGACCTGCCCGAAGGTGTTCGTGATCGGGACCATCGGCTTCACCTGGCTCCAGCCGAACCCACCGGCAACGACGAGCAGAGCGAGCAGCACGCCGGTGGCAGTGGCGGTACCGGCGACGGTCATCGTGCCCTTCTCGTGACCAGCGGTTGCCCAGCCGTGCCCGGTGGTCTGGGCTTCCTGCTGGAAGGTGGCCTCTTTGAGCAATGGACTCGCCATCTGCTCTCCTTTCGATATGCGCCGCTGGGAATCAGGGCGCGTGCAGCATCTCAGATGCGAGGTTGGGGACGCCGATCGTCGGGACCGGCGCCGGTTGCCCGTACAACGATAGAACCCGGGCCGCCGGTTCCGGCGCCAGGAGGATTCGAGCGGGGCCAGTCGACCTCCACCATCCCAGCTTCCTCCCTCGACGAGAAGGTCTCGACGGCGGACTTCTCGTCGCGCCGGCCCAGCACGTTGCGCTTCGTGCCATGACCCTCGGCGTCGAACCGCCAGAAGTGGGCGGTGCAGACCAGCTCGTCGCCGTCCACCACACCCTCGGCTTCGAGATGGCTCCACTGGTGCGGGCACCGGGCATCGCACACGGCGGCACGACCCGTCGCGGTTCTCCACACCACGAGCTGCCGGTCTTCGAGATCGACGGCGACGATGCCACCGCTGGGAACTTCGGCGGCAGAGACGAGCGGGATCCACACGATGCCGGATGGTAGGCCGCCGTGAGCAAGCGCCTAGTCCTAGCTAGTTGCCTCGGGGGCCGCGCCCCCACGCGCGCTCCGCTGACGCTCCGAGCGCTCCCCATCGCCGGCGGGCTCCTGGCGCGCCTAGCCTGTTTCCCGATGGTCGCGACGCGCTCGACGATGGCGGAGCTGGGAACCGCCGCCCCCGACTTCGCGCTCCCCGACCCCGCTGGCACCATCCACCGGTTGGCCGACTTCGACGGGTCGGCGGCCCTGGTCGTGATGTTCCTCTGCAACCACTGCCCGTACGTGCGGCACATCGCCCGTGAGCTCGCACTGGTGACCCAGCGCCTGCAGGCCGAGGGCGTGTCGGTGGTCGGCATCAGCAGCAACGACATCGACGCCTACCCCGCCGACGCGCCGGACCAGATGGCGGTGACCGCTCGGGCATACGGGTTCGACTTCCCCTACCTGTTCGACGAGAGCCAGGCCGTGGCCAAGGCGTACCGGGCCGCCTGCACTCCCGACTTCTACGTCTTCGACCGCGACCGGCGCCTGGCCTACCGCGGCCAGTTCGACGCCAGCCGGCCCGGCAACGGCGAGCCGGTCACCGGCGCCGACCTGAAGGCCGCCGTCGACGCGGTCCTCGCCGGCGAACCCGTCGCCGAGCCCCAGCGACCGAGCATCGGTTGCAGCATCAAATGGAACCCCGGCAACGAACCGGAGTACTTCGCTTGACCAGCCACGATCCCGCTTCGGTCACGAAAGGCCCGTCGACGTTCGCAGACATCCTCGAAGCAGCCGATCGGTACGCGGCGACGTTCGGCCACGGCCGGCTCTCGCCGATCCCGGCCCGGGCGATGGCCATCGTCTCGTGCATGGACTGTCGATTCGACCCGCTCTCGTGCTTCGACATGGAACCCGGCGACGTCCACATCATCCGCAACGCGGGCGCTCGGGTGAGCGCTGACGTCCTGCGGTCGTTGATCATGAGCACGATCAAGCTCGATGTCAGTCGGATCGCCGTCGTGCACCACACGCAATGCGCGACGCACAGCCTGTCGTCCATGGATGTCGCCCAGGCCGTGCTCGAGAAGACGGGCAACGATCCGGCAGGAATCGACTTCATGACGACCTACGACGGGCACCACACCTTGCTCAGCGACGTCCGCGACCTCGCGAACTGCCCGTACCTTCCACGTGGCACCGCGGTCGCCGGCTTCGTGTTCGAGGTCGAGACCGGGCGGGTCAAACAGACCACCGACCTCTTCACCGTGCGCTGACCCCGCTGAACGTGCCGTCGCGCATCAGCAGCCGCTGGCGGTCGCGGCCTACTCGTAGGCGGGGTCGTCCCACCAGGGGTACCACTCGGGCATGTCGGTCGACGGCCTCATCGACCACTGCGCAGCCCGCTTCTCGAGGAACGCCATGACGCCTTCGCGAGCGTCCGCGCTCCGACCGGTCGAGTAGACACCGCGCGAATCGACCTTGTGCGCCTCCATCGGATGGCCGGCACCAAGCATGCGCCACAGCATCTGGCGGACCAACGTCACCGACACCGGCGCCGCGTTCGTGGCGATCTCTTCGGCGAGCGAATGAGCCGCGGGCAGCAGCTCGTCGGCGGGGTGGATGCTACGGACGAGGCCGCCTGCCAGCGCCTCGGCCGCCGGGAACACCCGCGCCGTCATGCACCATTCGAGAGCTCGGTTGATGCCGACGACCCGTGGCAGGAACCAACTCGATGCCGCTTCGGGGACGATGCCCCGGCCCGCGAACACGAAGCCGAACCTGGCATTGTCGGACGCGAGCCGGATGTCCATGGGCAGCGTCATGGTCGCCCCGATACCGACCGCGGGACCGTTGATGGCAGCGATCACCGGTTTGGTGCACTCGAAGATGCGCAAGGTCAGCTTGCCGCCGAAGTCTCGCGGGTAGTGCGGCGGCGCGGCACCGACCGGGGCCTCCGCCGTTGCCGCCGGCGACTCCGCGTCGAACGTCTCGCCGCCGGCCCCGAGATCGGCACCGGCGCAAAAGCCCCGTCCCTCCCCCGTCACGATGACGGCACGAACGCCGTCGTCGGCGTCGGCAAGGTCGAACGCCGCGTTCATCTCCCGCTGCATGGTGGTCGTGAACGCGTTGAGCCGCTCGGGCCGGTTCAGCGTGATCGTCGCGACCGCTCCGTCGACGGTGTAGCGAACCTCAACGAACGCGTCTTGCCCGGGCACGCCCGGAGCCTATGCCGACCCATGAGCCAACACCGGCAGGAGCACCTCCACTCAGATCGGCCGCATGAACGGAACGGGGTCTTTCACGTCGCCGAACACGCGGACCTCCCAGTGGACGTGCGGACCGGTCGAGTTGCCGGTGCTGCCGACGTAGCCGATGACCTGGCCGGCAGCGACGCGGTCACCCTCTTGCACCGCGAGGGCGGACTGATGCGCGTAGAGCGTCGCGAGGCCGTTGTCGTGCCTGATCACCACACACAAGCCATAGCCGTCGTACCACTGGGCCATCACGACGGTGCCGTCGGCCGAGGCGTACAGCGGCGTCCCCGAAGGTGCGGCCATGTCGAGGCCCGGGTGGCAGCTGTTGGTGCCATAGAGCGGATTGGTCTTGCAGCCGAACGGCTGGGTCAGCCGGTAGCTCTGGAGCGGCTGGCGCAGCGTGCCGTTGGTGTTCGGTGGGAGAATCTCGCCGGCCTGGAGCTGCTTCAGCCTGGCCCCGATGTCGCCGCCGGAGGTCTGGCGCTCGTAGTAGCGGCGAAGGTAGTCGCCCTTGCTCGCCTCGACCTCGGCGAGAAGCTTCACCTTCTCTTCGACCGAGCCTTGCTCTTTCTCGCGCGTGGCCAGCAGATCTTGGCGCTGCTGATCGAGAGCTGACTGCCGCGCTGCGAGGCCGTCGCGAGCCTCGGTGGCATCGTTGCGATCCTGGTCGGCTTGGCGCCGCAGCTCGTCGACCTGGCGGCGAAGCTCCTTGTAGAGGTCGACGAGTTGCTGCTCGTCCTCGGCGACCGCCGAAGCGTAGATGCGCGACTTCGAGAGATCGTCGACCGTCTCGGCCTTCATCATCGCCCGCACCTGCGCCATGCTGCGGCCCCCGCCGACATAGGAGCTGACCGCGTCTTCCTGAAGCTGCCTGCGCTGCCTGTCGAGCTCGGCCTGGGCCGTCGCGAGCTGGTCGCTGCTACGCCGGAGGCGGTCGTCGGCGTCGGCCCCCCGGGAGATCGCATCGAGCATGTCTTGCTGGCTCGAGAGGTACTGCTCGTTGATCTTGATGAGGTCGTCGGTGATGGCGTTGACCCGGCCCTGGGCATCGAGGAACCGCTGCAGGAGGTCGAGCTCGTCGGTGGTGAGCTCGCCGCTTCCTGCTTTCAGCGCGTCAAGGATGCTGGGGTCGTTCAGGGCCGGCGACCCGGGGGGCTGGGTCGTGGTCGGGCCCTCTGGTGCGGTTGTCGTCGAGCTGGGCACGGTCGACGTCGACGTGGATGGCTCTGTCGGCGTTGGTGTCGTGGTGGTCGTGGTCGTGGGTGCCAGCGTCGTGGTCGGGCCGGAGGTCGGCGTGGTCGGCGGGTTGGTCGGTGGCGTCGTGGGCGGCACCGTCTGGGCCGAGGCGAGCGAGGGCGCCACCAGGAGGACACAGACGATCACAGCGAAGATGGCGCCCCGCGGGACGCGGCGAGGGCCCGAGGCGCGAGGGATGGTGGCTGGTGCCGCGCACCTCGGCTTCAACCGCTCCACCCGCTCACCCCCTTCTCTGTGTCGTGACCTAGACGTCGAGGAACCTCGTCACCGCGACCCCGGCCCCGATCGTTCCGATCACGCATCCGATGAACGCGAGCACCACGTAGATTCCGAACAGCTCGGAACTGGCGGGCACCATGCCGGAGAACAACGGGAACTGGGTGGGGTCAGGGACGATTCGTTCGTAGAACGGGCGAAACAATACCAACAGACCGATCGCAAGTCCCGCGCCGATGACGCCTTGGACCAGCCCCTCGGTCATGAACGGCACCCGGATGAACCAGTTGGTCGCACCAACGAGCTTCATCACCTCTATCTCACGGCGCCGGGCGTACATCGCCATCCGAATGGTGTTGAGCACGAGAAGGATGGAAGCCCCCAACAACACCCCCGCGACGACGTACATGAACACGGTCAAGGTTCCCGAGAGCTTCTGCACCAGCTTGATGGTCTCGGTGGCCGAGACGACCGACTTCACGCCGGGTTTGCCCCGGTATTGCTCGCTCAGGGCCTCAACGGTGTCCGAGCTCTTGTTGAGCGGTACGACACGGTACGACGGCGGCAAGATGTCGGGGGTCACGGTGTCGATCAGCTCGGGCTGGTTGGCGAACAGCGAGCGGAACTCCTCCATCGCCTGGTTCTGGTCGACATAGGTGAGCTTCTCGACCTCTGGACTCTCTCTCAGCGCCTTGTCGACCGCCCCCACCTGTTCGGTTGTGGCGCCCGGGTTGATGAAGACGATGAACTCGATGCCGCCCTGCCACCGTTGGGTCGCCTTGTTCACGCCGAGATTGACCGTCAAGGCCATGCCGAGCAGGAAGAGCGACACCATGACGGTGAGGATCGACGCGAGCGTGATGGAGAGGTTGCGGAACAGGTTCGTGCTTGTCTCGCGGACGACATAGTCGACTTTGATGGCCATGTGAGGTTCCTCGCTGCCTACTCGTAGACGCCACGGACCTGGTCGCGGACGATCTCACCCCGGTCGAGCTCGATCACCCGCCGACGCATGCGATCGACGATGCCTCGGTCGTGTGTCGCCATGATGACCGTGGTCCCCGTCTTGTTGATCTTGTCGAGGAGCTGCATGATTCCGACCGACGTCGCGGGGTCGAGGTTGCCGGTGGGCTCGTCGGCAAGCAGGATGAGCGGCCGGTTCACGAACGCCCTCGCGATGGAGACGCGCTGCTGCTCGCCGCCGGACAGCTCGTGGGGAAAGTTGCCCGCCTTGTTGCCGAGGCCCACGAGATCGAGGATCGCCGGCACCTGGGTCTGTATGACATGGCGAGGACGGCCGATCACCTCGAGGGCGAAGGCGACGTTCTCGCCGACGGTCTTGTTCGCGAGCAGCTTGAAGTCTTGGTAGACGGTGCCGATGTTGCGCCGGAGGTAGGGCACCTTCCACGACGACAGCTCGCCGATGTCTTTGCCGGCCACGAAGATGCGACCCGCGCTCGGGGTCTGGTCCTTGTTGAGGAGGCGGATGAACGTCGACTTGCCCGAGCCCGACGGGCCGACGAGGAACACGAACTCGCTCTTGGCGATCTCGACGGAGGCGTTGCGGAGGGCGACGACGTCGCCCTTGTAGACCTTGGTGACGTTGTCGAGCTTGATCATGTTACGAAAGAGTTACTGCTTGGTTGCCTGGCGCCAGGTTGGCGACAGGCGGACGACAGGGTAGACGACCTGGGCGTTTGCACAAACTCGGGCTCCACGGCCGGACGTCGTTACGTTTGCGTTGCGGCGCCAGCCTCGTGCCGCCCCGTGGCGCAAGCCGTCACCGTAGACGCGGCCCGCGCCGCGGTGGTGCATGGGGCCCAGATTCGGCCCAGATCCGCCGGCCGGCAGCGCCTCGTTAGGCGCTTGCGGCCACGGATCGACAAGTTGTTGGCGATGGGGCAAGCGCCTTCCGGTGGCGCGACCGCCAGGGAGCCCGCCGGTGATGGGGAGCACTCGGAGCGCCAGCGGAGAGCGCGTGGGGGCGCAGCCCCCCAGGCAACTAGGACGCCTGGGCGCGCTCGTAGCGCAGGTACGACTCGATGAACTGGTCGAGGTCGCCGTCGAGCACGGCGTCGACGTTGCTCGTCTCGTGCTCCGAACGCAGGTCTTTCACCATCTGGTAGGGATGCAGGACATAGGAGCGGATCTGCGTGCCGAAGTCGGCCATGGTCTTCTCACCGGTCACCTTCGCCATCTCTTCCGCACGCCGGCGCCGCTCGACATCGACGAGCTTGGCCTTGAGGATCTGCATGGCGCGCTCGCGGTTCTGGCGCTGGCTGCGCTCGTTCTGGCAAGAGACCACGATCCCGGTCGGGAAGTGGGTGATGCGGATCGCCGAGTCGGTCACGTTGACGTGCTGGCCGCCGGCGCCCGACGAGTGGTACGTGTCGACACGGATGTCTTTCTCGTCGATCTCGAAGTCGATGTCGTCGCTGTCCTCGATGAAGGGGACCGCGCTGAAACCGGCGAAGGCCGTCTGTCGCTTGCCCTGCGCGTTGAACGGCGAGATGCGCACGAGACGGTGCGTACCCTGCTCGCCTTTGAGCATGCCGTAGGCGTTGCGGCCTTTGACAATGAACGTCGCCGACGAGATGCCAGCTTCGGTGCCGGGGTTGACCGAGTCGAGCTCGACCTGGAAGCCCTTGCGCTCGGACCACCGGAGGAACATGCGCAGCAGCATGTTGGCCCAATCGGCGGCGTCGGTGCCGCCCGCGCCCGAGTGGATCTCGCACACCGCGCTGTGGTCGTCGTACTCACCGGTGAAGAGGCTGCGAAGCTCGAGCGCGTCGAAGCGTCGGTCGACCTCGGCCGCGAGGGCAGCGATCTCCGGCTCGACCGAGTCGTCACCCTCTTCCCTGCCCAGCTCGAACAAGGTCTCGGCCTCTTCGATCTTCCCATCGAGGCTGTCATAGCTCTCGAGGTCGTCGGTCATGGCAGCCAGCTCGCCGGTGACGTGGCGGGCGCGGTCGGGATCGTCCCACAGATCGGGGCGGGACGCTTCGGTCTCGAGCTGCGGCTGCTGGCTGCGCAACTCGTCGATCTTCAAGTACGTGCGCGCCTCATCCAGCCGTTTGCGAAGTGATGCGAGATCGTCCGAGAAGTCCTTCATGGCGACTGCCGACGATACCCGGGCGGTGCGGGCGATTCCGCTCCACCGCCTGCCGCGCTACTTGGCGCCGTGGCAGAACTTGAACTTCTTGCCGCTGCCGCAGGGGCACGGGGCGTTGCGCGGGGTCTTGTCCCACTCGGACTTGACGATCGGCTTGTTCTCCTCGGCATCTTCGGCCGGCGCCGCGGGGGCGTCGCCGCCTTGCTCGGCCGCGACCGCCGCGGCTGCGGCCGCCATGTTCGAGCCCTCCGACGGATCGCTCGGTGCCGAGTACTGCACGTTCTGCACGTCGGGCTCGTCGGTGGGTTGGTCCATCACGGTGATCTGCGCGTGCATGACGTACTTGACGAAGTCTTGGGCGATCGACTTCATCATGGTGCCGAACATCTCGAAGCCCTCACGCTGCCACTCGACCAGCGGGTCTTTCTGGCCGTACGCCCGGAGGTGGATGCCCTCCTGGAGGTAGTCCATCTCATAGAGATGCTCGCGCCAGTGCTGGTCGATGATCTGCAACATCACCTGGCGCTCGAGCTCGCGCATGTTCTCGGTGCCGATCTCCTCCTCGCGCGCCTCATAGAAGCGTTGCGCCTCGGTCATCAGCTTCTCGTAGAGCTCGTCGGTCGAGACGCATCCGGCGAGGTCGTGCTGCATATCGTCGTCGACCGGCCAGAACGTGGCGACCTCGGCCATGAGCCCGTCGAGGTCCCACTCCTCCTGGTAGTCCGACGGGCAGAACTGCTCGATCACGGAGTTGATCGCGGTCGGCAGGTAGCCGTCCTCTCCGAGGATCTCGTCGCGCAGGTCGGCGTCGTCGAGGATCTGCTCGCGCCGGGCGTAGATGACCTTGCGCTGCTCGTTCGGGACCTCGTCGTACTTGAGGACGTTCTTGCGGATCTCCGCGTTCTTCTGCTCGACCGTGTTCTGGGCCCGCTCGATGGCCTTGGACACCATCTTCGCTTCGATGGCCTCGTCCTCCGGCAGAGCACGCGACATCACCCAGTTCATGGCGCCGGTGGCGAACAGGCGCATCAGCTCGTCTTCGAGCGACAGGTAGAAGCGGCTCTCGCCGGCGTCGCCCTGGCGTCCCGAGCGGCCTCGCAACTGGATGTCGATGCGCCGTGACTCGTGCCGCTCGGTGCCGAGCACGTACAGGCCGCCGACCTCGCGCACCTTCTCGCCCTCGGCCTTGCACTCGGCTTCGTACTTCGGCAACAGCTCGCGGTAGCGCGCGTCGTGCTCCTCGGTGCCTTCCTCCAAGCCTTCGGCCTTCGTGTCGCGTTTCGCCAGGTTCTCGGGGTTGCCGCCGAGGAGGATGTCGACGCCGCGGCCCGCCATGTTCGTCGCGACGGTCACGCCGTGAAGCCGCCCGGCCTGAGCGACGATCTCGGCCTCACGGAAGTGCTGCTTGGCGTTCAGCACCTCGTGCGGGACGCCCCGCTTCTCGAGCAGCCGCGAGAGCTTCTCGGACTTCTCCACCGAGATGGTGCCGACCAGCACGGGCTGGCCTGTGTCGTAGCAGTCGACGATGTCTTCGGTGACCGCGAGGTACTTCGCCTCCTCGGTCTTGTAGATGACGTCGGGATGATCGACGCGGATCATCGGCTTGTGCGTCGGGATGGGAACCACCTGCAGCTCATAGGTCGTGTAGAGCTCGCTGGCTTCGGTCTGGGCCGTCCCGGTCATGCCCGACAACTTGTCGTACATGCGGAAGTAGTTCTGCAGCGTGACCGTTGCGAGCGTCTGGTTCTCTTCTTTGATGCGCACGCCCTCTTTGGCTTCGACCGCTTGGTGCAAGCCTTCGGACCAGCGACGCCCCTCGAGGATGCGGCCGGTGAACTCGTCGACGATCTTCACCTCGCCGTGCTGGACGACGTAGTCCTTGTCGCGCTTGAACAGCTCTTTCGCTTTCAGGGCCGCGGTGAAATGATGCACGAGGTTGGCCGACGGGTCGTCGTACATGTTCTCGACACCAAGGGCCTTCTCGACCGCCTCGATGCCTTCGTCGTGCGGCGCGACCTGTCGCTTCTCCTCGTCGACGTCGTAGTGCGTGTCGCGCTTGAGGCCACGAACGATGGACGCGAACTTGTAGTAGAGCTTGGCGGCGTCGGCGACCTGGCCGGAGATGATGAGCGGCGTGCGGGCCTCGTCGATGAGGATCGAGTCGATCTCGTCGACCACCGCGTAGTTGTGGCCGCGCTGAACCTGGCGGTCATGGCTCATCGCCATGTTGTCGCGCAAGTAGTCGAAGCCGAACTCGTTGTTGGTGCCGTAGGTGATGTCGCACGCGTACTGGGCCTTCTTGTGCTCGAAGTCCCACTGGTCGGGCAAGACCAAGCCGACCGTCAACCCGAGCCAGCGATAGATGCGACCCATCCACTCGGCGTGAAACGTTGCCAGGTAGTCGTTCACCGTCACCAGGTGGGCGCCCTTGCCGGTCAGCGCGTTGAGATAGAGCGGCAGCGTCGACACCAGCGTCTTGCCTTCACCCGTCTTCATTTCGGCCACCCAGCCGAAGTGGAGGGCGGCACCGCCCATCATCTGGACGTCGTAGTGCCGCTGGCCGATGGAGCGCTGGGCGGCTTCGCGCGTCACGGCGAAGACTTCGATCAGCAAGTCATCGACGTCTTCGCCGTTGTCGAGCCGTTGCTTGAACTCGCCCGTCTTCGCCTTCAGATCGGCGTCGGAGAGCTTCTGGATCTCGGGCTCGAGTGCGTTGATGTCGGGCACGAGACCCGCCAGCGCCTTCACCTTCTTGCCCTCACCGGTGCGGAGGAGCTTTCCTACGATTCCCATGGTCCGCCCATGCTAGTGGGGGGATCATGTGCCGGGGACTTCGGCTCCACAGCACGTCAACAGGGAGATCAGACACCGAAGAGCTTGTCGGCGACGGTGTACATGACCGCTTCGCTGCGGGCGTAGCGGTGCAGCTTCAGCACCGCCGACGCCGCCAAGTTGTGCACGGATGCAACCGGCATGTTCATCGCGCCGGCGGTGTGCTCGGGCTGCACGTTGTCGCCGACCTGCTCGAGTGCCTGCCGCTCGCGCGTGGTGAGACGGGGCGGCGCCAGGCGCGGCTGGTTGTCGTCCCCGAGCCGGCCAAGAGCATCGACCTCGATCAGCATCTGCGCCGCAACCACCGGAGGCACCACAACTTGGCCGGACGCGACCTGGCGGGTCGTCAACGCCGCACGCGGAACGGCGTCGTCCCGGCTCAAGAACCCGACCGCGCCGGCCCTGATGGCGCGCACTGCATCGGCATGATCCTCGGCGCTGAGCACGACCACGACCTTGCACGCGGGTATGACCTCACGGATCCCGGCCGTCGTCCGGACGCCACCGATCTGCGACAGCTGCATCCCCACGAACGCGACGTCAGGCGCGAGATCTCGGCACACACGTATCGCCTGCTCGGCATCGTCGCACTCCCCGATCACTTCGATGTCACGCTCGATCTCGAGGCCGACGATCATGCGGCGACGGAACAACCCGGCGTCGTCGCACACGACGACACGCATGGTGTCGTCGTTCCACTTGTCGATCCGGGTGAACGCGCCGATGCGGGCAGGTTAGTGCTGGCGAGTGGTTCGTCGCTGCGGCACCGGCAAGCCGGCACCTGTGTGTCAGACCTTCACGTAGGCCCGCGTGTTGGTGCGGGTCTTCACCTTTGCAAGCTGATGCTCGAGCTTGGTGATGGCCTTGTCGATCGCGGCGAACGCATCTGGTGCGGACACCTTGCAGCGGATGTGGCGCCCACGCCCATCCATGAAGACCTCGCAGATCTCCCGGTCGACGATGCGCGGGTTCTGCTCCTCGTAGAACACGACCTCCGCCCTTGTCAGCTCGCCGTTGAGGCGGCCCAAGCGGTTGATCTTCTTCCGGATCGTGCTGATCAGCGATTCGGACAGCTCAAGGTTTCGGCTGCTGATGGTGATCTCCAAGGCACATACCTCCTAGGCGCTTGCGGTCGACGTATCGAGAATTTGTTGGCTATGCGGCAAGCGCCGGCCGGCGGCGCGACCGCCAGGGAGCCCGCCGGCGATGGGGAGCGCTCGCAGCGCCAGCGGAGAGCGCGGGGGGGCGCAGCCCCCCAGGCAACTAGGCGCTTGCAGCCACGGATCGACAATTTGTTGGGGATGGGGCAAGCGCCGACCGGCGGCGCGACCGCCAGGGAGCCCGCCGGCGATGGGGAGCGCTCGGAGCGCCAGCGAAGAGTGCGTGGGGGCGCAGCCCCCCAGGCAACTAGTGAACTGCTCGCCCGAAAGGCGAGATGCACACATGCAACGATCGGCCGCCGCGGCAGTGCGGTGTGTGGGGTTCGCGCTCGCCGTCGAACGTACCCACTGCTCCCGTGGAACATGCTCGATGAACGCATCGTACGCGGCCGAGTCAAGGGACGCACCGGGCAGGTGCGGATCGGGCGAGCGTTCTCGCCGCGTTCACAAACCGGGACCGCTGGTCGCCGGTGATCGATCAGCGGAGCCGGTCGCAGACCAGGCGACCGACCATGCGGCTCGCCAGGTCGTCGGCTGTCGGAACCTCGCCTGTTGCCAAGCGCAAACGCGCTTCGGCGAGGCGTTCGGGCCGGACCGCCGGCGTGCGCTCGAGTTGCTCGACCAGCCCGCTCGGGAGTTGCTCGGTCGTCAGCTCCTGATCGGCTTCGTGGAGATCGAAACGATCGTGAGGCGCCTCGTCATCCCGAAGCGCCGCCAAGGACCGTTGGACCTGGGTGTCAGTCGGCTGCATCGTCCATCCCTTTGTGATACACGCCCGGTGCCAATCGCTTCCCATTGTCGGCGTTCTGGGCCGGATGGTTTAGAGGCGTGTGGGCCAGAGTGACCGCAATGATCCGTTTGGCCCCCCTTGCTCCGAGGGCGGCGGCCGCCGCCGAAAGCGTGCCGCCCGACGTACGGACATCGTCAATGACCAGCACATCGGGTGGAACGCGGCCGCGCGCTCGGAACCGAGGACGATCGAGGCGATCGGCGAGGCCGCTGCCCGTCTGGGGAGCGCTCGGCAGCCGTTCGAGCAGTGGCTCGACTGGCACGGCGAGATGCCGACCGACGCCGGCAGCGAGCAGGCGGGCCTGGTCGAAGCCGCGCCGCCGGCGCCGGGCTGCGGTCGTCGGCGCCCACGTGATCGTGTCGGGCGCAATCGGCGCGAACCCCACGAGATCGGCG
This sequence comes from Actinomycetota bacterium, assembly GCA_016185305.1. GTDB lineage: Bacteria > Actinomycetota > Acidimicrobiia > Acidimicrobiales > Acidimicrobilacustridaceae > JACPNV01. The sequence goes on along the minus strand of JACPNV010000007.1, from coordinate 106,104 downwards.
AGGGGAGGCACGACGACACCGACAACTTCGCGCGCGTTGCGGTACTTGAGGTTGACGACGAGGTCGCGACCGCGACCGTCGTAGGCCAGCAGCGAGGCGCACCACTCGACACCGGCGGGTGGCGGCAGCACCAGTGCGGGCTCGAGCTCGGCGGCGCATGCCTCGCACAGGGCGCGCCCAGGCTGGCGACACGCCACACAAGCCGGTGCGAAGAGCATGGGTCGAACATACCCAGGGGGTGCGACAAGCACCCCGGACGCCAGGATGCGCACGGTTCTCCTCCGCCATCGCCCCATCGACCCATCGGCCCATCGACCCATCGGCCCATCGAGGTCGAAACGGTGAAGATCAGAGCGGTCGAGACAGCCGCCGCCGAGCAACCAGGAGCTCGGCGGGTGACCGGACCACGCCGACATCGGTGATCCACGACGTGACGAGCGCGGCCGGCGTGACGTCGAAGGCACGATTGTCGACGTCGATGCCTTCGGGACCGACACGATGCCCGGCCAGCTCGACGACCTCGTTCGGGTCGCGACGCTCGATGACGATGGACGCGCCGTCGGCCGTGTCGGGATCGATGGTCGACAACGGCATGGCGACGTGGAACGGGATGCGGTGATGGCGTGCCAGCACTGCGAGGCCATAGGTGCCGATCTTGTTTGCCACATCGCCGTTGGCGGCGACGCGGTCGGCACCGACCACGACGAGGTCGACGCCGCCGGCCGCCATGATCGATGCCGCCATCGCGTCGATGACCAGCGTGCAGGGGATGGCCAGCCGCTGCAACTCCCACGCGGTCAGGCGTGCGCCTTGCAGCAGCGGGCGGGTCTCGTCCACCCACACGTGCAGCGTCTTCCCGGCTTCGCTCGCAGCGCGGAGAACACCGAGCGCCGTGCCATAGCCCACGCAGGCGAGGCTGCCCGCGTTGCAGTGCGTCAGAACGTTGGCGCCATCGGGCACGAGCGCGGCGCCGGCCGCGCCGAGCCGGCGGTTGGTGTCCACATCCTCGGCCGCGATGCGTTGGGCCTCCGCGACCGGATCATCGCTCGCGACGGCTCGGTCCACTCCCCACGCGAGGTTCACGGCGGTCGGCCGAGTGGCCTTCAGCCGCCGGGCCGTTGCTGCGATGTCGAGGTCGTGCATCGACGCCAGCGCGACACCCATGGCGCCGGCCGCGCCCAACGCCGGCGCGCCCCGCACCGCCAGCGTCGAGATGAGATCGCAGAGCTGCCCGACGCTCGTGACGTCGATGACGGTGAGCTCGCCCGGCAGGCGGCGCTGATCGATGAGGCGAATGCGGTCGCCAACCCATTCGATGGTGGGCGGTATGGGATCGCCGGCCACGATGTCAGCCGTCGGCGGCCCGCGCCGCGCCGGTGAGCTCGCGCTCGAGCACCCGGTCGGGTGGGGTCAAGCCTCGGACGGTGCGCTCACGACGCAGGAGCTTCGCCACCGGGCCGGGGTCGGCCCCAAGCACGCGCTCCGGCGCCCAATCGGGGATGCGACCGGCGCGGTCCAGCGCGGCCAGCCGCTCACCGAGCGGGTCGGCGGTTCGGCCTGTCACGAGACGGTCGAGCTTGCGCAGCATGAGGCCGCGATTGATCCACAGGAGCAGGCTGCCCCAGAGGTGCACCTCGGGCACCACCCAGAACCGCTCGAGGCTGTCGATGTCGTAGGGGTGCGCGTAGACCCAGGGCGCCGAGCCCGCGGGGAGGCGGCGCATGCCGAGCCGCACGAGCGGCAAGGGCAGGACGCGGAGGAACGTCCCGCCCATGATCGGCAGCCCGACCGGGCCGACGCCGACGCACGGGCATGGCGCTTCAAGCAGGCCGGACGGCCAGCGGAACGGTTCGGCCGGGCAGCCCGGGAAGCCCACGCCGTAGGTCTGCACCGGCAGCACGCTCGCCGAGTACCGGAAGCCGAGCTCGGCCAGCACTTCGGTGGCCCAATACGTGGTCGGCATCAGCGTGCCGGCTGGAGCGCGGAAGCCCGCCACCTCGCGCCCCGTCAGGTCTTCGAGCATCGCCTTGCAGCGCGCCGTCTTCTCGCGAAACGCGGACGGCACGCAACTGAACAGCGCCCAGTGCTCGAAGTTGTGGAGGCCGACCTCGTGGCCTCGGTCGGCGACCTCGCGCACGACATCGGGGCTGCGCTCGGCCACCCGTCCCACCACGAACACGGTGGCACGGATCGCGCGCTCATCCAGGAAGTCGAGCAGGCGCCGCGTGTGTTCGGGGTAGCGGGCCTTCCAGGTCGGCGCGGGCCGATGGTCTTCCAGGTCGAAGGTGAACGAGATCGGTGGCGTCATTGCGGCACGAGGAAGGGCGGAGGCTGGCCGTTGAGGATTGCCTCCATCCGCAGTCGCACCGCGGGAGCGCTGTCGTCGTGGGTGAGGATGTAGAAGCGCTTGGTTCGCACCGCGTCGACGACCTTCGCGGCCACGTCTTCGGGCGCCATTCCTCTGTCGGTGATGAACTGTCCGAGCATCTCGGCCATGCCGCGGCTCGGATCGTCGGGGGTCTCGGCGACCTCGCCCTCGGCGACCTCGTTGAGCAGCGACTCGGGCCGGTTGCGCGCCGAGGCAGCGATGTTGGTCGCTACCCACGATGGGCAGAGCACGGACACACCGACGTCCGAGCCGGACATGGCGAGCTCGTTGTAGAGCGTCTCGCTCAGTGTGACGACACCGAACTTGCTCACGTTGTAGGGGCCCATGAACGGCGCCGAGAAAAGGCCGGCGACCGAGGCGGTGTTGACGACGTGTCCTTCGCCCTGTGCGAGCAAGCCCGGGAGGAAGGCCTGCACGCCATGGATGACGCCCCACAAGTTCACACCGAGCACCCAGGACCAGTCGTTCTCGGTGAGCGATTCCATCGGCCCACCGCCACCGACACCGGCGTTGTTGCACACCACATGCACGGCGCCGAAGGTCTCGTTCGCGTGATCTCGCAACGCGAGCACATCGTCGAGGCGGGAGACATCGCAGACCATGGACGTGACGTCGGTGGTGTCGCCCAACTCCGCCACCCGCGACCCAAGGGCGTCCTCCTCGACGTCGGCGAGCACGACCTTCATGCCCTCGGCGCCGAAGCGCCGCGCCAGCGCCCAGCCGATGCCGCTGGCCGCGCCCGTGACCACGGCGACCTTGCCTTCGAGATCCTCCACTGGTCCCCCCTTGTTCGGGACGTCGCGTCCGGCCGCGCTCCCCCTGCCGGGTTGCAGCCTACGCCGGGACGTGCGTCGCCTCCCAAGCCCGGCCGGGCCTTGACCAGGTTCGGGAGCTCGTGTACACAACGCTGGTGTAAACAATCGTTTACACGGAGGCGCAGCGTGACCACCGCGACGAGAGGCATCGATCTCACCGATCTCGATCGCTTCGCGGACGGGTTCCCCCACGACACGTTCACGACGCTCCGGCGCGAGGCGCCGGTCTGGTGGCATCCCGCGACCGAGCACACGCCCGACGATGAAGGGTTCTGGGTGTTGTCGCGCTACGCCGAGATCCACGCCGCCGCGAGCGACAGCGACACGTTCTCGTCCGTCGGGGGCGGCGGTCGCGGCGACGGGGGCACGCTGATCGAAGACCTTCCCGCCGGCTTCGCCGCGGGTGTGCTGCTGAACATGATGGACGATCCACGTCATCAACGGATCCGGAAGCTCGTCACGCCGTCCGTGTCGCCCCGGTCATTGGCGAACATGGAGGCCGAGCTCCGCGAGCGGACGATCGCGATCGTGGACGAGGCCGTGCGGAGGGGCGAATGCGACTTCCTGGTCGACGTCGCCGCCGAGCTCCCGCTGCAGGCGATCGCCCGGCTGATGGGCGTGCCCCAGTCGGACCGCCACCGGCTGTTCGGCTGGGCGAACGCCACGCTCGACTACGACGACCACGACCTCGGCGAGCAAACCGCCAGACAGCAACAGGCGTCGGCCGAGATGTTCGAGTACGGCACGTGGCTCGTCGAACAGAAGCGCGCGTGCCCGGCTGACGACATCATCTCGGCGGCAGCCCTGGCCGAGATCGAAGGACCGGGCGGTGAGCGAGGCCCGCTCACCGAGCTCGAGCTCCAGATGTTCTTCAACCTGTTGATCGCAGCCGGCAGCGAGACGACGCGAAACTCGATCGCCGTCGGCCTGCTCGCGTTGCTGGAGCAACCTGATCAGTGGAAAGCGTTGCGGGCTGATCGTGCGCTGCTGCCGAGCGCGACCGAGGAGATCCTGCGGTGGGCGTCGTCGACGTCGTACAACCGGCGGACGGCGACACGTGAGGTCGAGATCGGGGGTGAGCTGATCGGCACCGGCGACAAGGTCACGCTGTGGTGGTCGTCGGCCAACCGCGACGACGATGCGTTCGTCGAGCCGTTCACGTTCGACATCCGCCGCGACCCGAACCGGCACCTGGCGTTCGGCCATGGGTCGCACTTCTGCCTCGGCGCCAACCTCGCCCGGGTGGAGATCCGCTTGATGTTCGACGTGTTGCTCGATCGGGTCGAGTCGGTCGAGCCGACCGGTCCGGTCGAGTGGGTGCGTTCGAACAAGCACACCGGCCTGCGCCACATGCCCGTCCGCCTGCACGCGAGGGAGCGCGCGTGATGCCCGCATGGAGACCTGTGCGTGCTCTTCTCAGACGAGGGCGGGGGCGGGGGCGGGGGCGGGGCCGAGGGCGGGGGCGATGACCTTGGCGAGCTCCTTGCTACGCGCTCGAAGTGCTCGCCGGCGGTCGCCGGGAACCATCACCAGCTCGCCGTAAGCGCCCTGGACCAGCGTGCGGATGGTGCGAGCGATCGCGCGGAGCTCGCGGCGGCCGTGCAACTGGGGGAAGAGCGTGAGGAGCCAGCGCCGGTACGCCTGCTCGGTCGCGCGCCACAGATCGTCGCGCAGCGCGATCACCCGGTCGTTCGAGCGTATCCCTTCCCCCAAGAAGATGAAGACACGGCGGCGCCGCTCGGCGACGACCGCCTCGAGGATCGCCTCCTTCGACTCGAAGTGCCGGTAGAGGATGGCCACGTTGCACCCGCACGCGGATGCCAGCTCGCGCATCGACATCGCCACGAACCCGTGGTGCGCCATCAACCCGAGCGCACTGTCGAGGATCTGCTGCCGGGTGACAGGCGCACGCACGGCGAGAGTTTAGTTGCCTGGGGGTGTGCGCCCCTACCGACCGCGATCCACGCGAACGCCGTGGCTAGGGTTCGCGGATGCTTCGCCGCATCTCTCCACTCGTCGCCCTTGCCGCCGTCGCCGCCGTCGTGCTGCCGTCGCTCCCCTCGAGCGCGGCAACCGTCGATCCCGGCACCACCCGGCCGTTCGGCGCGCCGATCGGGAGCTGCTTCACGACGCCGCTCCCGCGGGCGTTCGCGCCGAACCAGATGGCCGACCTCTATGGCCTGACGCCGTTGTGGCACGCGGGCTACCAGGGGCAGGGCATCCGCATGGCGCTGCTCGACCCGCACGAGATCCCCGACATGACCGAGGTCGCTCGCTTCAAGAGCTGCCAGGGCATCACCGCACCGGTCACCGTCACGACGATCGGCACGGGCGCCGAACCCGCGGTGGCCGGCGAGGCGACGCTCGACGTGGAGGTTGCGCTCACCGCCGCACCGAAGCTCGAAGGGCTCTACCTGTTCTCGAACCGCCGCGATGTGCAGCTACCGATCGAGGCACTGCTGGAACAAGCCGTGAACCCGGCGAACACCGGCGGGCAGCAGGTCGACGCCATCTCGGTCAGCTTCGGCGGCTGCGAGACGAAGGAGAACACCGACAACCCCGGCTACCTCGACAGCATGAACCGCGCCCTGGAAGAGGCGGCGTCCAGGGGCATCTCCGTGTTCTTCGCGGCCGGCGATTCGGGGTCATCCGCGTGCGCGAGCCATCCCGTCGCCGATGGCGCACCGGGGTTCAACGTGGCCGCCATCGGCTTTCCGGCCAGCTCCCCCTGGGCCGTCGCCGTTGGCGGCACGCAGATGACCCGCACCCGCCAATCCGACGGGTCTGGGGTCGTCGATTCGGAGGTCGTGTGGAACGAGCCCAACCCGAACACGACGTCCAAGGACGGGGGCGGTGGCGGTACGAGCGAGTTCTTCGACATGCCGTCATGGCAATCGGCCTACGGCCTCACCGGCGGGCGCCGCCAGTTCCCCGACGTCGTCGCGCTCGCGGGCACGCCGTACTACACCGACGGGATCGACAACGGCTTCTGGTTCGGCACCAGCGCGGCATCGCCGTTCACCGCCGGCTCGTGGGCCGTCGTCCTCTCTGCCCTGCAGGCGAACGGTGTCGCCAAGCCCGGGTTCCTCTCGCCCATCCTCTACCGCTTGGCGAAGACCGACTACGCCAAGGTCTTCCGGGACATCACGATCGGCTCAAACGACCTGTGGGGTGCGGTCGGCTGCTGCAGCGCCGGCGCCGGCTACGACAACGCGAGCGGGCTGGGCTCGCTTCGGTTCGACGGGCTCGCCGCCGCGCTCATCCCGCAAGCGCCGGCGTCGACCGGCCGCGCCGATTTCGGCGCGGCCGACGGCCCAGTTCGGGGGTTGTTGCTTCGTGCCGTGGCTCTCAGTACCGGTAGTGGTCGGACTTGTACGGGCCCGCTTGCGGGACGCCGATGTAGTCGGCTTGCTCCTTCGACAGTTCGGTGAGGCGCACGCCCAGCGCGTCGAGGTGGAGCCGGGCCACCTTCTCATCGAGGCGCTTGGGTAGCACGTAGACCTCCTTGTTGTAGTCGTCGTTGTTGTTGAACAGCTCGATCTGGGCGATCGTCTGGTTGGAGAAGCTGTTCGACATCACGAAGCTCGGGTGGCCGGTCGCGCAGCCGAGGTTCAGCAGGCGACCTTCGGCGAGGACGATCACCGAGTGGCCGTCGGGGAAGACGTATTCGTCGACCTGCGGCTTGATGTTCACCCGTTGCACGTCGCTCAGCTTCTTGAGACCGGCCATGTCGATCTCGTTGTCGAAGTGGCCGATGTTTCCCACGATCGCCTGATGCTTCATGCGGGCCATGTGCTCGGCGGTGATGATGTCTTTGTTGCCGGTGCAGCTCACGTAGATGTCGACGATGTCGAGCACATCCTCGAGTCGCTTGACCTCGTAGCCCTCCATCGCCGCTTGCAGCGCGCAGATGGGGTCGACCTCGGTGACGATGACGCGGGCACCCTGGCCGCGCAGTGAGGCCGCGCAGCCCTTGCCGACGTCGCCGTACCCGCACACGAGTGCCACCTTGCCGCCGATCATCACGTCGGTGGCCCGGTTGATGCCGTCGATCAACGAGTGGCGGCAGCCGTAGAGGTTGTCGAACTTGGACTTGGTCACCGAGTCGTTGACGTTGATCGCGGGGAACAGCAACGTCCCTTCTTCTTGCATCTGGTAGAGCCGGTGCACGCCGGTGGTGGTCTCTTCGGTCACGCCCTTGATCTGCGCGGCGATGCCCTGCCACAGCTTCGGCTCGGCGGCGACGGTCTTGCGCAAGACGCCGAGCACGACCGCCCACTCCTCTGAGTCGTCTTCGGTGGGCTCGGGCACGGCACCGGCCCGCTCGTACTCCGCGCCTTTGTGGACCAGCAGCGTGGCGTCGCCCCCATCGTCGAGGATCATGTTCGGGCCCTCACCGTCGGGCCAGCGCAGCACCTGCTCGGTGCACCACCAGTACTCCTCGAGGGTCTCTCCCTTCCATGCGAAGACCGGCACGCCGGCGGGCGCCTCGACGGTGCCGGTGGCACCGACGACGACGGCCGCAGCCGCGTGGTCTTGGGTGGAGAAGATGTTGCAGCTACACCAGCGGACGTCGGCGCCGAGAGCAGTGAGCGTCTCGATCAGCACCGCGGTCTGGATGGTCATGTGCAACGAGCCGGTGATCTTGGCGCCGGCCAGCGGCTGGGCGTCGGCATACTCGGCCCGCAACGCCATGAGGCCGGGCATCTCGTGCTCGGCGAGGCGTACCTCCTTGCGGCCGAACTCGGCCAAGCTGAGATCAGCGACCTTGTACTGGTCATCGGTCAGGGTCATGGGAACCTCCGGATCGTCGGGCGCGCGGGACGCAGCCCGAAGGGGTAGCAACGATCCGGGCTGGGGTCTACTGACACCTCTCATGTCAGCCCGAGAAGGTTGTCACCTTAGCGTCAGGCGTCGGCGAGGCGGTGCTTCAGGTCGTCGAGAACAGGGATGGGGCCGGGGTCGACGCCGGCCTCATATGCCAGGTGGAGCGAGAAGAAGTCGCCGAACAGGACGAGGTCGAGGAGCTGGGCCATCGGGCCTTCGCCCCCGGCGAAGACCTCGTGCACGCCGCCCACGACCTCGTGCAAGATCTCGTCGACGTACTGCACGCGCCGGCCGACCTGCGGGTGCTCGAACTCGTGCCGGAGGTTGATCACCTGCAGCACCTGGCGAGTGACGTCGCCATGCTGGCCCCAGCCGCAGATCTCGTTGTGGCACAGTTCGGGGTAGGTGTTGAAGAACGCGGGCGCCTTGGCGTTCTCGTTCACCTGGCACTTCCAGCGCATGGCGACGGTGCTGCCGATGCCACCGCCGCTGTACATCAACGGGATGGACCGACCGACCTCTCGCGCCAGGTGCTCTGCGGGCGAGTTGCCGGCCACGAGCTGATCGCGCCGCTTCTTCAACTGCTCGACCGCAGCGTGGACCCACGACGACGCGCCCGGGAACAGGCCGACCCTCTCGAGCACGACGAGCGGGGGAACGCTGGCTGCACCGATGCCGGCCCGCGGCATCGGGATGCCTCCGGGTAGCTGGATGTGCAGCGCTTCCCAACCCTCGGCGAGATCGCGCAGCTCGCCGCCATGGCTGAGGGCGATGACCTTGCTGCCCTGCATCATCGCGGACGTCGCCGCCTCGAGCGTCTCTTCGGTGTTGCCCGAGAACGAGACGGCGAAGACCAGCGAGCTCTCGCCGATGAAGTTGGGAATGCTGTAGCCCTTGTGCACGACCACGGGCACGGGCATGAACGGCCCGGCGACCTCGCGGAGGACGTCGCCGGCGATGCCGCTGCCACCCATGCCGAGGACCACGACGTTCTCGATGCCGTCGTGCGCGGGCAACCGATCGAGATCGATGTCGAGGTCGAGCGCGGCCTCGACCTGCTCGGGCAGCCCGGCGGTGAGGTCCCACATCCCGACGGTGTCGAGACGATCGGTGTCGAGACGATCGCTCACGAGGTCGAGACCTCGAACGTCGGCGCGATGCCTTCGGCTTCGGCTTTCGCGGTCAGCCGCGCGTCCTCGTCGTCGGACGCGTCCTCGGCCTCGTCGATGAGCATCACCGGGATGTCGTCTTTGATGAGGTACTTCCGCTTGAGCCGCGGGTTGTACAGGAGGTCTTCGTCCTCGAAGTACAGCAGCGGACCCTTGTCTTCCGGGCAAGCCAGGATCTCCAGCAGTTGCGGGTCGAGTGCCATGACGTCTCCTCTTCGGCAGTGACCGCCGCAGCGTAGCCGCCTCCGCTTCCGGCCGACCCACTCCGCCGACGGACCAGACGCACCGCTCAGCTCGGCGGGTCGGGGCGGCCCGAGCGCTTTCGGCCCCGTCGCTTGCGAGGCGCCTCAGGCACGAGTGGCGGCGCCGGGGCCGGTTCTTCGGTTGGACCAGCGTCGGCCATTCGGACCCACCCCGGGGGTGGAGCGATCGCAGGATCGTCGCCGCCCGGCGGGCGCCCCGCGGCCCGGCCCACGGCGCGATCGCCGAGACCGAGTTGGTGGGCTGCGGCGCGGAGCGCCGCCGCATCCGTCGCGGTGAGCAGGGTCGACCCCGACTCGGCCGACACCCCGGCCTCGTCGCACAGGTCCATCGCCTGGCCCGTCGTGATGCCGAACTCGTCCGCCAGCTCGAAGAGCCGTAGCAGCTCGGCCATGGCAGGCAGTATCTCGCGTTTGGCCGCGCCACGCCCGGGGCGCGCCGATCGTCAAGCGTGTTCGGTGATCACGCTCGTGAGCTCGGCGACGTGCCGGTCGACATCCTCGATCGTCGGCGCTTCGAGGTTGAGCCGCAGGAGCGGCTCGGTGTTCGACGGGCGGACGTTGAACCACCAGCCGTCGTCGACTTGCACGGTGAGCCCGTCGAGGCGGTCTTGCTCGGCGCCGGGATAGCTCGTCGAGATGGCGTCGATCACGGCCAGCGGATCGCCGACCCGGAAGTTGATCTCACCGGACGCCGCGTAGCGCTCGTAAGGCAGCCTCAGCTTCGACAGCGGCACGCCCGCGTTCGACAGCGCTTCGAGCACGACGAGCGCGGCGATGATGCCCGAGTCGGCGCGGTAGTTGTCTCGGAAGTAGTAGTGCCCGGAGTGCTCGCCACCGAACGCCGCGCCGGTCTCGGCCATCACCTTCTTGATCAGGCTGTGTCCGACGCGCGTGCGCACCGGCTCGCCACCGTTCTCGATGATGACCTCGCGCACCGCCCTCGAGCAGATGAGGTTGTGCAGGATCGTGGCGCCCGGGTACTTGTCGAGCATGACGTCGGCGACGATCGCTGTCGTGAGCGAGCCGGAGACCAGCCCACCCTGGTCATCGACGAGGAAGACACGGTCGGCGTCGCCGTCGAACGCGAGGCCGACATCGGCGCCGACCTCGAGCACGCGAGCCTGCAGATCGCGCAGGTTCTCGGGCTGGATCGGATCGGCCGGGTGGTTCGGGAACGTGCCGTCGAGCTCGCCGTAGAGGATCTCGATGTCGAACGGCAGGCCGTCGAACACCGCCGGCACGATGAGGCCGCCCATGCCGTTGGCCGTGTCGGCGACGATCGAGAGCGGCTTCAGCGCGCCGGCATCGACGAAGGACCGGACGTGCTCGGCAAACGCCGGAAGGGCATCGAGCTCAGAGCTCGTGCCGGTCTCGGCCGTTGCCGGAACGCCCATGGCGGCCATGGCCTTGATGTTCTCGAGGCCGCTGTCCTCGCCGACCGGCTTGGCTCCCGCCAGCGCCAGCTTCATCCCGTTGTACTCCGCCGGGTTGTGCGACGCGGTGAGCTGCGCCGCGGGCGCGTCGTAGTGGCCGGCCGCGAAGAAGACCTCGTCGGTCGAGCACAACCCGAGGTCGACCACGTCGATCCCCTGCGCCATCACCCCGCGGGCGAACGCCTGTGACAGCCCGACGCCCGTCGGTCGCATGTCGCGCCCGACGAGAACGCGGTCGCACGACCCCTGCTCGTCGAGGGCGAAGCGGGCGAAGGCAGCTCCGACGGCCTCGACGATCACCGCATCGAGCTGATCTGGCACCACACCGCGGATGTCGTAGGCCTTGAAGATGGGCTCGAGTCGGTCGGGGTCGATCGGCATCGGACGAATCTACTGCGCCGCGCCGCGGCGACTCTCACCCGCTGGGTCAGACCGAGAGGCCTCGGGCAAGCGCTGCTCGCTCGGGTCCAGCTCGTACACCCCCTGAAGGTCCCACGAGCGGATGCGGAAGAGGTCGCGCACGAGCCGCGCCGCATCGCGCGCGACATGCACGGTCGAGCGCGACTGGTTCTCAACCCGCACGGGCACCTCGCGCAACGAGAGCTTGTACCGCTCGACGAGGTGGAAGACCTCCACGTCGAACGCGAAGCCGTCGACATGCGAGTGCCGGAAGATCAACCGGGCCACGTCGGACCGGAAGGCCTTCAGCCCGCACTGCGTGTCGTGGTGCTCGCCGAGCAGCACGAACTTGGTGAGGATGTTGATGCCCCGACTGCCGATCTCGCGCAGTCGCCCTTCGCGCACGAGCTCGACCGCATCGGTGTGGCGCCGACTGCCGACGACGACGTCCCACCCGTCCTCGACCTCCTGCAGCAGGTTGCCGATCTGGTCGGGCGAGTAGGAGAGATCGGCGTCGGTGAACGCGATCGTTCGGCCGCGGGCGGCCAGCATGCCGGCCCGCACCGCGGAGCCCTTGCCCCGGTTGACGGGCTGCCGGATGACGACATCCGCGCCCGCGGCCTCCGCGAGGTCCGCGGTGCCATCGTGCGAGCCGTCGTCGACCACCACGATCTCGAGCCCGCCTTCCTCGCTGAACTTCAGAAGGCCTTCCCGAAGGCGGTGGACGGCATGACCGATGCGCTCTTCGTTGTAGGCGGGAACGACGACGCTCAGGCGCACGGCGCCGGGCGCCTCACCCCGCTCGCGGCGCCGGTCGAGATCGGTGCGCAACTCGTCGTGCTTGCGTGCGCGCCGCTCGCGGGCCGCCAGCACGCCGGTGATGGCTCCGGCCGCGAACGCGAAACAGACCACGAGCATGCGCCGGCCGCGCATCAGCCGTCCCGGTCGGTCGCCCGGTCGGTCGGTCGGTCTGTTGCGGGGTCGCTCCCCTGCTGGGTCGCCCGGCGAGTCGCCTGCTCGGGTCGCTCGCCGGCCGAGGCGCCAACCTCATCGGGGCGCACAGCATCGCCGGGCGGCGCCCAGGTGGAGGCGTCGGGTTCGACGGAATCGTCGCGAAGGGCCGCCTCGACCCCAGCGCCGGCGGTGAGCCCCGCGTCATCGGCGGCGGCTTCGGGGGCTGCTGGGACAGAAGAACCCGCCAACGGGACGGTGACGCCCCAACCCACCCGCTCCGGCGGCGCAGTGCCGGGCGGCGGCCGTGGCACGGGCACGAAGGTGCCGCGGTGGGGATCGAACACATAGTGCGGCCCCGACTCCGAAAGCGGCCCGGGAGCGCCGGGCTCGTAGACCAGCTCGTTGGGATCGCCCGGGTCGGGTGCCGTGATCGCTCGGCCGCGGAACAGCCAGAACAGGCCGGCCACACCGAGCAGGGTGAGCAACCACGACAGGTAATCGACACCGGTGTAGCCGTAGCGCAGCTCGACACGATTGCTGGTCGGCACCACGATCATCAGGTTGGGCGTCGCTCGCCACGGGCCCTCCGCGCCGGATGCCTTCCAGTTGGGGAAGTACGACGTCTTCACGAGCACCGGAACACCCGGCTCGGACACGTCGAAGCTGATCGTGTCATCGGTCGTCGAGATGTTCGACACCGTGATGGGTTTCTCGGCCTGGAGCTTCGGTTGCTGACCGCGATCGACACGCTGCCAGGAATCGGGGCCCTTCTCGGTCAAGTACGTGTCCCACGCCTTCGGGTCTTGATACCAGTCCATGGCCGTGAACTGCCACGGCGAGCCGGTCTTGACCTTGTCCGAACCGTCGGGGTTCTTGACGCCCTGGAGGTCCTGTGGGAGGGGCTGCTTGGGATCGTTCAGCTTGACCACCGCGGGCTCGTACTTCAACGGCTCGACCAGCGCGTTGCCGTTGGTGATCTCGAACACGACCCAAGGCCCCGATGTCGCGACTTCTCTCAGGTTCTTGTTCTGGCGGCCCAGGTCGATCATCCCGCCTGGACCTTCGGAGATCGCCATGTAGTAGCGGACACCCAGCATCTTCAGGTGCTCGATGCCCAGATCGAAGTCGGCCTTGGTCGGCGCGCCCGGCCCGTAGGGCAGGTCGCGCTGGGCGTTGGACGGGTTGCGCGAGAGCTCGTCCTGGTTGATGAAGTGGTACGGCGTCGTCGACGACGCTTCGAAGTACAGGCCTTCCATCGAACCGATGCAGCCGTTGGTCCAGAACGGCAGCAACATGAGCGCCATCGGTGTGCCGTAGCGGTCGTGCTGCTCCTCGTGCTCCCACATGGCCCGACCACAGCCATTGCTCTGCCCGAGGTCGTTCATCGTCGACACGATGCCGCGGTACTCGGGGTAGGCAGGCTTGCCCTCGTAGCCGGTGAAGTTCCACGCGGCCCACGAGTTGATGAAGCTCGAGTCGGTGGTCTTCCACCAGAGCCACTGGTAGGTACCGTCAGGGTTCACGCTCCCGAACGGCATGGTGCGCAGCGGGAACGCGACGACGATGAGCGCGCTCAATCCCGCCACCGCGGTGACGTTCATGATCGTCCGTATGGGGCGGTTCACGTCGCGGGCGAACAACGTGGCGATCAGACGCGAGACCTCGGCGATGCCGACGGCCGCGAGGAAGTAGAGCGCGAGGTAGTAGAAGGGCAGAAGGCGCGCGTTCCAGAGCCTGCCTTCCGGCATGTAGACGAACAACAGGCCGAAGGTCACGGCGGTGAGCAACCAGAAGATGCCGCCTCGCCGCCACCAGATGAGGCTCAAGAGGGCTCCGGCGGCGCCCATGATGAGCAGCCACTTGATCGGCGGGGAGTCGACCAGTTGCGGGTCGAGCTTGGCCCGCTGGAACAACATGTTCTGGACGTCGTCCTTCCTCTCCCACCCCATGTCGTTCATGTACTTGCTGTTGAGATAGAAGGGCACGGTCCACCACGCGCTGAGCAACCCGCCCACCGCGATCACCGGGGCGGCGATGAAGAGCACGTGTCGGGCGGCGCTCACCATCGTGTAGGTGAGCACGGCGATCGACGCCAGCACCACGACGATCGCAAGCACCGTGAGGACTGCTCGCATGCCTTCGCCGGGCGAAACGACGAAGTCGAGGAAGCCGAAGGGCGCGGTGATGCCCTTGTTGGGGTTGGCGAGGTAGTAGAGCCCGCCGGCGACGCCCAAACCGAGCAGGCCCGCGATGCGCCCGAAGGCCCGGCGGTTGAGCCCTGGCATCAGCACGATGATCAAACCGGCGCCGACCATGGCGAAGATGAACGGGATCAGGTGGCTCAGGGCGCTGAGCGCGAGCAGGATCGCGGCCCAGCCGCGGTACTTGCGCGAGCCGCTGCGGAGCGCGCGGGTGAACACGCCGAGGAAAAGCAGGGCGAACGACAGCGAGATCGAGAACGCGAACTCACCCGCGAGGGTGGACGGGATGTTCCCGCCATAGATCGAAAAGGAGCGATCGAAGAGGAACACCGTGCCCGCCACCGCGAACAGCGGCGGCGCCGGGAAGGGGAGATCGGAGAGCTTGGCGCACGCCCACGCGGCGATCGGCATGCTCACCACGCCGCTGACGGCGACGAGCTTGAACGCGACGCCGTAAGGGATGAGGTAGCTCAACAGCGCGATCACCAGCGACGGCAGCACCATGTAGAACTCGTACGCGGGGAAGCCGGCGTACCAGTCTGGCGTCCAGCCCGTGAGCCGGCCCTTCGGGAGCAGGTTGTCGCGCATGAAGGCTGGGCCCCACACATGGGCGCCCATGTCGCCCCCGGCCGGTGTGTTGTTGGCGAGGATCAGGCTGGGGCCGAGCTGCATGAACACGAACACGACGCAGAACCCGACCACGAGCAGGCTGACGTAGGACTCGGGTTGGGCGGCGAGGAGACGATCGCCTGTGGCGCGGAACCATCGACCGACGCGCGCGCCGAACGACGGCGGCTCTGGTTCGATCCCGATGCCGGCGGCGGCAGCACCGCTCGGTGCTGGCGCGCCCGCCGGTTCGAGGATCTGGGCTCCGTTCTCGTCGACGTCCGGCCCGGCCGGCGGCGCGATCGTTGCGCCCGGGTTGGCGCCGTCGGCGGAGCTGTCGGTCAGTGCGTCGGTCATGTGAGGGTCTATGGTTCCACGCCCGCGGTGTCGTTCACAGGCACGGCATCTCGCGGCGGCTCGACACTCTACGCGCGCGCGACGCTTCAGCCCACGGGGAGCTTGAGGTTGAAGACGAGCACGGTCGTGGTGACCAGGTTGAACCCCATGTGCGCAAAGATGGCCGGCCCGAGCCGGTCGGTGCGCTGGGTGAGCAGGCCCAGGATCACGGCGAGCACGAAGATGCCGGGCAGCACGATGAGATAGCCGTGCGTCAGGGCGAAGAACGCCGAGGTGCCGACGAGCGCCCACACCGCCCCGAAGCGCTTCTCCACCGAGCGCAGCATCAAGCCACGGTAGAAGATCTCCTCGACGAGGGGAGCGGCCACGCCAACACCTAAGAAGATGAGGACGGTGCTGAGAGGGTCGACCGCCTGGTCGGTGATGCGCCGCGC
Organism: Actinomycetota bacterium; assembly: GCA_016185305.1. Taxonomy (GTDB): domain Bacteria; phylum Actinomycetota; class Acidimicrobiia; order Acidimicrobiales; family Acidimicrobilacustridaceae; genus JACPNV01. The sequence goes on along the minus strand of JACPNV010000007.1, from coordinate 90,257 downwards.
CACGCCGCTCGCGTTCTGGTCCGTGAAGCGGCTCACCACCCAGTAGAGGGCAGGGATCACGAGCAACTGCACCGCGACCCCGATCGCCAGGCCGACCGGGACGTCGATCCACTTGGCCCGGAGCTTGAGGTCTTTGACGAAGCCGTTGCCCTTGGTGATGACGGCCCACGCGGTCACGCCCATCAGGGAGGCCCACATGAGCACCTGCGGCAGCAGGTACCCGAGCATGATCGGCGCGTACTCGGGCGACTTCACGACAGCCGATGCCTGCCCGTTCGCCATCCTCCCGACCGCCTCGCCGATGGCGGCACCGTCTCCTCCGAGAGTTCCGTCGTGGCTCACGAACACGTAGCCCAGCCCGACCAGCACGAACGGCATGACGATCTGCGGCACGAACAGCCCGGCGAACCAGCCCAGCGCCACGTCGCCCATGCCCCACCGCGGCACGCGGGTGCCGTCAGGCAGGTGCGCGTCGACGGGTGCTTCCCGTGTCCGCGCGGGTGCTCGCTCGGGGCGCGAGCGTTCGCCACCCTGCCCGTCGACATCCGGCGGGTTGATCAGGTTGGCGAACAACAGCCGGCCCCGATCGGCCAGGCTCAACGGGGCTTGGCCGCCGTCGCCGCCACCGGACTCGTTGGCATCGTCGTGCTCGCGGTCGAGGATCTCGTCGTCCGCGACGACCGCGGCCCGCTTCCCGTTCGACGAGCCCTTGGCTCGGCCGGCGCGCGGCTGCGGCTGCGCCGTCGCCTTCTTCTTCTTGTTCTTGGCGGACGGCGAGTTGCGCTTCGCGGGTGGCGCGGATGCCCCCTCGACCCGGTCATCTCGAGGCTTCGGGGCTCGGGGGGTGGCACGGCCTCCGGTGCGGGAGTTCGCGCCCTTCCCTACCGCTGAGGTGCGACCCGAGCTCGTTCCCTTCTTCTTCCCCGAGGCGGCCATCGCTGTCAAGGTAGTGGTGCCACTCAGGCGCCACGAAGTCGCGGCCGTTGCCGGGCTGCGTTTCCCGAACCCACGCCCCCCGAACCCGCGGCCTCGCCAGCCATCCCCATCGCACGTTGGTCGGATGGCTAGCATCCGCCGCATGTCAACTGGTCGGCAGTGCACCCGGCCCGGCTGCTCCAACCCCGCCGTGGCCACGTTGTCGTTCAACCACCAAGAGGCGACCGCCTGGCTCGACGACCTTGCCAAGGAGAGCCACCCGTCGACCTATGACTTGTGCAAGCGCCACGCCGGCCACCTCTCGGTGCCACGAGGATGGGATCTCCGCGATCGCCGCAACCTCGTCCCCGACCTCGCTTACACCGCGTAACCCGTGCTACGGCGGCCGGCGGATCGCCGCCGGCGCAACGGCTTGACGGGGTTTTTCCGCGTCGTCTTCTAGGCTGTGGGGATGAGTTCTGAGCTTCCTACCCCTCCACCCGGCGAGGGGCGGGCTCCGGGCAAGCTTCCCGGCGAGCAGACGTTCCCCAAGTGGGCGATGTGGCTCCTCCTCGCGCTGCTGATCCCCTTCATATTCCTCTCGCTGGCCCGCACGCCTACGGCACGAGAGATCTCCTACGGCGACTTCATGGAGCAGCTCAAGCAGGACAAGGTCAAGCCGGGGGCCGAGTTCACCAACGGCACCGGCGCCATCAGCGGCGAGCTGAACGACGGGACCAAGTTCACGTCGGCCGGCCCGGCCCCCTACGCCCCGGCCGAAGACGTCAAGTGGATGACCGACAAGAGCGTCAAGTTCGTCACCCCGAACGAGAACATCTGGGCCACGCTGCTCGTCTACCTGTTGCCGCTCGTGTTCCTCGTCGGCTTCTTGATCTGGATCCAGCGCCGCGCCCAGGGGCAGATGCAGGGCATCATGTCGGTCGGGCGGTCGCGGGCGAAGATGTACTCGACCGAGCGGCCGGGCACGACCTTCGATGACGTCGCCGGCTACGAAGGCGTCAAGCAGGAAGTCACCGAGGTGGTCGACTTCTTGAAGTTCCCCGAACGGTTCGCGGAGATCGGCGCCCGCGTGCCGAAAGGGGTGCTGCTCGTGGGTCCGCCTGGCACCGGCAAGACGCTCATCGCACGCGCGGTCGCCGGTGAGGCCGGTGTGCCGTTCATGTCGGTCACCGGCTCGGACTTCATGGAGATGTTCGTCGGCGTCGGCGCCAGCCGCGTGCGCGACCTGTTCCAGACGGCCCGCAAGCTCGGGCGAGCGATCATCTTTGTCGACGAGATCGACTCGATCGGCCGCAAGCGCGGGGCCGGTCTCGGCGGCGGGCACGACGAGCGCGAGCAGACGCTGAACCAGATGCTGTCCGAGATGGACGGGTTCGAGGCGACGACGGGCATCGTGATGATGGCCGCGACCAACCGACCCGACATCCTCGACCCGGCGCTGCTGCGCCCCGGCCGCTTCGACCGCCAGGTCGTGGTGCCGCTGCCCGAGCTCGACGATCGCCGCAAGATCCTCGACGTGCACTGCAAGCACAAGCGCATCGCGGACGACGTCGAGCTCGACATCGTCGCCCGGGGCACGCCCGGCATGAGCGGTGCCGACCTCTCGAACCTGGTGAACGAGGCCGCGCTGTTCGCCGTCCGCTCCGGTGAGACCGAGATCCACATGGCCAACTTCGAACAGGCCCGTGACCGCGTGCTGATGGGCCAAGAGCGCGACTCGACCGTGCTGTCCGACGCCGAGAAGGAGATGACCGCGTACCACGAGGCCGGCCACGCCGTGTGCGCCGCGGTCCTCCCGCACGCCGATCCGTTGCACAAGGTGACGATCATCCCCCGTGGCATGGCGCTCGGTGTGACCCAGCAGCTCCCCGCGGACGAGCGACACAGCTCCAACCAGCACTACCTCGACAGCTCGCTCGTCGTGATGATGGGCGGGCGGCTTGCCGAAGACCTCGTCTTCGGTGTCCTGTCCACCGGCGCGAGCAACGATCTCGTCGTCGCCACCGAGCGCGCCCGCAAGATGGTGCGCGAGTGGGGCATGTCCGAGCGGGTCGGTCCCATGGCCTGGGGCCAGCAGGGTCAGGTCTTCCTCGGTGAAGACCTCATGCACACCCGTGACTACTCCGACGACACGGCCCGCGTGATCGACGAAGAGGTGGAACGCATCCTGCGCGAAGCCGAGCAGAACTGCCGCGAGCTGCTGACCGAGCACCGCAAGGCCCTCGATCTCGTGGCCCGGGCGCTGCTCGAGTACGAGACCATCGACGGCAAAGAGGTCCGTCGCCTCATCGGCGTCGCGCAAGGCGGCGCTCCGGCGAAGCTGGCCGAGCTCGCCTTCCCGTCGGCGCCGGCGACGCCCGACATGTCGACGCTCCCCCTCCCCGACCCGGCGCTCGAACCTGACGAGACGTTCCGCGACAGTCCCGGAACAACCGGCTACACGACCTGAGACCCGCGAACCATCGCTGGCAGGCGTCGCGACGCCATCTGTCGTCACGAGTCGTCGAGAGGCTGGGGCAGCCTCACTGCCTCCCGTTCCGTCGACGTCACGGGCTGGCAGGTTTGCCGTGGTCGCAGCTTGGGGGCAGCGAACCGGGCTCACGCAGCTCCGCGAGCGTGCCCCACAGATCGGTCGCGTTGACCGGCCCGACGAAGGAAGCTCGAACGACGCCCTCGCCATCGGCCACCACGAGGGTCGGTACCGCATCGATGCCGTACCGATCGTGGAGATCTCGGCGAGCGCCGACCTCCGCGTTCTGCACCGCAACCCGATCGCTGGCCAGCGCCTCCGCCCGCTCGAGCACGCCGCCGCAGGAATCACACGAGGCCGACGTGAACACGACCACGAGCCAGGGCGCGTCGGGACGCTCGAAGTCGCGCCGATCGAGTTGGGCAGGGACGGTCCAGCCGCCTCGCACCGGCGAGTCGGGACGGCGACGCTGCAACACCAGGGCGATGGCGACGGCGGCGGCCACGAGGGCGGCGGCGAGGAGCAATCGTTCCACGACAACATTCTCCGGCGAGATGGCGGCGACCGCCAGCCGGGCGCGCTCGGGCCCCGACTAGGTTGCGCCCGTGCGACGGTTCTACGAGGACGAAGGGATGCACTTCGCCGTGCTGCTGAGCCTTGGCTTCGCGTACGCCAACATCTGCGACGTGGGCGAGACGTTGGCGACCATCGAGCGCATCCCCGACGGTGACGGCGAAGCGTGGGTCACCGAGTGGACCAAGACGGCCGATCGGCTGGCGAAGCTGGCCGCGGAATCGTTGAGCGGCGGGCACGACGTCAGCGCCCGATCGCGGTTCCTGCGGGCCTCGACGTACTACGACCACGCGTCGGCCATGGCGCCGGGCAGCGATGACCCGACGCGCTACTCGTCGTTGTGGGAGAAGCACCGCGACTGCTGGGACCGGGCGGTCGATCTCTTCGAGACGCCGATCGAGCGGGTCGAGATCCCCTACGAAGGCACCACCCTGGCGGGCTATCTCTTCAAACCCAGCTCCAGCAACGAGCCACGACCGACTGTCATCCTCAACAACGGATCGGACGGGCCGGTCATATCGCAGTGGAGCATGGGCGGGCGAGCAGCAGTCATGCGCGGCTGGAACGCCATCACCTTCGACGGGCCGGGCCAAGGCGCCGCGCTGCATCGCCAGAAGCTGTTCTTCCGGCCCGACTGGGAGAGGGTCGTGACGCCAGTCGTCGACTTCCTCCTCACCCGGGGCGACGTCGACCCCGACAAGATCGCGCTCCAGGGCATCAGCCAGGGCGGGTACTGGGCTCCCCGAGCCGCCGCGTTCGAGCACCGGCTGGCCGCGCTGGTTGCCGACCCGGGCGTGATGCGCGTCGCCTCTTCGTGGGAGATGCACCTACCCACCGACATGGTCCGGTTGCTCGACGACGGCAACAAGGACGACTTCGATGCGGTCATGGCGATGGACCCCGACGAGGGGCGGAAGCGCCTGCTCGCCTGGCGGATCGCGCCGTACGGCGTGACGTCGGTGTTCGATGCATACGTCGAAGCACGCAAGCAGACGCTCGACGATGCGACGGTTTCGGGCATCGAATGCCCGACGCTCGTGCTCGATCCCGACAACGAGCAGTTCTGGCCGGGCCAGTCACAACAGCTCTTCGATGCGCTCACTTGCGCGAAGCAGATCGAACGGTTCACTGTCGGGGAAGGAGCCGATTGGCACTGCGAGCCGGCGGCGCAGAGCCTTCGCGACGAGCGGGTGTTCGACTTCTTGGAGGACGTGCTCCGCTGACGGGCTCGTGCCGGTCAATCTGCAGGCGACGAGCTCAGAACGCGCCTTCGATGATCTCGAGGTCGTCGCCGAGGATCGCCGCGACGTCGAAACGGATCTGGCGCGGACGAACGGGCGACTCGTCCAGCCACTTGGCCGCGAGGTGCCGCAACCGTTGGCGCTTCTCGTGGGTGATCGCCTCCGCGGGAACACCGAAGGCATCCGAGCTTCGGGTCTTCACCTCGCAGAACACGATCGTACGGTTCTTGCGCAGCACGAGATCGAGCTCGCCGTCGCGGCAGCGCCAGTTGCGGTCGAGCACCTCATAACCGTTCGCGACGTACCAGTCCGCGGTGCGCGCCTCGCCTTGCGCGCCGAGCATCTGCCGCTTCTTCGTCACGGCGTCGCGTTCCCCTCCGGCGCGTCGGGCGGGGCTTGGTCGGGCTGCGGCCCGCGACCGGTGGAGGGCTTCTGCTCGAGATCGAGACGCTTGGCAACATCGAGGTCGTCGTGCGCCAGTTCCTCGATCGCGACGTCGCGGAACGTGGTGATCTGCACGTGGGGCACGAAGCGGTGCTGGCGGTACATGTCCCACACCCATGCGTCGGTGAGGTCGAGGACGACACGGGGCCGGCCGCCCGTCTCGACCGATGTCGTCTCGACACCGTTGGCGAGGTACACGCCCCGCTCGGTCTCGACGACGAACCGGAACATGCGCGAGACGTCGCGGTACTCGCGATAGAGCTGGAGCCGGAGGTCGGCTTCGTAGCTTTCCAGGTCGTCGGAGCCCAACGAACGGTTCCTCTCGGCAAGCGGATCGCCTCGGAGCGACGCGGCGCCGCACCGAGGACGCGCGAACTGCGGATCAGTCGCGCTTCTCTTTGACCTTGGCAGCCTTTCCGATGCGATCGCGCAGGTAGTAGAGCTTGGCCCGGTTGACATCGCCGCGGGTGGCGACCTCGATCTTGGCGATCGTGGGCGAGTTGAGCGGGAAGGTGCGCTCGACGCCGACGCCGTAGCTCACCTTGCGGACCGTGAACGTCTCGCGGACGCCCGACCCTTGGCGCCGGATGACGACGCCCTGGAACACCTGGATGCGCTCCTTGGACCCCTCGACCACGCGGACATGCACCTTGAGGGTGTCGCCCTGGGCGAAGTCGGGGATGTCGTCGCGCTGGCTGCGCATGTCGACGATGTCGATCGAGGAGTTCATGGTTCTCTCCTGGGCGAGGCCCGAGGGACGAGGTAGGAAACGAAAGAGTAGGCGGATACGCGACCGGTCCACAAAGCGCTCCGCGCTGGCTCCCACCCCACCCGTTCTTTCGTCACTGGCCCATGGCAGGCGTAGGTGGCTGACGAAAGAACGGTGGATCGTCAATCTTCGATCAGGTCGGGCCGATCCTTCATCGTGCGCCGCAGCGCCTGGGCCCGACGCCACCTCTCGATAAGCCCGTGGTCGCCGCTGCGAAGCACATCCGGCACGTCCCAGCCACGGAACGACGCCGGCCGCGTGTACTGCGGGTACTCGAGCAAGCCGTGGCTGAACGACTCGTCACCCGCCGACTCGGCGTTGCCCATGACACCGGGGACGAGCCGGGTGACGGCCTCGATCACCACCATCGCCGCGACCTCGCCGCCGGCCAGCACATAGTCGCCGATGGACAGCTCGCCGTCGGCGAGGTGGAGGCGAACCCGCTCGTCGACCCCTTCGTACCGGCCGCACAGCAGAGAGAACGCGCCGGTGGCTGCCAGCTCCCGCGCGAAGGCTTGGTCGAGCTGCCGGCCACCGGGCCCGAGGAGGAACAGCGGCCGAGGCGGCTGCTCTCGTTCAACGGTCAAGAAGATCGGCTCGGGCATGAGGATCATCCCCGCGCCCCCACCGAAGGGTGCGTCGTCGACGGTGCGATGCACATCTGTGGTGGCGTCGCGCAGGTCGTGCGCGCGCAGGTCGAGCAGACCGTTGTTGCGAGCGCGGCCGATCAAGCTCTCGCACGCGAACGCCTCGATCAGGCCAGGAAAGATCGTGAGCACGTCGATTCGCATCGCGGGGCCCGTGGTCATGCCTCGTCGAGCAGGCCGGCCGGCGGGTCGACCACGAGGCGCCGCTCGCCGTCCCAACCGGTGATGAACGTGAGCGGGACGAGCGCACCCGATTCGAGCTCGAGCAGGTCCGACGCCGGATTGCCGATGAGCGACACGACGACGCCATGGCTCGTACCCTCGACATCGACCACCTCGGCCCCGACCACCTGATGAGCCCAGAGCGCGTCGGGGTCAGCGGGATCGTCAGCGGCACGTGCTCGCAAGACCGTGCCCCGAAGCGCGTCAGCGACCTCGCGCGACGAGACGCCGTCGAACTGCACGATCCACCGATGCTGATGAGGCTGCGCACGAACGACGACCAGCATGCCGTCATCGGTGATCAGCTCGAGACCCGGCACGAGCCGACCCTCGACGTTCGTGATCAAGCTGACGAGGACCTCACCCCGCAATCCGTGGGAGCGATCGATGCGACCGATCTCGAGCAACGGGGTGGCTTCGTCGTTCACCCACGCATCATCGCACTCCTCTCGAAGGGCTGCGGTCGCCTCGGAGGCCGGGCGCTTCGCTCGCTCTCGATTGATCGGTCGACCGAGCGGGCTACTCGATGAACTCGATATCGACCTCGACGCCGTCTTTCACGGCAGCAGCCCGCGTCACCCGGCGGATGGACTTGGCGATGCGGCCACGCTTGCCGATGACGCGGCCGATGTCGCCCGGGCCGACGTGCACGTTGAGCACGACCCGGGGGTCGCTGTCGTCGACCTCGACCCGGACCGCGTCAGCGTCGTCGACGATCTCACCAACCAGGTACTCGAGCACCCGGGTGGCGGTCGCGGCGGGGAGCCGGTTGTGGTCGTCGACCTCGTCGTCGGTGTCGACGTCGCTCACGAAGCCGCCTTGCTGCGGCGATCGGTCTTCGCCGTCTCGAACTGCTCCCAGGCGCCGCTGATCTTCAACAGCTTGGTGACCGATTCGGTTGGCTGCGCGCCTTGTGCGAGCCACTTCACAGCCTTGTCGTTGTCGATCACGATCGTGGACGGATCGGTGCGCGGGTTGTAGTGGCCGACGATCTCGATGAAGCGCCCGTTGCGCGGCGAGCGGGCGTCGGCGGCGACGACGCGGAAGGTGGGCTGCTTCTTCTTGCCCATCCGCATGAGGCGGAGCTTGACCACAGGTTCCTCTTTCTGGCTTCGGGTTGCCGTTGGCTGCGAAGCCGCCAGGCGAAGCAGCAGCTACAGCGCGTGCGGCTCCGTGCAACGGCAGCCGGCAGACTAGCGCCGGCGCAGAAACTCGACCCGTTATCGTGCGTCAACCCGGCCCGTCAGAGCAAGTCCGCCCGCCGGGGCCAGATCGCCACACGAACCCAACCGGGCCGCCCACCGCGCCACAACCAGTGCGCACCACGGCCCCGTTCGCCGGCTCGTGGATCAGCGGCGCTTGGGCAGATTCGGCAAGTCCGGCCCGCCCATGAGCCCATCGAGCTCGCCCGACTCGGCCATGGCTTCGATCTCGTCCATCGACGGCATCTCGGCATCCTTGAACGACGGAACCGGCCGGTTGCCGCCCTTCGGCGTGACCCTGCCTCCGCCCTTCTTCTTGGCCTTCGGCGGCAGCTTCTTGGTGGACGGACCACCGTTGCCCCCCGTGGCCGGCGCCGGCAACGACAACGCCGGTGCCCGGCGGGCCTTGCGGGCGTTCTTCTTCTGCTTCTTGGTGCCCCGGCCGAACTGCTGCTTGATCAGCGTCTGCATGCCCTGGAACTGCTTGACGAGCTGATCGACCTCGTTGGGCTCGTGGCCGCTGCCCTTGGCGATGCGCGCCCGCCGCGACGCGTCGATGATCTCTGGTTTGGCCCGCTCGTGGCGCGTCATCGAGTGGATGATGCCCTCGACCCGCGACAGCTCACGGTCGTCGATCTCCTGGTTCTTCAGCTCCTTCGGGATGCCGGGCATGAGCTTCATCAGATTGCCGATCGAGCCCATCTTCTTGACCTTCTGCATCTGGTCGAGGAAGTCGTCGAGCGTGAACTGGCCGCCGAAGAGCTTGCCCGCAGCTTCTTCCGCCTCGCCCTGCTCGAACGCCTCTTCGGCTTGCTCGGCAAGGGTGAGGATGTCGCCCATGCCGAGGATGCGCCCGGCCAGACGGTCGGGGTGGAACAGGTCGAAGTCCTTGAGCTTCTCGCCGGTGGATGCGAAGGCGATCGGCTTGCCGACGACCTCTTTGACCGACAGGGCCGCGCCGCCGCGGGCGTCGCCGTCGAGCTTGGTGAGGATGACGCCGTCGAGGGCGAGGGTGTCGTGGAACGCCTCCGCGGTCTGGACGGCGTCCTGACCGGTCATGGCGTCGATGACGAGGAACGTGTAGTCAGGCCGGACGTTCTCGGAGATGTCGCGGACCTGCTGCATGAGCTCTTCGTCGATGGCGAGCCGGCCAGCGGTGTCGAAGATGACGACATCGCGGCCCATGCGGCGGGCCTCGGCAAGGCCGGCGGCCGCGCAGGTGACGGGATCGATCGGCGTGGAGAACACGGGCACGTCGATCTGGGAGCCGAGGGTCTTCAACTGCTCGACCGCGGCGGGGCGCTGGAGGTCGCACCCGACGAGCAACGGGTTGCGGCCGTGGCGCTGCTTGAACCAGCGGGCGAGCTTGGCCGAGCTGGTCGTCTTGCCCGAGCCCTGCAGGCCGGCCATGAGGATGACCGTGGGCGGCTTCGGCGCGAACTTGAGGGAGATCGTCTCGCCGCCGAGGGTGTTGACGAGTTCGTTGTGGACGGTCGTGACAACCTGCTGCTGCGGGTTGAGCGCCTTGCTCGCCTCGGCCCCGACGAGATCGTCCTTCACCCGCCCGAGGAAGTTCTTGACGACCTTGAAGTTGACGTCGGCTTCGAGCAGGGCCAGGCGGATCTCGCGCAGGATCTCCTCGACGTCGTCCTCGGAGAGGACGCCCTTGCCCCGCAGCTTGGAGAAGATCCCGTCGAGCCGGTCAGAAAGTGCCTCGAACATGAGCCTCCGACTCTACAGGCGCCCGCCTCCACCGGTCACAGCGACCACACCCCACGAACCGGGCCGCCCAACGCGTCACTTCCGGCGCGCGCCACGGCCCAGTTCGCCTCGCTGGTCGTCAGCGGAGGGACGCGGCAAAGGCGGCGGCCTCGCGATGGCGCAGCGTGACGTTGACCTCGAGGCGTTCGAGGTGCTGAGCGAGGATCTTGTCGCCCTGGGGGACCTCGTGGGTCTCGAAGAACGCGAAGACGGTCTGAGCGACCGAAGGCTCGTGCAGCGAGCGCACGCCTTCGAGCATGCGGACGATGCTGTTGGACGGGAAGCGCTCGTTGACGGCGTCCCACTGGTCGACGACGAACTTCCAGGCACGCAGCCCGTGGGCTCGGTTCGTCAGGGCCCGGCGGATGAGGTACGGCGCGTTCTGCGTGCGAACGTCGTCGGTCAGGCTCAAGTCGAGGGTGCGCCGCACGAGATCGGGGTCCTCGGCGTCGGCCAGCGCGTACAGGTAGCGCACCTCTTCCTGGGGTGTCGCCGCCGTCTTGAACCGCTGCACGAAGTCGTCGTAGCCCTCGGGGGTGAGCGCCGGCGCCGAGATCGCGATGGCGCCCGCGAACATCGATGGGTCGACCGTTCCCGGGCTCGCGGTCTCCAGCGCGAGCAGCTTCGCCGCGGCCTCCTTGGCTTTGCCGTCGGCCCCGAGCACGCCCATCGCCTCGAACACCGAGCCACGCAGCTCCCTGTCGCGATCCGAGTCGGTTTCGCCGGGTTCGGACCCCAGCCGCTCCGACACCGGGCCGAGCAACCGGCGGACCTCCCCCTGGAACCGTGCGCGGTCGGCGCCCTCGACGAGCCGGTCGAGGAAGTTCAACGAGCCGATGATGCGCTGCCACACGGACAGGTCGGTCTCGTCGGCGAACCGCTGGACGAACCTGAAGAAGTCGGGCACGCTCGTGGCGCCGGCGAGGACGGCCGCCCACGCGTCGTCGATGAGGCCGTACCGCTCGATCGGCGACAGGTCGGCCTGGGCGTGGGAAGCAAGGGCGTCGAGCAGCTCGGTGGAGTAGCTGGCGCGGTAGAACCCGGTGCCCTCGGTGTTGATCAGCACCCAGTCCACCGGCTCAATGAGCGGTATCGACACACCCTCCTGGTCGAGGAGCGTCTTCTCGAAGATGATGTACCCGTCGGCGTCGACATCGGGTCGCTGCTTCATCGAGAAGATGAGGGGGATCTGGTAGGTGGTGCCGCGGGTCGAGGGCTGCTCGCCGTCGCCGAGATCGCCGGCGTAGCCGTAGCGCCGCTGCGTGAGGCGCAGGATGCCGCCGGCGCCGGTGCCCTCACCGGACCGGAGGTCGTCGCGGATGAGCTCGACGTCGATCACCGGGTAGCCGCCCTGGAAGATCCACGAGTCCATGATCGACCGCACCGGCTCGCCGGACGACTCCTCGAGCGCGTCCCACAGGTCGGTCGTCTCGGTGTTCCCGTACTGGTGGATCGCTAGGTAGTGGCGGATGCCGTCGCGGAACTCGTCCGCCCCGAGGTACTGCTCGAGCATGCGAACGACGGCGGCACCCTTCTCGTAGGTGAGGATGTCGAACATGCCCTCGGCATCGTCGGGCGACACGACCTCGAACTCGATCGGCCGTGTCGTCTGCAACGAGTCGACGTCGAACGCCGCCGTGCGCGACAGGCCGAAGCTCGTCCACCGATCCCACTCGGGCCGGAACGCGTCGGTGGCGAGCATCTCCATGAAGGTGGCGAACGCTTCGTTCAGCCAGATGCCGTTCCACCACTTCATCGTCACGAGATCGCCGAACCACATGTGGGCCAGCTCGTGCGCGATCACGTCGGTGACGTTCTGCAGCTCGGGCTGGGTGACCTGTTCTGGGTCGACCAGCAGGAGGACCTCGCGGAACGTCACGCAGCCGAGGTTCTCCATCGCGCCGAAGGCGAAGTCGGGGATGGCGACGAGGTCGAGCTTGTCGCCCGGATAGACGATGCCGTAGTACTCGCGGAAGTAGTCGAGGGTGAACCGCCCGACCTCGAGCGCGAAGTCTGTCAGGTGGCCCTTGCCCCTCGGGTAGGCCACGCGCAGGTGCTTGCCGTCGACGTCGACGGGCGCGGTCACGTCGAGCGGCCCGACGATGAAGGCGACGAGGTAGGTCGACATCTTCATCGTGTCGGCGAAGCGCACCGCGACCTTGCCGCCTTCGCGCGGCTCTCGGCCGATCTCGCGTGCGTTGGACAGCGCGGTGAGGTCGTCGTCGACGACGAGGGTCACCGCGAACACCGCCTTCAGATCGGGCTCGTCCCAGCACGGGAACGCTCGCCGCGCGTCGGTCGCCTCCATCTGGGTCGTGGCGATGATCTGCTCGTTGCCGTCGGTGTCGGTGAACGTCGACCGGTAGAAGCCCTTGAGCTTGTCGTTGAGGACGCCCCGGAACACGGTGTGCAAGTCATAGGTGCCGGGCGCGAGCGCCGACGGCAAGGCCAACCTGGCTCGCTCGGTCGCTTCGTCGAGGTCGATCGAGGTGACCTCGACCCGGTTCGCCCCGTTCGCCCCATCACCACCGCTGACCCAGGCCGACGAGATCTCGAGCTCGATGGCGTTCAGCACGATGGCATCGACCTCCTCGACCACCTCGATGCGCGCCGTCGACTCACCGGCAAACGCGGCGCCGGCCAGGTCGGGCTCGAGCGTCAGCTCATAGCGGATCGGAACGACCGACCGCGGCAGCCGGTAGGGGTTTGCGAGCTCGGTCACGGAGGGTCTCGTTTCCTGGTCAGCGGACCACGGAAGGATATCGAGCGGCGATCTTGGCTTGTGCCGTCCTCATCCGCGCGCCACACTCCGCCTGCCGCCAACCCCGCGGCTCGGTCGGCGAGAATCTCCCCTGATGCCCCGTTCCCCTCTGCGAGCTCGTCCTGCTCGCCGCATCACTGCTGTCGCCGTGTTCTTCGCCATCGCGGTCGCGCCGCTCGCCGGCTGCAGCATCTTCAGCAGCAGGGTCGACGTCCTCCTCATCGGCGATTCGATCATGAACCAGGCGGGCGACTTCGTCCTCGCGCAACTCCGCAAGGACCAAGCGCTCGACGACGTCAAGGTCCGCAAGGAAGCGGTCAACGGGTCGGGGCTGCTCACCCCGAACATCTACAACTGGCAGGTCAAAGCCGAGGACCTGGTCAAGCAGACCACACCGAAGATCGTGGTGGTCCTCTTCATCGGCAACTACTCCGACACCGACCTGTTCGTCGGCAGCGACGGGCGCCAGATCCCCAACACCTACCAGGACGACTTCTTCGCGGCGTGGAAGCTCCAAGCCGTGAAGCTGACGAAGATGCTCGAGGCGAACGGCAGCCGCGTCGACTGGGTGCTCCCGCCGCCCTTGAACGGCTCGGAGGGCGACCGTCGAGAGAAGCTCATGCGTGAGACCTACGTCGCTCTCGCCCGGGAAGATCCTGGCGTCGGGCTGATCGACGGCCGCCAGGCCCTCGGCGGACCGAATGGCGAGTTCACGTGGAAGCTCCCCGACATCGCGGGACGCGAACAGGTGATCCGCCAGGCCGACTCGGTCCATCTGACCGATGCCGGTGGCCAGCTTCTCGCCCGCAAGATCGCGCTCGACATCAGCCGGCCGCTGATCGAGTTGCGCCGCCAGGCCTCGAACGCATGAATCCGCGGACCACGGCCAACGGCGAACCACCGCCGCCGCGACGGGTTTGGGTGTTCGCGTGTGACCACGAGTCCGCGCAGATCACCTGGGAAGCGTTGGGTCCCGGGGAGGTGACGTTCCAAACCGGCCGCCGAGCCATGACGATGACAACCGATGGCGGGCCCGGGTCGGTCCTCGTCCGCGGGCTGGAGCCGGCCACGCGCCACACCGTCGTCATCCGCGGCCGCCGCGCCGGCGTGCCCCCGCAAGGATTGCGCCGCACGGTGACGACGCTTCCGCGACCCGCCGGCCCGGAGCTCTTCCGCTTCGCGACCGTCTCCGATCTCCACCTGGGCGAGACGACCTTCGGCTACTTCGGGACGATGGAGGAAGCGCCCCGCCACCCCGATCCCCATCCCGTGCGGGCGGTGCGATCTGCGCTGCACGACCTGAGCGAATGGGGCGCGCAGCTCGTCGTCGTGAAGGGTGACTGCACCAACGACTCGCGCCTCGACGAGTGGGACCTGTTCGGCAAGCTCCTCGCCGAATCGGGCCTCCCCTGGGAGGCCCTCCCCGGCAACCACGACAACCGGCCCGTGAACCGCGACCGGACGCTGCGCCACGAGCTGTACTGGCTGCTGCGGGGCGGCTTGATCATCCGGCTGTTCGCCAAGAACCCGCCCCGGACAGGCCGGCCGGTCACATCGCTCGACGGATTCCACCGCCTCGGCTACGAACCGCCGCAACCGGTGTCCGCCGTCGATGTCGACGGTCTGCGAATCGTGCTCGCCGACACGTCGGAGGGCTTCCATGTCGGCGCGGTCCGGCATGCTGCGTCTGACATCGTCGATGCCGCCGCGGATGCGAGCCGCGATCGAACACCGGTCTTCATCGCCGCGCACCACTACCCGATGCCACTGTCGATCCCGCATTTCTGGCCCCCCGGCGTACCGGCCGACGAGGCCGACCCGTTCTTCCAACGCCTCGCGGCAGCAGCGACCCGGCGCGGCGCGAGCGGGCCGTCCGCCTTCTACACGGCGGGACACACCCACCGCCACCGCCGATACGAACGCTCGGCCGTGGTCTGCACTGAGGTCGGTTCTCCGAAGGACTACCCCGGAACGTGGGCGGGCTACATCGTGTACGAGACGGGCATCACCCAAGTCGTGCGCCGCGTCTCCGCGCCCGATGTGTTGCGATGGACCGACTACTCGGGGAACGCCGCGCTCGGCCTCTGGAAGTGGTGGAGCCCGGGCCTCCGCTCACACCGCTGCTTCTATCACCAGTGGTAGGACTGAGAGAGAGAACGTTTCGCTTCGGCGCGGGGCCGACGGGTACTCGTCGTTCTCCACCGGGGTCAGGACAGATCGCGGGCGAGCTGCTCGATCGGATGGAGTCCACGACCGAACCGGGCGATTGCCTCCCGGTTGCCGTCGAGCTCGCTGTAGGGAAGGTAACGAACCTGGAGGTCGGCCACGCGGCTGAATGCGGGGCGGCGGAGTTGTGCCCGCACCTCGTCCTCTCGGCTGTCGGGGACTACCAGGTAGAGCCCGCTGAGAGCTTGCGTGTCGCCCGACAAGGCCAGATCGAGCATCCGGACGATACCGGAGTAGATGGACGTGCTGTGCTCGACCTCGAACGCGGCCGCGACCCTGTCGCTGGCATCGAGCCACAAGACATCGATGAGTGCGATGGCGGTGGCCGCGGGGCCGGCCAACACCCAGGAAGGCAGCGATGGCCGGCACCCGTCTGATAGGCGGCCTCCCCCGTAGGGTCGGTTGTGGTCGTTGCTCGCGATCCAGACCTGGAACCCCAAGGCCACACCGATGTCGCGTAGCCAGCCCTGGACTTGGGTATGCGTCACGTCCTGCTGGTCGGCGTCGGCACGGGCCTTTGCTGCCTTGGCGTCCTCGCGTTCGGCCGCGAGCTCGGCGTGCCAGGCCTCGCGGGCGACGGCTGACAGCCTGCGGCCATCGACCGCATACCGACTGATGACCGGGCCCCGGCAGTAGCTTTTGCCGGGCGTTCGTCAAGCCATCAGAATCGACGAGCGGTACCACCCGGGAGACAACTTGGAGCTGACGTTCAACGGGGTTCTCTACGTGAGCATCATCGCCGTGCTCGCCCCGTTCGTCGCCAGCCTGGCGCCGAAGCTGCGCATGCCGGCGGTAGCGCTCGAGATCCTCATCGGGATGGCCGTCGGCCCGTCGGGACTGGACTGGGTGTCGATGGACGTGCCGCTCAACGTGCTCGGCACGATCGGGCTGGCGTACCTGCTCTTCCTCGCCGGCCTCGAGCTCGACCTGACCATCCTGCAGGGACGTTTCTGCCGACTCTTCGGGGCGTGGGCGGTGACCTGCGCGCTCGCGCTCGCCGTCGGCTACGGCTTCCATCTGATCGACCTTCACGACTCCACCCTGATCGTCGCCGTGGCGCTGACCGCGACGTCACTCGGTCTGGTCGTTCCGATCATCCACGAGGCCGGCGAGAGCCGGTCCCAGTTCGGCCAGACGGTGCTCGGTGCCTGCTCGATCGGCGAGTTCGGCTCGCTGCTGCTGCTCTCGATCCTCTTCTCGACCACCGGTTCCACGACGTCGACCCAGATCTTCCTGGTGGGCGTGTTCGTGGTCGCCGCCACCGTCCTCGGGCTCACGCTGGCGAGGCTCAACCGCTCGGCGGCGGTGTGGAGCACGCTCGAGCGATTCGCGGAGACGTCGTCACAGCTCACGGTGCGAGCGATGATCGTCGTGCTGCTCCTGTTCCTCGTGGTCGCGACGAGGCTCGGCTTCGAAGCCATCCTCGGCACCTTCGTCGCGGGCGCGCTGCTCAAGTTCCTCGACCACGAAGGCAAGCTCGACGACCCGCGCCTCAAGGCCAAGATCGAAGCGATCGGCTACGGCTTCCTCGTCCCGATCTTCTTCATCACGAGCGGAATCCAGGTCGACCTCTCGGCGCTGTTCGACCGGCCCAAGAGCCTGCTGCTGATCCCGCTGCTCGTCGTCGGGCTGCTGATCACGCGCGGGCTTCCGGCCTTGCTCTACCGCCCGCTGTTCGACAACCGGCGGGTGCTCGTCGCCGGCCTCCTCCAGGGCACCACGCTCTCGTTCATGGTGATCGTCGCCAGCGTGGCCACCCAGCTCAACGACCTCGACAAGGCGACCGCCGCCGCGCTGGTCGCCGCCGGCGTGGTGTCGGTCCTCCTGTTCCCGCCGATCGCGGTCGGCCTGCTGCCGAAGGGCGAGTCGATCGCGGCTGACTGGGACGAACCGGCCGAGTGAGCTTCAGTCGTCGTCGGCGGGCGGCGTGCGCGACGGCTCGGGTGGCTGCGGCTCGGGGGTCTCCGCGGTGTCGGTGACCATCTCGGGGTGCCGCTTGACGCTGAGCAGCGACCAGATGACGGTCACCGCCAGCACGAGTGTGATGACCAGCAACGAGAGCATCGTCGGGATATGGATGCCCCACTGAGCGAGCACCATCTTCACGCCGACGAAGAACAGGACGATGCCAAGTCCCTTGTTGAGGTGGACCAACTTGTCGCGGGCACCGGCGAGCACGAAGTAGAGCGAGCGCAGGCCGAGGATGGCGAACGCGTTCGACGAGAAGACGATGAACTGCGACCGGCTCACGGCCAAGATGGCGGGGATCGAGTCGACCGCGAAGACCACGTCGGTCGCCTCGACCATCACCAGCACGACGAGCAGCGGCGTTGCCCAGCGCTTGCCGTCGCGCTTGGTGAAGAAGTCGTGCCCGACGTAGTCGTCGGTCACGGGCACCCTTCTGCGTATGAACCGCAAGACCGGGTTCTTCTCGGGATGGATCTCGCTGTTGTCGTGGCGGAACACGCGCACGGCGGTGAAGATCAAGAAGGCGCCGAACACGAGCGTCAGCCACTCGAGCCGGTTCAGCAGGGCGATGCCGGCGAAGATGAAGACCGCTCGCAACACGAGGGCGCCGAAGATGCCCCAGAACAGCACCCGGTGCTGCAGCTTGTTCGGGACGGCGAAGTAGCCGAGGATCACCGCCCAGACGAAGACGTTGTCGACCGAGAGGCTCTTCTCGATGACGTACCCGGTGAGGTATTGCGCGGCTGCATCGTTGCCGAGCCCCACCCACACGACGCCGCCGAACAGCAACGACAGCGCGATCCAAAAGACGCTCCACCACGCCGCCTCTTTCATGGAGATCTCGTGGTCGTCGCGGTGCAGCACGAGATCGAAGACGATGAGCCCGAGCACCAGCGCCAGGAACGCGGCCCAGGCCCACGCGGGCACCGCAAAGGCTTCACCGGAGGGATCGACCTGGCCAAGCAGTCGCATCTCCAGCAGGTTGTATCACGCCCGCGTCACCCACCGTCGGTCGCGCCCCGAGGTTGGGCCGGCGCCGGACCGCTACGCTCGGCACGGATGGACGGCTCGAACGCCTTCGACTTCCCGCTCGGCGACCTCTCGCCCGGCCAGCACGCGGCCCTCGCGGCCGCTCTCGCTCAGGAGAACATCGACGGCCGCTGGACCGGCTCGACGCTGCACGTCGACATCGCCTACGAGGCCCGAGTCACCACCCTCGTCGACCAGGCCCGGGCCGGGATGCTGCCCGCCGCACCCGTGCCGGCCGCCACTCCGCCGGGGTCGCCTCCCACCGCCCCGCCGACCATCACGCCGACCGCGGTGATCCCTGAGGGCGTCGTGCCGGCTGGCCCCGCGACGTTCGGCTACGGCGCCGGCGGCGGCTACGCTCCGGGCACCTTCGGTTCACCGGGCTACGCGGGCTCGCTCACCGGCTACGGCTCCCCCGGCTACTACCCGCCGGCGCCGCGCACCAACGGCCTCGCCGTCGCGTCGCTGGTGTGCTCGCTGATCGGCTTGGCCTGCGGGGGCCCCTTCCTCAGCATCCCGGCCGTGGTCATGGGCCACATGGCGCGGCGCCAGATCCGCAACTCCGGGGGCGCCGAGCAGGGCGAAGGCATCGCCCTCGCCGGCCTGATCATCGGCTACATCGGCACCGGGCTGTTCGCGGCGCTCATGGTCCTCTACATCCTCATCATCGTCGCGGCCGCCGGCAGTTCCGGCTTCGGGTGAGAGCCAGCTCACGCATCGTGGCGTGTCCGAGCCGCGTGCGCTCACGCTCGTAGACTCGCCCCGTGGATCTCTGGCCCGGCCAGCCCTTCCCTCTGGGGGCGTCCTATGACGGGGCGGGCACCAACTTCTCGATCTTCAGCGAGGCAGCCGAGCTCGCCGAGGTGTGCCTGTTCGGCGAGGACGGCACCGAGACCCGGGTTCGCCTCCCCGAGACCACCGCGTTCATCCACCACGGCTACCTGCCGGGCGTGCAGCCGGGCCAGCGGTACGGCTTCCGGATCCACGGACCGTGGGATCCGGCCTCGGGCCAGCGGGCCAACGCGGCCAAGCTCCTGATCGATCCGTATGCCAAGGCGGTCGACGGCGCGGTGCGCTGGGACGAAGCCGTCTTCGGCTACCCCTTCGCCGAGGGCCCGAACGGGGGGCCGACCGACTCGGATTCAGCCCCGTTCATCCCCAAGTCGATCGTGACCAACCCCTTCTTCGACTGGGCCGACGATCGGCACCCGCGCACCCCCTGGCACGAGACGGTCGTCTACGAGACCCACGTCAAGGGCCTCACGAAGCGGCATCCCGAAGTCGCCGACGAGCTGCGAGGCACGTACCTGGGCCTGGCCTCCCAACCGACAACCACACCGCCGAAGGCAACGACGCCGGGCCCGTCCTCTCGTTCAAGGGCATCGACAACGCCGCGTACTACCGGCTCGACCCGGACGACCCGAGCCGGTACATCGACTACACGGGCACCGGCAACAGCCTCAACATGCGCCACCCGCACGTGCTGCAGCTCATCATGGACAGCCTCCGCTACTGGATCACCGAGATGCACGTCGACGGGTTCCGCTTCGACCTCGCCGCGACGCTCGCCCGCGAGCTCCACGACGTCGACAAGCTCTCGTCGTTCTTCGACCTCATCCAGCAAGACCCGGTCGTCTCGCAGGTCAAGCTCATCGCCGAGCCGTGGGATGTGGGCGAGGGCGGCTACCAGGTCGGCAACTTCCCGCCGCTCTGGTCGGAGTGGAACGGCAAGTACCGCGACGAGGTGCGCGACTTCTGGCGGGGCGGCGACCACACCGTCGCCGAGTTCGGCTACCGCTTCACCGGATCGTCCGATCTGTACGAATCGACCGGGCGCACGCCCGCCGCGAGCATCAACTTCGTGACCGCCCACGACGGGTTCACGCTCGCCGATCTGGTCTCGTACAACGACAAGCACAATGCCGCCAACGGGGAGGAGAACCGCGACGGCTCGGACGACAACCGCTCGTGGAACTGCGGTGCCGAGGGACCGACGAACGATGCCGAGATCCTCGGCCTGCGCCGGCGGCAGCAACGCAACTTCCTCGCCACGCTGTTCTTGTCCCAGGGCGTGCCGATGCTGCTCGGCGGCGACGAGCTCGGCCGCACCCAGAAGGGCAACAACAACGCCTACTGCCAGGACAACGACGTCTCCTGGTACGACTGGCCGGCGGCCGACGCCGACTTGCAGGAGTTCACGCGCCGCTTGGCCCGGCTGCGCCGGCGCCACCCCGTGTTCCGCCGCCGACGCTTCTTCGAGGGCCGCGCCATCGTCGGCGAGGACGCCGACATCTCGTGGTTCACCCCCGAGGGTCGCATCATGGCAGCCGGCGACTGGCAGGTGTCCTACGCCCGATCGATCGGCGTCTACCTGAACGGCCAGGCCATCCCCGATCTCGGCAAGCGGGGCGAGAGCATCGTCGACTCTTCGTTCTTCGTCGTGTTCAACGCGTCCGATGGCGAGATCGACTACGAGCTCCCCGGCGACGACTACGCCGAGGAATGGGTGAAGGTGCTCGACACCGTGCCCGACGATCCCGCGATCGGGTTCCCGAGAGAACCGGACGAGCGCTTCAAGTCGACCGACCGCGTCACGGCCGCGCCCCGCTCGGTCGTGCTGCTCCGCCGGGTCGACGACGACGATGACGACGACCACCACCGAAACGGCTGAACCCGCCGCACCGTCGGCAAGGGCGCCGCTCTCGAGGGCGCTTCTCGTCCTGATCGGTGTCCTGCTGCTCGCGCGCGTCCTCGCGCTGGGGCTGTTGCTGCTGAGCGGCCAGGAGCAGGACGAGAGCGTGATCGGCGGCGACGCTCGTCGCTACTCGCAGATCGCGACGGCCGACGGCACACCGTATGCCGACTTCGCGGTCGAGTACCCGCCGGTGGCGTACGGGCTGGTGCGCGCCCTGGCCGCCAGCGATGTCCAGATCTACACGCTGATCCGGCTCGGCATCTCCCAGCTCGTGCTCGATGTCGGCACCGCGCTGGTGCTCGGCTGGGGGTGGGGGCGGCGCACGCTCGTCGCCTACTTGTTGCTCGGGTTGCCGTTCCTCCCGTTCCCGTACCTCTACCTCCGCGTCGACCTGCTGTCGGTCTTCCTCGCCACGCTGGGACTGGCGCTGCTGCGGCGACGCCACGACAGGTCGGGCGGCGCACTCCTCGCGCTCAGCATCTTCGCCAAGCTGTGGCCGGTCGCGCTCGCTCCCCTCCTCGTCCTCGAGCGCCGGTGGAAGGCGCTCGTCGCCTGGGTCGTGGTCATGGCGCTGGGCATGGCCGCATGGATCGCCTGGGCCGGTCCCGGCGGACCGATCGAGGTGTTCTCGTTCCGGGGCGCGCAGGGCTGGCAGGTCGAGAGCCTGCCCGGCATCTTCTTGCACATGCAGGCCAGCGACCGCGCCCACGTCGAGCAGGGCGCGTGGCGCACCGGTGTCATGCCCGAGTGGAGCCGGCCGGTGCTGACCGGGCTGAGCGTGCTGTTCGTCGTGCTCGCGTGGTGGTGGGCTCACCGCCGCCGACAGGAAGGCGCCAACGAGCACGTGGCCTTCGCGCTCGCCCCGCTCGCGGGCGTGCTGAGCCTGCTCATCTTCGCTCCCATCATCTCGCCGCAGTACGTCCTGTGGCTGTTGCCGTTCGCCGCCATCCTCGCGGCACGCGGCGATCGCCTCGTGGCCGGGTTCATGCTGGCCGCCGGAGGGTTGTCGACGCTCGAGTTCGCGCTCATCGGAGGCCAGATCGGCGGGATGCTCTACGCGACGGTGCCGGTGCTCGCCCGCAACGCCGTCCTCGTCGCGATGTTGATCGCCGTGCTGCTGAAGCTCGGCGGGTTCATCGGGTGCGGAGCCAGCGGCATCCCCTCACCCTTTCGCCGCGAGGGTCACGACCGAACGAGCACGATGGAATCGTCCCCCGGTACGACTTGAGCGCTCGCACAGAGCCGCCCGCCGACGAACCTTCGG
This sequence comes from Actinomycetota bacterium, assembly GCA_016185305.1. GTDB lineage: Bacteria > Actinomycetota > Acidimicrobiia > Acidimicrobiales > Acidimicrobilacustridaceae > JACPNV01. The sequence continues at coordinate 68,049 of JACPNV010000007.1, read as the reverse complement.
TTCTGAGGCGGGATCACAGCCAGTCCTTCCTCTTGAAGTAGAAGTAGCCGCCGATGGTGATGACGAGCATCGTGGCGACGGAGAAGACGTAGCCGTACTCGCTGTCGAGGAGCGGGATGTTCTTGAAGTTCATCCCGTAGACGCCGGTGACCAGCGTGGCCCCGATGAGGATGGCGCCCCAAGACGTCATCTTCTTCATGATCACGTTCATGCGGTTGGCCTGCGTCGCCAGTTGGGCGTCGACCGCGTTGCTCAGCAGCTCGCGCTGCGTGTCGAGCTGATCGACGACGCGGAGCAGATGGTTGAGGAGATCGTTGAAGTACAGGCGCGTGTGATCGTCGACCCACGGCACCTCGCCGGAGAGGATGGCCAGCACGACGTCGCGGAACGGGACGGCGCGGCGCCGGAACTCCAACAGCTTGCGGCGAAGATCGAGCAAGAGCTCTTGCACCGTCGGCTGCGAGTCACCGGAGCTCGTGAAGATCATGGCCTCGAGCCGTTCGAGATCGTCCTCGGTCTTGTCGAGTGCATCGAAGTAGCCGGAGACGAGGTCGTCGAGGATGCTGTACAGCAAGAACCCGACGGCATCGCCCCGGTGCTCATGCTCACCACGGGTGCGGCGGAACCGATCGCGGGCATGGTCGAGCCCCCAGGCGACGTGGACCCCGTTCGCGCCACGCACGGTCACCAACCATCTCTGGCCGATGAATATGTCGACCTCGCACAGGTCGGCCGGGTGATCCTCCAGCGCGCCGTAGGCGACGATGAAGCTGTGGGTGTCATAGATGTCGATCTTCGGCCGCTGCCCGTGCCGGCGAGCATCGTCGATCGCGAGGGGGTGAAGCCCGAACTCGCGCTCGATCCACGCGTAGTCCTCGGCGGTCGGATCGAAGAGGTCGACCCACACCAGCACGCTCTCGTTGGCCACCTCGTCGGAGATCTGGTCGGGATCGTCGATCGACCGCTCGCCGTCGAGGCTGAACACCCTTGCGCTCAGCACGTCCCCCATCTTTGCCCGTCGTTCGAGCCGTGGGGCAACCGTCAGCCGATGCGGAGGAGCGCGATGGCGGCGATGAGGGAGAAAGCGCCCACGAGATCCATCGACGCGGTCAGCAGCGGCACGCCGTAGTTGTCCGGGTCGAGGCCGAAGCGGTAGGTGGCGATCGTGCCGTAATAGGCCACGAGCATGCCGACGCCGGTGGCGATGAGGCCTCCGATGAGGGCGACACCCACCATGTTCACGATGCCGGGCGTCGCCTGCTGGAAGACGGTCGCGGCGATCTCCGACGAGATGGCCACCAACGTGAAGACGGGCAGCGCCAGCAACAAGATGATGGTGAAGTCGACGCGCGCCGCTCGCTGGGGTCGCGACGCCGGCTCGATGATGCCGAGGTGGAGCTTGGACGACAGGCGAGCCGACAGCACGCTGCCGAGCGCGCCGGTGTCCTCGAGGAACGGCGGCACCAGGATGAGCAGCGCGGGGAAGGCGACGAACGGGCCCGCCTGGTACTGCCCGTTCAACGCCAGACCGGCGATGATGTCGATCGTCCCCGCCACGATCAGGACGGGCAGTGATTCGCGTGCGATGCGGCGGAGGATGGGCAACCTGCTGCGCGCCGACATGACGACCGCGAGGAGGCCGAGGGCCGCGGTGATCACCGCTGCTACCAGCGTGACGCCCGGCAGCCGCACGATCAGCGCGGCGAGGAACAGCGACGGCAGGGTGACCATGTCGCCCGCAGCCGTCACGATCGGGGCGGCGACGTTGTCGAGGTCCCACCCTCGGCGGACCGAGAGGGACGCCACGCCGAGGGTGAGGCCGAGGACGACGATCGACGAGATGACGCCACCGATCATCGAGATCACCACGAAGTCAGCGAGGCCGATCACCTCGCCACCGCTGAACGTCTCGGCGACCACCTTGGCCAGCACGGCCAGCGCCAGGCTCACGCTCAGCGTGAGCGAGAGCGACGCCCAGACGTTCTGCCCGACCACCGTGTCGCGCCGCCGCGAGATGCGGAACGTCCCGGTGTGGATCGCGGTGCCGAGCCGGCTGCCCAGCGCGCCGAAGATGTTGCCCCGCATGCCGATCGCCGCGGGGATGAGGACGAGCAGCCCGGGCAGCAGGGTCAGTTGGTCGCTGAGGCCGGCCAGCGTGAGGCCGGCGACGAGATCACCGCCGCTCGAGACCAGCAGCGCGGCCAGCGCCTGCCGGATGCCGGCCGCGTCGGAGCCCAGCGCGTCGCGGACGCGCGCGAAGAATCGACCGACGACCCCGACGGCCATGGCAACTAGGAGGCTCCGAGGGACGGCTGGACATCGGCGGACACATTACCGGCTACGCCGTGACCGGCATGCGTTGCTCACGCGCCGACGAGCTCTTCGTAGCGCGCCATCGCCTCGCGGCGGCGGATGGCCCGCCGGGCCTCGCGCCGCACCGCCCACTTCTGCGCGAGAAGCGCGCAGGCCGCGATCAACAGGATCACGCCGAAGCTGAGGACGCGCTGGTACTCCTGCAGGAACAGGATCGGGTCGACCGAGGTGGGCCACACGAGCGCGGTCGCGGCCACGCACACGACGAGGTATGACGGCCGGAAGCGCCCCAGGCCCGCGGCCGCGACCAGCGCGAAGCCGGCGGGGAGATACCAGGGCCACACGACGGGGCTGAGCAGCACGACCAAGATCATGCTGAGCCCGAGCGCGCGCGGCAGCCCCACTCGATCGGACCGCCACAGCAGCAGCGCCGAGAGCGAGCCGGAGACGAGAACACCGAGCAGGCGCACCGGCGCGACGAGCAGCTCGGGGTTCTCCGTGATGCGAAGGAACTTGACGGCATCGCTGGCGAAGTAGCCGAGCATCGTCATCAGCGAGAACGTGTCCATCACCTTGCCGGTGTTGGTCAGCGCCGTGATCCAGCCGATGCCGGTGCCGGTGACCACCGAGATCGCCGCGATGATCGCCGCGCTGGCACCGACGACCTTGAGGACCGAGACCACCCGCTGCTTCAACGAGGCGCCGAGGCCCGCGAAATGCCATCCGAGGAACAAGAGCCCGGCCGCGGCCGGGAGTTTCACCGCGGTCGCGAGCGCGACAAGGACGATGGCGAGACCACGTCTGTCTTTGAGCGCAGCGGCCACCCCGAGGGCAAGGAAGCCCATCATCAGGGCGTCGTTGTGCGTGCCGCCGATGAGGTAGATGATCACCAAGGGGTTCGCGATGCCGACCGCGAGCGCGACGGTCTCGGACACGCCGTAGTACCGGGCGATCTGCACCACTCCTATGGCCGCGAGCAGCACGCCGAGAACGACGATGGCACGGAACGCCCAGACCGCCGCCGCGGGATCGTGCCCGGTGGCGTCTACGACCGCCTCGCTCAGGCCGATCCACGCTGGGCCGTAGGGCGCAGGAGCCGTCCGCCAGGTGGGATCGACCGCCCGCAACGTATCGCCCCGGCCGAGCACGACGGGACCGACCGCGGTCGGGTCGAAGCCTCGGCTGGCCATCTCGCCCTGGGCCACGTAGCTGTAGACGTCGTTGCTCAGAAGGGGTGGGCCGAGCAGGACGGGAAGGGTCCACAGCAGCCCGACGGCGAGCACGGTCACCCACTTGCGCCGCTCGGAGCCGGGCAGCCGCTCGGCCCGGCCGATGAGGCCCACCCACCCGAACCCGAGCAGCACGAGGCCCGCGGTGAAGAAGCTGGCGTTGACGAACGACGAGCCGGGGTGGGGAACCCCAGGAACGACCAGACGCCATGACGGCGGCGCGAGGCGCCACACCGGCGCCGACGCCGCGATCAAGAGCGTGCCGACGAGGCCCGAGACGGCCGAGAGCACGGTGATCAGGTCGACGCGGGAAACCACGGCGCGTTCTTGGAAGGCACCAGCCGGCGGCGCATGCGGCGAGACCTCCTCGGCGGGCGTGACGCCGAGCGAATGCACCCACTGGGCGACGCCTGTGGCGAAGCGGCTGCCCAAGCGCAGATCGGTACCCGTGTCGACCGCGAGAGCACCGGCAGGGGACGTCGCTGCGGGAGGGATGGTCGCGGGTTCGATGGTCGCCGCCACGGCGGATGCGGGAACGGCGTCGCCGTCGCTCACCGGGCCGTTCTCGTCAGCTGTCATCTCGCTCGCACGCCTCCGTCACCGGTGAGCCGGTGCCACGCCTGGCTCCCAACTGCGGAGCCGCACTTGTTCGACTGAAAGGGTTTCCGCCGTTCTCGACGGCTGGAAGGCTACCGGAAAACGTCATGAAACTGAAGCACACCACGGACACCGGGCCGCTTCGGCCTCCCGGCCGAACCGGTGGCGGATTTCCCCAGCCACCAGCGAGATCCGCCACCAGATGGGCGACTGGCGACGCCTGCCCGCAACCGGTGGCGTATTCCCTCCGGAATGGGCGAGATCCGCCACCAGAACACGGCACGCGAACTCGCTCAGGCCGGCGCCAGGAACGTGACCGACAGCGGGGGGAGAGCGAGCTCGAGGGCCTGCGGGCGGCCATGGCGTTTCACCTCCGTGGTCTCGACCGCCCCCAGATTGCCCCAGCCACTGCCGCCGTAGACCTCGGCGTCGCTGTTGGCCAGCTCGACCCAGCGACCGGGCGCGGGCACGCCGACCGTGTAGTGCTGGCGTGGCACCGGCGTGAAGTTGCACACGACGAGCACCGGCCGCCCGTCGGCTTTGGACGGGTGGCGCAGGAAGGCGAGCACCGAGCTTGCGCTGTCCGACGTGTCGACCCACTCGAACCCGCGCGGCTCGAAGTCGAGGTCGTGGAGCGCGGGCTCGGCCCGGTGCAGATGGTTGAGATGGGCGATCCAGCTATGGATGCCGGCATGGCCGGGGTCGTCGAGGAGCTCCCACGGCAACTGGTGATCGTGGTTCCACTCCCCCGGCGGCGCGAGCTCGCTGCCCATGAACAACAGCTTCTTGCCGGGCTGGCCGTACAGGTACCCGAACATCGCACGGAGGTTGGCAAGCTGCTGCCACCGGTCGCCGGGCATCTTGGCGAGCAGCGAGCGCTTGCCGTGCACGACCTCGTCATGGGAGAGCGGGAGGCAGAAGTTCTCGTTCCACGCGTAGACCATGCGGAAGGTCAGCTCGTCCTGGTGGAAGCGGCGGTGGATGGGCTCGCGCTCGAAGTACTGCAAGGTGTCGTGCATCCAGCCCATGTCCCACTTCATGCCGAACCCGAGGCCACCGACGTCGGTCGGCCGCGACACCATCGGCCACGCGGTCGACTCCTCGGCGAAGGTCTGCACGTCGGGGAAGTCGCCGTACGCGCTCTCGTTGAGCCGTTTGATGAAGCGCAGCGCGCCGAGGTTCTCGTTGCCGCCGTGCTCGTTGGGGATCCACTCCCCGTCCTCCCGCGAGTAGTCGAGGTAGAGCATCGACGCGACGGCGTCGACGCGCAGCCCGTCGGCGTGGTAGCGGTCGAGCCAGAAGTGCGCGCTCGACAGCAGGAAGCTGCGCACCTCGTGGCGGTCGTAGTTGAAGATGAGCGAGTCCCAGTCGGGGTGGCGCCCCTGCCGCGGGTCGGCGTGCTCGTAGAGATGGGTGCCGTCGAAGTAGCCGAGGCTGTGGGCGTCGGCCGGGAAGTGCGAGGGAACCCAGTCGAGGAGCACACCGATGCCGTGCTGGTGCAAGACGTCGACGAGCTCCATGAAGTCCTGCGGCGGGCCGAAGCGCGAGGTCGGCGCGAAGTAGCCGGTCGTCTGGTAACCCCACGAGCCGTAGAACGGATGCTCCATCACGGGCAGGAGCTCGACGTGGGTGAACCCCAGCTCGTTCAGGTAGCGCGCCAGCACCGGCGCGAGCTCGCGGTAGTTCAGCGACCGCAGCTCGCCGGGCGCATGGCGCCACGAGCCCAGGTGCATCTCGTAGATCGACATCGGTGCGCCAAGCGCGTTGCGTTCTCGCCGCGAGGCCATCCAGTCGCCGTCGCCCCACTCGTAGCCGAGGTCCCACACGACCGAAGCAGTGTTCGGCGGCTGCTCGGCGTGGAACGCGAAGGGGTCGGCCTTGTCGGCGAAGTACTCATCGTGCCGCGATTCGATCCGGTACTTGTAGCGGGTGCCGGGCGGGATGCCCGCGACGCGCCGGTGCCAGATGCCGGACGGCCCTTCCACCTCCATAGGGCAGCCGCGCGGGTCCCACTCGTTGAAGTCGCCGAAGACCGAGACCCGCCGCGCGTTCGGCGCCCACACGGCGAAGCTGACCTCATCGGTGCCGGGCAGGACGTGCGCGCCCAACCGCTCGTACAAGCGCGTGTGGTTGCCTTCGTTGAACAGCCAGAGATCGTCGTCACCGAGGATCACGAGAGGGCTCCTTCCGAGCGCGGTCGAGAGTTGTCAATGCTTCCTTGACGACGGGTAGGTCGGCCAGCTCGCCGAGCTCGAACGGAAACCGCTGCACCCAATTGGGCTGGTCAACCGAGGTTCCGGGGATGTTCTGCGGGTGCGCTTCACCCCAGAGATCCTCGAGAGCGACGAGCACGCAGGCGGCGTCGCTCGCCCCGAGGAACCGCAGCAGGCCGGCGAGCAGGGCTCGATCGTCTCCGGCTCGATCGTCTCCGGCCTGATCGTCACCGGCCTGATCGACGAGCGCTCGGTCGGCGAGGTAGCGGCGGAGGTTGTCGATCTGGGCCGCCCGATGCTCGAACTCGCCGTGGGCGTCGTGGACGTCGAGCCACTCGGATTCGACTCGATGCGCGATGTCGAGGCCGTGCGTGAAGCCGGTGAACGTCGGGGTGTCGTGGGTGTTGATGCTCGCGACCGTTGACGGTGCCGGCGGCAACGGGTCGGCACCCTCGGTGGAGGGCAGCGAGAACTGCGCGACGTACATGCCGTGCACGCCGTGGCGGGCCATCGCTTCGCGCACTTCGTCGGGAACCGTGCCGAGGTCTTCGCCGACGACGATGCAGTCGTGGCGCTCGGATTCGATGGCCAGCACCCCGAACAGCTCGTCGCGCGGGTAGCGGACGTAGGCACCCTCGGTCGCCGCGAACCCGTCGGGCACCCAGTAGAGGCGGTGCAGCGCCATGACGTGGTCGAGACGGAGGACGCCGGCGACCTCCATGTGATGGCGGAGGCAGTCGCGGAAGTGCTCGTGCCCCTGCCGGCGCCCCTCATGCGGCAGCGCCGGCGGGAGGCCCCAGTTCTGCCCCTCGGAGAAGAAGTCGTCGGGCGGCGCGCCCGTCGCCACGCCAGTGGCGAAGAGCTCGCGTTCGTGCCACGTGTCGAAGCCGTCGGGATGCGCGCCGATCGGAAGGTCGAGGTAGAGCCGCTGGCCACGCCCTCGCATCGTCGACGCCAGGTCGAGCATCTGCGCACGCATCTTCTGCTGCGCCCGCGTGTGCAGCTCCGCGACCAGCGGATCGAAGTCTCCGGCGCGGACCTCGCCCCGCTGCAGCCGCGCCGGCCACTCGCGCCATCCCGTCTTCGCTCGTGCCGCGACCGCGCGAAACGTGGCGTACCGGTCGAGGTCGGGCATGCCCGAAGAGCTACCCGTTTCGTCGGGGGTCATGCCTTCGAGCGCGCGGTGGACGGCGCGGGCGCGGGCGCGGTAGTCGAACGGCCCGGCTTCGTCGTCGGGCGCTCGGGACGTGTCGAGGAAGAGCTCGTTCCAGAAGCGGCGGCTGACGGGGATGTAGGGACTGGGCGCGAACGGCTTGTCGAGGTAGGTCGCGAGCACAGGGAGGGTGGCCATGACCGAACCCCCGGTCGTCGACACCCACTCGGCCAACCGATCGAAGCCACCCACGTTGGCTCCGCCGCGAAGCGCGTACATCGGAGCGAAGACGCCCCACGCGCGCTCGCCATCCGCGAAACGGCGAACCGTGGTGGGCGAGGCGATGAGCGACGACTCGATGACCTCGTCGCCGAGGTCCAGCAGCAAGCGGTGGTATCCGGCCGGGCGCGCGGCCGGGAACGAGAGCCACCATTCCTTCGTCTCTATCGGCCCATGCCACCGATGTTCGGGCTCGGTGAAGCCGGCGGTGCCGAGCTCGATCTCGGTGCCGTCCTCGCACCGGAGCCCGGCCCGCAGCGAACCGACGCTCGCGGAGGCGGGAAGGCGAAGGCGGAAGCCGAGCGGTTCACCCTGGCGCGCGGCCACAACCGGCTCGACCACCGTTGCGGCCACCCGTTCGTGCCACCACGTCCAGGCCGCCGGCACGTCGGCAAGCCGCGCGAGCGGAACGCCCCATGCAGCCAGCACGGCGATCAACGTGTCGACGGCGGCCGTGTGCGGCTCGCCCGAGATGTCGTGGTACTGCGGCTCGACGCCGACCGCCCACGCCAGCTCGCCCAGGCCGCGGCGCCAGTCGTCCTCCTGGGTCATCGTGCCCCGGCCAGCACGCGGCGGATGCCGTCGAGGGGGATGGGTGCCCAGTGCGGGCGGTTGTTGAGCTCGTAGCGGACCTCGTACATCGCCTTGTCGAGCACCAGCGCGTCGAGCAGCGCCCGCCGATCATCGGCCGTGGAGGGGAGCAGGCCGGTGCCGCCGTTGGCATCGATCTCGTCGAAGTAGCCCTGCAGGAACCGGATCGACACCCACGACGACCACAAGCGACCCCGCGAGACGAGCACGTCACGATCGGCAGGACCAGCGAGCCCGCGCTCTTCCATGATCGTCAGGCTGGCGCGCTCCGCATACTGGAACGACCGGACCATCCCGGCCACATCGACGAGCGGGCTCTTCTTGATGCGGCGCTCGGTCGGCGATCGTGACGGCTCGCCCTCGAAGTCGATGATGACGAAGTCGCGGCCGGCATGCAGGACCTGCCCGAGGTGGAAGTCGCCGTGGATGCGCGTGCGGTGGCCGCCCAGCTTGCCCGTGCGCACGCGGGCATACAGATCATGGACCTGTTGCTCGGCGGCGAGCACGGCATCGGCGGCGGAACGAGCCGGCTCGGGCAGGCGGTCGAGCGTGCGCCGGATCAGTTGCATGGTCGGGCGCACCTGCGCTTGGAGCGACTGGTAGAGCGACCGCTGGTACAGCGTCGTGAACGGCTCGGGCGTGAAGGCGTCGCCGCCGCCACTCGCGAGCGCCGCATGGAGCTGCGCGGTGCGGCGCCCGAGCAGCTCGGCGGAATCGAGGTAGGGCCCGATCGTCTCGGCCACCGGTGCGGGCAGCTCGCGGTCGGACGCATCGAACGCACGCGAGAAGTCCGGTGCAGGCTCCGCGTCGTCCAGTGCGTGCACCGCGTGCTCGTAGTACAGGCTCAACGCGTCGAGCGTGTAGTGCCACGCGTCGCCCTCGTTGCTGACATAGCCGTACAGGACACCGAGCGTGCGAGCCTCGGCCCGGCGGCCCTGCTGGTACTCGACGGCCCCGAGGAACGGCGCGGCGTGCGGGTACTTCGCCTGCTCCGTGAGGAAGCGACCGATCTCGAGATCGGGATTGACGCCCTCCTGCGCGCGGCGGAAGAGCTTCATCATCACCCGGTTGCCGAAGACCACGCTCGTGTTGCTCTGTTCGGCGGTGGACACCGAGGCCGGCAGGTCGGCGACGGTCAACCCCTGCAACATGCGCCGCAGCTCGCTCGAGCCCGACGCGCGGATGGTCGCGCCCGACGGCGAGTCGTAGGTCCGACGGTTGCGGCACGCCGAGAGCATCGACTGAGTGAACGGCTCGTCGACTCCCGCGTCGAACAGCAGCAGCCGCTCACCCGTCGAGCGCAAGTCGACCCACGCGATGGCGGACTGCGGGTGGTCGCCGAGCACCTCGTCGACTCGCTCGCCGCTCGCCACGTGCAACGGCACCACGTAGGTTTCGGGCTCGCCTTCGGTGTAGTCGATGTGCACGAGTGCGATGAGCGCGGGCGCGCGGCCCTTGGTGCCGCGTGCCGGCACGATGTCGAGCACCTCGACCTCGCGGATCTTGCGGGCCTTGCCGGCATACCAGCGGGAACGGGCCAGGAACGGCGGGAGCACCGTGGTCACGGTGGCCGGGCTCCGGCCGCGGCCGCGCAGAACCTGCTTCCAGTCCGCCGCGACCGAGAGCGCCGGCAGATCTTCGCCGGTCGCCACCACGCCCGGCCGATCGGCGCTCTGCGACACGAGCGCGAACCAATAGAACCCGTAGGGACCGAGCGTCATCTGGTAACCGGCTTCGCCGACGACACCGAACTCGGTGCCGCCGAACAGCTCATACAGCACCGCGCCGCGGTAGTCGTGAAGATCGAGGTGCGCACTCTGGGCGAACCGCGAGAGGTTGGCCACGACGAGCACGCTCTCGTGCGCGGTCGCGCGGATGAACGACAGAACCTTGGCGTTCTCGGGGAAGAGGAACTCGATGTCGCCCCGCCCGAAGACCGTGTGACGCTGGCGCAAAGCGATGAGGCGGCGCATCCACGAGAGCAACGAGTTGGCGTTGCGCTGCTGCCCCTCGACGTTGACGGTCTCGTAGTGGTACTCGGGGTCGATGATCGTCGGCAGGTAGAGCTGCTGGGGATTGGCCTGGGAGAACCCGGCGTTGCGATCGGGGCTCCACTGCATCGGCGTACGCACGCTGTCGCGGTCGCCGAGGTAGACGTTGTCGCCCATTCCCAACTCGTCGCCGTAGTACACGAACGGCGTGCCCGGGAGCGCGAACAGCAAGCCGTTGAGCAGTTCGATCTTGCGCCGGTCGTTGCCGAGCAGCGGCGCCAACCGGCGGCGGATACCCACGTTCACCCGCATCTCGGGGTCGGCTGCGTAGGCGCGGTACATGTAGTCGCGCTCTTCGTCGGTGACCATCTCGAGCGTGAGCTCGTCGTGGTTGCGTAGGAAGGTGGCCCACTGGCTGGCGTCGGGGATCTCGGGGGTCTGCTGGAGGATGTCGATCACCGGCGTGCGGTCTTCCATCCGCAGCGACATGAACAACCGCGGCATCAAGGGGAAGTGGAACGCCATGTGGCACTCGTCGCCGCCGCGGTGCGGATCGCCGAAGTACGCCGCCGCGTCCTCCGGCCACTGGTTGGCCTCGGCGAGGAGCATGCGATCGGGAAAGAGCTCGTCGACGTGCGCCCGCAGCTCGCGGAGGAAGTCGTGGGTCTCCTTCAGGTTCTCGCAGTTGGTGTCTTCGCGCTCGAACAGGTATGGCACCGCGTCGAGTCGCATCCCGTCGACGCCCATCTCGAACCAGTAGTCGACGACCTTCAGCATCGTCGATCGCACTTCGGGGTTGTCGAAGTTGAGGTCGGGCTGATGCGAGAAGAACCGGTGCCAGAAGTACGCGTCGGCGATGGGGTCCCAGGACCAGTTCGACGTCTCGTAGTCCTCGAAGATGACGCGGGCCTCGCCCCACTTGTCGGGGGTGTCGCTCCAAGCGTAGAAGTCGCGGAACCGGCTGCCGGCTTTGGCCCGGCGCGCCCGCTGGAACCACGGATGTTGATCGCTCGTGTGGTTCAAGACGAGCTCCGTGATCACGCGCAGGCCTCGCTTGTGCGCCTCCCGCAGGAAGACCTTGAAGTCCTTGAGGGTGCCGTAGGACGGGTTGATGCCGCGGTAGTCGGCGATGTCGTAGCCGTCGTCGCGCAAGGGCGACGGGTAGAACGGCAGGACCCAGACGGCGGTGACGCCGAGCTGCGCCAGGTAGTCGAGGTGCGCCGTCAGGCCGGGGAAGTCGCCGATACCGTCGCCGTCGCTGTCGCCGAACGCCCGCACGTGGACCTCGTAGACGACCGCGTCCTTGTACCAGTCGGGCACATCGGAGAGCTCGTGATCGGCGTCAGAGCGCATCGTCCTCGAAGTCTGCCAGAGAGAACGCAGAAGGCGTTCCTACCCGGCTTCTTGCCGGTGGCGAGCGCGGCCGGCGACGACGTCTGTGCAACGAACCGCACCACGGGTGGCTGGTTGCACAGACGTCTGGCCCGCTCACCTCTCCGACCCTTGCGTCACGCGGAAGAGGTGGCCGGGTTGCTCGTGAGGGTCGAGCTCGACGTACACGTGCGGCCCTTCCCACGTGAAGGTGCGGTCGGCGATGAGGTCATGCACCTGGTAGGGGCGGGAGGGGTCGACGCCCAGCGCGCCGGGGTCGAGGTCGACGAAGCCACCTTGGGTCCTGTGCGGGTCGAGGTTCGCCACCATGAGGACCGTTGCGACGTGCGGCCGCGACGGGTCGACCGACGGCCCCGCATGCGGTGTCTTCGAATAGGCCAGCAGCGCGTCGTTGTCGGTGTGGTGGAAGAGCAGCGTCCGCAGCGTGTGCAACGCGAGCTGGTCGAAGCGGTACGCGTTGAGCTCGCCGATGATCTCGCGGATGCTGATGGGATCGTTGCGGTCCCACTGCCGGAGCTCGTACTTCTCCGAGTCGGCGTACTCCTCCTTGCCGTTGCCCGCGTCACGGTTCTCGCAGAGCTCGAACGCGGGACCGTAGATGCCGATCGACGGCGACAGCGTCGCGGCGAGGAAATAGCGGGACGCGAACAGCTCGCGGGGCGCACCCCAGAGCTGGGTCGTCAAGATGTCGGGGGTGTTCGGCCAGCAACTCGGGCGGAAGTACTCGACACCCGGTGGCGCGGCCAGCTCGGTGAAGTACTCGGTCAGCTCCTGCTTAGACTGGCGCCACGGGAAGTACGAGTACGAGAGCGTGAAGCCGACCTTCGCGAGCCGGTGCATGATCGCCGGCCGCGTGAACGCCTCGGAGAGGAAGATCGCTTCGGGGTACCGGGCCTGCACCTCGCCGATGACCCACGACCAGAACGCGAACGGCTTCGTGTGCGGGTTGTCGACGCGGAAGATCGTCACACCCTGGCGCGCCCAGTAGAGGAACACGTCGAGGAGCGCTTCCCACAGCGACTCCCACTCGCCGGTGTCGAAGTCGAGCGGGTAGATGTCCTGGTACTTCTTGGGCGGGTTCTCCGCGTGCTGGATGGTGCCGTCGGGCCGGTGCTCGAACCACGCCGGATGCTCGGTCACCCACGGATGATCGGGCGAGCACTGGAAGGCGATGTCGAGCGCGATGTCGAGCCGGTTGTCGCGCGCCGCTTCGACGAGCCGGCGGAAGTCGTCGAGGGTGCCGAGCCGGGGATGGATCGACGTGTGCCCGCCCTCCGGTGAGCCGATGGCCCACGGGCTGCCCGGGTCGTCCGGGCCGCCAGTCGAACGGTTGCCGGGACCTTTGCGGAACGACGTGCCGATGGGATGGATCGGCGGGAGGTAGAGCACGTCGAAGCCGAGATCGGCGACGTAGGCCAACTGCGCCTCGACGTCTTTGAACGTGCCATGCTGGCCATCGGTCGTCGACCACGAACGGGGGAACAGCTCGTACCACGTGTTGAACACGGCGCGGTCGGGCTCGACCCGGACGTCGAGGGTGGGCTTCGAGGTCGCAGCCGCGGCGGCCTTGAAGCCGGCTCGGTACGCGCCGAGCACGGACGCGCCATCGGGTTCGCGATCGAGCGACGCCCCGACCTCGGACACGACGTTGCTGTCGCCGCCGCGCAACCGCGTCGCCGCGTCCTGCAAGGCGACCCGGTGCTCCGTGGAAGCGACCTTCGACCGCTGCTCGACGATGCCGGCACCGGCAAGGAGGTCGGAGCCGATCTCCTGGTTGTCGTCGAGCTTGCGGCGCGCGGCGTCAGCCCAACTCGCGAGCTCGTCGATCCACGCGAGCACCCGATAGCGATGGAGCCCGACCCCGGAAGGCGTGAACGACCCCTGCCACCGATCGAGACCGGGGTTGGTCGTGTGCATCGGGGCGAGCTGCCAGGAACGCGAACCGGGCGGTTGATGGGCGACGACGCACCACAACCGATCGTGTCCGTCGGCATAGATGGTGGCGTCGACCACGACCGGCTCACCCACGACGCGCTTGATCGGGAACGCACCGCCGTCGAGCGCCGGCGTCACCTCGTCGATGACGATGCGGCCAGGTCGGGGCCGTTTCGATCGAGTCGTGCGCTTCGCGGGCATACCAGCAAATGTCTACCCGACGATCCTCCCTGATGTGTGAGGTGACGGTGTCCGCATGGGGCGTCGCTAGCTTGCCGTGGTTGCCTGGTAGCTGTTGTTCGCCACCTTCAACGAGGTGGTGTTGACGTACTCGAAGTCGCTGCCACGGATCGCGCTGAGCAACTGCAGCTTCTCGTTATCCCACCGCTCGTCGGGTGCGCCGCTCATGTAGAAGGGCGAGCCGTTGTCGGCGACGACCGCGCCATACGTCTTCAACGCCACGATGATCGGCCGGAGGTACGGGTCGTAGTTGTCGGGATTCACCGTCGACTTCAACCGCATCCACGCACCCATCTTCGGCGTGTTCGAACTCGTGGTGTCACCGGCCTGATGGCTGGCGGGCCAGTCATACGCGCGCTGGGTGTGCGGGATCGTGATGCGGATCGCGTGGGGGATCACTCCGGAGTTCCACTCCTCCCAGCGGACCAACCCGGGAAGGATCTGCAGGCCGGCGGCATCGGCCGAGGTCCAGGTGTCGGGGCGCATGGCGTTGGAGGTCATCGACCACGTCGCACCCGACCCCGCCTCCCATTGCCCGTTGTTGAGCCGGGTGTCCCAGGTCTCGTAGAGGCGGCACGTGTCCTTCTCGACCGTCAGGATGTGTCGGTCGCCCCCACCCTCGATGTTCGGATTGCCGGGGATCGGGTAGGGGACCTGATCGCTCTCGTCGGCGATGTCGAACGTGAGGTTGTACCGAGGCGTCGAGCTGTCGGCCACGTTGTAGGGGATGCCGATCTTCTCGCCGTTCCAGAGGCCCGAACCGAAGTCGGCCTTGAGGCTGCGGCTGCCGCCGCTGCCCGCGGTCTGGCCCGAGTTGGCGATCCAGTTGGCCGAGTTCGGGTGGACCGGCAAGCCCGAGACGTCGGCCCGCCAGAACGCGCTGGTCGGCGTGATGGCGCAGTTCGTCCCCGGGAAGATCTCCCCCGGCGGTGGTGGTGGCGGCGGCGGCGGGACGGTGCACGCCGCGGCGACGAGCCCGACGATCGCCGCGACGGTGGTAGCCGGCAAGAACAACGGGTGCCGGCCAGGCCGACGTGCGCGCACGTGCATCCCATCTCTCCCCTGGACGGCCGGGGTTGAGGGAGGCCCGACCGGTTGTAGGTCTATCGGCCCATAGCCTGGGTCACCTTGAGCTTCGGCCTCAACTGACGAGCGAGAGCGCGAGCGCGATCTGCCCCAGGTGGTAGGTGACGATGATGGCGATCTCCCCCCAGGGCTTCGGGTCGACGAAGCGGTTCCACGCGATGAGCGCATCCGACGCGTAGAACAGCGACGCACCGATGATCGCGAGCGGTCGCTGCGTGCTGACCGCGCTGGCGACCATCAGCGAGATCACGCCCATGTAGGCGATGACCGGCACGGTGAGCTCGCGGGAGGCGCCGTGACGGACACCGTTCACGACGCGGAGCCCGATGGTCGCGACGAAGATCGCCACGACGACCAGGCCCGCCAGGAACCAGGGCAACGTCACGCCGAGGAACCAAAGGCCCACGATGTAGGCGAGGTGGCCGGCAAGGAACGACCCGAGGCCGAACACGAACAGCCTGTCGCGCTTCGTCATCAAGAAGACGTCGCCGATGAGCGAGAACGCGAGCGCGCCCAAGAAGAAGAGCTGAGCGGCGCGGCTGGCGGTCGACATCGCCGCGACCGCGACGATGAGCGTGACGATCGTGAGCGGCTTCGCCACGAACTCGAGGGCGCGCAGCCTGGCATGCACCGCGACCCAGTCCAGGACCGCGACGGCCAACGCCAACACCAGCAAGAGCGCGACCGCCGCCGACATGGCGTTGATCGTGCCACGGCGACCCCACCCGTGCATCTCCGGTCAGATCACGTCGGGTGTGGGATCGCCCGAAGCCGACCGGTCCGCGTCGAGCCGCCATCTCGCGGCTGGTGACGAGCCCGTCGAGACCAACCGCCACAGGCTCAGGGCTTGAAGATCCCCGCGGCTACCAGAAGCGAACCGAAAGCGAAGAGCGAGGTCACGAACGCGAACTCGTGCAGCTCGGCGCGCAGCATGTCGAGGTCGACCTGATCAAGAGGGGAAGCGGGCAGGGAACTGCTGGGCGATGGCGTCAGCGAGCGCGGTGGCGAGCATCGTCATGTGCTCGAAGGCGAGATCCGACGTGACCGGCTGGGCGCCAACCTGCTGGTCGATGTTCGCGAGGATGTCGGCGATGTGGGTGGCCACGAGGTCGGCGACCGCCTGCTGGGTGAGGTTGGGGTTGGCGCTCGCCAGGAACCCGCCCACTTGTTTCGGGTAGCCGTCGAGACGCTTGCGGGCGTCCGCCTTCTCGCCGGCGTCGTCCGCCGCGCTCGCGGCGGCGTAGTCGACGAACGCTTGCACGTGCATGCGCCAGCCTTGGCCGAAGATGGCGGCGTCGGAGCCGTAGACCCCGACGATCGCGCCGACGATGGCATCGCTGTTCTGGTCCAGCTCGGCGCGTTCTGCCGTTGCACCGCCAGCCTGACCGCTCGCGCTCAGGTTGGTTGTGGCGAGCACCAGCCGGACATGGTCGGTGAACAACGTGTTCAGGGTCGACTGCAGGCCGGCCTTGGGGATCGCAAGCGTTCCCACCGGCCGCGCCGGGGTGCTCTGGTCGGTGTCGGCGAGCGCCGAGCCGACGGCATTGCCCACACCGTCGCGCCGCGCCGTGTCAGCTCCACAGCCGGCGGCGAGCACGACGGCCGCCATCGCCAGGACCAGTCTGCGGATCACGTCACCTTCTCCTCGCACGCTTGCATGGGCGAACGGGTGCGAGCACCCGTGTGGCTGCGGCCGGCGCGAACCAACCTCGTCCGCTTCGTTCGCTGCCGACGCTAGAGGAAGATCACTCCGGCCGCCGCCAGTCGTTCACCCGAGTGCTGTGCCGACGATGCTGACGAAGCTGACCATCTCGCCCGGATAGCCGCCGAGGTTGTGCACCAGGCCGTAAGGGCGGGACGGGTCGAGCGCGATCTGCCGGTCGTCGGGGGCTTCGTGCCGGAGCTGCAGCCAGTTCTCGAAGTGCATGCGCAGGCCACTCGCGCCGACCGGGTGCCCGAACGACTTGAGCCCGCCGTCGGGGTTGACCGGTAGCTCACCCGCGAGATCGAACGCGCCGGCTTCGACGTCTTTCCATGCCTCGCCCCGGTGGGAGAACCCGAGGTCTTCCATGAGGACGAGCTCGGTCGGCGTGAAGCAGTCGTGCACCTCCGCCATGGCGATCTCGCGCCGGGGATCGGTGACGCCCGCTTGCGCGTACGCGTCGGCGGCGCAGCGCGCCACCTCGGGAAACGTCGTGTAGTCGTAGCCGGCGTCGATGAGCCCGCTGCCGTTGCCGGCCACGAAAGACAGCGCCTTGAGGTAGAGGGGCGAGTCGGTGTAGGCCGCCGCGTCCTCGGCGCGAACCAAGATGGCCGCCGCGGCACCATCGGCCACCCCCGCACAATCGAAGACCCCGAGCCGGCCTGCAACCGCGGGCGCCTTGCAGATGGCATCGACGTCCATCTCGCGCCGGAACTGGGCCCGCGGGTTGCGGGCGCCGTTGTAGTGGTTCTTCGAGGCGATACGAGCGAGCACCCGCTTGAGCTCGTCTTCGTCCACGCCGTACTTCCTGGCGTATGCGGGCGCGACCAGCGAGAACATCGCCGCCGCGGTCAACGTGCGAGCGGTGCCGTCGTTGGGGATCGGGAACGCGTTGAGCCCTTGGTACCCCGAGTCCTTCACCTTCTCGACCCCGATCGCCATCGCCACGTCGTAGGCGCCGCTCGCCACCGCGTAGGCCGCTTGGCGCAAAGCCTCGCTGCCGGACGCGCAGTAGTTCTCGACCCGGGTGACGGGTTTGTTGTCGAGCTTGAGCGGTGCCGCAGCGGTGATGCCGCTCATCCCCGATTGCGCGGTGCCGAGCCAGTAGGCGTCGATCGCGTCCTTCTCGACGCCCGCGTCGGCGATCGTCTCGGTGAACGCATCCACGAGCAGATCGTCGGTGCCCTTGTCCCAGTGCTCGCGGAACGGCGTGCAGCCCATCCCGACGATGGCCACCTTGTCCTTGATCCCATGCGATCCCATAGCGGTCTCCTAGCTCCTCCCAGGCGGGCACCCGTGTCAGCGGACCGGCTTGGCCTTCCAGAAGTAGTTCTGGATGCCGTCGGCCTGGTTGAGGCGGCGGAAGGTCATCCCGACGCGATCGCCGATCTGCACGCCATCCGCGATCACGTCGGTCAGCTCGATCGGCATGCGGGCCGCGGCCTCGCCGCCGACATCGAAGTCGACCACCGCGAACACGATCGGTGGGCTGGGCGAGTACGCCAGCCGGTCGACGGTGAACGTGACGATGGTGCCGGTCGCCTCGGCCAGCGGTAGCGGCAGCATGTCGTCGACGGCCCCACCCTTGTACGAGACGCGCGCCGGCGGGAGGTGGGGCGTACCGGTCGTGCGATCCTGCGAGCCGACGAAGCCGTACTTCCAATCCTCGTTGCGAGCCGCGGCGGATGAGGAGGCCCGGGCCGGCTCAGGGCGGTTCGGCGGCTGCACCGTGACCATCTGCTTCCACGTGAGGAACTTCAGGTACGGCAGCGACTCGTTCCCCGACTCGACCTGTTGCGCGATGGTCGTGGCGCGCTGGTACGCCGCGATCGCGCCGGTCGCCCGGAAGAGCACGACGTCGGCACCGTCGGCGAGCACGACGACCGCCACGATGTCGCCCGGGCTCGCCGTGTCGAGCGCGTTTGCGAGTGCGAGGCCGGCCTGTGCGGCACCGGCGTTCCCGATGGTCACCGACAAGTCGTCCGCGACGCCGCCGGTTCCCGAACCGACGGACCTCGCCACCTGCCTGACCGCTCGCGCGTGGGTGCCGGTGACGATCACCGACCTGATGTCTTCCGCCGCCACGCCGGCGTCGTCGAGCGCGAGCTTCCACGCCTGGGTGCCGAGCGGCACGTAGCGGGTCTCGCCGAACCGCTCTTCCCACGACCGCGAGCGCGGCTCGCCGGGCACCCGCCACCGATCTACGAACTCTTCGGTGGTCGACGCGGACCCGAGCAGCTCGGCGATGACAGGAGCCGGCGACGCGTCGTCGCCGATGATGAACGCAGCCGCACCGTCGCCGCCGTCGCGCTCGTCGGGCGAGCCCGGTAGGCCAGTGCGCGCGCCGGACGAGACGACGAGGCTCGTGCCCGATCCGTTCAGGGCCGCGAGCAGCGCGCCGGTTGCAGACCGGACCGCGCCGACCGCATCGAACGCCGGCACCTCACGATCGAGGCGGAGGGCGGCATGCACCGTCGTGGCGTTGGTCTTGTCGGCGTAGGACGGCTCGGCCGTGGAGAACCACAGCGTGGCGGGTACCTGTCGGGCATCGTCGCCGAGAGCACCGAGCGCGAGCCGCGCCGCCTCGACACCCATCGAGGTCGTGTCCTCGTCGTAGGACGCGACCGAGCGCGTCCCCTTCTCGGCCGAGCCACCGTGCGCCGCCGCTATGGCCTCGCGCGGCAACCGCCACCAAGGCACGTACCCGCCGTAGCTGATGATGCCTCGCATGGAGGCACCATACCTGACGGGTCGTCAGAAAGGCGACCGCAACGGCCGGCCGATGCCGGATCCCGGCGGGCGGCTTGCTAATCTGACGGGGCGTCAGGAACCTGACGGCAACCCGTCGGAGCAGCCAGGGAGGCCACCGTGCTCGATCATCTCATCGTCGGCGGACAACTCATCGACGGCACCGGCTTGCCCGCCCGGCCCGCCGACATCGGCGTTCGGGACGGGACGATCGTGGCCGTCGCCGAGGCCGGCACGATCACCGCCGACGCGGCCAACACCATCGACGCGACCGGGCTCGTGGTATGCCCCGGGTTCGTCGACCCGCACGTGCACTACGACGCCCAGCTCTTCTGGGATCCCTACGCCACCCCATCCAACGTCCATGGCGTCACGAGCATGATCGCCGGCAACTGTGGGTTCAGCCTCGCCCCCATCAAGCCCGAAGACGCCGACTACACCCGCCGCATGATGGCAAAGGTCGAAGGCATGCCGCTGCAAGCCCTCGAAAGCGGGGTGCGTTGGGACTGGCACACCTTCGGCGACTACCTCGACCGGCTCGAGGGCAACGTCGCCATCAACGTCGGCTTCCTCGTCGGCCACTGCGCGATCCGCCGCTACGTGATGGGCGAGGCTGCGGTCGGGAACGAAGCGACGAGCGAGCAGCTCGACGGCATGGTGCACCTCCTTCGCGAATCCATCGCGGCCGGAGCTCTCGGCCTCTCGACCACGCTCTCGCGCACGCACTCCGATGGCGACGGCCAGCCGGTTGCGTCTCGGTGGGCGAACCGGGACGAGCTGGTCGCGCTCTGCACGGAGGTCGGCGCGCACGATGGCACCACGCTCGAGGGCATCGTCGACGGCTGCCTCGAGTACTTCAGCGACGACGACATCGATCTCCTCACGGAGATGTCCGCCGCGGCCAACCGCCCGATCAACTGGAACGTGCTGACCGTCGACTCGAAGCGACCCGACCAGCCATGGCACCAGCTCGACGCCGGAACGAAGGCGGCCGCCCGGGGCGGAAAGATCGTCGCCCTCACCATGCCGGTGCTCGTCCCGATGAACATGAGCTTCCGCAACTACTGCGCGCTCAACATGCTCCCGGGGTGGGGCGACGTCTTGAACCTCCCCCTCGACGAGCGCATGACGAAGCTCCGCGATCAGCAGGTCCGAGCCGAGATGCTGCGCCGGTCGTGCGGCGACGACGTCGGCGTGTTCGCCCGCCTCACCGACTTCGGGAACTACGTCATCGGCGATACGTACTCGAAGGCCAACGAAGGCTTGAAGTGGAAGGTCGTCGCCGACATCGCGGCAGAGCGGGGCGACGGCAACCCGTTCGACACGCTTCTCGACATCGTGCTGGAGGACGATCTGCGCACCGTGCTGTGGCCCCGGCCGACCGACAACGACGACGCGTCCTGGTCGCTGCGCCAGCAGGTGTGGGCCGACGATCGCGCCATGCTTGGGGGCTCGGACGCCGGCGCCCACCTCGATCGCATGTGCGGTTCGACCTACACGACCCGCTTCCTCGCCGACACCATCCGCGGGCGCAAGCTCGTACCGATCGAGCGCGCCATCCACATGATGACCGAGCAGCCGGCCGAGCTGTTCGGTCTCCACAACCGCGGCGTCGTGCGAGAGGGATTCGTCGCCGACCTCGTCGTGTTCGACCCCGAGACGGTCAACTCCGAGCAAGCGACCCTCGTCGAGGATCTCCCGGGCGGCACGGCCCGCCTCACCGCCGGCGCGCAGGGCATCACGCACGTGCTGGTCAACGGCATCGAGACCGTGCGCGACAACGCCGCGACCGGCACGCTCGCGGGTCGCATCCTCCGCTCCGGCACTGACACCGACACCGTCTTACCGTGATCCACCGTCCCCGGTCGCGGCCGTCTGCTCGCCGACATAGTTCAGATCTGGATCTTTTTCGTTCAAATCTGAAATATTGAAGGGCGGGCCTCCGTTGTGACGTGACATACCCCAACGGAGGAACAACAACCATGACTGATGTCGCCACCCCGCAATCCACCGCCCGCGTCGTCGACGGCCGGGAGGTTCCCCCCGCCGGCCAGTACACCGTCGACGCTTCGCACAGCACCGTCGAGTTCGTGGCCCGCCACCTGATGGTCGCCAAGACCCGCGGCCGCTTCACCAGCTACGAGGCCGACGTCGAGATCGCCGAGCGGCCCGAGGACTCCAAGCTCTCGGTCACGATCGACGCCTCGTCCATCACGACCGGCGACGACGGCCGCGACGGCCACCTGCGCAGCCCTGACTTCCTCGACCTCGACAACCACCCGAACATCACCTTCGTGAGCACCGGAGTCAAGCCTGCCCGCGACAGCCACTGGCTCGTCACCGGCGACTTCACCGTCCGGGGGGTGACCAAGCCGCTCACCCTCGACGTCGAGTTCAACGGCGTCACGACCGACCCCTGGGGCAACACCCGGGCCTTCTTCAGCGCATCTGGCGAGATCGACCGCGACGAGTACGGCGTGTCTTGGAACCAGCCGCTCGCCAACGGCGGCGTCGTCGTCGGCAAGAAGGTCAAGGTCGAGCTCGAGGTCGAAGCCGCCAAGTCGTAACCCGAGCTGGCGGCGTGATCTTGACGATGGGCAGGATCACGCACCCAAGAAGCCGTAACGTCTCGGGCGTGGACAGCCCCCAAGAGCCGCGCCTGGCCCGCAGCATCCGGTCGATCACCCGCGTGACGATCGGGGCGGCGGTCACGGTCGGCGAGCAGGCGGCGGCCATCGTCGGCGATCACCAAGACGACGGCAACCCGAGAGCGCTCCACGCGGGTGAGGGCGAGCGCGGCGAGCCTCGTTGGCGGCACCTGCTCGTCGGCACGGCGTTCGCGGCGTCGGACCGAGCCGTCGAAGTGTCACGAGCAGCCAGCCGGGCAGCCGTTCGGCTCTCTCCCCTCACCGCCTGGGTGTGGGACGCGCCGATGATCGGCCCGGCCAGAAGGCGCGTCGAGGCGACCATCGACGAGCTCATCGAGCGCGGCGAGGCGGAGGAAGCCGTCGGCCGCGCGCAGGCCGCCCAGCTCCTCGACGGCACGCTCGACCGCGCGGTCGCCAGCCCGAAGGTCGACGATGTCGTGAGCAGCGTCGTCGGGCGCGTGCTCGATCCGGTGCTCGACGAAGCCCTGCCCAAGGTGCTCGGCAACATCGAGCAGGAGCCCCAGATGATGCTGCCGCTCGTGACCGCCATCGTGCGCGAAGCGCTCGACCCGATCCTGCAAGAGGCGCTCCCGAAGGTGCTCGCCGACATCGAGCAGCAACCCGAGATGATGCTTCCCCTCGTGGAGGCCCTGATCGGCGAGGCACTCGAGCCCGTGCTGCACCAGGCGCTGCCCCAGGTCATCGACGTCCTCAACGAAGACCCCGACGCCATCCGCAGCCTCGTGCGCGACCAGTCGACAGGAATAGCAGCCGAGATGGCACACAACGTTCGGTCGCGAGCAGCCGATGCTGACGACCACGTCGATCGCATCGTCCGGCGCGTCACTCGGCGCAAGCTGCCGGCGGGCGAGTTGACCGAAGGCAACAAGGGCGCACTCCCCCCGGGCGGTGAGGAGTGATGGACGACGTCCGGTACGCGGGGATCGTCAGCCGCGCGTCGGCCGGCCTCATCGACGTCGTGGCGTTCGCCGCCCTCTCGGCCGGATCGCTGTTCCTCACCCAAGCCGCCATCGCCATGCTCAACGCCGAGCCCCTCGGCGACGTCGTGATCGGGCCGAACCTCGCGGGGACGATCATCAGCGGGCTGCTCTTCGTGTACTTCACCGGCGCCTGGACCATCGCCGGACGGTCGCTGGGCGAGGGGCTCATGGGCCTGCGCATCACGCGCACCGACGGGCGCCCGATGAAGTTCCTCCGCGCCGTGGTCCGGTTCGCCGTCTCGTTCGTGTCGTTCGCCGCCTGCGGCATCGGCTTCCTCTGGATGCTCGTCGACAGCCGCCGGCGCACCTGGCAGGACATCGCGGCCCGCACCGTCGTGGTCTACGACTTCGATCCCGACGGCGTACACCGCGTCCACACCAACCCCGGCACATCGGTGCGCCAAGACCGATGACGACGCCGAAGCCGCGACCGCTCGACGACGGCGAGACCAAGGCATGGATCGCGTTCCTCCAAGCGGCCACGCTCGCACACGATCGGCTCAACCGCGCCCTCGCCGCGCACGAGCTGACGCTCGACGACTACGAGATCCTCGTGTGGCTCTCCGCGGCACCCTGCCGGCGCATCCTCATGTCCGAGCTGGCCGACCAGGTGTTGATGTCGAAGAGCCGGTGCACGTACCGAATCGATCGCCTCGAGGCCGCGGGCATCGTCAGCCGCGAGCCGTGCCCGGACGACGCCCGCCGCATCTGGGCGACGCTCACGCCGAAGGGCTTCCGCACGCTGCAGAAGGCATGGCCCACCCATCTCGCCAGCGTGCGCGAGTACGTCATCGACCCGATCGACAAGCCCGACCTGCCGGCCGTGACGCGTGCGCTCCGAGCTGTGGCAGACGCCTTGGGCGGGCGACGACCGCCCGTCTGACCCATTCGTGGTAGTGAAGCGCCGTGCTCACGCTCGTGACCGCGGTTGTCGTCATGGCCATCGGCGCCGCGCTCAGCCCGACGTTGTTCGTCACGTCAGAGCTGCTCCTCACGAGCAAGGTCCGGCCGCGCGCCAAGGCCCTCGCCTTCGCCGGCGGCGCGTGGCTGGCGTTCGCGATCATGGCGGTCCTCGTGTTCACAGCGGTCGCGCCGGCACTCATCGACGGCGTGACGTCGACCACCGCCGTCACTGCGGCGGTCGACCTCGTGCTCGGTTCGGTGCTGGTGGCGCTGGCCGGCTACTTCCGCTTCCGCGCCGCTTCGGGCTTCCAGACCCATGAGGAGCGCACAGGGCGCCCGCCCGACGACAGCTCGGTGCGGCGCTGGGCGCTCGTCGGCTTGGTCCTCACCGCCCGCGACGTCTCGACGATGATCCTGTACTACGACGCCCTCGAGCACATCGCGGTCTCCACCGTCGACGTCGGGTCGAAGGGCGCCCTCACGGCCATCGTCTTCGCCGTCGCGAGCGTGCCGGTGTGGATCCCCCTTGCCGTGCACATCACGATCCCCGACTCGCTGTTCCATCGTGTCGAGCAGCTCAAGGAGTGGGTGCTGCGGCACCGTCGGACCATCCGGGTCACCATCTGCCTCGTGTTCGGGCTGTACCTCGTCGCGCGCGGCCTGTTCGAGCTGCGCGCGCTCTGATCGACGGCGCGGCCCCGCACCTCACCCCACGGCCCCCACCCTCGAACTGGGCCGCCAGGCGCGCCGCTTCCGGCGCGGTCGCCGGCCCGGAACGAGGACGACGCCAGCGTGGGGGATCGTGCCCGCCGCGGTCGCGGGGGCCGGAGATGTCCCATAGACTCCGGCCCGCAATCCACGCGGACAACAAAGAGAGGGGGCGGCTCGTGGCCGACCTGATCATCCTGAAGTTCAACGACACCTACGGTGCGCAAGCGGCTCTCAGCGCCGTACGTGCGCTGACCGAGCTGCGCAAGGCATGGATCGACGATGTCGCCGTCGTCGAGAAGCACAAGTCGGGCCGGGTCAGCACCCACACGCCCCACGGTTCGGTGACCGGCGGCGCGCTCTGGGGCGCGCTCCTCGGCATGCTGCTGTTCTGGTGGTTCCCGCCGCTGTGGTTCCTCGGCGGGTGGGCCGGCGGTGCGGCGGTCGGCGGCCTCATCGGCAAGGCCATGAAGAACTCCGGCCTCGACGAGAAGATGATCGACGAGGTCAAGGCCGAGCTGACCAACGGCACGTCCATCCTCTTGCTCATGGGCGCGTCCGGCGATGCCGACGAGATGGCCGAAGCTTTCAAGCCCTACAACCCGGTCAAGGTGATCCGCCATGAGATCGCCGAGCAGACGGTCGAGAATCTGAAGGAACAGCTCGCCGAGCAGCCGGCTCCTCCGGCCGAGAGCTGAGCTCGAAGCAAGGCTGAAGTCTCACGATCGCCCCCGTTCACTCGCCGTTCGGCGCTGGGCGGGGGCGATTGCGCGCTACGCCGGCGGCGCGACCTCCACACCCTCCTTGTAGAAGATGTAGACGTTCTCGATCGCTTCCCTGATCCCTGTGCTCGCCGCGCCATCGGCCAGGTGCACGGTGATGACGTTGCCGTAGATGTGCACGCTGGCGATGCCGCCATGCCCGAACAGCACGCGCCCCAGCAAGTCGCTCGGTGCGTCGCCCTGCGCATCGTCGATGGAGCGATAGACCTCATGGCCGGTGCCGGTGACGGTGCGGTTGATCTCGTACCGGATGACGCCGGGTGTGCTGGTCGGCTTCTCGATGACGGTGACGGGCTGGCCCATAGGTCAGTACAAGGTACCGGCCGGCTCGCGCTCGTGAGAAACCGTCGTCACCCGCCACGCGGCAACGGCCAGACCGACCGAGATCACCGCCAGCACGCTGTGCACGACCTTGAACGGCACGTCGACACCGGACAGCGTGAGGATGGTCGGCAGCCGCACGACCCAGACCGCGACGGTCCAGCCCGCGAAGATCGCGATGATGCGCGGTGCCCGAGCGGTCCACGCCGACCAGACCGCGGCGCCAGCAAGAGCGATCAACGACAGCGAGAGCACAACGGTGAGCACCTTGCCGGGTGCGCTCATCTCGTCGGCCGACAAGACGTTGACGATGCGGGTGACCCACACGTAGACGGTCCACAGCGCGAAGACCATCACGACGGTACGGGCGCGGGTGCTCACGTCGTCGACCGTAGCGGTTGGCCGCGGCCGGGCCGAACTCCGCAGCACTGACCCGTGCCGGTGAGATCAGGGGTGCTGAGCTCACCGGCACGGCCAGAAGCGCCTGGGCACAGGGAGCGAGCCCGAGCACACGGGCCCGTCGTGGGGGATGCCGAGGCGCGTGGGAGATCGCTCGACGGTCAGGATGTGAAGTTGCGGGGAGGTCGTTCAGGGCGCGCAACTCCACCAACCGGTGGATGCGAACTCCGACAGCGGCCCCCTCGATGCTGCACCGACCGCGACGTTGTCATGGATGCGTGTCACGGTCGCTGGCTCTTCCCTTGTGCCACGAACTGACAGCCATGTCAACAACTGGGTGCCGCTCGATGCCGGAGCCCCGTTCCGCCCGTAGCGATTCCCGCCGCGTCGCCGCGACCAACGCTGCCGCTCCCGGCGGAATTGGCCTTCCGAGCCCGGCTCCCGTAAGTTGACCGTACGGTCAAGTTCAAGGGGGGAGCCCGCATGAACGACAGGGCGAGCGACAGCGTGAGCGACATCTCCGTCGACGACTTCAAGGCCGAGGTGAAGGCCTTCCTCGACGCCAACGCCGAGGCAAAAGAGGCCGACAACAAGGCGTTCGTGTGGGGTGAGGGCTCCGACGACGTCTCGCTGTTCGAGGAGATCGATCGCGAGCGCGAGCTGCTCGAGCTGAAGCGCGCCCAGGAGTGGCGGGCCAAACGCTTCGACGCCGGCCTCGGCTGGATCACCGGCCCGAAGACGTACGGCGGCCGCGAGCTCAGCCAAGCCCACGACCGTGCGTACGCGTCCCTCGAATCGCGCTACAAGATCCCCAACCAAGGGTTCTTCGGCATCGGCCTCGGCATGGTCGCTCCCACGATCAAAGACCACGCCACCCAAGACGTGAAGGACGAGTTGCTGCCGAAGATGTACCGGGGCGACATCGTCGGCTGCCAGATGTTCAGCGAACCCGGCGCGGGCTCTGACCTCGCCGGCCTGCAAACCCGAGCCGAACGCGACGGCGACGAGTGGATCGTCAACGGCCAGAAGGTGTGGACCTCGGGCGCGCACTACTCCGACATCGGCGAGATCATCTGCCGCACCGACGCCGACCTGCCCAAGCACAAAGGTCTCACCGGCTTCATCATCGACATGAACGCGCCGGGCGTCGAGGTGCGCCCGCTGCGCCAGATGACCGGGGGCGCCAACTTCAACGAGGTGTTCTTCGAGGACGTTCGCGTGCCCGACAGCCATCGCCTCGGCGACGTGAACCAAGGTTGGTCGGTCGCTCTCACGACGTTGATGAACGAGCGGGCGTCGATCGGTGCGGGCGCGGCCGGTGGCGGCATGGGCCTGTCGAGCATCACCCGCCTCGAGCAGCTCGTCGCGCACTTCGGCGCGAACGACGACCCCCTGGTCCGCCAAGAGCTGATGAGCGTCTACATCAACTTCCAGGTGGCGAAGTACACGAACCAGCGCGCCATGGACAAGATCAAGGCGGGCCAGCTTCCTGGCCCGGAGATGTCGATCGCCAAGCTCTCGCTCACCCGCAACCTGACCCGCACCGTCGAGTTCGTGTCATCGGTGCTCGGGCCCCGCATCGCCGCGGACGCCGGCGAGTGGGGCACCTACTCGTGGAACCAACTGCTGTGCGGCATCCCCGGCATGCGCGTGGCCGGCGGCACCGACGAGGTCATGAAGAACATCATCGGCGAGCGCGTCCTCGGCCTCCCGAAAGACCCCGGCATCGACGCCAAGACACCCTTCCGCGAGATGCTCAAGAACTGAACATCTCCAACTTCACGGCGCTGTGGCCGCAGTCAGCTGACCTTGTCGTGCTTTGCGCCCACCAGGCACACCGCCAGCACCGCGGGCACGTCGCCGCTGTTCGACCAGCGGTGCCTGGTGCCGTTCTGCACGACCGTGTCGCCGGGGTTCAAGGTGACCTTGGCGCCGTCGTCGAGCTCGAGGGTCGCTTGACCTGACACGACGATCTCGAAGTCGACGGTCGCCGTCGTGTGCATGCCGGGGTTGTCCGGCTCGAGGTAATCGGTCATGCCCGGGAGCTTCTCTTCGAGCTCGGCCAGCGCCGCCCCGATGTCGAGGTCGGCCGGAACGCCGGCGCCGCCGTCGGGCGGGATGGTGAACAGCCCGAACCGGAACCCACCGACGGGCGGGAAGTAGCCCGGGTGCGGCGGCATCGAACCGTCATCGGGGAACTGCACCGTCGCGTCCGCGCCCCAGAGCCGGTGGAACTCGCTGCCGGGGAGCAGCGAGAGCGTGGTGGGCGCCACCATCGCATCGCTCGAGAACACCGCCTTGCCCTCGCGATCATGGCCAGTGACGACGCGGCGCACATCCATGCGATTCCTCCTCCTGCGTGCCACGAAGACTAGCGAGGCGAACCAGAGAGCCCGGGTACCGCCGAGGGGGGAACGCGACACCCGCGAGGAATCCCCAAAAAAGGGGCTCTGTTGTCGTTTCCGTGGGTCCTCGGCGGTCTGCTGCCATCGCATCGATGGGCGCTGGCCCACCCCTCGGCACCCTCTGCCCGCCAGGAGAAACCCGCGGCGACGGCGTGGCCGCCGATCGTTCGTAGCACTTCACGGGCATCGCCGATCCAGCGTGCGCATCTTCCCGCCCGCCGAGCGGAACCATGCCCAACCTGGTGACCGCCCCGCCCTCGACCGCCCCCCGCCGCGCTCTTGCGGCGTCGGTCGAGCGCGTGAGCGGAACGTGGAACGTGCGGTTCGGCAGAGACACGGCGCCCCGCCGCGGCCGTTCAGTCGAGCCAGCGGTCTCGCCTGACCCGTTTCCTGATCGACCCCGCGCTTGTGACCCACGGAAACAGCAAGAGAGCCAAAAAAGGCAGACCGCACCCCGGAGCTGTTGCACGTCGTTGTGGGCCTCGTGGAGAAGACCTCAGCGTCGTGGTCGGCACCGGGCTGCGGTCGTGCCTTGCTGGGATTATGGGGGGAGGAGTTGGGTGCCAGGCTCCCAGAAACTGCCGAAAGTTGAGGTAAAAGCGCAGGTCATCCTGTGCAGGTTCTGTGCAGGCCATCGGGAGGTTCCGCGCGGGCTGCTTGCGTCGACTACGCAGACCTCGACTCGTCGCCGACCGTGCGGCGGGTGGCGAGGTCGGCCTGATCGGCGGCAAGCCGGCCGGCGTGATAGCCCTCGGCGTTGGTGATGCTCTTGGACATCGTCCGAGACATCGGGAACGCGGCGCGGAACTCGTCCTCGACCTTCTCCTGCCGGGATGCCAGCACCGGCAGCAGGCTCTCGCCGTGCGCCTCGGTCGCCTCGTCGACCGAGGTGCGGGCGGCCTCGTTCAGGCGCTCACCGATGCGGGCGCCGTAGGAGAGCCAGAACGACTGCCGGAACGAACGGGTCGACGAGCGACCGAACTGGTCCTTGCGCGAACCGGCGGCGACGACCGCGGTGGTCGCCTGGACGAGCAAGGACGTGTACAGCAGGCTCACGACCTCCAGATCGACCGAGTAGCCGACGAGGGTGACGTAGCCGTACGAGTCGTCGAAGATGGAGCGGCTGCGGTTGGCTTCCGCGATCGCGTGCATGAGCATCGCTTTCGGCATCGCGTAGGGATCGTCGATCCAGACACGGAACCGCTTCGGTCGCGGAGCCCTCGCCGAGCTATCGCGCCGACCTTGCTCGTCTATCACCGCCTGGTCGATGGCGTGGCGTGCCATCAGCTCTTGCGCCTTCGCCGTCAACGACTCGGCCTCGTCGGGGAAGTTGGTCGACTCTGCCTTGGCGAGCAGCGCCCGCACCTTGGTCAGGATCTTCGGATCGAGATGATCGGCCGGCACGTTCTCGAACGTAGCTCCCTTCAGCCAGGTGCTCGGGGCGGAGCCGACCTCGGAGATGGCGTGAACGGACTGCAGCAGATGCAGCCACTCGATGGCCGCACACCACATGGCCGGACGGGACGCGCCCGCCCGGAGGGCCAAGCGCGCCAGCGAGAAGTGCTCGAGCTGCTGTGGGTCGTCGGCGACGAGATCGTCTATCTGCTCGCGCCAATCGGGCGGTGGATCGGCGCCGTTGCCGGCACGCGCCCCGAAAAACGCGACCGCGGACGTTGCCAGGTCGAGGTGGACCCGGCTGAGCTTCCGCGCCGTGATCTCGATGGCATCGTGCGGCTGCCAGCCGTGCTCCCACATTTGGCGCAGGAGCTGCTCGGCGCGGTCTTCGAGCAGGCGATCGGTCAGGTCGCGGTCGTTCGCGCGCATGTGCTCGTGGGCGTCGTGGAGGCGCTCGCCGAGGCGGGGATCGCCGGCTGACAGCGGGTGGGTGAGCTGCCAGATCAGCCCCGGCCAGTCGGTCGTGCCCGTGTCGTGATCGCCACCCGAAGGCATCGACGAGCGGTTCACTCGGCCCCGATGTTGGCGACGGCGCTTGTCGGCTCGGCGTTGACGGTTGTTCTTCCCCATGAGCACCTCCAGTGCGGCTGACCTTAGGTCCCCGGAGTATGCAGAAGGTGTATGACAGCTTCCGCCGGTCGCGTAGCGTGCGGCGATGGACGAAGGCGTGACCGACAACGAAGCGCACCGCGAGGACGCGACCGGCGAACCGCTCCGCCCGAACGACGCCGCGGAGCCCGAGCACGCTACCGAGCACGCACCCAGGCCCAAACGCCACGATGGCACCCGGCCGCCGGGACAACATGGGCGCGCCTACCCGCTGTGGGTCGGGCTGTCGCTGTTGTTGGCGCTGGCCGCAGTCGCAGGTCTCGCCGGGCTCGTCATCGTGCAGTCCACGCCGCAGCCGTTGCCCATCGCGCCGGCCGGCTCCTTCTACCAGGCGCCGACGCCTCTGCCCGCGGGCCCGCCGGGCACGATCCTGCGCACCGAGCCGATCACCTCCGGCGTCCCCGCGGGAGCGATCGGCTACCGCATCCTGTACCTCTCAGAGACGTGGGACACGAACCAGCCGGTCGCGCTGAGCGGCTCGATCTTCGTGCCGACAGGCGGGTCGGCCCCCGCGGGAGGGCGCCCGGTCGTCGCCTGGGCCCATCCCACGACCGGGATAGCGAGCCCGTGCGCTCCGTCGCTCGCCGGCGACGGGGGGGCGAGCACGATCCCGGGCCTCCCCTCGTTCATCGACAACGGCTATGTCGTCGTCATGGCCTACTACCAGGGGCTCGGCACCAAGGGTCCGCACCCCTATCTCGTCGGGACGAGCGAGGCCAAGGCGGTGCTCGACAGCGTCCGCGCGGCCGTCTTGTTCCCCAGCGCCGACGCGAGCAGGAGCTTCGTCGTGTGGGGGCACTCCCAGGGCGGGCAGGCCGCGTTGTTCACCGGCCAGCTCGCACCGACCTACGCGCCGGAGCTCACCCTGAAAGGCGTTGCTGCCGCCGCCCCCGCCACCGACCTCGGCGCGCTGCTCGAGCACGACCTCTCGACGACGGTCGGCGACATCCTCGGCGCGTACGCACTGGTGTCATGGTCGCTCGTCTACCCGGACACGAGCATGAACGAGCTCGCGGCGGAACCCCAGATCAAAGAGGCGCAGAACATCGCCACGCACTGCATCAACAACACCGGAGGGCAGCTCGCGAGCCTGCCCGAGGCCGAGCTGTTGAAGCTGCGCTTCATGGAGAACAACCCGGCCACAACGCCGCCATGGCAACAGGAGCTGGCCGCGAACACGCCCGGCGCGTCGAAGATCAACGCGCCGATCCTCATCACCCAGGGCACTGCCGATGAAGTCGTGATCCCGTCGATCACCGATACGTTCGTCCAGCAGCAATGCGCCAACGGCGAGCAGATCGAGTACCAGATGCTCGAAGGCACCGACCACACCTATGCCGGCGTCGTCTCCGCACCGGCCGTCGTGATCTGGACCCAAGACCGGTTCGCCGGCGCGCCCGCGCCCAACAACTGCTCGTCGCAATCGCCGTCACCGGCTTGACCGTTCAGGACGTCCGACACGACGAAGTACGGTGCGATCATGCCACCGAACCGGCCCGCCACCATCCCCGAGATCGCCGCCGCGCTGGAGTCGATCCTCGGGGCACGGGGCCCGCTCGACTTCGACGACCTCCTCGAAGCCACCATCGCCGACATCGACCTCGGTGCCGAGCCGGAGTACATCCTCAACCGGGTGATCCGGTCGACCGCCGCCCACTTGGTGGCCGAGTTGCCCGACGAGCGTGTGGCGTACCTTCCGGCGCTGCTCGACGGGCGCATCTTCACGCACCGCGTGACGGCGACCGAGCTGGAACACGACTTCCTCGGCTTGGAACCCGACCTCGACCCGGTGTGGATGTTCGGCGACGATCCGAACTTCGAGCGGCTCACCGACGGGACGCCGATCCGCAACGTCGACCCCGACGATGACGACGTGCTGGCCGAGCGAGGGATCCCGTATGACACCGTGCCTGCGGGGCAGGCCCTCCTCCTCCCCGACGGGCATCTGGAACGACTCGGGGTCGGCGAAGGTGATCTCGTCGGGTTGCGGGTGACGAGCAAGGGCTTCGAGCTCGAACGCCTCGACGAGGCGGCGGTCACCGGGCTCCCGAGCGGACTCGCCGAGGGCTTCGAGGCGGTGTTCGCGCTGGAAACCCTTGGCGACGATCCGCTGGGCGTCGATGACCTGGTGCACAGCCTGTGCGCCGATCTCCCGCACGCGTTCCGCGACCCACTGCCACCACTCGCCGACGTGATCGACGACCTCGGCCTCGTGCGCGAGGAATCGCTGGTCGGCCCGCCCGGCTTCAGCTTCGGCCTCTGGCGACTCGAGGGCGACATCGGTCGGGTCGGCCGGCGCTACCGCATCGACGACGACGAAGCCCTGGCCGTCATCGCCATGGCGCAGATGTGCGATCGCCTCACCGAGATGCTCGAGTCCGACGGTGGCCTCGAGGACCTCCTCGACGACGATGGCACCGCCGCGTCGCGCGAACCCGGCGAAGGCGACGAAAGCGACCGTGACCCCGGCGGGAGCACCCGCGACGGCGACGACGGCCTGGCGGCCGACATGGCGTCGGTTCGAGACGAGATGGTCGAGCTCCTGGCGAACCCCTACGTCGCCGAAGCGCTGAAGGTCGAGGTGATGGGCTTCGGGTCGCACGGCGCGGCGGGCCTCGGGCTCTTCGCGGACTCGGCCATCGATTCCGCGAGGGCGTCCGAGTCCGCGAGGGCGTCGCGAGCGGCGCTGTACTGGTTGCGGGCCAAGGCCTTCGAGCGCCTGGCCGACATGGCCGCCTTCGAGCAGTCGCTCGACGAGTCGGTCAGGCACGACCCCGAGTTCGTTCCGGCGCTCTATGACCTGGCGCGCATCGCCTCCGATCGCGGCGACGCGACACGGGGTCTCGCCCTCCTCCGCCGGGCCGACGCACCGGCCAACTCAGAGCTGGTGGTGTTGCTCAACGCCGTCGAGCCCCAGCCGCGCAAAGACCTCGGACGGAACGACCGTTGCTGGTGCGGGTCGGGCCGGAAGTACAAGCAGTGCCATCTCGGCCGCGAGCAGCTCTCGCTGGAGGATCGAGTCGGGTGGCTCTACCTCAAGGCCGCCATCTACGCGGATGACGGCCCCTGGCGCTACAACATGATCGCAGCGGCGGCGGCGCGCCGGCACGCTTGGGATCTGGACGACTCGATGTTCGCGGCGCTCCGCGATCCCCTCGTTGTCGACGCGGTGCTGGTCGAGGGCGGCGCCTTCGCCGCGTTCCTGCGCGAGCGCGGTTCGTTGCTGCCCGACGACGAGCGGCTCCTGGCCGAGCAATGGCTGCTGATCGATCGGTCGCTGTTCGAGGTCGAGCACGTGTACGGGGACGAGCTCGAGCTCCGCGACCTTCGTACCGGTGATCGGATCCGGGTTGATGGCCCCCGCAACGCCTCCGAGCTCGAGGCCGGCGACCTCCTCTGTACCCGCGCCCTGCCGGCCGGGGACGCCATGCGTCTGCTGGGCAGCATCGAGACGGTCGGGCTGCACGAGCGCGACGACCTCCTCGCCCTGCTCGACGGCGAACCCGCCGTCGAGGAGTTGGTGGCGTTCCTCTCCCACAGCTCGGCGCCTCCCGTGCTCACCAACACCGAAGGCGAGCCGATGGTCTGTTGCGAAGCCGTGCTGCGGGTCGGCGACGTCGACGCGCTGGTTGACGCGCTCACCGACGTCTATGACGTGGTGGACGACGGCGACGCCGCCACGACCATCTGGTACGAACACGTCACCACGCACGGCATGGAGCGCATCCGGGCGACCATCACGCTCGACGGCGACGAGCTCCGCGTCGAGACGAACAGCGAGGTGCGCTTCGACCGCGTGCTCGACGTGGTGCGCGCCCTCGCACCGGATGCGACGGTCATCGACGAGTCACGCACGACGATCGACGATCTCGAAGAAGCGATGCGCCGAGCACCGCTATCCCCTGGGGGCGACACCGAGACCATGATCGACCCCGACGACCCCGAGGTCGCGGCGTTCCTCGACGAGACGATCCGCTCGTTCGAGCAGAACTGGCTGGACGAGTCGATCCCGGCGCTCGACGGCCTGACCCCTCGCGAGGCCGCGGCCGACCCCACGCACCGCGACGACCTCGTTCGCCTTCTCCGCTCGTTCGACAAGTCACCGGCCGACCCCGGAACCATGAACACCGACCGCCTGCGCGAAGCGCTCGGGCTCTGAGCCGTTGAACCTACGGACCCGATGACGAAGTCGGGTCGGCAACACCACCGGGTTCGGCCGCGCCGGGCTCGGTGCTCGGCGGCGAGACCTCGGTCGTCTCATCGGCGGCCGTGCCGACCGTCGTGCCCGTGCCGGTGGGCGCCTCGGGCGTGAGGACGGTGCCCGCCGGTCCGGTGTCGTCGGTGACCCGAAGCGGACTCGTGCCAACCGGCCCCGGCTCGGCCTCGCCCTGCCCGGCCGCCGCGGCCGGTGCCAGTGCCAGCGTGCCGACCATCGGCTCGCCCATCACGCTGGAGAACGACGACGCGTCGAAGGCGAGCCGCTGCTCGACGACGATCGGCTGGGTGGACTCCACCGAGACGGCGACCTTGCTCCCCGCCTTGCGGTCGCCGATCGGCGCGACCGAACGGGCACCGGGCGCCAGATCTACCTGGTCATAACGTTCGAGGGTGCCCGTCGACCCGTCGACTGCGGTCACGACGGTGACCTGCGCGGTGGTCGAGGAGGGGTTGACCATCGTGACCGTGGCGGACGTGGAGCCGTCGGCATCGGCCGCCGCGACCAACCATCTCGTCGCGACGAGCGGCGAACCCATCGTCACGCTGAAGCCCTTCACCGCCGCGGAGCCGATCGCGGTCACGACACGGGCGGCCACGATCGGTCCCCCGCGACTGGTCACCGTGGCCCAGTGGCCGGTGCCACCCGGTACGCGGTCGTCCTGGGTTATCGACACCGCCGCGAACTGCCCCGGCCTCACGGTGACCTCGTACGGCTCGACCGGACCGACCTCGCGCTCGCCGTCGATGCGAAGCTGCACGTCGGCGACGACAGGCTCGGTGCCGGGGTTCATGATCACGTACTGCTCGTCGATGCCGGCGCCGAGCGGCGGCCCCTCGGCGAAGACCCACGTGCTCGTTGGCTCGGGCGCACCGACCACGAGCGCCAGCCCCCGCACCCCCTGGTCCTTGATCTCGGCGCTGCCGGCCGCCGTGCTCGCGGCCGGCTCGGTCGTGGCTGGCTCGGTCGTGGCGGGCTCGGCGTCGCCGCCGTGCTCGGTCGTCGTGGTCGTTCCCTGCCCACTGGCGACGGGCGCGTCTTTGCCGTCGAGGCTCTGGACGAGATCGACGACCACCCGGCCCGAGCCCGGCCGGGTGACGATGGTGGTCGCGATCTGCCGCCGCACGGTGACGAGGCCGGTCACGTCGACACCGGTCACCCGACCGCCGGGCACGACGAGCGGGTTGAGCGCCTGTGGGGTGCGCCCGCCTGCGTCGGTCTCGAAGGTGATGTCGAGCACCGCCGGATCGGGAAACGGGTTGAAGACCGCGAGCACCATGCGCCCGCCGGGCCGCGTGCTTCCAGCGGGGAAGAACCACCGGTTGGACGGCGCCGACGCGCACGTCGCCCGGGCGCGGCCGGTCGGGCCGGCGATGGTCTGCTCGACCGCGATCTCGCCACCGTCCATCTCGACCACTGCGGCCGCGTAGTCGGCCTTGGCGATCTCGGACAGCGGGAAGTCGGTGCGGGTTCGCGCGCCGACCTCGACCGGGCGGACCACCGGCTCGGCCTTGTCGGTGAACACGGTGAGCTTCCCCGCCCGCTTGTCGCCGGAGAGGTTCGCGATGGAGACGGTGTGCTCGGCGAACCCGTCGTTGGTGCCGGTGGCCGTGCCACCCGCACAGAAGAACGTCGAGCTCGCCACCCCGGCTCGTTGCGACACCGGCATGAGCTGCGCGGGATCGAGCACCTCGGCTTCGGTCGCCGCGGGCGGGGCGGCTCGTTGCTGCGCCACGATCGCCAGCGCGAACGCCGCGACCACGACGAAGACGATCGGGAGCCGCCACGCCGCCCGCACGCGACCACTCACGCGATCACCTCGAGCGGATCGGTCTCGTCGCTTCGGTGACGACGACGACGACGTGAAGCGCGGCGCCCGGCATCGGGATCGCCATCCGGCTCACCGCCGGCGCTGAACGTCTCGGCCTCCGCGCCCGGCGGGTGGCTGCCGAGCCGCCGGCGCTCGTCGCGGGCGACGCGCGTGCGGAGCAGGTAGAAGGCGCCCAAGACCCACACCGCCATCTCGCCGACCAGCGCGAGCGGCCGGGTCGCCGGCGTGAGGAACTGCATCGTGGCGCGACCGGCCCCGGCGGGGAAGGCGTTGGCCCACCCCAGCGCGTCCCGGCGTTCGACCGCGCTCCCGTTCACCTGCAACTCCCAGCCCGTAGTCGAGTTGCCGAGGTACACCGTCGACGGTTGGGGAAGGTCGCCCGAGTACGAGGCGAAGCCGCCGTCGTTCGAGAGCGCGACCGGCGCGTTCGTGATGGCGGGAAGCACGCGATCAGATCGGGCATCGCCACCAGTCGGGACCCGAGCGTCGGCGGGAAGCCGGGCGCGCACCGGGCCCCATGCCACGTTGCGGTAGATGCGCATCGACTTGTTGATCTCCACCGTCGTGAGGTCGAGCTGGGCGTCGAGGACGGCAAGCAACCTCGGCGAGGGCGCCTGCTCGTTCGCCACGAACGGCGCGGGCCCGAGGCGGTCGGGCACGATGACGTACTTGATGCCCATCGGTGCGAGCAACGAACCGAGACGGCTCGTGCCGCCGCCGGCGGCCGTGTTGACGGCATCGGTGAGCTGCTGGGTCGCCCCGCCCGGCGAGCCGGGGTACAGGCTCTGCACCTGGGGCAGAGCCCGGTCCGAGGTGCCGTAGGCAACCACCGCACCGTCGCGAGAGCCGCGCACGCGGGGATCGGTCAACGCCCACCCGCGCAGGGGCAGCACGTCGGCGTCGCCCATCCACAGCACGCGGGAGGGGGTCGCGGCGGTCTCCCCGTCGACGGCGGTGAGCGTGGCGGTGAAGTCGCTCGGCGGCAGGCCCCACGCCCCATCGATCATCTCGTTCAGCACCGGCGCCGCGGTCAGCACCAAGGCCGCGGCCGCGAACACCGACGCGAGTTGGCGCCAGCCGAAGTGGTAGTCGGGGAGATCGACCTCGAACGACGCCATGCCCATCGCGGTGGCAACAGAGATCGCCGCGGCCACCGGGGCGAGGATCACCTCGGCCGGTGGCAGGTTGAACGGCAGCCATCCCATCGCCGCCGCCCACACGATGCCGAAGCCGGCGAGCGCCACCACCCAGGCACGAGCCGCCCACCCCAAGCGCCAGTCTCTGCCCACCAGCAACGGCAACGCCGCCGCGACGAGCACCCCGTAGGCAAGGCTCGACGACCCGTAGTCGCCCGTGTCGAACCGCAGCACCGCACCGAGGTCGAGCGGGTGGCTCGCAAGCGCGGAAGCACCGGTCACGAGCTGCCAGTCCGGTTGGAGGAAGTCGAGGCTCCAGGGCAGGTGGAACACGAACGCGACGACGCTCGCACCTATCGCCGTGCCCACGAGGCGGAGCGCGCCGCGCACCTGGCCGACGAGCAAGCCACCGACCGCGAGCGCGACCGCGAAGCCCACCACGACGTCCACCGCGAACGGCACGAGGAGCGCGGCCAGCGCGGTGACGAAGCCGAGCGACACGATGTGGTGCAGCAGCGGGCGATCAGGAACACCCGGCCCGGCCATCCCGCCGATCGAGCCGAACGGCGCGACGCGGGAGGCCCGCAACAAGATGGCGAGCATCCACGGTGCCGCGCCGTACATCACCAGGCCGCTCCAGCGAGCCTCCGAGAACGAGTTGTATCCCACAGGAATCGCCGCGTACGTGAGCAGGCCGACGATCTTGGCCCGCCGCGACCCGATGGGCCGGCAGAGGCGCCAGATCCCGATGGCACCGAGCGGCAGCATCGCGAGGATGAGCACGTTGCGCACGACGCCCATCGAACCGAAGGCCAAGAACCCGACGCCGCCGAGCACGCCGAATGACGTCGGCGCCGGTGCCGTCGAACCGAGCCCGGCGTTCCGGTAGCCCGAGAACCACTCCTGCAGCAGCGATACCGAGCTCGACGGGAACCTCGCGAACTCGCCGACCGTCGGTACGCCGCTGGTGAGCAGCGAGCGGCTGCCGATGAGCCAGACGGCGATCAGCACACCCCAGGCGATGAGCGCCGACGTGGCTCGACCGGACCGCAGGTTCGTGGCGAACTGCCGGCTCGACGCGGCCATCGCGCCCAACCGGTCCTGGTCGGTTCCGATCTGGCCACGCAGATACGCGGACAGCCGGGCGCTGCCCCGAACCTGGAGCCGCCGGATGTCGCGATCGCGGGCGATCCGCGTCGCCTTCACCAGCTTGCGCCGCTCGCGGATCTCGCCGCGCCGCCGCATGTTCCAGAGCCACGCTCCCGCGACATCGCGCGCTTGGCGGAACCGGCCCACGATGACCGCGTAGACGATCTCGACGATCGCGAGGACCGCAGCTTGCGGGATGACCCGGACGCGCGTGAACCAGCTGTAGTTGCTCTTGACCGCGCGGAGCCGGTGGCGCATCTGCAAGCGCCGGCGATCGTTCTCCGGCCGCCGCTCGCCGAGCGCTTCGAGATGGGCGACTCGCGCTCCTGGCGCGATCAGCACGCGCGAGCCGGCGAGATGGGCGCGCCAGCACAGATCGAGATCGTCGGCGTGGAAGTCGATGCCCGGATCGAAGCCCTGCAGCGCGTCGAACAGATCGGCGCGGATGAGCGTGCACGCACCGGGAACGAGAAAGACGTCGCGCACCGCATCGTGCTGCTCCTGGTCGAGCTCGCCCCGGTCGACGAGGTTGGCGGGCACGCCGGTCTTGTCCGCGCCCAGCCCGACCTGCAGGAGCTGATCGGGCTGGAACCAGCTGACCAGCTTGGGCCCGACCACACCG
Organism: Actinomycetota bacterium; assembly: GCA_016185305.1. Lineage (GTDB taxonomy): Bacteria > Actinomycetota > Acidimicrobiia > Acidimicrobiales > Acidimicrobilacustridaceae > JACPNV01. Next base: position 28,395 of record JACPNV010000007.1, on the reverse strand, counting down.
GCGTTCGAGCGGTACGCCTCCTCGACGAGGTTCTGCAACGTGTCGGCGTCGAGGCGGACGTCGTCGTGGCAGATGAGGTAGAAGGCCGCGCCCTGCACCGACGTCAATACCTCATTGACAGCGGCCCCGAACCCGGGATTGGCGTCGAGCCGCTGGAGATGGGCACCCGGCACGTGCTGGGCGATGGGGGCCTCGAGGTCGGTCGTGCTGTCCGCATCGATGACGAGCAGCGACCAGTTCCCGTAGGTCTGGGCCGCCACGGTCGACAGCGTCTCGTCGAACCACCAGCCCGGGTCGTGGGCCACCATCACGATGACCACCGGCGGGATCGCTTCCTCGTCGGCCGGCGGGTCGGCGTCGAGGCCGGCGCTCAGGTCGGCGGCCGACGCCGTGACCTGCTCGTTCAGCACCGGACGGTCTGAGGCGAGCGACACCGCCGTCGCCGGTTCCTCGCTGCTCTCGTCCGCCGAAGCGTATGCGGGCGCGCCGGATTCGCGCGCTCGGACCTGCGGGTTCACAAGAGGGCCACGTTAGCGGCGCGGCCGACGGGCTTTGGGCATGGTCGAGCGCGTCGATGACCGTCGCGCCCGAGAGTAGGGTGGCCAGCGCGATACGAAGATGGAGTCGGCGAGCGCGCCGGGGTTCCGCGTCGCCCTGCCCACCAACGACGAGTTCCCAAACCCCTATGCCCGACGACCTGTTTGCTGCGGCACCAACGAGCGCTCCATCCCCCGGCCGGCCAACCCGCGACTGGCGAACGCTCGGAACGATCACCGCAGCTTCGCTCGCCGCGTTGCTCGTCCTGGTGGCCGTGGCGGTGATGCTCACAGGCCAGGGCAACGGCAGCGCCCAGCCCCGGCTCACCGACGGCGCCGCCTGGATCTCCGCACCGGGCGGCGGCCTGCACATCAACGGAGCGTCGGGCGTTCCCGACGGAGCGATCGCGTTCTCGTGCGAAGGATCGACGCTCAACTGCGAATGGATCGAAGCCGACGACCACGTCTACGTGGTCAACCGCCGGAACGGGACCGGCCGGGTCGTCGATCGGGCCACACGCACCGTGTCAGAGCCGAAGAGCATCGGCGGGCCGAACTCGATGCTGGTGGCGTCCGGAGGGCGAGTCCACTCGATCGGGTTCGAGTCGGGCGAGCTGCGCGAGCTCGATCGCGAGACCCTTGCCGAGCGATCGAAGGTGGCGCTGGGCAACCCCATCCGCGATGCCGTAGGCGACGGCGAGGGACGGGTCGTCGCCGTCGAGAGCGGTACGGGTGCCGTGGTGGTCGGGCGCGGCACCGAGCCAACCGTCAAGATCAGCGTTGGCGCGCAGAAGGACGTGATCTCTCTCGGCAGCCAGGAAGGCGCGATCCTCGTCGTCGATCAGACCACCGGGCGCGCCGGGCGAATCGTGGGTCAGGCCGTGACCAACGCGACCGAGCTGCCCGACGGTCTTGCGAGCGTGCTCCCCGGGCGAGATCTCCCTCGAGGCCCGAGCTGGATGATCGACCAGAGGTCCGGGGCGGTGCTGAGGGTCGAGCTCGATACGCAGCAGGCCGAGATCGTCGGCAGCGTGAAAGACCCCGGGTTCCTCCGACCACCCATCGTCCTCGGCGATCGAGTGCTGACGATCGGTGGCTCACCGTCGGTGCTGCACGTCTTCAACTGGCGAGTGCGCCGTGAAGAAAGCTCGATCCCCGACGTGAAGGTGCTCACGGGCAAACCGGACTTCGCCTACGCCTACGACCCGCTCGGCGGCGGCGTGGTCATCGACGCCTCCGGCGGGCGGCGCCCGATCGAGAGCGCTAGCGACGCGACGGCCGGCGCGGGCGAGGAGACCACCGGCGACGTGCTCGATCCGCCCACCCCTCCGAGGCAGACACCGCCGGCACCGAAACCCAAGCCGGCGACCAAGCCCAAGCCCAAGCCCAAACCCAAGCCCAAACCTGGCGCCAAGCCCAAACCGAAGCCCAAACCCAAGACGCCGGCCAAGCCGGCTCCGAGAGCGACGACCACGACAGCCAGACCGAACCCGACCTCGACCACCCAGCCCGACGCCTCGACGACGACCACATCGCCGAACCCGCCGGCGATGACCACGGACGTGATCGCTTCGATCGACGCATCAGGTGTCGTACGGGTCACCTGGACCAACGACGATCCGAAGGTCATCTCGTTCACCATCGTGCCCGCCGACACCAGCGGCGACTTGGCCACCTTGCAGCAAGTTGCCGCGCCGCCGGCTCGTACCGCCGAGTTCACCGGCTTGCCGGGCGGGCGAACCTACCGCTTCAAGGTCGTCGCCGCGAACGCGGCCGGGGCGACGAGCACGAGCCAGTACTCGAACTCCGTCTCGACCGGCGATCTTCCCGGCGACATGGGCCCGATCACCGTGCTGACCGATCCGCTGAGCGGCATCGGCGCACGAGCCGCCGTGCTCACCTGGCAACCGGTCTCTGATGGCGGATCCACGGTGACGTACTCCATCAAGGACGGGTTCGGAACCGAGATCGGCTCGACGACGAACACCTCCTGGAACCTCACGCTGACGCCAGGCGATGCCATGGTCTTCGTGATCGAACCGCGCAACGCCCGCGGGCGCGGCCGATTCAGCATCTCACCGGACGTCGTCAGCTACATCGACCTCGGTCCCGGCCCGACGGCTGGCGAACCGCAAGTCACGTCGGCCCCCACCGTCACCAGCGATGGTGGCGCCTACACCTTCGCCTACACGATCACCGCAGGAACCAAAGCCGTGTGCGTCCCGGGCCCACGTCTCACGCTGACCGCCACCGCGCCGCCGGCGGACCGATCGATCGGCGCCGCGCCGGTGTGCCTGAAGCCGGGCCAGGCCCAGGTGGTCTCGTTCCCACCCCTGACGCTCGGCGCGGGCACCTACGAGTACAGCGCCTCCTGGCGTGACGACGGCGGGTCTGTCCACACCTACGGTGGAGGGCCGCCCGTGACCCAGACCCTGATCGTCCCTTGACAGGGCGCGGACGGAAGCCATGGACCCTCCCTCTCCACCGCAGCAGATGCCGATGACGAACGAACACTTCCAGTGGTTCCAGACCGCGTTCGATCAGCTCGTGCGCTCCATGGAGCAAGTGATCATCGGGAAGCACGACGTCTTGCGACTGGCCGCCGTCTGCCTCACCGCCGAGGGGCACTTCCTCGTCGAAGACGTCCCGGGAACCGGCAAGACCTCGCTGGCGAAGGCGCTCGCCCGATCGATCGACGCCCCGTACGCCCGCATCCAGTTCACTCCCGACCTGTTGCCTTCCGACGTGACCGGCGGATCGATCTGGAACCAATCGACCATGGAGTTCGAGTTCCGGCCGGGACCGGTGTTCGCGAGCATCGTCCTCGCCGACGAGATCAACCGCGCCTCACCCAAGACCCAGTCCGCGCTGCTCGAGGTCATGGACGAGGCGGCGGTGACGACCGACGCGACCACTCGGCCGACCTCGCGGCCGTTCATGGTGATCGCGACGCAGAACCCGATCGACATGGACGGCACCTACCGGCTTCCCGAGGCGCAGCTCGATCGCTTCATGATGAAGGCGAGCATCGGCTACCCCGACATCGAGACCGAATCGGACATCCTCGAATCACGCCGCCGAACCAGCCCGATCGACTCGGTGAAGCCCGTGCTCACCGGCATGCAGGTCGAGAAGATGGTCGCGGTGGCCGCGGCGAGCCATGTCGCACCGGCGATCCGGCAGTACATCGCGCAGATCGTGGCCGCGACGCGCGAGAGCCCCGAGCTCCGCCTCGGAGCAAGCCCGCGCGCCAGCGTGGCACTCATGCGGTCCGCGGCCGCGCGCGCGGCAAGCGAAGGTCGGCACTTCGTGCTTCCGGAGGATGTGCAGTCGCTCGCTCACGCGGTGCTCGAACATCGCCTCCTGCTCACCCCCGAGGCGCAGCTCTCGGCCGTCACCCCACGCACGGTTCTCGACGAGGTGATGGCAACCACGCCGATACCGCGGGTGACGAACCAGCCGTGAGGTGCCGGCGGTGAGGCTCTCGCTCGGTGACCGCGGCCGCGGGGTGGCGATCGCCACCGCTGTGTGCCTGATCCTCGGGTGGCTCCTGCGCTCGCCACCGGTGCTGGCACTCGGTCTGGCAGGGGTGGTCGCGCTCGCCGTCGCGCTGGTCTGGGTTGCCGTCCAGCCGACCGTCGAGGCGGAGCGCGATCTCGAACCGAAGCGCGTGAGCGTCGGCGAACCGTCGCATGCGGTGGTGACCATCGCGAACTGGGGCCGGCTGCGAAGCCCCGCGCTGGCACTGGACGATCCGGTCGGCGACCAGGTGGCGCGCGGGACGCTTCCACCGTTGAGCCGGGGCCAGGAAGACACGAGCACCTACCCGTTGCCGACGAGCAGGCGAGGAGTGTTCGCCGTTGGCCCGCTGCGACTCGGCCGGACCGACCCGCTCCAACTACTCAAGCGCAGCCGGCGGTACGGGCGCGTCGAAACCCTCTGCGTGCATCCGCGCGTGCACCCGATCAACGCGAGACCCGCCGGCCGCCACCGTGATCTCGAAGGCGCGACGCGCGAGAGCGCGCCGGAGGGTGGCATCACCTTCCACGCCATCCGCGAGTACGAGATCGGCGACGACCTCCGGCACGTCCACTGGCGAGCGACCGCGCACACCGGATCGTTGATGGTCCGGCAGTTCGTCGATACGAGCCAGCCCAACACGATGGTCATCCTCGACAACCGTGCGTCGATCCACACCGCCGATTCGTTCGAGCTGGCCGCGGAGGTCGCCGCGTCGATCGTCTCCGCGTCGCTGTCCCAGAACTTCCCCATCGAGTTGAAGCTGCTCGATCAGCCCGGATTGGGCGGCACTCGATCCGTCGCCCATGACGTCTTCCTCGAAGCGCTCGCCGCCGCGAACCTCGGCCGCCAGGGTGACCTGCTCGGCGTCCTCCGCACCATGCCGACCGCCACCGAAGGCAACACGCTCGTGATCGTGACCGCGGCCCCAGGAGCGCGGGAGGAGATGCCGGCGATCGCCCGGCTCGCGACCTCGTTCGACTCGGTGCTCGTCGTCAACGTCCGGGCCGCGGATGGCACGCTGCCCGCCCCCTCCGCGCTCGTGCAGGTGCTCGACGTCGATACCGCGGAGAACTTCGTCCGGCTGTGGCAATCAGGCAACCGAGCATGAGCGGCGCCATGAGGCGGGGTGAGACGGTCATCGTCGTCGCGTCGCTCGCGGCAGCCACGTCACTGGCGGGCTTCTCGTTCGTATCCGCGTTCCAGGGCGCAGAGCTTGTTCCCGCGGTCGTCGGTGCCGGGGGCGGGTCCGTGATCATCACCTGGTTCCTCGTGGCTCGCGCCTCGGCGCCGGCCGGCGAGCCCCACGATGTTCACCTCGGCCCTAGCCGCGCCGCGTTCTGCGCGCTCGTCGAGCTGCTGGCGTTCGCCGGCGCGGCGATGCTGGCAACGCGCTCGGCAAGCCTGCTGACGATCGGCGATGGCTTGCGCAACGGCTGGGCCACCATCCTCAGCAGCGCGGTTCCTGCCGACGCCGACGGGCCCGCCGTCGTGGTTCCTCTGGCCACGACCTGGCTCGCCGGGGCACTCGGCACCATCGCTCTGGTCTCGTCCCGGTCAGTCGTGCTGCCCCTCGCACCGTCGCTCGTGCTGCTCGGCCTGGGCGGCGCCTTCGGCGGGGCGGGGCGCGGGCCCGGCCAACTCGCGCTGGTCGCGCTGGTGGTGTCGTTCGTCCTCGTGGTGCGACTTGGTCCACTCCCCGGCGAGCGCAACGGCGCGCCCCGCCGGCTCACGGCGAAGACCGCGGCGGTCCTCGGTGCGATCGTGTTGGTGGTCGCCACGGTGCCCGTCGCGCTGCTGCCCGCCATGCCCGGGGTCAGCGACCGCAACCCGGTCACGCTCCGCGACTACTACGAACCGCCGACGCTGACCCAGGCCGCGGTCGATCCGTTGTCGGTCGTCACCGCCGCGCAACGAGACGCGGCGGTGGCCGAGGCGGCCGGCAGAGCACCGAGCACCGCGTTCGTCGTCGGCACCGACTCGCCGGTCGATCGTTTCCAGCTCGCCGCACTCGACTCCTACGACGGCGAACGCTGGACCTCGACCGCCCGTTTCCTGTACGCGGGCCATGAGCTCGCAACTCCCGGCGACGCGGCGGCCCGCCGAACCGTCCAGCAACGCCTGCGGCTGCTGTCCGTCCCCGGCTACTGGATCCCCTCGGCCAGTCGACCGTCGGCGCTGTCGTCGCCAGGCCTGTTGACCGATCCCGCGAGCGGGATGCTCGCCACGCCGCAAGCCACCGCAGACGGCATCGAGCTCGACGTCGAGGCCGCCGTGCCCGTCTACTCGGCCGACCAGCTTCGTGACGCGACGCTGCCGGCCGGCCCCGAGTCCAGCCGCTACCTCGATGTGCCACCGGGCGTGAGCGAGAGCATCCGGCAGGTCGCGCAGCGGGCGACGGCCGGCGCTGACCGTCCCCTGCAACAGGCGTTCCAGATCCAGCAGTACCTGAAGCAGAACCTCCAGTCGCTCCCGCGAGCAGCGGCGATCCCTGGCCACTCGCTCCGCCGTCTCGCTGACCTGCTGACCGAACCGGACCGCCGGCAAGGCTCGCCTGAGCAGTTCGCGGCAGCGTTCGCGCTCCTCGCCCGGCTCAGCGGCCTGCCGAGCCGCGTCGTCGTCGGTTATCGCGTCGCGCCAGCTACTGGAGAGCAGACGATCACCCAGGGCGAGCTGACGGCGTGGCCCGAGGTGCTCTTCGACGGGTTCGGATGGCTGCCGTTCGATCCCGACCCCGTGGCCGCGGGCCAGCAAGCCCCGGCGCAAGCCGCGACCACCGACAGCGTCCCGGCTGGGGTCGCCGAGGTGATCGAGGAAGCGGCCACCGACAACGGCCAGACCGACGCGTCGTCGGAGGGTCCCCAGTCCGGCGGCACCGGCGACGCGTCGAGCGACGACGAGCCATCACCGCTCCCCCGGTTGGTCGGAGGGCTGGCCGTGCTGGTGGTGGCCGTGCTCGCGGCGCTCGCCGGCGGAAGCTGGTGGGCCCGGCGCCGCCGGCGGCAGATCCGCCGGCACTCGGGCGACGAGCGATCGCGAGTCCTCGGTGCGTGGGACGACACGCTCGACCGACTCGCCGAGACCGGCGTCGACGTCCGCGGTTCGCTCAGCGCAACCACCGTCGCGTCCCACGGGATCGACGTGCTCGCCGACGCCGATGTGCCGCTTGTCGGGCTGGCGACGCTGAACAACAGAGCGGGCTTCGCGCCCGACCCTCCGTCAGAGAACGACGTGCAAGTCGCGTGGGACTACGCGGCGCGGATCGCCGCAACGTGCTCGGCGACGCGCTCGGCCCGGCAACGAGCCCGATCCGCGCTCGACCCGCGGGCCGCGGCCCACCGCTCGCGGCGCGGCGCTCGGAGCCGGACATGACGGTCGACCGTCGCGTGCCATGCGCGTAGCCGTTGATGCCACGGCCCTGCTCTCCCGGCCGACCGGTGTCGGTGTGATGGCTCGCGAGCTGCTGCGGTCGCTCGGCGCGGCACCAGGCATCGACACCTCGGCCTTCGCGCTGAGCTGGCGGGGGCGGCGCGATCTTGCCCCGTCCTTGCCGGATGGGGTTCGCGCCGTCACGCGGCCGATGGCCGCGAGACCGCTTCGAGCCGCCTGGTCGAGAGCCGAACACCCCGCCATCGAGCGGTGGACCGGACCGATCGACGTGGTGCACGGGCCGAACTACGTCGTGCCGCCGGCAAGATCGGCCGCTCGTGTCGTGTCGGTGCACGACCTCACGTTCGTCCGCTACCCCGAGCTCTCCACTCGCGACACGCTGCGCTACCCCACGTTGATCCGGCGGGCGGTCGAGGCCGGCGCCTGGGTACACACCGACGCGGCGTTCGTCGCGGCCGAGGTGGTCGAGCACTTCCGGGTTCCAGCCGAGCGCGTGATCATGGTGCCGCTGAGCGGACCCGACCCGGCCCCGATCGGCAACCCCGCGCGCGGGAGAGCCGTGGCCGGCACCGAGCGGTACATCCTCGCCGTCGGCACCGTCGAGCCGCGCAAGGACTACCCCGGCCTGGTCCAAGCGTTCGCATCCCTGATCGACTGCGACGACGTGCGGCTGGTGATCGCCGGCGGCGACGGCTGGGGCGCAGAGACGCTGACCGCTCGCATCACGTCGCTGCCCACCGAGGTGCGGCGACGGATCACCCGACTGGGTTGGGTCGACGACGCGACGCGGCACGACCTCCTCGCGGGGGCCAGCGTGCTCGCGTATCCCTCTCGCTACGAGGGCTTCGGCCTCGTGCCGCTCGAGGCGATGGCCGCAGGCGTCCCGGTCGTCACCACCGACGTCGGGGCGCTGCCCGCAACCGTCGGCGATGCCGCGATCCTCGTGCCGGTGGGCGACACCGACGCGCTCGCCGCCGCGCTGGCCCGCGTGCTCGAAGACCATGACACCGCCGAGAGCTTGCGCGAGCGCGGCTTTCGCCAGCAGGCCGGATTCTCGTGGCAGGCCACCGCAGCCGGCATCATCGACCTCTACCGCGCCGCGATCGCGGCGCGGTGATCTCGCCACGACCCGCTCGGGTCAGCGGCCCGCCGCCATCGGCGTGAGCAACTCGTCGAGCACCCACGCGCCGGCGATCACCCCGGCGGGACCGTCGAAGTGCAGGCCATCGGGCCGCAGGACGACGCCGTCTTGCTGCTCGCGGCACTGGCCGTCCGGGCAGACCCAGCCCGCGAGGTCGATGATGCGGACGCCCTGATCGGCCGCGACCCGGCGGTACAGCGAGTTGAGGCAGTCGGTCTTGGCATCGGTGCCGGCCGGGGCTCGGGGTGAGCGGTAGTACGCGGCGGTCGTCATCGCGAGCGGGACCTGCTGGCGGGCCAGCACGTCGATGGCCGCACGAACCTCGCCCTCATACCAGCGATCGAAGACCGGGTCGCAGGGCTGGCGCCATTCGCCTTCCACGTAGCGGCTGGTGTGGCCGGGCCAGCCCAGTGTCAGCAGCACGACGTCGGGCTGGAACGACGCGATCGTCGCCGGCCACCGGTTCGCCCAGTCGTTGCACGCTGCGCTCTCGGTCGCGATCGTCCCGTCCGGCGTCTTGATGCGCCCGTCTCCGCGCGCCACGCCGCACGCGATGACCGCGCCGCTCTGGGTCTGCACGCCGAGCTGCTGCTGGTACGGGATGACGCCGGCCGCGATCGTGAACGCGACCGAGTCGCCGAGCACGAGGACCCGCGGATCGCGCCCGAGGGCCTGCCGCGCCCCGACCCGGCCGGAGGCGGCGACAGCCGCAGAACCGTCGGACTGGGGGCCGGACTGGGGGCCACCGGACGGCGCGGCTGAGCCCGAGGCCACCGCCGAGAGCCGAGCGGCAACGTCGTCAGAGCTCACGGTCGACGCTTGGGGCCGCGCCGGAGCGGCCAGCACGAGCAGGAGCGTCACAGCGAAGGCGACCGGCGCCGCCACGGCCGCGGTCCGCGTGGTCATGGCCCCGCGGCGGATCGGACGCTCGACGAGGTAGAAGCTCGCGGTCGCCACCGCGAAGGTCAGCGCGACCTTGAACCCCAGCAGGGCCAGACCGGCCAGGGGCACGCGAGCCTCGTCCGCGAAGACGAAGATCGGCCAGTGCCAGAGGTACAGACCGTAGCTGACCAGGCCCACCCAGCAGAGCGGTCGCCACGACAGCGCGGCGCCCACGGGACCCCGCCGCTCGTGGGTGGCCGCCGCGATGATCGCCAGCGCCGCCAGCTCGCTCAGCACGAAGCCGCCGCGGTAGAGGAACAGGTCCTGGCCGCCGACGGCGACCCAGGCGTAGGCCAACCAACCCACGCCAACCACAGCCACGATCTCCAGCACGAGCCTCGAGCGTGCGGTCCGCACGTGGCCCCACAGGTGGAAGGCCGCAGCCAGGCCGGCGCCGAGCAGGATCGCCGCCATGCGCGTGTCGGTCCCGAAGTAGGCGCGCGTCGTGTCGCCGTCGCGGGAAGCCACGACCATCGCCGCCACCGAGATAGCCGCCCCGCCCAGCGCGACGGCGAGGATCGCCCGAGCAGATCGTCTCCACCACACCAAGACGGCCGCCACGACGAGGGGCCACAGCACGTAGAACTGCTCTTCGATCGCCAGGCTCCAGGCGTGCTGCAAGGGCGAAGGCGCGTCGAACAGCGCCCAGTAGTTGTTGCTGGCGAAGATCGCCTTCCAGTTCGCCACGTAGAACAGCGTCGCCAACCCGTCGCCCCGGAAGGCGTTGGCGTCAGCGGCAGGCGACAGGAAGCTCACCGCGACCGCGACCACCGCGAGCACGAGCAACAAGGCGGGCAGGAGGCGGCGCGCCCGCCGTGCCCAGAACGCGCCCAGCGCGATCGAACCCGAACGGGCCCGCTCACCCAGCAGGAGCGAGGTGATCAAGAAGCCGGACAGGACGAAGAACAGGTCGACGCCGAGATAGCCACCGGTCAGCCGCTGGGCGTGGAACGCCATCACGCCGAGGACCGCCAGGCCGCGCAGCCCGTCCAGCGCGGGGCGGTGGGTGAGCCGCCACCGCCGGGACGCGATCGCCGGCTGCTCGACCGCGACGCGACCCAGATCCGGACCTTCGGTGACCGACGTGCTGACGGCGAGGTCTCCGGCCACCGGCGTCAGCCGCAGTTCGTCTGAACCCAGCGGTTGATGTTGCCCGCGACCTGGTCGTTCGTGGCCTTGTCCGCGTCGGTCACCTGGCCGGCCAACGACTTGGTGAGCAGCGTCATCGTGGTGTCGATGTCGGGGGTGAGGGCGGGAACCTTCACCTTCGCTTCATCAGCACCCCGCTGCGCGGTCGCCACGAAGTCGTTCACCTTCTCCGGCGGTGCTTGGGTCGCGTAGTAGCCGGCCAGGACGAATGCCCGGACTGCGTTGCACTCCGGTGTGGCCTTGTAGGTGGTCGGCGGGTTCGCGCCCTGATCGGCCCCGCCCGGCGTCGTGGCCGCGACGACGGGAGGCCGGCTGGCCTTCCCGCTCGCACAGCTCGCCAGTAGCAAGACCATCAGCACGGCGCCGACGGCCGGAAAGCGGAAGCCCACGTCTCCTCCAGGTCCAGAACCGAAGCAGCAACTGTAGCCAACGCAGGTCGCCCGACCGGCGCGCCGCCGACCTTGCTCGGGCCACGCACGGCCACGCGCGGCCCCGCCTGATCCGGCGTCACTACACTCGGGCGGTTCTCCTTCTCCGGCGAAGCGACTCTTGATGACGGCGCCCCCGACGATCACCGATCTGCGCGGCTTCGAGCAGACCGAGCAGATCGGCGAGCACCGCCGGCTTCCCTACGTCCGTGGCCTCGACGGGCTGCGGGGTCTCGCCATCCTCGCGGTGCTCTTCTACCACCTCGATGTGAGCTGGATGGGCGACGGCGGGCCCATCGGGGTGGAGGTGTTCTTCGTGATCAGCGGCTTCCTGATCACGACCCTGCTGATCATCGAGCGCAAGAACACCGACCGCATCAGCCTCAAGGGATTCTGGACGCGACGGGTGCGACGTCTCGCGCCTGCCCTGGTCGCCGTCGTCGGCCTCGTCGTGGTCTGGACGATGCTGCCCGAGCCCTTCGGCCCGTCCGCCGTCGAGCGCGGCACCATACGCAGCGACGGCATCGCCACGATGACCTACACCTCGAACTGGTGGTACCTCATCAACGGCCAGAGCTACTTCGCGCGCTTCGGCAGCCCCTCGCCGCTCCAGCACACGTGGTCGCTGTCCATAGAGGAGCAGTTCTACGTCGTCGTGGCGATGGGGCTCGCCCTCGGCTTTGGCATCTGGGCGGTCCACCGCCGCCGGTGGATCGTGCTGTCGGTGGTCGCGGCGGCGCTCGCGGCCGGGTGGATGATGTTCCTCACCCGCATGGGCGACCTCGTCGCCGAGGGGCTCTGGCCCTTCGGCATCAACCCCGACTCGCTGCCGGGCTGGGCCCAGACGTTCTTCAACCTCAAAGGGGATGGCGATCCTTCCCGCGTCTACTACGGCACCGACTCCCGGCTGCAAGCCGTCCTGATCGGCGTCGCGCTGGCGTTCATCTTGCAGCGGGTCGACCTGAAGAAGGTCCCCTATCTCGTGCTCGAGCTCGCCGGGCTGGCCTCGCTCGCCGCGCTCGCGGCCCTGCTGGTCTTGACGCCACGGGGCGCGCACTGGCTCTTCTACGGCGGGTTCTTGCTCGTCGATCTGCTCACCGCCACCGCGATCGTGTGCCTGATGTCGGGCCGGCGCACGGTTGCCGGCGACGTCATGGCGTGGGCCCCGATCGCGGTCGTCGGCGTCTTGTCCTACAGCCTGTACGTCTGGCACTTCCCGCTCTTCCTGATCATGAACGACGACCGGATGCCGGTCGACGGTTGGATGCTCGCGGTGGCCCGCCTCGGGGCGGTGTTCGCGATCGCCTATGTCTCGTACCGCTTCTACGAGCAACCCCTGCGTGTGCGAGGCCTACCGACCAAACGGTCCCGGATGATCGCTGGAGGCGCCGTCCTGGCCATCATCGCCAGCCTGCTGCTGTTCACCGGCGCGCCCCCCGAAGCAGGAGCGGGAGGGACGGGCAGCGAGGCCGGCGCCGACGTGAACAGCACCGCCACCGGCGGGCGACCCGTCGTCCTCGTGGCCGGCGACTCCCAGGCGTACTCCTTCGGCGGGGGCGTGTTCGCCAAGAGCGCCGATGCCACGACCGGCATGGCCGTCCGGCTCGCCACGCAGCTCGGCTGCGGCATCATCGACGCGGACTACGTCATCGGCGGGAGTCCCCAGAAGCAGGGAACGGGCTGCGACCAGTGGCCGGCGAAGTGGGCCGACGCCGTCTCGCGCGTGAACCCCCGTGCCAGCGTGGTGCTCGCCTGGAGCTGGGACATCTATGACCGCCGCGTCCCCGACGGCCAGGGTGGCTACGAAGAGATCACGGTCGGCTCGGCCGCCTGGCGAGATCTGTTCAAGGCATCGCTGACCAAAGCCATCGACGTGCTCAGGGCGCAGGGCGGGAAGGTCGTGCTCGCGACGATGCCGTGCATCGACTTCGAGGCGGAGACGCCGAAGCGCCCGACCACCGAGCCCGACGCGCCGAGGCGGGTGACCGAGGTGAACAAGGTGCTCGCCGAGGTCGCCCGCGAACGGTCCTCGAACGGGGTGTCACTCGTCGACCTGAACCGGCTGCTCTGCCCGGACGGGGTCCGCTACCGCGCCACGATCGACGGCGTCTCGATGAGCAACGACGGCATCCACTTCTCCAAGGAAGGCGCGGTCGTCGTGTGGAACTGGATGGCGCCGACGCTGCAGAAGCTCACCGGCGCCAAGCCTTGACGCAGCTCTCTATGCCCGACGCACGCCGCACGGCTCAAAGGCAGCGGGCTTCCCACCACGCGTTGATGGCCTTGTCCACCTGATCCGAGGTCTGTGACTCGGGCGCGGTGAGCGTACCGAAGGTGGCCTTCGTCGTGAGCGCGACTCGCTGGTCGATCTGGCCGGCGATGTCCGGCGCCAGCTTCTTCACCGTCTCGGCCTGCGTTCGGTACTCGCCGAGCAGCTTGCCCTGGTTGGCCGCATCGGGCGAAGGGCGGCGCAGGGCGAGCCTGAGCGACTGCATCGTGTAGACGCCGTTGCACTCGGGCGTGGTCTTCCGGGGCCTTGCGGTGGTCGTCGGCGCCTTGGCGTTGTTCAACGGGCTCTTGTCGCCGACCGTCGCGGCCGCCCCGGTGGCTGGGGAGCTCCCACAGGCCGCGAGGACGAGCACGCCGGACAACATCAGCGCGCCGGTGGGGCGGGCAGTCATGGGTGTCGTCGTCCTCCCTGGTCAGATGCACCGGCGCACCAACGTAGCCTCACACCAGCGGGGAGCTTGGCTGCCGCGGGTGAACGACTAAGGTGGCGAGCCAGCAGCCCCGGATCTGGCGGTGATCACGCCACGCTCCTCAGGTGGGCCGCGGACGTCAGGGAGAGATCACTTGGGGGCTGCCGCCACGACCAGAGGTGGACGACGCGTGGTGCGGCGCCGGCCCCACCGTTGCTCGTCGAGCCCAGCATCGGAGCAACCCCGGTGACGACGACGGAGTCCGTCGCCGAGACTCCGCCACCCGATCCACAGCAGAGCAAGAACCTGCCGGTGGCGGACGATCGCCGCGACACCGACACGAAGCTGTTCGAACCAGCCGCGGTGAAGCCGAAGAAGGCGAGCCTCCCGTACTTCGCGGGGCTCGACGGCCTGCGCGGCCTCGGCCTGATCTTCGTCGTCACCTACCACGGCGGCTACGTGCGCACGGTGCCGGGCGCATACCTCGCGGTGTCGATGTTCTTCACCCTGAGCGGGTTCCTCATCACCACCCTGATCCTCCGCGAGCAGCGACAGACCGGCAGCGTCGACATCAAGCGCTTCTTCGTGCATCGCTTCCGCCGTCTCATGCCCGCCGCGTACGCCGGGCTGTTCCTCGCGGTCGCCTTCGGGTGGTGGGCCGCCAACGACACGCAGCTCGCCAACCTTCGCGGCGACCTGCTGAGCGCCCAGTTCTACGTCGCCAACTGGAACTTCGTCTCGTCGGGCCAGGCGTACGCAGAGCTGTTCAACTCGCCGTCGCCGCTGCTGCACTTCTGGAGCCTCGCCATCGAGGAGCAGTTCTACCTGGTGTACCCGCTCGTGATCTTCGTCTGCCTCCGCGTCTTCAAGATGCGGGTGAAGACGTTCGGCTTCTTCGTGGCCGGCCTCTTCCTGCTCTCTGCGGCGCTCCCGCACCTCGTCACCATGTCGCCGGACCGCTTCTACTTCGGCACCGACGCGCGCGGCGCCGAGCTGCTCGCCGGTGTCCTCCTCGCCGTGCTGCTGTCGAACCGGTCGCTCGCCGAGCCCGGCTGGAACGAGCAGCAACGCCGGGCGCTCTCTGGCGTCGGGTTGGCGGCGTTCGCCGTGACCATGTTCTTGTGGCTGACCCTGCCGCGCGAGAGCCCGTTCGTGTTCAACAGCGGCCTCGCCCTGTACGCCATCGTCTCCGCCCTGCTCGTGCTGGGCTGCGTCGTGCCCGGCTCGCTGGTGGGCAAGATCCTCGGCATCTGGGTGCTTCGCAGCCTCGGCAAGATCTCCTACGGCGTCTACGTGTACCACTGGATCATCTTCTTGTGGCTGAGCCCCGAGCGGCTCCCGCTCCCCGGCCTCTCGCTCTTCGCGGTGCGGATGGCCGTCACGCTCGCGGCGTCCATCGCGTCCTACTACCTGCTGGAGATGCCGATCCGCCGGGGCGAGCGACCCTTCGGCATCCGCAACTGGCAGGCGGCGATCGTCGCCGGCGTCGCGCTGGTGGTGCTGGCATCGGTCCTCGGCACCAGGGCGCCGGAGATCGCCAAGGCCGACGATCAGCTCACCATCGACTTGAACCTCAGCCGCGTCTCGTCCAGCGGACCGTTCGTTCCGCCACCGACGACGCTCCCGTCGTTCCCTGCGCCGGCACCGGGCACCAGAGCCGCGAAGCCCCCGACACCCAAGACGAGCCAGCGACCGGATCGCCCGCTGCGAATGCTCCTCGTCGGCGACTCGACGGCCGTCTCGCTCGCCGACGTGCTCAGCAAGTGGGGCGTCAAGAACCAGGTCTTCGCGACCGTGAACGGTGGCGTGCGCGGGTGCGGCATCGTCCGGGGCGGGCAGAAGCTCCAGCTCTACCAGCTCAAAGAGGTCGTGCTGGTCGACAACCCGGACAACTGCGACTGGGAGCCGCGGTGGCGCCAGCAGCTCGAGAAGGTCCAGCCTGACCTCATCGTCGTCTCGCAGAGCCTGTGGGACACGACCGAGCACACGCTCGACGGCGACTCGACCCTGCGGGCCCCCGGCGATCCCGCGTACGACGCCAGGTTGAAGAGCGAGTACACGGCGCTGTTCGATCTGCTCGCCACCGCCGGCGTGCCGATCCTGTGGCTCCAACAGCCGCCCGCGCAGTGGGGCATCGGGCTGAGCTACCAGGGCCAGCCGTTCGCCGCCAGCGACCCCGCCCGGATCAACCGCCTCAACCAGATCGTGGCTGCCGCCGGCAAGAAGTACCCCTTGTTCCGGGTCGTTCCGTACGACTCGTTCTTCCGCAACTGGCCCGGCGGCATCTACGACACGGCGCTGCGGGTCGACGGGATCCACCCAACCGCCGCCAGTGGCGGTGGCGGCGACATCGTCGCGGCCTGGCTCGGCCCGGAGCTGCTCTGGTCGTACTGGGACGTGTGGGCCAACCAGAAACCCGGAGGCTGACCCCGACCGTCAGCGGCAGGTGTCGATCGTCTCGCGGATGAGCCTCGCGTAGGCGCGCTGGCCGTCGGTGGTCAGGTGGATGCCGTCCTCGACGAAGTACGACGGCTGCGCGCGGGAGAACGACGCCCAGTCCGCGACACGCATCGGCCGCCCCGCCACGTTCTCCCGGCGGGCCCGATCGGCGACGGCCTGGTTGAAGACCGGCGCCCACGTCCGGAGACCATCAGTGTCGGTGCGGTCGTTCACGTTCACCCACACGAGGCACCGGGTGGCGGGCCGGACGCCGCCGACACCCTCCTGCACGTCGGTGATCACCTGATCGAGGTCGCGGATGCTGGCTTCCATCGGTTTGCGCCGCAGGTCGTCGACCGAAGCGAAGAACACGTTGTTCGTGCCGAGCGCGATCACGGCGACGTCTGCTCCTCCGGGCTGGCTGGCCTGCACCAGTTGGTCGCGCCGCTTGATGATCTCCTCACCGTTGATGCCGTCCACGACGGTGGGCACGAATCCCCCGGCATCCAGCTCGTCGCGGATCGCCGCGACCGATGCCTTCGTCAAGCTGTCGCCGATCACGCTGACGCGGGCGGCGCCGAGGTCGCCGGCGTGAGCCTCGGGGCTTGACCGCAGGCCCACGAGCACGCCCGTGCCGGCAAGGACCGAGATCGCCACCAGCGCGACGAATGCGACAAGCGCGACGATGACGCGGCGACGCCGCACCGGCGCCCCGTCACGACGCTCGGGCGCGGCCGCCGTCATGGCGCCGATGGCGCCAGCGGTTCGTGGGACTCGTCGCGCATCTCTGGTGCCGCGGGTCGCGGATCTTCGGCGTCGCTTCCCTCACCGCGTGCTCGGCGCATGCGGCTCGCGATCCAGACGCCGCCCGCGACGAGCGCAACCGCGGCGGCGGGCACGATCGCGGTGTCGAGCGCCAGCCGGTAGCGGAAGATGGGGAAGCTCGTGGCGACGGTGGCGACCACTGCGAGCAAGGTGGCGACGAGGGGGCTGATCGGCACCCTCCGCCGGCGGAGCAGGACCAACCCGGCGATGGCGAGGGCAGCCATCGGGTAGTACATCCACACCTGGGTGAGGACGCCGTCCTGCTTGCGCCCTTCGGCCAGATAGTTCCGGTCGATGGTGTCGTCGACCGAGTAGAGCCCAAGGACGCGCAAGACACGGACGGTCGCCACACGCGGGTACTCGGCGAGGTTCTCACGGATGTACGCGGTCGCACGCGCCCGGACGCCGGCGTCGGTGACCACCCCATCCTCCTGCAGCGTGATCGCCGTGTATGCGTTGAGGCACCCGAAGCTGTACCAGCCCGTGGCCTCGCCGTACCAGACGTCGTCGCACGAGTTGAGCGCGAACGCCGTACCGGTGGTCGTGACGTAGACCGGCTCGTCGAACCGGTTGAGGTTGTACACGACCCAGGGAACCATCAGCCCGACGCACACGGCGCTGGCCACGCCGCCGAGCAGAACGCGCCGCCAGAACGTCACCGCCCGGGACATCAGCACGAACCCGACCGCGATCAGGCCGAGCAACAGCGCGGCCTCGCCGCGAACCAGCCACGCGCCACCGGCCGCGGCCCCGAGGAACACGGCATTCAACATCCGGGGCTCGCGCCAGAGCCGGTACGCGCACAGGAGGGTGAGCGCGATCAACGGGACGAAGATCGATTCGCTCATGTAGTAGGCGTCGCTCATCCAGAACCCCGGGTACACCGCGGCGAGGACACCCGCGGTCACACCGGTCGCCCGCTCGCGGCGACCCCCGAGGCGCCAACCGAGCAACCCGACGAGCGAAGCCCCGGCCGCGCCGACGAACGCGAGGACGTATCGGTGGGCCTGGAAGCTGGTGAGGCCGGCCTTGTCGAGCATGGCCAGGAACAGGACATAGCCCGGTGGATGGTCAGCGAGGTCCACGTTGGTCAGCGTGCTGTAGGAGAGGACGGTGAACCCGTTGCCGTCGGCGACGTTCCTCGCCATCGAGCTGTAGTAGTAGGCGTCGCCGCCGACGGCGTAGCAGTCGTCGAGGGACGAGCGTGTCGCCGTGGTCGACGGGCACGCGGGGAGCCACGTCGAGACCGCCCACACGCGGACACCGAGGGCGAGTGCGAAGACGATGAGCAGCGGCCAGTACACCACGAACAAACGCCGGAACCACCGGACGGGACCGGGCTCGCCCTCGCGGCTCGCGACCTCAGCAGGCTCGGGCACAGCCGGCGACCCCTCGGCCGGCTCGGCGCGCGCGGGTGAGTCCACCCCGCCATCGCCGGCCGCGGCTCCCCTCGGCTCCATCGCGTCACGGTAGTGCAGCGACTGGCGCGCTCGGTCTGCCTGACCCCGACTCGACCGGCGCGCGCCCTACGGTAGGGTGTTCGTCCCGAGTGCCCCTCTCGAGGTGAGCGTCTTGCGCCGTCCCACAATCCCCGCACCGTTGCGACGCGGAACCAGGGCGCGCTTCGAGATCGCACGGCTGCTCGAGCTGGTCGGGCTGAGCGGACTCGTCGTCATCCAGCCCGTGCTACCCATCTTCGGCGCAGCCGGCGACGACCTCGTGGCCCGCCGCCTCACCGCCGCGCAACTCGTGTTCTTCGCGTTCGTGCTGCTGCTGGTCCCACCGGTGCTCCTCTGGGGCGCAACCGCGCTGTTCGCCCTCCGGTCGCGGCCCGCCGAGCTCGCCGCCCACAAGATCGTGCTCGCCATCCTCGCCGGCCTCCTGGTGCCCCAGACGCTCGGCCGGGCCGGCCTCGCTCCGATCTACTGCTTGATCCTCGGTCTCCTCGTCGCGGCCGGCGCCGCGTTCCTCCTGTTCCGCTGGGACGCCCTGCGAGCGTGGCCGCGCTACCTGTCGGTCGCGGCGTTGCTCTTCGTCAGCATGTTCCTCTTCGCCTCGGAAGCGACGCCCATCGTGCTGAGCGCGCGATCGGCGTCGTCGCTGGTCTTCGACACCACGGCGGGCAACCCCATCCCGATCGTGATGGTGGTGTTCGACGAGCTGCCCGCCACCTCGCTGCTCGACGGCAAGGGCGGCATCGATGCCTCGCTGTTCCCGAACTTCGCCGCGCTGGCGAAGGACTCCACCTGGTTCCGCAACTTCAGCACGGTCGCGGCCGGATCGAACTGGGCCATCCCGGCCATGACCACCGGCAACCTTCCGGCGTCGCTGGCAGCCCCGACCTCGGCGGTCTACACCGACAGCCTGTTCACCATGCTGGGCGGGACCTACGAGATGGACGTGCAAGAGATCGCCACCCAGCTCTGCGACCCGAGCATCTGCGCGCCCTACAGCGCCAACGCCGGCGACATGCCCGCATTGCTCAGCCGCGCCTCGCAGCTCTGGCTCGACCCCATCCGGGGAAACAACCAGGCCGCCGTCGCCGACGAGACACCGAACTCGGCCCGCTTCGACACCGGCAACCCGCTGTTCTTCCTGCCCGAGGACGCGCACGATCCCACGCGCACCGCGGCGTTCGTCAACAGCTTGCGCCTCGGCGGCGACGCGACCCTGCACTTCGCCCACTTCCTGCTGCCCCACCTTCCCTGGGAGCTCACACCGAACGGGCGGGTGTGCGGCGACGGCCGGCCGCAGTTCCCCATCGGCGCCGACCAATGGACGGGCCAGTGGACCTCGTCCTACGGCGCCAGCTCGGCTCGGGCTCGCCACCTCCAGCAGCTCCAGTACACCGACGCGCAACTCGGCAAGATGATCGCCGAGCTCAAGGCCACGGGCCTGTGGGACCGTGCCGCGATCGTCATCGCTGGTGATCACGGCGTGAGCTTCCGTCAGGGTCAGCTCCGGGCGTTCACCGAGGAGAACTGGCAAGACCTCCTCTACGTGCCGGTCTTCATGCGCGGGCCCGGCCTCACGCCCGGCACGGTCGACGACCGCAACGCCACCTCGATGGACATCGTTCCCACGTTCGCCGACATGTTGCAGATGCAGGTCCCGTACCCGGTGACGGGCCGGTCCCTGCTTCGCGCCCCCGACACCTCTTCGGTTCGCAAGGCCATGCGCAACACCAAAGACACCATCGCTCCGAAGGGAGCGTTCGTGGAGTTCGACGCGGCCGAGGGCAAGCGGCGGGTGCTCGCCTCGCGGGCGGCGCCGCCCGGCAACGATGACCTCCGCATCTACCGCTTCGGCGACTACGCCTCGCTGATCGGCCGAGACGTCAACAGCCTCCCGAAGGGTCCGCCGCCGAGCGTCACCGCCACCGTCGAAGGCAACGGGCTCACCCGCACCTTCGACCCGAGCGCTTCGACGCTCGACTGCTTCGTGACCGGCACGACCAGCCCGGGCGCGACCGGCCAGCTCGCGGTGGCCCTCAACAACACCGTGGTCGCCGTCGTCCCCCTCGCCGAGCTCGGTGGGAAGTTCTGGGCCGTGTTGCCCGAGAGCCGCTTCACTCCCGGGCCGAACCAGGTGAGCCTGTTCCTGGTCGATGGCACGCCGGCCAACCCGCGGCTCGCACCGGTTGGCGCCGCCTGATGAGCGCCAGGTAGACAAAAACCGCCCATGCCCGCCGCCACCGATCACCCCCTGGCCACCGACCACAACGCCGTCCCGCACGTGCGCCGGGTCTCGGTGGCGGCGATGCTGGCCGTCCTGGCGTTCGCCGTTTCGGGGTGCGCAGCGGGCCGCGGTTCCAGCGAGAGCGCCGCCACGACCTCGGGGCCGGCGCTCGCCGCACCGCGCGCGCCGTCGGCGACGAAGAAGCCGGCGGGTTCGATTCCCGGGGGGTCGACCCCGGCGAGCGCACCGCCGGGCACCGCGGCTCGCGGCAGCGCGGCATGTGCGGCGGCGCAGGCATACACCGTCGCCGTCTCAGGCATCGCAATGTCGAGCAAGGGCGACAAGCAATCCATCGTCCCCGCGGCCGAGCGCGCCGCCGCCAAGCTCAAGGCGGCGAACCCGATCCTCACGAACGCCGTCGACCAACATCTCGCCCTCGTGAAGAAGGGCGTCTCGGCCCCGCTGGCCGGGGCCGACCTCGTGCTCTATCGTCGCCTCACCAGCGACCTCCAGTTGTGGGACGACCGGAACTGCCAGTGAGCGTCGTAGCCACCAAGGGGAACCATGCCGACCCCGCGACCTGACCCGGGCTCGTTCCGCGACCCGTCGAGCCGCGTGTTCCTCAGCGATGACCGCGTGCTTCGAGCGCTCGACGAGCAAGCCGCGCTCGATCTCACCGCCGCCGCCGAGGCTCCCTTCTTCACACAGGCCACGCGGGCCGGCACGATCGTTCCCACGACCCTGCTGGACGAGGCACCAGCGGCATTCGGCATCACCGGACCGTGGGCCGCGGTCGCCGAGCATCCCCGGCTGCCGCTGTGGACCTATCCGTACGAGTGGTCGTTCAGCATGCTGAGAGACGCGGCGATCCTGCAGCTCGACGTGCTCGCCGCCGCACTGGCAGACGGCTTCATCTGCAAAGACGCCACGCCGTACAACGTCCAGTTCGAAGGCACGTCTGCGACGTTCGTCGACGTGGGTTCGTTCGAGCGTCTCACCCCTGGCGATCCGTGGTACGGCTACCTCCAGTTCTGCCAGATGTTCCTGTACCCGCTCCTGTTCCAGGCCTACGCCGACCTGCCGTTCCAGCCGTGGCTGCGGGCCAGCATCGACGGCATCACCCCCGAAGAGGCCCGCCGCGTGCTCGGCCCGACCCGGCTGGCCCGGAAGGGCGTGGCTGTCCATGTCGCCCTGCACGCGATGGCACAACGAAGGCTCGCCGACGCCAAAGCAGACATCAAGACGACGATGAAGCAGAGCGGCTTCAACAGCCGCCTCATCGAGGCAAACGTCAAGGGACTGCAGAAGCTGGTCGGCGGCCTTGAGTGGAAGCGATCCGAGTCGACCTGGTCGTCTTACAGCGATCGTTCGCACTACAGCGATCGCGAGCTGCGCGCCAAAGAAGCGTTCGTCGTGGAGGTCGCGTCCCGGTCACGCTGCTCGCTCGTGTGGGACGTCGGCTGCAACGACGGCCACTTCTCCGAGCTCGTCGCGGCTCACGCTGCCCACGTCCTTGCCTTCGACAACGACCACCTGGTCGTCGATGTCCTCTATCGCCGGCTGCGGGAGGCCAAGACCACCAACGTCGTCCCGCTCGTCGTCAACCTGGCCGATCCGCCGGCCGGTCTCGGGTGGCGTGGACAGGAGCGCCGGGGCTTCCTCGACCGCAACCGCCCCGACCTGGTGCTGTGCCTCGCCGTGGTCCACCACCTCGCCATCACCAGCAACGTTCCGACGGCTGAGTTCTTGGACGTGCTCGTGAGCCTCGGGGCCGAGGCGATCGTGGAGTTCCCCACCGAGGATGATCCGATGGTGAAGCGGCTCCTGCGCAACAAGCGGGCCGGTGTGCACGACGGCTATGCGCTCGCGACCTTCGAGGAGCAGGTGGCCGAGCGCTTCAATGTCGAGCGTCGCCTCGAGCTGGACGGCGGGACGCGGGTGCTGTTCGATCTGTTGCCGCGGTGAGGATCAGGCCTCGGCGTTGTTGCCACCCGCGCCGTCTTGGTCCTGACCCGTCCCCGACGCCTCGACTGCGGACGACTGCTTCGGCGATCGCCTGAACTTGGAGAGCCCGGTGCGCACCGCGACGCCGACGCCGGCCGCGCCCGCGGCCACCGCGCCGACGATCATGCTTCCGGTTCCGGGATCAAGATAACCAAGCATTCGCGCTCCCCTTCTCTACCCGTTGCTCCACCGCCGGTACGCGGTCTTGGGATCGTGGCAGCTTAGCAGTGACCATCCGTGAGCATCGGGGTCGAGCGCATCGCGGTCGAGGGCGGCCCGCAGGATCAGGAATAGCAGTTGTCGTTGTACCACTTGCGGAGCGACGCGCCCGCGGCGTCATGCACCTTCTGGTCGGCGGCAGCGAGCTTCTGGCCGTTGACCGACACGAGCTGCACGTTCTTCACGATGGTGTCGATCGAGGTCGCCTGGGCCGGAACCAACCGCTTGAGCGCGTTGCCGGTGTCGACGACGTCTTGGTACTTCGCCTGCTTGGTCGCCTTGTCCTTCGCGGCGGAGACCGCGAGCTGGGTCGAGCCGAACTTGACGAAGGTCGTGCACTCCTCGGTCGCCTTCACCTTGCGGGCCGCCTTCGCGGTCGTAGAGGGCGCGGCAGGGCGTGCGCTGCTGGCCGAGTCGACCCCTGTGGTCGGCTTTGACCCGCACCCGGCGACGAGCACGACGAACACCAGCGCTGCAAGTCCACTCATCCGGCGCAAACCGCGTCCTCCCCAGGCGTCAATCGAGCGGCAATGTAGTGAAGGTGGGCCCCCGATTCCAGTCGGCGCCCGGTCCCCGCCGGTCGGGGCGCCGCGATCGCTGGAGCGGTCGGCTCATCTGGCTCGCGCCTGGGCGAGCTGTGGCTCGAGCCAGTTCCACACGATCACCGCTCCTTCCGGCGTGAAGTGAAGCCCGTCGTCGGACACGGCGACCCCGTCGATGCGGGCCCGATAGGTGCGGCCGTCGGGACACAGGAACCCCCCGAGGTCGACCAACACGACCCGCCCCGGATCGCGCCGCGCCATCGCCGTGAGCACCGAGTTCACCGCCTGCACCCGATGCGGCTCGGCCACAACCGGGTCAGGGCGGCGCGGGAGATCGGCCGCCATGTCGATGCAGGGCATGGTCAGCAAGGCGACGCGGGTGCCGCCTGCGGAGAGCGCGTCGACACCCCGCTGCACCTGCGCGGTGTACCAGGTCGCCCACTCGGGCGTGCCCACCCGGAGGTCGACGAGCTCGCCGTCAGGCCCGGGCACCCGCCGGTCGTAGAGGTCCCACCCCCAGGCGAGCATCGCGGTGATGGCAGGCCGGTACCCCATGGCGAGCGTGAACTCGCGCACCATGTCGCGGCAGGCCGGGTTGAGGCGCACGGGGTAGCCCGCCTTCACCAGGTCGGCATCGCCGATGCCACAACCGAGCAACCCGGCCGAGCGCGCCTCCACCCCTTTGGGGTAGTCAGCCTCCTTGGTGCGCACACCGATCGCGAGGCTGAACGCCATGGAGTCGCCGGCCAGCAAGACGAGCGGGAAGCTGCCGTTCGCCTCGGCTGCCATGAGGCTCGAATCGGGATACGGGCGGGAGGCGACGAGGAACGTGATGACCACCGCCGCGACCGCAACGGCCGCCCCGATGCGCACTCGGCGGGTCTTCAGCCCCTGCCGCCGGATCGGCTGCTCGAAGTACCGGAACGAGAGGTACGCGACCACGAACGCGACGCCGATGCGGACGACATCGAGGAGCCAGCCGCGAAAGGGCACCCGGCTCTCGTCGAGGATCACGAAGATCGGGAAGTGCCAGACGTAGAGGCTGTAGCTGAGCAGTCCGAGGAACACCAGCGGCCTCCACGACAGCAGCCGCGCCGTCAGCGTGCGGTGCGGTGCCATCAGACCCACGATCGCCAAGAGCGTGAGGATGTCGCAGATCAAGAACACGCCGTAGAAGATCCACGGCGTGGTTCGCGACGGGATGCCGAAGAACAACAGGAGCAAGCCGCCGACCCCGACGACCAGCATGATCTCGGCTGTCGACTTCTTCAGCTTGCCAAGATCGGCGCGGTCGACGAGGAACGCCGCACCGACGCCCATCAGCGACGCACCGATGCGGGTGTCGGTGCCGAGGTAAGGCCGCGACGGATCGCCGTCGCCCCGGACGTTGAAGAACGTCTGCATCCAGCTCGGCAGCGAGGTCGGGTCGATCCCGAAGGGGTTGAGACCTGCGGCCGAGATGTCGCCCATGCGCGCGAGGAACGCCATCCAGATCGCCGCGACCAGCGCGCCCCCGAACGCGAACACCAACCACTTCCTCCCGGTGTGGCCCCAGCGCCGAAACCCGAAGAACGCGACGATCGCGATGAGGAGGTAGAACTGCTCTTCGACCGACAGCGACCAGGTGTGCTTGAACGGCGAGGGCGACGTGAACTTCTCGAAGTACGACTGGCCCGAGAAGAGCTGCCACCAGTTCGACCCGTAGAGCAGCGCGGCTACGCCGTCGCCGTTCATCCGGTTCACCTCGATCGGCGTCGGGCCGACCTTCGGTTGGAACATCGCCCACACCGCGGCCAGCGCCACGATGCCGAAGATGGCCGGGAGCAGCCGCCTGCCCCGTCGTGACCAGAACTGCTTGAGATCGATCCGGCCATGGTTGTGACGCTCGATGATGAACAGGTACGTGATGAGGAACCCGCTCAGCACGAAGAACATCTCGATGGTGAACAGCGCGCCGTTGCCGAGCCACACGACCTCGGCGTGGTACAAGAGCATGAGCACGATGCCGATGCCACGAAGCCCGTCGAACCCCGCGACATACGGCAGCTTGCGCTCCGCCCGCGTTGGCGCGCCGCCGTCAGCCGCGGTTGCCCGCTCGCCGGTCTCGCTGATCCCGTCAGTCTGCGGGAGACGGCTGTCGACGCTCATGCGGCCCGCGGCTCACGTCTTGCAGGCGGAGGCGTACCACACGTTGAGTGGCTCGGTGGCCTGCTCGCTCGCCGACTTCTCGGCGTCGGTGGCGGCCCCCGCGATCAACGCCTTCGCGTAGGTCGTCCGAGCGTCGATGTTGGCGGCCTGGGCGGGCACCAACGCCTTGAAGGCGGTGGCTTTGGCATCGAGAGCAGCGGAGAGCTCTGCCTTCTTGTCGCTCGCGACGTTCGGACCCGCGTTGAACAGGACCACGCCCCATCCGTCGCTCGCCTGGCATTCCGGCGTGGCCTTGCCTGGCGGAGCTGCTCCGCCCGCCGCCCCCTGGCCGCCAGGCGCCGTCGGAGGTGGCGGCAGCGTCGAGCCGGCCGACTTGCCGGCGTTGCTGCACGCGGTCACGGCGACCACCAGCGTGAGTGTCAGAGCGAAGGCACGACGCATCGTTGCGATTTCCCCCAGGTTCGTAGGTGGCGAACGGACGAACGACGGCACCCAGGCGCAGGCCGCGAGTGGTCACCCTACCGCAGGGGAGCTCCCGGTCGCGAGGTCACCGGCGGGAGAGGTCGGAGTCCTCGCACGTCGCTCCCCGGCACGTCCGAAGGCGTTCGAGCCGGGGCCGAAGGTCGGCGATCACCGATCGATAGCGGGGGTCAGATGCGAGGTTCGTCATCTCGAACGGGTCGGCTGCGAGGTCATACAGCTCGCGCTCGCCGGACGACCACTCGAGGTAGGACCAGTTGCCAACGCGCACGCCCTGGGTGGACAGCGGCGTCAACGTGTACCAGTTCTCGAGCAGGACGGCGCGGTTCTTGCTGAGCTCGGGGTCGCCGACGAACGGTCTCATGTCGCGACCGTCGAGCTCGACATCGGCGCGCGCGCCGGCGATGCCCAGCAGCGTGGGCGCAAGGTCGACGTTGTTCACGAGCTGGTCCACCTTGGCGCCCGCCGGGAAGCCTGGCCCCCGCACGACCAGCGGCACGCGGACCGCCTCCTCGTACAGCAACCCCTTCTGGTAGAGCCCGTGCTCGCCGTGGAACAGGCCGTTGTCCGACGCGAACACGATCACGGTGTTGTCGAGCTGCCCCATCGACGCCACGGCGTCGTAGATCCGGCGAACCCACTCGTCGAGTGCCTGCAGCGTCTCGAGCTCGGCCCGGTACGCGTCGGGGAGCAGACCCCGGAACCCGCGGTCCTTCTTGACTCGTTCCTGCACGAAGGCGGGCTTGCCCTGCACGTCGGCCGAGGTCTCCACCTCCGGGCCGAGCGAGATGCTCGGCGACGCGGGCAACTTCTCGCTCGCGAACCGGCCGGCGTCGCGCGGCGCCGGAACCGCGGTGAAGCTGTCGGGGATCTGCCCCTCCTTGGAGGCGGTCTCCTTCCCGCCGATGTGGGGGGCGAGCGGCATCCACGATACGAACCATGGCTTGCCGGTCGCTCCGGCCCGCGTGATCGTGTCGATCACCTCCTGGCCGAGCACGTCGGTCTGGTAGTCGGTCGGTGCGTTGCCGTACGCCCGCTCGGTGCCGTCGACCGATACTCGGTAGTTGTAGTAGGCGTACGTGCTCGGATCGATGAGCCCGAACCAGCGGTCCCACCCCGGTGGCGGTGCGATGCCGCCGGTCCAGTAGTCGGGCTTGCCGGGGTTGCCCCACCCGTTCAGGAACTTGCCGATGTGGGCCGTGTAGTAGCCGGACTGTTGCAGCCACACCGGAAGCGTCTGGTTCTGGACGGCGACGAAGGACTTGGCGCCGCCGAGTGGGGGCACGTTGTCGCGGATGCCCGTGTTGTGCGCGTAGCGCCCGGTGTAGAACTCGCCCCGGCTCGGGCAGCAGTTCGGTGTGGCGACGTAGTAGTTCGAGAACGACGTCCCTCCCTTCACGAGGAGGTCGTTGACGTTCTGCATGACCCGTAGCGACTCCAACGTCTGATCGTCGGCCATGATCACCAGCAGGTTCGGGGCGCTCGATGGCGCCGCCCGCAGGACGAGCACCGTGCTCGTCGCCGCGACGACCACGACCGCGATCGCGAGGATCACGATGAGCCGCCCACGAGTCATGGGGTGAAGTCCTAGCACCCGGTGGAGACACCGGAGCGTCACGCTCGCGGCGCACTACCATGCCGCCATGGCTGCAGCGCGACGTGTGGGTGCCTGCAAACCAGCGCGGGGCGCCGCCCTGGCGCTTGCCGTCGCCACCTTGCTCGCGGCTTGTTCGGGTGGGGCCGCGACCCAGACCACCCCGACTCCGTCACCGGGTACCGCGGGCGCCGCCCCGGAGAAGAGCCCGAGGTGCGCCGGCTTCGCCCAGGTCGACCTCGACCTCTACATCGCGTCGCAGTCGACCGGGGCCACGCCGGAGAAGAAGGACGAAGTGCTGCGAACCATGCGCAACCACGCGGACGCGTTCAAGCTGGCGGCACCCGATCTCGTGCAGCCCGTCGAGGATCGGCTCGCGTTCGCCGACAAGCTGCTGCTCGGGCAGCCCACCGACGCCGACCGCACCCTCGATCAACGGGCGTACTCCCGCATGCAGGAGTGGAAGGACAAGAACGGCTGCTAGCACGTCCTGATGGACGGGTCAGGGACGAGGTGGCGGTGCTGGGTCGGGTCTTCGGCGGCCGTGGCGCTGTGACCAGAAGGTGCGGCCGGATGCGGTCTGGAACCAGACCCAGCCGTCGCCGGCGACCTGGGCCCGCCAGCGGTGGCGATGGCAGATGCCGTGATGGCAACGGCAGACC
>JACPNV010000046.1 GCA_016185305.1 Actinomycetota bacterium | reverse complement strand
CATCTTGAACAGGTCATCATCCACGCAGCTCAACTCCGCTTGCCATCAGGCGCCGGCCCGTCGCCGAAGCCATACCCAAACAATGTCAGGAGCCAGCCAACATCAGGGGGACTCACCCACACGATCTAGCGAGGACCCCAAACGAACCACGTACTTGCGGAGCTGAATCTGGCCCATAGGGCACCGCCGAGGAGCACGATGCCGCCGAGCCTGAGCATCACCGCATCGACGCGGCCGAGCCGGTTGGTCCCACGCGTGCTGTAGATGCTCAGGTCGTACAAGACCCGCGCTCGACGCCGGTCGCCCTGCTCGAGCGACTCCAGAACGCTCCGGCCGGCGAACTGAAGATAGATCTCGCTGACCAGAACACGTGCGCCCATAGCCGGGATAGCAGCGAAGAAGCGGGCCGGCCAGAAGAACGCGACGAACGCCAAGACGGCAGCGACCCAACCGGCCCGTTCTGCAACGTGTAGCTGGTGAAGCACAGGTAGGAGGGGCCATCGCAGGGCCACCACGAACCGCTTGACGGGCATGGGCTTCCACGAAGCGCTCCGGTGCTGCACCGCGTCGCCCAGCAAGGCCTTCCCCGGTACGGTCACCAAGACGACCCCGTCGACACCTGCCGTCTTGTGGCCAGCGTCCAGTTCGGTCACACGCCGAACGCTCAACAACGCGTTCGACCGTGACCGAAGCATCAACTTCTGCAAGCTGCGGACCTTGGCGAGGTCCCCAGCCTGTGACGCCGTGAAGATCCGTTGCCGCAGACGCGCTACATCGCGTTCGGCCTGCTGCCAGTCTCCATGCCGGACCCGTCCATAGGTTCGGCACCTACACACACCGTCGACAACTCGTCGAGGTCGGGTGATCCGCCGCTGCTCGCGTCCTTCGGCCACGCAGTCACCTCGCTCACGCTCGAGATCCCCGCCGCCGTGTCCGCGCCCATCGGCGCCAACATGCTGCGCGGGATCGGCGGAGACGCGGTGCGCGTGCGTGACCTGCCCGCGCTTGGGCAATCTCGAAGGAGGCGACGGCCATGAGCGTGTCGTCCTCCAGCGCCGCAGTCTCGCCGAGGTCGAACCTGGGCGCGTCGTCCGCTTGATGCACCGCCCGATGGACGCTGGCGCGGCGAGCGGCCCACCTCACCCAAACGAAGCGTCTCGTCGCCGATCCGACCGGCGCGCTGCCCTGGCAACCGTTCCCGAGGCCGTTCTTCAGATGACGGCGAGGGGATCGGGGGCGTCCCACGGGACCGACGCGGAGATCCAGTGGGTGACCGCCTCTCCCTGGTCGTTGCGATGCAGATGCCTCGGCGGTCGCGCGAACGTCTCGTAAGGCTTGCACCGGATGGTCACGCGCTGCTCCTCCGCCGCCATCGCCTCGACGAACGGTCGGGCATCCTCCGCGAGCGGTTCGCCCGACATCCTGGCGGCCACCGCCATCATGACGTCGGTGGTCAGACCGGCACCCCTCATCGACCTCCGCATCGCAATGCACCTGCACGTACGCGAAGGGCCACCGGTCTTCGAGCACGCACAGGCTCACCTTCCGCGCTCGGGCGACGACCTTCGCCTTGGCTCGTCCCCGCATCGTCGGGTTCAGCAGCTCGTCGGTGTCGGTCGGCACGTACTACACGATCGACATGGCCGGACCGTCGTGGCACCTCGACGTGGCGAAGACGCACGCGCGATGGGTGAAGACGAACTCTCGGCGCTCTGACGGCACCATGTCTCGATCGGGAGGGCCGCGAATAGCGGAGCGCGTCGACGCCCACCAACCACAGATCAGCTACCAAGTCGAGTCCAAAGTCGCCCTATGGCGCGCCGCTGTCGACCACCTCTTCGCGCTCCTGCTCGACGCGATGCGAGGCATCGACCTCACCCCGCTCGACGGCTCCGGCGACCCCAACGTGCTCGCCGACAACTTCGCCGACGCGATCCGCCGCCTGGTCAGGTTCGCCGCAGCGCACCCGGAGCTGAACCAGATCATGGTCCATGAGGCGACGGCCAACACCGACCGCCTCACATGGATCACCCAACGTGACGTCTAGCGCAGGCGGCCGAGAACCGCATGGCGAATCCTTCGAGACGCCGGGATCGCGGCTCCGATCCACGATTCGCAGCGTCGCCTGCCCGGAGTGGTCGGTCAGAATTGTGATGTGATCCCACGCACCGGCACGCTCCGCTGTCCGATACTGGTCGGACGTGACGCCGAGGTCGACGCGCTCGCAGGGTTGGTCGGTGAGGCTCGTGCCGGGCGGGGCGCCGCTGTGCTGGTTCGGGGAGCGGCGGGTGTTGGCAAGACCCGCCTCGTGACCGAGACACTTGCGGCCGGCAGCGGCGAGGCCGTGGCCTTGTGGGGTCGTTGCAGCCGCCTGCACCACGGCGCGTCGTTGGCCCCGCTGACTGACGCCTTCCTTCCGGCGACCCGGGCGGTGGCTGCGCCGTCTGGGGAGCTGCTGCTCCCGTTTGTGGCTGCGCTCGGCGCGGTGGTCCCGCACTGGTCGGCGAGCGAACCGACTGTGCGTCCCGCTCCGGCCGTGGTCGGCGAAGGCATCTGCCGTCTGCTCGACCACCTCGCGGGCGACGGCATGGTCAGCCTGGTCGTGGAAGATCTGCACTGGTCAGACCCCGACACGATCGCGGTGCTGGACTATGTCGCCCGGCATCTCCGCGGGCTGCCGGTGTGCGTGGTCCTCACGACTCGACCCGACGAGCCTGGAGAACCTGCCGGTCTGGCCGAGCTCGTCGGCTCGACGCCGATCCTCGATCTCGCGCCACTTTCCGACGCTCACGTGAGAGCGATGGCCGCCGCGTGTCTCGAGGTCGACGACGCACCCGACCAAATCGTCAGACACCTTGACGCCGCGGCCGGTGGGCTGCCGCTGCTGATCGAGGATCTCATCGCGACCAACCCTGGAGTTGCGCCCCAGCGTTTCGCCGAGGTCGTGTTGTCACGGGTCGACGCGCTCCCCGCATCGTCGCGGCCGGTGATCGAGGTCGCTGCCATCGCGGGTGACCGTGTCAGCGTTGACCTGCTGGTCGCTGCGAGTGGAGTGCCCGCCGCGAAGGTGAGCGAAGCGCTCCATCATGCCGCAGCTCGTCAACTGCTCGTGGCCGATCCCGACGGACTGCGATTCCGTCACGCCCTCACCGCCGACATCATCAGCTACGCGCTCGAACCCGCGGCCCGCCGCGACTACTGCAGCCGGGTCGCCGCCGCGCTGGAAGCGCAGGAACCAGCGGATCATGCCGGGGCCGGGGAGCTGTGGCTGGCGGCGGGACGGACCCGCAACGCGGCGGTGTGCCTGTTGCGCGCCGCCGATTGCGCGTCGGTTGGTGGCGTGCTCTCGGCGGTGGACCTGTATCGCCGCGTGCTCGACATCGAACCCGACCGCCGCACTCGGCAGGCTGCGACCGCGGGACTGCTCGAGGCGCTGGTCGACGCCGGGCACCTCGATCGCGCCGCCACCGTCGGTGGAGCCGCGCTCGACCACGTCGCACCGTCGAGCGACGACGCCACCCGGATCCGGCTGACTCTGGCATGGGTCCACATCCAGCGCCGCGAACGCGAGCCGGCCACGGTCCACCTCGACGCCGCCCGCCGGAACCACCCGACCGATCCCGTTATCCTGGCCCGTCTGCGGCTCACCGAAGCGCAGCTCGCGTTGGCGTTCGATGACGCCGGCCGTCTCGACGTCACAAGGCATCTCGCCGCGCAAGCCATCGGGCTCGCCGAAGCGGCACGCGACCACTCCCTCACCTGTGAGGCCCTGGAGGTCGCGTCGCTGTGCGAGCGCGATCGAAGCCTCACCACCGCGCTTGCGCCGCTCGAACGGATCTTCACCATCGCCGCGAACGAGCGCCTTGGGCTGTGGCGCCTGCGGGCCCTCAACGAGATCGGCACCATCGAGGCGCTCCGCGACGCGTCGGGCGACCGTCTCGAGCGTGCCCGCGCCGAGGCAACAGCGCTCGGCGCGCCCGGCACCCTTGCCAGCATCGAGCTCAACCTCGCCGCGCTGCACGTCATGTGCGGCCGAACCGGATCGGCCCGATCCGCCGCCCAGGTGTGCCGAGACATCGCCGAGCCGCTGGGCCTCGTGCCGATGGTCGCGGCGGCCACCATGATCGAGGGCCTCGCCGCCGGGTACGACGGCAACGCCGGGACGATGGCGCAACTGCTGCGAGACGCCGAAGGCCTCGCGGGCGACGATCCCGACCTGCTCGCGCTGGCCTGGGCCGCCGGCCGAGGCATGAGCGCGCTGCTCACCGAGGACCGCGACCGGGCGAGGGCCGCGTTCGAGCGTGCCGACCGGTATCCGTCGCCGGCGCGCACGTTGAACCCGGCCCGCGGCCCGCTCCTCATGCTGCGCGCGGTCACCGGCGAACCCGTCGACGGTGCCATCACCGAAGCACTGGCGAACAGCTCCCCCGACGCCCGCTACCCAACCATGTGGCTGACCTTCGCCCGCGCTGTTGCCCTGGGCGCTGCCGGGAACCGGGGCGACGCAATGGCGGCTTTCGCGGAGGCCGACCGGCTCGCGCGCCCCTACGTCCTGTTTCGGGCCATCGCGTTGCGGGTGGTGGCCGAGGCGGCCCAGCGCGACGGGTGGGGCGAGCCGACGGTCTGGCTGCGCGACGCCGAAGCCGAGTTCGTCACCCGAGCCCACGCCCAGACCGCCTCCGCCTGCCGGGCGTTGCTCAAACACGCCGGCGAGCGAGCCACCCGCCGTCGCGGTGCCGACGCCAACGTCTCAGGTGACCTGTTGACCCTGGGTGTCACTGCCCGCGAGGCCGAGGTCCTCGACCTCATCGCCCAGCGGCTCACCAACAACGAGATCGCTGATCGGCTCTACCTGTCGCCCCGTACCGTCGAGAAGCACGTCGCCAATCTCCTCACCAAGACCGCGTGCGCGAACCGGCGCGAGCTGGCCGCCTGGGCCGAGCACCACCGCTCGACAACCGATATCCAGGATGGGTAGCGAGCACCCATGTGCGTAGCGCCGGTTTGCTCGATGATCGGGGTGTTCCTGAACACCATCCAACCAAGGAGTCAGCATGCCCATCGTCGCCATCTTCGAGTTCCCCGGCGAGACCGTCGACAAGTACGAGAAGGTCTTCGAGATCGGCGGATCCGCCATCAACGATCAGCCCCGACGGCTCTCCCATGTCTGCTACCCCACCGATGTCGGCTTCACCGTCGTGGACGTGTGGGCCGACGAGGCTTCCTTCGCCGCCTTCGGCGAGATCATCGGCCCGGCCACCGCCCAAGCCGGCCTCGACGCCAAGCCTGACGTTCGGCCCGTGCAGGGCTTCATGCTCGCTGACGGCGCCCGCAACCCGTGACACCAACCGGGCAACGAGGTCGCCGGCGCTGCAAGCCGGCGACCTCTGGCGCCGTCAACCGTTGGGCACCGGGGACGGGCGGCGTCATTCGACGACACCGACAACGACTGTCCCAGCAACACGGCCGTTGAGCTGCACGTCGATGCGGTGCGGTCCGGGCCGGATCTGGCGGATCGAGACATGGGCAAAGCGGTGGCGGCGAACGAGCGTCTGGGTCTCGCCGGCCACGAGGCGGCGGCGGGTGAGCTTGAAGACCTTCGGCGCGTTGGGCCCACGTGCGCCCTGGTAGTGGACCTCGTCGAGCTGGCTGGCTACCGTTTCGATCCACACTCGGATCTCCGACCGCGATGACTCGCGAGCAAGGGTTTGGTTGGATCCGGGATGCCCGCCGCCAGCCCGGCGTCGATCTGGCGGCCGCAGGCCGGCGCACGCGGTGAGCATCGTCGCGATGCGCTCCCCAGCCTGAACCGAGGAAGCCCGTGACTCGCTCAGGAGTAGGTGACGTGAAGGGTCACGGGGACCTCGAAGTAGAAGTAGTACGGATCGCCGTAGCCCGGTGGAAGCCCGTTGCCGTTGCCGGAGGGTGGCTGCAGGGAGAGCGCGACGCTCGTCTGGGTCCAGCGAGTCGTGCCCGCCGGAATCTTGTCGAGGTCGACGTTGTCGACCGTGGTCGAGTTCCAGGCGAGGCATGAATCCTCACCGAGGCACGCCAGCCGATCGACTGGCACACCTGGGTTGTCGACTGACCGGCCGAAAAAGGGACGCGGCTGGCTCACCGCTCGGAGCTGTGGACGCTCTGACGGGCCACTGCTCGTCAGCACAGCTCATCAGATGGCGACCCGCCCTGGTGACCCGGTCGATGCGGTCGTGGGCGACGACGTAGAAGCGGTTCTGTTGTTGGATGAGTTTCATCCCTAAAGCGTCGACGACTGTGTGAGCAACGCGAAGTACCACAAAATCACGAAGAGCGCGCTCGGGCTGGCCATCGGGTTCGTTGGTTCAGCACGCGTCGCATCTGACGTCGCCCCGCCAGGCCTCCCGACCTTCGCGAACCGCGAGTGCGGCGATGAGGAGGGCGGTGATGGGGTCGGCCCACCACCACCCGAAGAGGCCGTTGGCGAGCAACCCCGACGAGCAGCACCGCGGACAGGTACGTGCGCAGCATCGTCTGGCCGCTGCCGGCGATGACCGTGCGGCTGCCCATGCGCCGCCCGAGTCGCCGCTTCGCGTACGCCAACGCCGGCATGACGACCAAGGAGGTCGCGGCGAGGACGATCCCGGGGAGGACTCTTCGGGCTTGGATCGTGTGACGAGGTCGAAGAGCGCCTGGCCTCCGACGTAGGCGGCGAACAGGAAGAAGCTGGCGGCGATGAGCCTGAGTGCTCGTTCATCAGACAGCACGTGCAGGACGTCGTTCACGACGTGGGTAGTCGAGCGGAATCCTTTCGCGTGCAGGTGCTTGCGCGCTGCTCGGCGAGTTGCCTCGAGGTGTTCCGCCGGCACGCTCGTGACGGTCGTGGAGCCGAACTCTTCCACGCGGTCAGCGATGATGACGGCCAGCAGCTCGATGCCGCTCGGCGCCTTCGACTCCGGGAACCACCCGTCCAATACGCGCAGGCATGATCGACACGTCGGCGCCAGCGACGTGTCGTGCCATCGCCGCAAGGGTCCACTCTCACCCGCCGCCATCCCATACCAGCCACGCCCGCAGAGTGTCGTCGGCTCCCAACGAGCGTCCTTCAGTGAATCGTCGTCATAGAGCAGAACGGTCGGCACCTCGATCCAGCTGCCGTCGTCGAACCGGTCGCGTTCGATGGCCGCTCGGCCGGCGTCGTCCTCGGCCTCTCTCGCGAGGTGCGTCTCAGCGCCTCCGCCGACGTCGACGAGCAAGAGGTCACGACCGAGGACGTTGATGGCGTTGACACCTTCGCTCATGCTCACCTCCTCCTCCGTGCAATCGCGGGCGCTGCCTCGCGTGGTGCAATACCATCGTTGCACCACGCGAGCCTGGCAGCGGTCAGGCCTCCGGCCGCTTCGGCCTGCATGCCCGGAAGCACGTGCTGGTACACGCTCATCGTGAACGCGGGGTTGGCGTGGCCCAGCCGCTCGCTAACCACCTTCACCGTCGTGGCGTCCCTGAGCAGAATCGTCGCGTGAATGTGGCGGAGGTCATGATTATGCCGACATCGGCAT
>JACPNV010000017.1 GCA_016185305.1 Actinomycetota bacterium | reverse complement strand
CCCTGCCCCCTCAGCCGCCACGACGTACCGACCCGCCTCGCGCCGCGTCAGGATGCCGCTCCGCACCATGCCCTTCATGGTCGACCGCACGTCGTGGTCCACGGCCAGCAGGGTCCGGACGTCGCGGGGGGCAATGCTCTCGGGATGCTGTCGCACCACCTCGATGATCTGCTGGCGCAGGCCACTGAGCGGTGGCCGGGCCGGTGGGCGGGCGGCCGCCGCAGGGACGACAGCCGGGAGCGGCGCTCCGGGAGCGGGCGGCGCCTGGGGAGCGCTGCGCTGCCGCGTCAGGTCCGCGAGCAGATCCAGGAGCCGCAGCTCCCGGGCCTGGGCCTGCTCTAAGGCACGTTCCAGGGACGCGATCAGGGCGCGCTCGGGCGCCGGGCTCTGGGGTGCACGCGTCACGGACTCCTCGGCCGTGGGGACAGGCGTGTCCGGCTCCCGTGGCGTGTCCGGGCTGGTGTCGCGCGCTGGATCCGGCGCCACCGGCCCCGGCACGGGGAATCCCGCCGTGCGCAAGGCCTCGCGGGTCACCCGCAGCCCCTGGCCGGGCTGTGCACTTGGGGCACCCTGGAGGTGGCCGGCGCGGAGAGCCTGATAGAGCTTCCCGCGTGACGTCCCCACCAGCCGGGCTGCTTCGGCCATCGTGTACGTGTCCATCCTGACCTCCCCTCGTGTCGGCTCGGGCGCGTGGCGTGGCTGCCTCGGTGTCTCCAGGAGTCTACGCGCACGGCGCCGCCGGTGCAGTTTTTTCTGCACCGGCGTGGGCACCCGCTGGGTCGAGCACCGGCCCGCGCGCCAGCCCTACGGCCCCTCGGGGCTGGCGCCGGGCCTCGGGGTGGCACCATGTCCTGGCGGAGGAGCGCGTCACCCTCCCGCGCGCCTGGCGCCGCGCGGCGCCGCGCCCGCCCGTGCCGCGCGCGGGAGCCCGCGAGGGGGGCGCGGGGGCTCCAGGGGGGCGCGGCCACGGCGCCGGCGCAGCCATGCCGTGTGCCTTTCCTCTCCGCACCAAACACATGCTATAGTATAGAGCATAAACGTGTGATGGGGCGCCTCAGCCGATGGAGCGGCGACCTCTGAACAACAGTGATGCGAAAGGAGTGTCAAGATGGCAGACTATGACATGATCCTCAAGGGCGGCACGATCGTTGATGGGACTCTCACACCGCGCTATGTGAGTGACCTCGCCATCAAAGACGGGAGAATCGCGCAGATTGGCGGCCTGAAAGGCCACGCAGCTCCCAAGGTGCTGGACGCTTCGGGCCTCATTGTCGCGCCCGGCTTTGTTGACCTCCACACCCACTACGATGCCCAGGTCCAGTGGGACCCTTACTGCACGGTGTCGGGCTGGCACGGCGTGACCTCTCTGGTCATCGGGAACTGTGGTTTCGGATTCGCCCCCTGCCGGGCGGAGAACCAGGACCGGGCGATGCTGGCGCTGACACGCACCGAGGCGATCCCCTTCAAAGCGATGCAGGCAGGGATGCGGTGGGACTGGGTGAGCTTCCCAGAG
Organism: Actinomycetota bacterium; assembly: GCA_016185305.1. Lineage (GTDB taxonomy): Bacteria > Actinomycetota > Acidimicrobiia > Acidimicrobiales > Acidimicrobilacustridaceae > JACPNV01. The sequence continues at coordinate 1,742 of JACPNV010000017.1, read as the reverse complement.
TTCCTGGATAGCCTAGAGCGCATCCCCAAGGGCATAAACGTCATCAGCTACGTGGCGCTGACGCCCGTGTACGGCTGGGTCATGGGATGGGACGAAGCCAAGAAGCGGCGGCCGACAGAGGCGGAGATGCGGGAGATGTGCCGGATAGTCAATGAGGCGATGGATGCCGGGGCCTGCGGCTGGTCGGCTCAGGTCCGACCGGGTTCTGCAGAGGGCGGCAATGCCCAGCTTGACTATGATGGGACCCCCATGATTACCGACCTGATGACCGAGGCAGAGGTCCTGGCCTTTGCCAGGGTGCTGGGCCAGCGTGACGAGGGCTTCATAGAGCTGTCCTACCGTGCCAAGGGCGACGGACGGGGTGAGTATGCGGCACCTCGGTCCCGGCAGCTCTACGAACAAGTAGCACAGGCCAGCGGCCGGCCCGTCCTCTACCAGACGGTGCAAGCCGATACCCGTAATGTCGAGCTCCACCGCGACAATCTGCGCTGGCTGGCGGACTGCGCCCGGCGAGGGCTCAAGGTCTACGGCCAGGGCTCCACCAACCGGGGTGGCCAGGAGTTGACCTTTGAGGACTACAACCTCTTCGACGATGTCCCCTCCTGGCGGGCGGTGACCATGGGGACGCCCCCAGAGCGCAAGGCGAAGATGCAGGACCCGGAGCTGCGCCGGCAGTTGCGTGCGGACTGGGACGCTGGTATCCGGCCTGGTCCCAATATCCGCGGTGGTGTGGCCGGCCTCGTGGTTGAGGAAGTGGGGCATCCGGAGTTTGACCACTATGCAGGGATGTCAGTGGGAGACATCGCAGAGAAGGAAGGCAAGCACATGGTCGATGCGTTGCTTGACCTGGTGGTGGCGGACGACTTGAAGACCGAGTTTCTGGCCTACCAGTACCGCGACAATCCCGCATACACGGCGGAGGTCCTCCACTCGCCCCACGTGGTCGCCGGACTCTCCGACGGCGGGGCCCATGTCAAGTTCCTCTCCAACGGCAGCTTCCCGACCGAGCACTTGATCTGGCTGGTGCGGGAAGAGGGTGCGGTGAGCCTTGAGGCGATGCACTACAAGCTGAGCTACCTGCCGGCCCACTTCGGTGGGTTCAAGGAGCGGGGCTTTCTCCGTGAGGGCGCGCCAGCGGATATCGTGGTGTACGACCTGGAGAAGCTGCAGGTGCTCCCCTCCGAGGTGGTCTATGATCTGCCCGGGGGTGAGTGGCGGCGGGTGCAGAAGAGCGCAGGGTACCGCTGGACGCTGGTGAACGGTCAGGTGACCTTTGAGGATGGGCAGCCAACGGGAGCGATGCCGGGCAAGCTCTTGCGTCATGGTAGGGGCTGAGCGCAGCATAGATCTCCTGTGGCACGTGCGACGAGGAATCTGTCATCAACGCAAGTGATGCGAGGGGGCACAGGGTACGAAAGCTGTGCCTCCTTGCGCTGGAAGTCGGCTCAGTAGCACCTGGAAAGACGCCTTGAGATATCCACCATAGCCTGCGGCCAATGGTTCGGCACGCTCACCATGAGCCGACCTCAGTGGGAGAGGAGGGTAGCGGATTGGGGCAACCTTCAGGGAGGCACATGGGGGTGTGGGGTGCCGAAGGTGGGGTGACGGTCGTAGCCCAGGAGCCCTCAGGCTCTGCTTAGAACTCCCCTGCTGAGACGCAATCAGTACCCTCTGTGGTGCCAAAGTGGTCCTTGTGCAATGTTTCTCCATCGAAGATTGGTTGACAGAACGTGAGCATTTTG
>JACPNV010000010.1 GCA_016185305.1 Actinomycetota bacterium | reverse complement strand
CGAGGGCACCAACTCACTCGTCCAAGCCGCCAAACGCCGGGCACGCGGGTACCGCTCCAAAGCCAAGATGATCACCATCATCTACCTCATCGCCGGCAAACTCCCGTTACCCGAAATCCACACGATCTAGCGAGGAGCCCGCTTTTCCTCCGGCCTTATCGGCACGATGGTAGGCGTGGGTGGAGTGACATGAGTCCCCCGGGGATCACGGCGACGGGTCCGGGTTCGATACCGTCATGGTGGTGCGATTGCTCGTGGTAGACGACGAAGTTGACCTGGCCGACGCTGTGGCTCGTGGATTGCGCCGCGAGGGCTACGCCGTCGATCTCGCGTATGACGGCGAAGATGCGCTCGACAAGATCCGGCTCAACGCCTACGACCTGGTGTGCCTCGATATCACGATGCCCGGCACCGACGGTAGCGAGGTGTGCCGGCGGGTCCGGGCCGACAACGATCTTCCGGGCCAGCCACGCATCCTCATGCTCACCGCCCGGGACTCGCTCGAAGACCGCGTGTCCGGGCTCGATGACGGTGCCGACGACTACCTGGTCAAGCCATTCGCCTATCCCGAGCTGTCGGCGCGAGTGCGAAGCCTGCTGCGGCGCGATGCCGGCACCTCGAGCGCCGTACTGAACGTCGCCGACCTCGAGCTCGACACCGCGCGCCATGCTGCCCGTCGGGGCCCGCGCGGACTTGATCTCACGGCCAAGGAGTTCGCGCTGTTGCGCTACTTCATGACCCACGCCGGTGAGGTGCTCTCGCAGGAGACCTTGCTCGAGCACGTGTGGGACGAGCACGCCGATCCCTTCACGAACACGGTGCGGGTGACCGTCGGAACTCTGCGGCGGAAGCTGGTGGCCGAAGGCGAGCCGCCGCTCATCGACACGGTGATCGGGCGGGGCTACCGGCTGCGCGAGAGCGTGGCGGATGGCGATGGAACCGGCGACTGAGGTGGCGCCACGTGCGGTGCCGGACCTCTCGATCGGGGCCGCCTCGCGTTCGGTGCAAGTTGCACACCGGATGCCGAACTGGCTCGGGTCCATCCGCTTCCGCCTGACCGTCATCTACTCGAGCGTGCTGTTCCTGCTCGCCGCGCTGATGGTGTTCGGCATCTACGTCGCGCTCGACCGGTCGCTGTCCAACGAAGCCGTCGTGCAGCGATACATCACGCTCGGCGAGCTTCCTGACGGGCGCAAGGTCGTCGTCGATGACCGCGTCACGATCGACCTCGCGAAGGCGATCGAGCAGGACGCCAACCAGCGGGCGACGGACTTGCTGCGGCAGTACTCCTTCGGCGCGCTGCTGGCGCTGTTCGTGACCAGCCTGGGTGTGGGTTGGGTCGTGGCGGGGCGCGTGCTCAAACCGATCGGGCGCATCACCTCGGTGGCGCGGGAGATCCAGGCCACCGATCTCAGCCGCCGGATAGAGATGGAAGGCCCCGAGGACGAGTTGAAGGAGCTGGCCGACACCTTCGACGACATGCTCGGCCGCATCGACGGCGCGTTCGAGCAGCAGAAGCAGTTCATCCACGAGGCGTCACACGAGCTGCGCAACCCCCTGGCGGTGATCCGCACGAACCTCGACGTGACCTTGGCCGACCCGGCGGCATCGCCGGACGAGCTGCGCCAGACGATGCAGGTGGTGCAGCGATCCTCCGAACGCATGACGCGGCTGGTCGACGATCTGCTCGTGTACGCCCGGAAGGGCACCGATCCGACGATGCACGAGCAGTCGCTCCTCGACGTGTCGGTCCTCGTGGCCGAGAGCGCCGAGGAGTTCCGGGCGCCGGCCGACGCCCGAGGCATCCGCTTGCAGCATCGTCTGCCGGACGACCAGCTCTGGGTCATGGGCGATCGGGATGCGCTGCGGCGCGCGCTCGCCAACCTGCTCGCCAACGCGGTCCGCCTGGCGCCACCCAACTCGACCATCACCGTGTCTAACGGGCGCGAAGGCCCGTGGGTCTGGATGGCGGTGGAAGACGAGGGTCCGGGTATCGCGGTGGAGGATCAGGGGCGCGTCTTCCAGCGGTTCTTCCGTGGTGATGCCGTGGCCGGGCGAACAGAAGGGCGCAGCGGCCTCGGCTTGACGATCGTGCGCCAGATCGCCGAGGCGCACGGCGGCGATGTACGCCTCGTGTCCGAGCTCGGGAGAGGCTCCGCGTTCGCGATCTGGATCCCTGCGTCCCCGGGGCTTCCCCAAGCCACACCTGGGTCTCGCCGCGGCCAGCAGACGCCGCTGGTCCCGGCGCCTGAGTCCCGACCGGTGGCAGCGCCTCCGACCCGCGAACCCTGACCGCCGGGCACGGCCGAAGCCGCTTCGAGCCGGCGCGGAACCTTTACCGGCGCTTTCCCCATGGCGTCATAGGTTCGTCGCGACGGCAAACCCGAACGATGACGACGAGGATGACATGACCATGACCTGGGATGCGCAACCGGGGCCCACACCTCCATTGCAAGACGAACCCACGAGTCCCCCCACGGCTGGCCAGGGTTCGCCGTATGCCGGCTCGGCCGCAACTTCTCCTCCCGACCCCGCCCAGTGGGCCGCCGCTCCCGACGCGGCCCCGGGTCCCTACGGTGCGGAGTACCCGTACTCGTACTCGTACTCGTACTCGGCGCCGACGCCACCGCCCCCACTCCCTCCCACCTCCTCCTCTCCTCCCACCAGGCGAGGGGGTGGGTGGCGGGCGGCGCTCGCCGCCGGCGGCGTCGCGTTGCTCGTGACGGCCGGGTTCGGGGCCGGGCTCTACTACAAGCAGGCCGACACGCCGTCGACCCCAGCGATCGCATCGCGGGGGTCGGGCCAGACCAACGTGTCGAGCCCGGCGGCGGGGCAGCCGGCCAGCAACCAGCCCTCGACACCGCTGGTGACCGACCAGACCGAAGAGCCGGCGGCAGCGGTGGCGGTGGCGCTCGGTCCGGCCGTCGTGCAGATCGAGCTCACCCAAGGACTGGGCTCGGGCGTGATCTACGACAAGAGCGGGCTGATCCTGACCAACGCTCACGTCGTGGCCCAAGCCGACGGCAATCAGGTGAAGGTGCGGCTGCAAGACGGATCGGTGCTCGACGGGCAGGTGCTCGGCGCCGATTCCCAAGCCGACATTGCTGTCGTCCAGGTGAAGGCCGGCAAGGACCTGCCGGCGGCCCGCCTCGCATCCGACAAGCCCAAGGTCGGTCAGACCGCCATCGGCATCGGTAGCCCGTTCGGGCTCCAAGAGACCGTCACCGCCGGGATCATCAGTGCCATCGAACGCCCGGTCGGCAGCGGCGAGGCCGGGAATGGCATCACGATCAACATGATCCAGACCGACGCCTCGATCAACCCGGGCAACTCCGGCGGCGCCCTCGCCAACCGCAAGGGCGAGGTGATCGGCATCAACACGCAGATCCTCAGCGAGACCGGCCAGAACAACGGCATCGGCTTCGCCATCCCGATCCAGACCGCGAAGATGATCGCCGACAAGATCGTGAGCGGTCAGTCGCTCGAACATGGCTTCATCGGCGTGAGCACGAAAGCCACGACCGACGGTGGGGCCGGCGCTCTGGTCGCAGGCGTGAGCTCTGGAGGCCCCGCGGCCAAGGCCGGCCTGCAGATCGGCGACGTGGTCACGGCGGTGGATGGCACACCCGTCAAGGACCCGTCGGATCTGTCGGCCTCGATCGTGCTCCGCATGCCGGGCGAGTCGGTGACGCTCGATGTCAAGCGCAGTGACGGATCGACGGCCACGGTCACCGTGCAGCTCGGCACCCGGCCCACGCAGTCCGCGACCGGCAGTGGCAGCCAGGGCCAGAGCCCGGGTGGCAACGGCCAGACGCCCCAGGTCCCGGGCCAGGGCGGCAGCGGCCGCGGCGGTAACTAGCTCCAACGAGCCTGCGCCTCCGGCGCATGCTCAGGCTCTCGGGGAACCCTGTAGGGGTCGACCGAGTTCCCAGCCGGCAGTGGCACGTACCTCGGTGCGTGCCACTGCTGGTTCTGGTCGCTGTGCCTGCCGGAGGGACGCGCTCGTCGCCGCCACTAGCATGCGACCGTCATGGAATCCGTCGTCATCGTGCTGATCGGCGTCGCGCTCGTGCTGGCCCTCGTGAGCGGCGGGCTGCTGGTGGCCCGCCGCAACAAGAGCCGCATCCCGCTCGAGCCGCCCCCGGATGCGAGAACCATCCCGCCCGAGGTCAAAGAAGACGTCGCCCGGCGCAAAGCCGAGCTCATCGAGCGGCTCGACGAAGAGGCCCACGCCGCCCGGCGTGAGGCCGGCCTCGAGGGCGTCGAGGAGAAGCTGGAGCGCAAGCGGCGCCGCCAGGGCGAAGAGCCCGAGCTCGGGGCGGCCGCCCCTTCGGCGTCGCCGGCGGCACCGGTGGCGACGCCGGAAGCCGAGCCGGAGATCGTCCAGCCGGTGCCGGTCAAGCCGCGCTTTCGCGATCGGCTCGCCAAGGCTCGCAGCCGCTTGGCGGGGGTCGTCGGCTCGCTGCGCAAGACCAAGATCGACGACGACATCTGGGACGAGCTCGAAGAAGCGTTGATCGGTGCCGATGTGGGCATCGAGCCGACCGCCGAGCTCCTCGACCATCTCCGCGACCGCGTGAAGGCCGAGGGCCTGACCGAAGGCGGGCAGCTCGTCGACGCGCTCAAAGACGAGATGAAGCAGCGGTTGTCCGGGTTCGATCTGTCGCTCGACTACGCCGCGTCGAAGCCGAGCGTGTGGCTGTTCGTGGGCGTGAACGGTGTCGGCAAGACCACGACGATCGGCAAGGTCGGCAAGCGCGAGGTCGAGGAGGGGAAGGTCGTCGTGATGGCCGCGGGCGACACGTTCCGGGCGGCCGCGACCGAACAGCTCGAGGTGTGGGCCGAGCGAGCGGGAGCCGATCTGGTACGAGGCAACGAAGGTGGTGATCCGAGCGCGGTCATCTTCGATGCCATCGCCAGCGCGTCTGCCAACGACGCCGATCTCGTGCTGGCCGACACCGCCGGGCGGTTGCACACCAAGGTCAACCTCATGGAGGAGCTGAGCAAAGTGCGCCGCGTCGCGGACAAGGGGGCGGGCACCGTGACCGAGGTGCTGCTCGTCCTCGATGCCACGACGGGCCAGAACGGCCTGCAGCAGGCCAAGCAGTTCACCGACGCCGTCGATCTCACCGGTGTCGTGTTGACCAAGCTCGACGGTTCGGCCAAGGGTGGCATCATCTTCGCCATCCAGAACCAGCTCGGAATCCCGGTGAAGTTGGTCGGGCTGGGAGAATCAGCCGACGATCTCGTGGCGTTCGACGCCGACGAGTTCGTCGATGCGTTGTTCGAGTGATCCAATGGCAACAAGACTGACCCGAACGGGGAACCGGAAAGGGCAAAGGGGAGGCTGATGAAGCTGATCGGAAAACTCGTTGGCGGGGTGTTCAAGCTCATCGCCCTGCCTTTCAGGCTGCTGTTCAAGACCGTCGCGCTGTTCACGAGGTTGACCGCAAAGGTGGCTTTCCTGCCGGTGCGGGCCGGCCGCGCCACCACCCGGATGCTCGGCCTCAAGGGCCTGCTCTTCGGCCTCCTCGGCCTGGCCATCGGCCTGCTCTTCGCGCCGGTGCCGGGGCGAGAGCTCCGCGAGAAGCTGCTCGCGATGCTCAGCGGCAGTGGGTCAGTGCCCGATGACGAGCTCGCCGACAAGGTGTCGTTCGAGCTCAGCCACGCGCCTCGCACGTGGCACCTCGAGCCGCAGCCCGAGGTGTCGGTGCTCGCGGGCCGGGTCGTGCTCAGCGGCGAGGTGCGCGGCGGCGACGCTCGCGACGAGTTCGCGCGGGTGGCGGCGGCCGTGCCGGGAGTGATCGCGGTCGACAACCAGCTCGAGGTGGCCGTGGCCGGCGCCGAGGGCGGCTCCGAGTAACCCCTTCGATCCAAGGAGACCACCGTGAGCTCTGCCTCTCTCGATGTCGTGTGCGTCGGCAATGCGTTGGTCGACGTGCTCGCGCACGCGGACGACGCCTTCGTCGAGAGCCACGGGATGGTCAAGGGCAGCATGCAGCTGATCGACGACGTCGTCGCCCACGAGCTGTATGCCGACATGGCGAGCGCGGTCGAGATCTCCGGCGGGTCGGCCGCGAACACCGCGGCGGGGTTCGCCTCCCTCGGCGGCGACATCGCGTTCATCGGCAAGGTCTCCGACGATCAGCTCGGCGAGGTGTTCGCCCACGACATACGGGCCGCAGGCGTGCGCTTCCAGCCCCCGGCCGCGCCTGACGCCCCGACCGGACGGTGTCTCATCATCGTGAGCCCCGACGCGGAACGCACGCTGAACACGTTCCTCGGTGCTTCGAGTCTGATCACACCGGACGACATCGACGAGCTCTTGGTCGAGCAGGCTCGCGTGCTCTACTGCGAGGGCTATCTCTGGGACCAGGCCGACGCCAAGGCTGCCATCCTCAAAGCCATGCGTGCGGCCGGCGCGGCCGGGCGCAAGGTGGCGTTCACGCTGTCCGACTCGTTCTGCGTCGACCGCCACCGGGACGAGTTTCGCGACCTCGCCGAGAACCACGTCGACATCCTGTTCGCCAACGAGCCCGAGATCTGTTCGCTGTATGAGGTCGACACCTTCGACGAGGCCGCCAAGCACGTGTCCGGGCACTGCGAGCTCGCGGCCCTGACACGCGGCGCGGCGGGCTGCGTGGTGATCACGTCCGACGGTGAGCGGGTCGAGGTGCCGGCGTTCCCGGTCGACCAGGTCGTCGACACGACCGGGGCGGGCGATCTGTTCGCTTCCGGTTTCCTCTACGGGTTGACGCACGGCCGCGATCTCGAGAACTGCGCGCGCCTGGCGGGCTTGGCGGCCGCCGAGGTGATCAGCCATGTGGGAGCACGGCCGGAGGTCTCACTTGCCGGGCTGGCCGCGAGCAACGGCCTCGCCTGACTGCGCCGGCCATCCGCGAAGCCTTCGGCGTCTGATCGCTCCCATGCGTTCCGGCGCGAGGTCGCGCACCCAGGCGTAGGGTCCGGTGGTGCGCGTGCTCGTGACCGGAGGGACGGGGTACCTGGGGCGGGTGCTCGTCCGGCACTACAGCGAGCGGGGACACGAGGTGCACGCCACGTGGCACCGGCGGTTCCCCGAGCCGAGAGATGGCGTGAGCTGGCACAGCTCTGACCTCGCCGATCTCGAGGCGACGCGGCAGTTCGTCGAGCGCCTCGGCCCCGAGCTCGTCGTGCACACGGCCTACGCCACGGGCGACGCACCGCACGACGTGGTCACGGCCAGAGCGCCCGGTGCGATCGCGGCGGCGAGCCGGTCGATCGGAGCTCGACTCATCCACCTGTCAACCGACGTCGTGTTCGATGGCACGACCGGTGGCTACCGCGAAGGCGATCCGCTCCGTCCGGTCACCGCGTACGGTCAGGCCAAAGCTGACGCCGAAGCTGCGGTGGCAGCTGCCGATCCTGGCGCTTTGATCGTGCGGACGTCGCTGCTCTACGGCGGCGGCGAGGTGGGGCCGCAGGAGCAGATGGTGCAACGAGCGCTCTCCGGCGACGACCCGCGCCTGGCGTTCTTCACCGACGAGCTCCGGTCGGTCGTGCAGCTCGACGATCTTGCGGCCGCGATCGTCGAGCTCGCCTCGGCTTCAGCGTCGGGCCCTCTCCACGTGGCCGGACCGGAACCGGTCACCCGCCATGAGTTCGCGTGGCTGCTCGCCCGAGCCCAGGGCCTCGCCATCGCGCCCGACCAAGTGCCCATGGCCATCAGCGGCGACTTCGCCGGCATCCGGCCGAAGAACTGCACGCTCGACTCGACGGTGGCCAGCCAGCTCTTGACGACGCGGTTGCGAGGCGCCCGCGAAGTCCTCGCTCCCGACGCCCCTACCCTCTCGGACAGATGACGGCGATCGAGCCCACCGAGATCACCGAGCCCGACGAGGTCGTGCAGCGCGACGACGCCGTTCGCTGCCGCGGCTGCGATCATGAGCTGACAACTCGAAAGCAAGCCATCGAGGTATCGGGCGCGCACGACCACACGTTTCGCAACCCTGCCGGCTACTCGTACCAGATCGTCTGCTTCTCCGACGCGGCGGGTTGCGGGGCCGAGGGTGCGTTGACGACCGACGCCACATGGTTCCCGGGGTACACGTGGAACTTCGCGCGCTGCGGCGGCTGCGCTGGCCACGTGGGCTGGTGGTACGTCGGCGAGTCGTCGTTCGTGGGCCTCATCGCCACCCGCATCGGTTGAGCCGAGGTCGTTCGCCTCACGATGGTCCTGATGCTCCGATGCAGGGCCGCCCCGACATCTGGGATCATGCGGCGATGGAGTTCGACTATGACGTCGTGGTCGTCGGCAGCGGTTTCGGCGGAAGCGTCACCGCGTTGCGTCTCACCGAGAAGGGGTATCGCGTCGGCGTGCTGGAGGCGGGCCGGCGATTCGCCAGCGACGACTTTCCGAAGACGAACTGGAACATCCGCAAGTTCCTGTGGCTCCCCGCACTCGGGCTGCGCGGCATCCAACGCATGGACCTGTTGAAAGACGTGCTCGTCCTTTCGGGCGCCGGTGTCGGTGGGGGATCTTTGGTGTACGCCAACACGCTCTACGAGCCGCTCGACGCGTTCTACAACGACCCGCAGTGGAGTGCCATCACCGACTGGCGCGCGGAACTGGCACCGTTCTACGAGCAGGCCAAGCGCATGCTCGGCGTGAACGAGACGCCGTTCGACACCGCGCCCGACGAAGTCATGCAACGCGTCGCGGATCGCATGGGCGTGAGCGACTCGTACCATCGCACGAACGTCGGTGTCTTCTTCGGTGAGCCCGGGGTGGAGGTGCCCGACCCCTACTTCGGCGGAGAGGGCCCGGCGCGCCGCGGCTGCAACCACTGCGGCGGGTGCATGGTCGGCTGCCGGTTCGGTGCCAAGAACACACTCGATCGCAACTACCTCTACCTCGCCGAGAAGCACGGCGTCGAGGTGCTCGCCGAGCATCAGGTCACCGATGTGGTGCCGATGTCCAGCGGCGGCTACGAGGTGCACACGCGGCGTCCTGGCGCGCGGTGGAACAGGAACCCGAAGGTCTATCGAGCCGAGCAGGTCGTCTTCTCCGCAGGGGTGCTGGGGTCGTTACGTCTGTTGCTCCGCTTGCGCGACGACGGTCGCCTGCCCCGACTGTCGAGACGATTGGGCAACGTCGTCCGCACGAACTCCGAGGCGATCCTCGGCGCCGTCGCGCGCGACACCGACGTCGACTACTCGCGGGGCGTTGCCATCACGTCCTCGATCCATCCGGACGACCACACGCACATCGAGCCCGTGCGCTATCCGAAAGGCAGCAACGCCATGGGTCTGCTGGCGACCGTGCTCGTCGATGGCGGCGGCAGGGTACCGCGCCAAGTGCGGTTTCTCGCGAAGGTGCTCGCGCACCCGATGGAGTTCTTCCGCTCGCTCTCCGTCCGCCGGTGGTCAGAGCGCACGATCATCCTCCTCGTCATGCAGAGCCTCGACAACAGCATCAACGTCTTTCGCAAGAAGGGACGACTCGGAACGCACCTGTCGTCGCGCTCGGGTCACGGCGCGCCCAACCCGACCTACATCCCGGTCGCGAACGAGGCGGCACGCATCACCGCGGAAGAGATCGGTGGCGATCCGGGCAGCGCGTGGAACGAGGTGATGCTGGACGTGCCGACCACCGCGCACATCATCGGCGGCGCGTGCATCGGCAGGTCGGCGGACAACGGCGCGATCGATCCGTACCAGCGTCTCTACGGTCACCCCGGTTTGCATGTTGCCGACGGCTCCGCGGTGAGCGCGAACCTCGGCGTCAATCCTTCGTTGACGATCACGGCGATGGCCGAACGCGCCATGGCCTACTGGCCGAACAAGGGTGACGCCGATCCCCGTCCGCCGCTCGGTGAGCCCTATCGCGACATCCGGCCGGTTGCCCCGAGGGCTCCGGCCGTGCCGGCAGGAGCGCCCGCTGAGCTGCGGCTCGCAGCGCGTGTGTGACTCTTGCCCGAGGCGGGTCGCGGAGCGAGCCCGGAGGGTACGGTTGCGGCGTGGGTGATCCTGTGGCCGCAGCTGTTGAGGCCGTTCGGCCGACAGATCCACTCGTCAAGCCGAGGCTCCGAGGCGTCTCGCACCAGATCGCGTTCTTCGTGGCGCTGGTGATGGGCCCCCTGCTGATCGTCGAGGCCCCCACCATGAAGGCGCGGTTCCTCGTCACTGTCTATGTGGTGTGCCTCGCCAGCCTCTTCGGGGTAAGCGCGCTCTTCCATCGGGTCACGTGGTCGCCGGCGGCCCGCCGGCGCATGCGCCGGCTCGACCATTCGATGATCTTCCTGTTCATCGCCGGCACGTACACGCCTGTCGCCGGACTCGTCTTGCTCGACGGTTTCAATGCGTGGGTGCTCCCGACGGTGTGGCTGCTCGCGCTGACGGGCGTGTTCTTGAAGCTGGTCTGGCTCGATGCGCCCAAACCGCTCTCGGCGGCGATGTACATCGGGGTCGGCTGGGCCGCGGTGCTCGCCCTTCCGGCATTGTTCGTCGCGTTCGGCGCCGTCGGGTTCGCGTTGCTCTTCGCCGGCGGCGTCCTCTACACGCTCGGCGCGATCGTCTACGCGCGGCGCTCGCCTGACCCGGCGCCAGCGGTCTTCGGGTACCACGAGATCTTCCACCTGTTCGTCATCGCGGCCGCGATCCTCCACTTCCTCGTGATCGCGTTCTGGGCACTGCCGCGGTCCTGACCGCCGTTGCGCCGGCGCCACCCCCGAGCCTCCGGCCTTGACAGGTCGATGACGACCGTTATCATGGCGAGGTGGCTGACGTCGCCATCAGCGATGACACGGGCGCCCAGCGTGCCGACTCCCGGTCCGACGACACGGCGACCCGCCTGCTGGCGGCGGCGGCCGAGGTGTTCGCGGAAAAGGGCTACGACGGTGCCGGCGTCGCCGAGATCGCTCGCAGGGCCGGGCTGACGACCGGGGCGATCTACAGCCGCTTCTCGGGCAAGGCCGAGCTGCTTGCCGAGGCCATTCGCCAGTGCACGCCCGAAGAGTTCGACCTGCTGTTCGCCGAGCACGGCTTCGAGGGCAAGGCCAGAGACATCCTCCAGACCGTCGGCGCCCACCTCGTCAGCCGCGAGAAGTCGCCGTTGCAGGCGATCCTGCTCGAGGCGTTCGTCGCCGCTCGCCGCGACCCCGAGCTGCAAGGGCTGCTGCAACGGCAGTTCTACGAGCGCCGCTCCCGGTTGGCCAGCCTCATCGAGGCCGGAAAGGGTGGCGGCATCATCGACCCCGAGCTCGACACCGAGTCGATCGTTCACTTCGCGCATGCCGTGGGCCTTGGCTTCTTGCTCTACGACGCCCTCGGCGTCTCCCACCCCGACCCGGCCGATTGGGAGCGCGTGATCGCGAAGGTCGTGCGCTCCATCGATCCTGTCCCCTGAACCCTGCCCACCTTCGATCTCCAGCGGGAACCGAGCCTCACCAGAGGAGACCTCATGGCCGATACCCATACCTTCGCCAGCGATCAGCAGATCCTCGGACGTGCCGACATCGACGATCTCGAGGCGATCATGGCGATCGTCAACACCGACGCCGCCGAGACGATCCATGCGGTGAAAGACAACGCCGACGCCATCTTCACGTGGGACTACGAGAAGGGCCAGCGCCCCGCCCTCAACAAGCTGTACGAGAAGGCGAAGACCGCCCAGTGGAACGGCGAGACCGATCTCGACTGGTCGATCGACGTCGACCCCGAGCAGATCCTCGCCGGCCTCTTGGGGCCGAACGCGGCCGGCCCGTTCCAAGCGCTGTCCCAGCGCGACGACTCGCCGTTCAAGCACTTCGACGAGAAGGACTGGTCGAACCTGGGTGTCGAGTCGATGAACTGGCGCCTCTCGCAGTTCATGCACGGCGAGCAGGGCGCGCTGCTGTGCACCGCCAAGATCGTCGAGACCGTTCCCTGGATAGACGCCAAGTACTACGCCTCCACCCAGGTGATGGACGAGGCTCGCCACGTCGAGGTCTTTGCCAAGTACCTCGACTCCAAGCTGACGGGGTACTACCCGATCAACGCCCACCTGAAGATGTTGCTCGACGACATCATCAACGACAGCCGGTGGGACATGACCTACCTCGGTATGCAGATCATGGTGGAGGGGTTGGCGTTGGCCGCGTTCGGGTTCATGCACATGATCTGCGAGGAGCCGCTTCTCAAGCAACTCCTCCGCTACGTGATGTCCGACGAGGCCCGCCATGTCGCGTTCGGCGTGCTTTCGCTGAAGGAGTACTACGCCGAGCTGTCCGACGCCGAGCTGCGCGAGCGCCAGGAGTTCGCGTTCGAGGCCGCGGTGCGGATGCGCGATCGATTCCTCCAGCAAGAGGTCTGGGAGCGGATGGGCATCGACACGCGAAAGATGGTGCGGATGCTCCTCGACGTCCCGCCAGAGGACATGATCTTCCAGCAGATGCTGTTCTCCAAGATCGTGCCGAACTGCAAGAAGCTCGGCCTGCTCGACGCCAGCGGCGGTTGGCTTCGGAAGCGCTTCGAGGAGATCGGCGTGATCCAGTTCGAGGACTGGAAGGACACCGGTGAGGAGTACCTCGAGCTCGACGCGGTCTCCCAAGATCGCGCCGCGGCAGCCGCCTCCGCTTGAACCGAATCGGGGGGTTCATCGCGACGGCGCCCTTCGGGGCGCCGTCGTCGCGCCAGAATCGGGGGGTGCCCGCGACGGTTGCGTTCTTCCACGCCCATCCCGACGACGAGGCCATCTTCACCGGTGGGACGATCCGGCGTCTCGTCGACGACGGAGCCCGCGTAGTCATCGTGTTCGCGACCACGGGCGAGGGGGGCGAGGGGGGCGAGGGCGCAGATCCGGCCGAGCTCGCGGCCCGGCGAACCGAGGAGAGCAGAACCGCGGCCGCCGCCCTCGGGGTCGAGCCGGACGGGGTCGCGTTCCTCGGCTACCGCGACTCCGGCATCGGTGTGACGCTGGCACCCGGCATGTTCGCCGGCGCTCCTCTGGAGCGCGCCGCCGCCTCCCTGGCCGACCTCCTCGAACCGATCGGGGTGGACGCGCTCGTCATCTATGACCCCCACGGGATCTACGGGCACGCCGATCACGTGCAAGTGCACCGGGTCGGGTGGCTCGCGGCCGAGCTGGCCGCCGTCGACACCGTCTATGAGTGCACGGTCGACCGCGAGTACTTGCATTTCGTCGAGACGCACCTGGTCGAGCGGGCCCGCGAGTCGGTGGCCATGCTCGTCGGTCGCGACGGTGGCGCAGGGGGCGCCGGCGCGCTGGGTCTGGCGGGCACCTCGTTCGGCCTTCCGAGCGTGCTGATCGACGCAACCGTCGATGTCCGGTCCGTGCTCGCCGCCAAGCGGGCCGCGATGCTTGCCCATGAGAGCCAGATCCCCGCCGAATCCTCAACGATGCAGCTCGACTCGGCCACCTTCGCCGAGGTGTACGGCTACGAGTGGTACACGCGCACCGGCCCGCGGGGCCCGATCGACGTGCTCGCCTGACGCCCCCGAACCCGCTGCGCCGCCGCCGCTCGGTTCTCCATTTGCGGGCAGAGCAGGACAGAACGACGATGGTGCCCGGTCGATCGACACCAGGGGGACACCGCAGATGGGCTACACGTGCTTCGACGTGGAACGCACCGGCAAGAACGGCAAGGTGGCGCACGTTCGGCTCAACCGGGGCGACGAGCTCAACACGATGACGCGGGAGTTCTGGATGGAGCTGCCGCAGATCGTGAACGAGATCGACGCCGAAGGAGCAGCGCGCGCCATCGTTCTGTCGTCCACCGGCAAGCACTTCTCGGCAGGAATGGATCTCGGCGTGTTCGCGTCGGGCGGCACCGAACCGACCGGAGACGACAGGTCGAGCGAGCTCGGCCGCCGCCGCGCCTTCTTCCGGCAGATGGTGTTCATGCTGCAGGGCACCTTCACGTCGCTCGAGAAGGCTCGCATGCCGGTGCTCGCCGCCATCCAGGGCGGGTGCATCGGTGGGGCCGTCGACATGGTGACGGCGTGCGACATGCGTTACGCGAGCCGCGATGCGTTCTTCTGCGTCCAGGAGATCAACATCGGCATGACGGCCGACGTGGGTACCTTGCAGCGCCTGCCGAAGATCGTGCCCGAGGGTGTGGCACGCGAGATGGCCTACCGCGGCCAGCGCCTGCCGGCCGAGCGTGCGTACCAGGTCGGTCTGGTGCAAGAGCTGTTCGACGATCACGATTCGCTTGTGCGCGGTGCGCTCGAGGTCGCCGACGAGATCGCGAGCAGGAGCCCGCTGGCGGTGTGGGGCACCAAGGAGATGTTGAACTACTCGCGCGACCACTCGGTGGAAGACAGCTTGAACTTCATCGCCACCTGGCAGACCGGCATGTTCCAGCCGACCGACATGCTCGAGTCGTTCGCGGCGAAAGGTGAGAAGCGCGATCCCCAGTTCGACGATCTCTTGCCTGCCCCGCTCGAGCTCTGACGGTCGGAGGTTCAGAGGAAGACGAGGATGGCGACGAAGATCACCGCGACCGCGAGCGCCAAGGTGAGGCCGAGCTCGACCTTGTGACCCGGGGAGACGCGGCGGTGTTCGTGCCACACCGGCGGTCGTGGCGGCGGCGGCGCAGGCGTGGTGGCACCAGAACCCGTGACCACCATCTTGGCCTCGCCGTCGGTCAGAACGATGATCGTGTCATGGCGCCGGAGATCGCTGACGCCCGGCGCTGGCGGCGCGTAGCCCGTCGATCGCCGGACCGGGCCCTCGCCATAGACCGGCTGCGCGTAGTAGGCCGGCGACGCGTCGGGTACGTGCGATCGGCTGGCTCCGGCGCCAGTCTCGCTCGACAGCCGCGCGAGCGTCGCGGAGCGGACGAGCTTGTCGAGTTGGGCGACCGTCAGGCCGCACTGGTGGCAGTGATCCCAATCCGCCTGGATGGGCTCACGGCATCTCGGGCACAACACGCTCATGGCAGCTCCCGAGTCGTCGGTTCCGGTCCCTTGTAGTGTGCCCCACCTTGGAGCGGGATAGAACCATCCGGCGCGTGCTCTGGGGTCGACACCTCACCCGTCAAGCGGATCGAACGGCGGTTCGTCGAGCGGTGGCAGGAAGTCGAAGGGAAGGTCGCCGACGCGGACGAGCGTCGAGGAGATCCAGCCGCCCATCGCACTGAAGTGGTCGTCGAGGATGGAACCGTCGGCGAGGGTTGCTTCGTCGAGCTCATAGGTGCCCTCGTAGGAGACCTCGATGGCGAACTCGGGTTCTTCCAGGTCTGCGGAGTAGACCGTCTCGACCGTGGGCCCTGATCGCTCGAGGCGTTCGTTGCCGATCGGGGGGCTCTGCTCGGGGAGGGCGGACAGCAGCTCGTCGGGCGCGGGGCTCTTCGCGAGGCGTTGTACCCGCAGCACGATCTCGATCTCGATGCGCGGCGGATCTTCCATGTCTTCGCCGATGTACCACGTGCGGTAGGCGGTCTGCGCCCACGTCGGCCACTCGAGCGTGATGTCGGCCTGCACGCGGGGCGGGAGGCCCTCGCCGGGCAGGCCGTAGCTGGTCTCCCACGTCATGTCGCCCAGAAGGACGTCGACCTGGAAGCGTTCTTCGAACGCCTGCCGCTCGAGGAACGCGTTCTCGAACGCGTCGCGCAATGCGCCGATCGCATCGGTGAACACGTGGTCGAGCATTGGAGGCTTGACCCTAGCGCCTGGGCGGCCGACCTCCGCGTGAGGCCTGCAACGCGTTCGGGCCCGTGCTCATGAACGCCGTAGCAACCGACATGCCGAAGTGCTTGTGACGAAGGGTCACGATGCGCCGGTCGGGCTGGACCGCGTCCTTGATCTCACCCAGCCCATCGCCGAGCAACCGCTTCGTGCGATCGAGATCGTCGACGGTGTAGGCGAGGCCGAAAAATCCGGCGTCGTCATCGCCACTCGGCTCGTCCGGGCCGATGAGCTCGACGATGACCTCGCCGGCGCGGAAGAACGTCTGGAGGAACGGCGCACCGTAGGTGTTGGTCTGGCGGGTGCGGCGCACCGCGAAGCCGGCCACCCCGAGCGCGGCAACGGTCCGCGGCGGGTTGGGCGTGAGCAGCACGATGTGGTCGATGGACCGAGCCCCGTTGGCATGCCGGCTCGGCGTACACCGTTCTGCATCGGAAGCTCTCGTCGGCAACCCGTCGATCGTGCCGGCCGCCGCCACCCCGGCGGGGAGGTTGCGAAGCGCCCAGGCCACGATGCGCTTGCCCCGCTCACGCCCGACCAGACGCACGCGTACCGAGCCGAGCCGGCACGTGCCGTCCTGGTCGACGGTGAACCCGGCGCTCATCCACGATCCGGGCTCGTCGGCCACGACCAACTCGTCGATCGTGGGCCCGCGGCTTGCGGCCTCGCGCGCTGGCTTCGGCCGGGCGACGTTCACGCTTGGCACGCTACCGGGGGCTGCGCTCTCAGCCTTGTTCGACCAGGATCCGATGGTATGGTCGATCCATGACCGAATCCCCTCTTCCTTCGGTCGAAGATGACTTCGTCGATCCGTTCGATCGGCTGGCATTGAAAGGGCAGTCTGTCCGTCCCGTCCTCCCGCCGGCCTACCGCACCCCCGACCTGGCGCTCGTGCAGCTTGCCGACGAGTTCGGGCTCACGACGGCCGGCGCGCTCGACCTCTGTGACGAACTTGGGATCGCCGCCGAGCACGGTGGCTCGTCGATCACCAATGGCGACGCCGACCGGTTCCGCTCTGCTGCGGCTGCTGCCGTAGCAGCCGCTGTCGGAGCCGTGGACCACGACGAGCCTGAGCTCTCGCTGCGGGCGCGGCTCAACGGCCTCCGCTACGACGAGCGAGTCGCTCGCAAGTAGGCGACGCGGCAAGCGTCGCGGCTGGGGAGGCGAACGAGGACCGAACTAGCGCGGCCAGTGCTGGGGTGCGGAGATACCGGCGAACATCTGGCTGAGGCGGCGGTTGCAGTCACGATCATCGCTTTCGACATCGACGTCGACGGTCAGGGTGCCGTCGTCCTCGACGCGGCCGACGCACAAGAGGCGGCCGCCGGCTTCAGAGATGCGTTGTGGATCGATCGAGTAGCAATGCCGGGCCTGCACCAAGAATCGAGTACGCATCCTTACCTCTTCCGCTGACGGCTCGGCTCTGGGCCGAACCGGCTCGCTGCCCCATCGTTCGCCCAACCTGGCGTCGTGTGGTGCGGCTCATCGTGATCATCGGGCATCCCGGTCGCGGACGACAGTCATGGTTTGGTCAAGATTCGGATGTCCGATTCGACAACGAGCACGGCTCCAGGTTTGGCCTGCTCACGGTGGCTGCGCGCCGGCCGGTACCGTTGGGTTCTGATGGCTACGACCGCGCCACCGTCTGCGCCTTCGCCGTCGCGGTCGTCGGCTCGTGACGACGCCGATGCCGGCTACCCGCCGTCCCGGTTGGCTGTGTTCTTCCGGACCTATCGGGCCGAGCGCCACGGCACGCTTCCTGCCGGGCTGGTGTTGTTCATCCTCGTTGGCTCGCTGGTGCTGGCCATGTTCCTCAACGCCAGCTCGACCTTTCGCAAGAGCAACGCGAAGGACAAAGGCCCGTGGCGGCAGGAGATCGCCGCCAACGTCCGCAACGTGAGCTGCGCGTTGCGGTTGACGCTGCCCCACGATCGGATCGACGAAGCTCGCGGCAGCCCACCCGGGTGCAGCAGCGGTTCCGGCACCGACGCGGATGCCCGATCCGCCGAGCAGATCCTCGCGGACGATCGAGCCGAGTCGGCCAAGCAGCAAGATCCGGCGGCGGCCCAAACGACGACGAGCATCCCGAACAAGCCACAACTCCGCAAGCCCACGCCCGAGGCGCGCCTCAGCGTCTGGGTTGGCGGAGATTCGGTCGTCGGGTCGTTCGGGCCGGGGTTCCAGCGGGTCTCGGAGGCGACCAAGCTCTTCAACGTCGAGGTCGACAGCCGGGTGTCTTCGGGCCTGACGAACGTGAACTTCGTGAACTGGCCGCTTGCGCTTCGCGATGCCGCGAAGGGCAAGCGCCCCGACATCATGATCGTGATGTTCGGCGCCAACGACGCGCAGAACATGTTGCTGAACAACCAGGCCCTCGAGCGCTTCAGCCCCGAGTGGCTGGCCGAGTACCGCAAGCGGGTCGGCTCGACGATGGACCTGCTTCAGAGCCCGAAGAACGATCGTCTCGTCGTGTGGCTGGGCCAGCCCGTCATGTCACCCAAGAGCAACGCGGTGGGCATGGACAAGCTCAACTACATCTATTGGGACGAAGCCCGGTCGCGGCCGTGGGTGGCGTACTTCGACTCGTGGCCCTACTTCACCGACGACCAGGGCAACTACGCGCAACGCCTTCCGATGGCTGATGGGAAGGAGCAGAAGCTGCGCGAGAACGATGGTGTGCACCTCACACCGCAAGGTGCCGATCGTCTCGCCTGGGTGGTGTTCGGTCGCCTCGGCCAGTACCTCGATCTGTCGGCCAACCTGGCACCTCCCCCGATCGGATCGTTGCCGCCGGCGTCGGTCGGCGAGCGGGCGGAGGTGCCCAAACCGCCCGACATGCCATCGCCATAGCTCGCTGCCGCCCATCGGCGGCCCAGCAGCTACGTCGAAGCCGTCACCGTGGTGGTGATGCCTCCCCGCACGTTCCACACGGTCTGGACCGTCATGCGTTTCGGGGCGATGGCAGCGACAAGGTCGTCGAGGATTCGATTGGTGACGTCTTCGTGGAAGTGGCCTTCGTCGCGGAAGCTCCAGAGATACAGCTTGAGCGACTTGAGCTCGACGATCTGCTGATCGGGGACGTAGGTGATGGTCACATCGCCGAAGTCAGGCTGGCCCGTCATCGGGCACAGGCAGGTGAGCTCGGGTGTCTCGCAGCGGATCTCGTAGTCGCGGCCCGGACGCGGGTTCGGGGCGGCGACGAGATCTTTCGTTGGCTGCGTCGGCATACCGCGGAGAGGCTACCGGCCGGACGCAAGCGGTCCGGTCTCGACGCCGAGCTGCCAGTAGAGGAAGGCGAACACGTCGGCGAGCTCGTTGGCCTGCTGGCTGACCGGCTTGCCTTGCCCGTGGCCCGCGAGCGTCTCCTCCCGCAGGAGGATGGGGCGCTCGTCGCCGCACGCAGTGGAGGATTGCAGCAGCGCCGCCATCTTGCGAGCGTGCATCGGGTCGACGCGCGAGTCGCCTTCCGCCGTCGTCAGGAGCACCGCGGGGTAGCAGCGGCCGTCGACGACCCTGTGGTAAGGCGAGTAGTCGTAGAGCCACGCGAACTCGTCGGGATTGTCGGGGTCGCCATACTCGGGGATCCAGAGCCTCGCGATGAGGAACTGGTGGTATCGGACCATGTCGAGCAACGGAACTGCGATCTGCACGGCACGGCAGGCGTCGGGGCGCTGGGTGATCGCAGCTCCGACGAGCAAACCGCCGTTGCTTCCACCGCGGAATGCCAGCCGTTCGCGTGACGTGTAGCCGTGTTCGACCAACCAGTCGGCCGCGGCGAGGAAGTCGTCGAAGCTCTGCTGCTTGTGCTCCCGCATGCCGGCCTGGTGCCACGCTTCGCCTTCTTCCGCTCCACCTCGTATGTTCGCCACGGCATAGAGACCGCCGCCGTCGCACACGGCAACGATCGCCGCGCTGTAGGCAGGTCCCATCGTGATGGAGAAGCCGCCGTAGCCCGTGAGCACGCAATGGGTGCCCGCCGTTGGTGTGGTGGACGACGAGCGGATCACGAACATGGAGATCGACGTCCCGTCGGTCGACGGGTAGCGAACCTGCTCGACGAGGTACTCACCGGCCGGGCCATCGCCTTCGAGGTCGATCTCGCGGAACCGGCTCCACTCTCTGACCCCCGAAGCATCCCAGCGAAAAAGGGAGGCGGGCCGGGCGAACGACGTGAACGAGAAGAACGCGTGGTCGTGGTCGCGGTTGCCGGACAGACCGGCGAGCGAGCCGAGCTCTGGCAGGGGTACCGGTTCGTGGCCACCGCCGTCGTGGTCATAACGATCGAGGCGAGAGACCGCCGAGTGCGAGCTGAGCACGAGCAACGAACGCGAGGTCGCGGCGACGGCCTCGATGACCGCCTCGTCCTCGGGGATGATCGTCTCCCACCGCTCGTGCCACGCCGCGCTCAACGGCGCACGCACGACCCGGCCGCGAGGCGCCTCGAGCGTGGTGACACCGACGATGTGGTCACCGATGACCGTGAGCTGCGACACGGCTTCGATTCCCTCGATCAGCACCGTGTGGGCGCCGGTCTTCCGGTCGACGAGGTGGACATCGACGCGGCTCCAGCCGAGCGAGGTGTGGACCAAGAGCCAGCGACCGTCGCGCGACAGCGACACGTTGGGCCACGCCGTCCTGTCCGGGAGCTCGCTCCAGATGAGATCGTCGTATGTCCAGCTGTGCCCGATCCGGTGCCAGAACACCTTGCGCCAGTAGCCCCGGTCTTCCTCGCGAACCGACGCTGGGTCGGGGTAGCGCGTGTACGCGAAGGCCGAGCCGTCGGGGAGCCAGGCGACCGATGCCGCTCGGGTGTTGGGGATCTTCTCGCGAAGGACCCGGCCGCTGTCGACCTCGATGATGTGCAGGGTGCTCTGCTCGTCGCCGCCCCGGGAGATGCCGTACGCCACGAGGTGCCCCCCGGGAGAAGGGCTGTACCAATCGATCGCCGTGGTCGGGTCGCCCGTCAACTTGTGCGGGTCGACGAGGGTGCGCGGCGGTTGGTCGACGTCACCAGCGGAGCGGACCACCAGGACGGTCTGGTCGTGGTGGCCCCAGCGATCGAGGGAGAAGACACGATCGTCCTCGACCGAGCATGCCGTCGACGAGCCGGCGCGCAGCAGGGCGTGCAACTGCTCGTGCAGCGCAGCTCGCGCGGGCAAGGCGTCGAGGACCTCTCGTGTTCGGGCGTTCTGCTCGTCGACCCACTTCGCGGTCTCGGGTCGCGTCGAGTCCTCGAGCCAGCGGTAGGGGTCGCGCACCTCGACGCCGTGCAACACGTCGAACGCATCGACGCGGTGGGCCGCAGGTGCGGCAGGAACGAAAGGGTCGTTGGACGGGCTCACCCTACGGAAGCCAGGGGCGCCGGTGGTGGTGCGGCCGGCGGCCGACATCGAGCGAGCCGGCTACCCGCGGCCGCTGTTGGGTTTGCGACCGTGGTTCGCCTTGTTGCGGCGAGCCTTCGCTTTCCGCTTCTTCGTGCGCTTCGACATGAGGCGGTCACGCTACCCGGCGATCGCCGGTTCGAGCCAATGGGCACCGGTCAAGCGTGCGCGCTCGTCCAGGCGAGCAGCGTGTCGGCGTCCCACGCGTTCACGACGGTGTCGACGTCGATGCTGTGGCGGGCGGCCTTGTCGCAGCCATAGCGCTGCCAGTCGAGCTGGCCGGTCGCGTGCGCGTCGGTGTCGATGGCGATCTTGCACCCCCAGTCGAGCGCCAGATCGAGCAACTCGTCGGGTGGGTCCTGGCGCTCGGGCCGGCAGTTGATCTCCACCGCGGTGTCGAACTGCGCGCAGGCGGCGAACACGATCTCGGGGTCGAAGTCAGAAGGCGGGCGCTTGGGATCGGTCTCGGCCGCCGAGGGCGCGGGCGTGTCGGGTCGGGACCGCTGCTCGAGCGACACCTGGCGACCGGTGCAATGGCCGAGGATGTCGACGTGCGGGTTGGCGATGGCGAGCACCATGCGCTTCGTCATCGAGTCGCCATCCATGCGGAGCTTGGAGTGGACGCTGCCGACCACGACGTCGAGGCGCTCGAGCAGGTCGTCGTCCATGTCGAGCGCGCCGTCCTCGAGTATGTCGACCTCCATGCCGGTGAGGATGCGGAACGGGGCAAGCTCTACGTTGAGCTTGCCGATCACCGCCAACTGCTGCGTGAGGCGGTGGCGGTCGAGGCCATGCGCGACGGTCAAGCGGGGGGAGTGGTCGGTGAGGACCAGGTACTCGTGGCCGAGCGCTCGGGCCGTCATGGCCATGGCTTCGATCGATGCGCCCCCGTCGGACCAGGTGGAGTGCGCGTGGCAGTCGCCCTTGAGCGCGGCGCGGTACGCGCGGCCGCCGGCGCTGAGTGGTAGCTCGGCGTCGGCTTCGAGGTTGGCGACATAGGAGGGAACCTCGCCCCGCATCGCTTCGACGATCACTTGGCCCGTGCTGGTGCCGATGCCCGGGAGGTCTTCGACCCGTCCCGCGTTGACGAGTTGCTCGAGCTCGCCGTCGGGGAGTCCGGCCACCAGGTCGGCTGCCCTCTGGAACGCCTGGGCCTTCCGCCCCGGCGCGAGCCTGCGATCGAGGAGATACACGATGCGACGGAGCGCATCGGCGGGGGCGATCGGCGCCTCGGCGGGTCGCGTCCAGGTGGGATCGGGGAGGGTCATCGGAACGAAGGCTAGGCCGCGGCGTCCAGCTGGCGACGGGCGGAGTCCACGGCTCAGGTGCCTGCATGACAACATGCGACCGTGCCGAAGCGTGATCCGATCGTCGTCTTCACCGATGGGGCGTGCCTCGGCAACCCCGGTCCCGGAGGTTGGGCGTGGGCGGTTCCGGGCGGGCCCTATGCGAGTGGCGTGAGTGCCGATACGACAAACCAGCGGATGGAGATCCTCGCCGCGTACGAGGCGATCGTCGCGAACGGGGACGACCATCCTGACCGGCCGGTCGAGGTCGTCAGCGACTCCACCTACGTCGTGAACTGCTTCCGCGATCGGTGGTTCGAAGGCTGGAGGAAGCGGGGCTGGCGCAACTCGCAGAGACAGCCGGTGGCCAACCGTGACCTGTGGGAGCCGTTGGTCGACCTCGTCGAGTCGCGCGGGAACGTGACCTTCCGATGGGTCAAGGGTCATTCCGGTGACCCGATGAACGACCTCGTGGATCGCTTGGCGGTCGAGGCCTCGCAGACGCAGAAGGGTCGGAGCGGCTATGAGCCGCCCAGGAATCTGGGGCCGGCGGACAAGCCGGCTCGACGCCCGTCACCGGGCACCGGGGGCGGACCCGTTGCCGTCGGCAGCAAGACGATCACCGGCTACGGCGTGGCGGTGTTCGGACCGAAGCCACCCGAGCTCGGTGGCTACGGCGACAACCCGACGGCCCGGGCGGTACGCCAGCGTCTGGCTGACATCTTCCGGGCACAAACCGAGTTGCATGACGACCTCCGCGTGGTGAGCGGTATGCGGCTCGGGGCCGAGATGCTCGGGGCCGAGGCTGCCATCGAAGCGGGCATCCCCCTTGTTGTGGTGCTGCCGTACCCCGACCCCGAGAAGGTGTGGCCGGCCGACCGGCAGCGCCGGTTTCGTG
Organism: Actinomycetota bacterium; assembly: GCA_016185305.1. Classification (GTDB taxonomy): domain Bacteria; phylum Actinomycetota; class Acidimicrobiia; order Acidimicrobiales; family Acidimicrobilacustridaceae; genus JACPNV01. The sequence goes on along the minus strand of JACPNV010000010.1, from coordinate 10,596 downwards.
AGCTCGTCGAGCAGGCCGAGGACACGATCCTGTTGCAGCGCAAGGCGCCCGAGTCGAAGCAGAAGGCCGCGGCCGCGCTCAAGCGCCGCGACGCGTGGCTGGTGGGCAACGCCGCGGAAGCTGTCCTCGTGTGGGACGAGAAGGATGATCTGCTGGGCAAGCTCCACCGGTCGCTCGAGCAGCACCTCGGTGACGACGTGTGGGTCGTGAACCCGAACGAGTTGACGGCGGCGCAGGCCCGGCGCGGGACCCGCGCGGCACGAGCCCCAGAAGCTTCGTCGTGAACCTCGACCCGGGCGCGCCGGTACTTGTCGGTGCCGGGGCGGTGTCGCAGCGCTGCGACGATCCATCCGAAGCAGTAGGGGCGATCGAGCTCATGGCGCAGGCGGTGGACCGAGCGGCATCGGACGCCGGCATCCCGTTGCGCGACGTCAGTTGGGTCGGCGTTCCGGAAGGAACGTGGAAGTACGGCGATCCCGGCCGGCTGCTCGCCGAGCGATATGGCTGGGCCGGCGTCCACACGGTGCGGGCCGATGTGGGAGTGACCCAGCAAGAGCTCATCGCCCGGGCGTGCCAGGCCGTTTCGCTCGGGGCCGGCGTTGCGGTCGTGGTCGGCGGCGAGGCGAAGCACCGCGCGCTCCAGGCGGCGATCGCCGGCGTCGAGGCCGTCGACACGATCGATGGGCGAGCGCCGGACACGTTGCTCGCACCGGCGTCGCTCGGGCTGCACGACCTCGAGATCGTCCACAACACCGTCGTCCCGTCGACGACCTACGCCATGATCGACAACGCGATCGCCCACGAGGCCGGCCTCTCCCGCGCGCAGCACAGCGATCTCCTGGCGCGCTTGTGGGGGGACTTCGCTTCGGTCGCCGTGGACAATCCCGATGCGTGGGACCGATCGGGGCCAGACGGCTCGACCATCGTCACGCCCTCCGACAAGAACCGCATGATCGCGGCGCCGTACACCAAGTTGCTGTGCTCGCAATGGAACGTCGACCAAGCCGCGGCGCTGGTCATCTGCTCGGTCGGCAAGGCGCGAGCCCTCGGCGTCGCCACCGACCGATGGGTGTTCCCCCGCTCGTCGGCGGTCTCGAACCACTCGACGCCGTGGCCGGCCCGTTGGTTCGTCTACGAGTCGCCGGCGGCCTCGGTCGTCGCTCGGTGTGCGCTCGACCAGGCATCCTGCACGGTCGACGACGTTGAACACCTCGATCTGTACAGCTGCTTCCCGGCGGCCGTGCAGGCCTACGCGGCGGCGCTGAACGTGCCGCTCGATCGGCGGTTGACCGTCACCGGCGGCATGACCTTTGCTGGTGGTCCGCTGAACAGCTACGTCGTTCAGGCCATGGTGCGGCTCGCGCACCGGCTGCGCGAGACCCCGTCGGGGCTCGGGCTCAGCAGCAGCGTCAGCGGCGTCCTCACCAAACAGGGCTTCGGCATCTGGTCCGGGCTGCCGCCACGTGCGGGGTTCCGCCACACCGATTGCACGGGCGAGGTCGCGGCGGTCGATCAAGCGGTGGCTATCGTCGACTCCCTCGAGGGAACCGCACGCATCGCCTCGTGGACCGTTGTGCACGATCGGGGCCAGCCCGCGGTCGCCGTGGCCGTCGTCGAGAGCGACGGTGAGGAGCGGACGGTCGTCAGCACGGCTGACGCCGACGTCGTGTCGGCGATGCTCGAAGGCGATTGGATCGGGCGGCCGGTGCGGGCGCGCACCGGCGACTTCACCTTGGACATCTGATTTATGTAGGATTTCCGATATATGGCTCGGACCCAGGAGGAACGGAAGGCCGAGACCCGGGCGAAGCTGCTTGCCGCCGCGGCTGATCTGTTCGCGAGCAAAGGGTTCCACGCGGTCTCGGCAGAAGCGGTGGCCGACGCGGCCGATCGAACGACCGGTGCGCTGTACTCCCACTTCGGCGGCAAGGACGGCCTCCTCCTCGCGTTGCTCGACGAGTGGGAGCGCTCCGCCGGCCGCCAGATGCGCGACGCGCTGAACGACGCGTCGTCGCACCGCGATCGGGTCGAAGGCCTGTGGTCCACCTTCATCGAGCCGGCCGACGCGCAGAACGAGGACTGGATGCTGCTGGAGCACGAGCTCTGGCTGTTCGCCGCCCGCAACCTCGAAGCTCGGCAAGTGCTCGCCGATCGGTTCGCCCTCGCCCGCGTCGCGATGGGGCAGTCCTTCGAGCGATGGGCCGACGATGACGGTCGCGAGCTCGACGCCGCCGAGGGCGAGCGGCTCGGTGCGCTCGTGCTGGGTCTGCTGCTCGGCCTGGAGATGCAGCGCCATGTCGACGCTGCGGCGATACCCGACGACGTCGCCTTCGACGGGCTACGCCGGCTTTTCGGCGAGTCCCCGTCCACGAACAACAAGAAGAGCTCCCGAAAGAAGTAGGAGAATCCCGTGCACACCCAACTCTGCGACGAGCTCGGCATCGAGTTCCCGATCTTTGCTTTCACCCATTGCCGCGACGTCGTCGCCGCCGTCAGCAACGCCGGCGGGCTCGGCGTGCTGGGCGCCGTCGGCTTCAGTCCCGACCAGCTCGAGGTCGAGCTGGCGTGGATCGACGAGCACGTCGGCGACAAGCCGTACGCTGTCGACGTCGTGATCCCCGGCAAGTACGAGGGCATGGGCGAGCTCGATCCCGTGAAGCTCGAGAAGGATCTGCTCGAGATGGTGCCCGACGACACCCGCTCGTTCGCCCGCAAGCTCTACGCCGATGCCGGTGTGCCCGAGGTGACCGAGCGCCAGGCACCCGCGCTGATCGGGTGGACCGAGGCCACGGCCCGCCCACTGATCGACACGGCGCTGAACCACGACAAGGTCAAGCTGATCGCCAACGCGCTCGGCACCCCGCCGGCCGAGATCATCGACGAGATCCACCATGCCGGTCGCAAGGTGGCGGCGCTGTGCGGCTCCGCATACCAGGCCGGCCATCACAAGGACGCGGGGGTCGACATCATCATCGCCCAGGGCACCGAGGGCGGCGGGCACACCGGCGAGGTCGGCTCCATGGTGCTGTGGCCCGAGGTGATCGACGCGGTGGCTCCGGTTCCGGTGCTCGCCGCGGGTGGCATCGGCACCGGCCGGCAGATGGCCGCGGCCCTTGCCATGGGTGCGCAGGGTGTGTGGACCGGTTCGCTGTGGCTCACCGTCGAGGAGGCCGATGTGCCGCCGGCGCAGATGCAGGCGTACTTCGACGCAGGCTCGCGCGACACGGTCCGGTCGCGGTCCTGGACGGGCAAGCCGTGCCGCATGCTCCGCAACGACTGGACCGACGCCTGGGAGAGCCCCGACAACCCCAAGCCGCTCGGCATGCCGCTGCAGTTCATGGTCACCGGCGAGATGGTCGCCCGTCATCACCAATACCCGGACAAGGCACAAAAGGTCGGCTTCAACCCCGTCGGCCAGATCGTCGGCCACATGAACAAGGTCCGCAAGAGCCGCGACGTCATCTACGAGATGGTCGAGGAGTGCATCGAGGCCACCGAGCGCCTCGACAAGCTCATGCACGGCGCCTGATCCTCGTACCCACGTCACGCCGGCGGTAGCGTTCGCGGGCGATGCTGCGGATCGGGTCGGACACCGGAGGAACGTTCACCGATCTCGTCGACACGTCGGGACGCATCGCCAAGGTTCCGTCGACGCCGGCCGATCCGGGCCGGGCGGTTCGTGATGGTTTGCGCGAGTTGTTGGCCGACGGTGACGCGCTCGATCAGTTGTGCCATGGCACGACCGTTGCCACCAACGCGTTGTTGGAACGGAAGGGCGCGCGAATCGCGCTCGTCACCAACGAGGGCTTCGCCGACGTCATCGAGATCGCGCGGCAGGACCGCCCGTCGCTCTATGACCAGTCGGCCGATCGGCCCGAACCGCTGGTGCCGCGCGAGTGGCGGTACGAGGTGCGAGGGCGGTTGGCCGCCGACGGTTCCGAGGTCGAGCCGGTGGACCTGTCGTCGTTGCCCCCGCTCGACGAGAGCATCGAAGCGGTTGCCGTCGTGCTCCTTCACAGTGACCTGAACCCTGCGCATGAACAAGCGGTGGCGGCCGCGCTCCGGTCCCGGGGCTACGACGTGACCGCGTCGCACGAGCTGAGTCCGGAGTTCCGGGAGTACGAACGGACGGTGACGACCGCCGTCAACGCGTACCTGCGCCCGAGGTGCCGAGACTACGTCCGCGGTCTCGGTGACCTCGGTGCTTCGGTGATGGTGATGACGTCCGCGGGTGGCCTCACGATCGCCGACGAGGCCGCGGAGCAACCCGCGCGCCTGTTGCTGTCTGGTCCGGCCGGCGGCGTCGCGGCCGCCGCGGCGCTCGCGACGCGCTGCGGCGTCCCCAACGCGATCACCTTCGACATGGGCGGCACGTCGACCGACGTGTGCCTCGTGCTCGACGGCAAGCCCGAACCGGCAGCCGAGCGGTCGGTTGCGGGACTCCCGGTCCGGCTGCCCGCGCTTGACGTCGAGACGATCGGAGCGGGCGGCGGCTCCATCGCGCGGATCGACAGCGGCGGAGCGCTGGTCGTCGGTCCGGAGTCGGCCGGCGCCGTGCCCGGGCCCGCGTGTTATGGGAGGGGCGGCACCGAGCCGACCGTGACCGACGCGAACCTGGCCCTCGGTCGCATCCCCGAGGGCGAGTCGTTCCCCGGTTTGCGCGCGCTCGACAGCGACGCGGCCCGGCGCTCTCTGGCGCATGCGGGCGTCGCGGCAGAAGGGGTCGTGGCGGTCGTGAACGCCAACATGGAGCAGGCGTTGCGTCGAGTCTCCGTCGAACGCGGAGTCGATCCTCGCGGGCTCGCGCTCGTCGCCTTCGGCGGCGCCGGCCCGTTGCACGCGTGCGACCTTGCCGATGTGCTCGGCATGCCTGCCGTGATCGTCCCGCCTCGCGCCGGCGTGTTCTCCGCGGTGGGCATCATGTGCGCCGCCCGCCAGCTCGACCTCGTCGAGTCGTGGGCACCTGGCCGGCCCGTGGGTGAGACGGGCCAAGCGATGATCGATCTGGAGAGGCGTGCAGCCGCCCGCCTGTTCGCGGAGTTGGGGAGCGATCGTGCCGTCACGTCGCGCACCGAGTCCTTCGTCGACTGCCGGTACGCGGGTCAGAGCCACGAGCTTCGCGTCGAGAACGTCTTGGCGTTCCACGCCGAGCACGAGCGCCGCAACGGCTACTCCCGCCCGGACGATGCGATCGAAGTCGTCGCCGTCCGGGCGACCGCCCGAAGGAAGTCGCCCGTCGGCATCGACGACCTTCCGCCCGTCATACGGTCGGCCGCTACGGGACCGGCCGTCGTTGCCGAGCCGGACTGCACGATCTGGATTCCCGCCGGCTGGATGGCCGAGCCCCACGCCGATACCGGCGCGCTCATCCTCCGCCGGGGCTGACCGCCGACCCGGCGTCGATCTGGGCCGTGGGGCGCGCTGTTTGTGGCGCGCGTGGCGGCCCGGTTGGCGTGGGCCTCGATCTGGGCCGTGGGGCGCGCTGTTTGTGGCGCGTGTGGCGGCCCGGTTGGCGTGGGCCTCGATCTGGGCCGTGGGGCGCGCTGTTTGTGGCGCGTGTGGCGGCCCGGTTGGGGCGGGGCGTAGTGGGACAGTATGTGGTGTGCTCGATCCGGCGTCGCTGCAGATCCTGATCTCCCGCCTCACGGGTGTCGCCGACGAGATGAGCGCGGTCCTGCGTCGAGCGGCGTTCAGTCCCAACATCAAGGAACGGGCCGACTACTCGTGCGCGCTCTTCACTCCGGATGGTGAGTTGCTCGCGCAGGCCGAGAACATCCCGGTGCACCTCGGATCCATGCCCGCCTCCGTCGCCGCCGCGCTCGATGCGTTCAACGGGGGACGGGCACTGCAACCAGGCGACAACGTGATCCTCAACGATCCCTACGCGGGGGGCACGCACCTCAACGACATCACGCTCGTCGAGCCGTGCCACGTGGACGATCGAATCGTCGGCTGGGTCGCCAACCGCGCCCACCACGCCGACGTCGGTGGCGGCGCGCCCGGGTCGCTACCCGCGGGCGCGACCGAGATCTACCAGGAGGGATTGCGCATCCCGCCAGTTCGCCTCACCGACGAAGTCGTCGAGCTGCTCGTGACCAACTCGCGCACGCCGGACGAGCGACGCGGCGATCTCGACGCGCAACGAGGCGCCAACGCGGTCGGCCGTGAACGCCTGGTCGCCCTTGCCGGCGAACCCCTCGACGAGATCCTCGACTACGGCGAGCGGCGCATGCGCGCTGCGCTCCGCGAGCTTCCTGACGGCACGTGGAACTTCAATGACGTCATCGACTCGTTCGGGCCGGGCGCGGACCAGCAACGACCGACGCGCATCAGCGTCTCGATGACGATCTCGGGCGATGAGATCACGTTCGACTTCGCGGGCACGGATCCCCAGCGAGCGGGCAACGTCAACGCGGTGGAGGCCGTCACCGTCTCGTCCGTCGCCTACGCACTTCGCTCGGTTGTCGACCCGACGATTCCCGCGAATGGCGGAGCGCTTCGACCTGTTCACGTCGTCGCGTCGGCCGGCACGATCGTCAACGCGGTTCCGCCTGCTGCGGTCGGCGCCGGCAACCTCGAGGTGAGCCAGCGTGTCGCCGACGTCTGCCTCGGAGCGATCTCGCAAGCACTCCCGCAGGGTGTCGGCGCGGCATCGCAGGGCACGATGAACAACGTGTTGATCGGCGGTACGCTCGACGGCCCGTCGGGCAAACACGAGTGGGTGTACTACGAGACCGTCGGCGGAGGACAGGGCGGCCGTTCGTTCGGTGGCGGGATGTCGGGCATCCACAGCTGCATGACCAACACGGTCGACGAAGGACACCAGTCGCCCGTGGGCGTGCCCGGGCAGTCCGGAATCCACACGAACATGACAAATACGAAAAATACTCCGATCGAGGCGCTGGAACGGGCGTTCCCGATGCGGGTACTCCGGCAGCGGCTGCGGCGGGGGAGCGGCGGCGCGGGATGGTCCGCCGGCGGAGAGGGCATCGAGCGCGATCTCCAGGTGCTCGTCGATGCGACCGTGTCGCTGATCACCGAGCGGCGGGTCTCGCAGCCGTGGGGACTGGCGGGAGGCGAGCCCGGAGCGGTGGGGGAGAACTGGCTGCTGCCCGGCGGCGATGAGTCGAAGGCGGAGCGCCTGCCCGACAAGTGCACGATCCAGCTCAAGTCCGGCGACGTCCTGCGCATGCTGACGCCGGGCGGGGGCGGCTGGGGCGAGGTGGCTCGCTGAGTTCCGTGGGACCGGTGCGGTCCAAGGCGGGACCGACCGGTGGTCCAGCACCGGAGTCGCCTCTCCAGTTCCGCAGGCACGGGGGCTCCAAAACCGCAAGAGAATGCCCTCCAATTCCGCAAGTTGCGGATAGGGTGGGCGACCGTGAACCCTATTCTCAGCGGCATCGTTTCGAGACGGGTCGAGGCGGTCGCGCTCGACCGGTTCCGTGAGGAGCCGGTCCTGCTCCTGCAGGGTCCCAGATCCGTGGGCAAGTCCACGCTCCTCGGCCGCCTGGCGAACGAGTCGGGAGCTCGCCTGCTCGACCTGGACGACGTCGCCACCCGAGATGCGGTGGCATCGGATCCGGCGACCTTCGTCGCCGGGCCTGAGCCCGTGTGCATCGACGAGTACCAGCACGTGCCGCTCGTCCTCGACGCCATCAAGGCGGAGCTGAATCGGGACGGACGACCGGGCCGGTTCGTCCTCACCGGTTCGGCTCGCCACGAATCGTTGCCGGCAGCCGCTCAGGCGCTCACGGGACGGCTCCACCGGCTCCCGGTGTACCCGCTGTCGCAGGGCGAGATCGTCGGAGTCGAAGAACATCTGCTCGGCCGGCTCTTCGCCGGCGAGGCAGGTGAGCTGACCGGACGAACGTCGAGCGTGGCACGCGAGGAGTACGTCGAACGGATCGTCGCAGGAGGCTTTCCGATCCCTCTGGCTCGCGGCACGGCAGCCGGCCGCTCCCGATGGTTCGACGACTACGTGCGGCTCACGGTTGAGCGCGATGTGCGAGAGCTCGCCCGGGTGGAGCAGGCGGCCGTTCTTCCGAAGCTCTTGGAGCGTCTAGCCAGCCAGACCGGGCAGGTCCTCAACCTCACTCGTGCCGCGCAGGCTCTTCACGTCAGCGAACGAACGGCGGACAACTACCTCCGGTTGCTCGAAGCCGTGTTCCTGGTGCACAGGTTGCCGGCGTGGGGAACGACGCTCAGCTCGAGAGCGGCGTCGCGTCCGAAGATCCACGTTGTCGACTCAGGTGTGGCGGCGCGCCTGCTACGCCTCACCCCGGACAAGCTCGCCCGCCGGGACCCGACGGCGCTCACCGAGCTCGGTCACCTCCTCGAGACGTTCGTGGTGGGGGAGCTCATGAAGCAGGCGTCGTGGCTCGACGGCGTCTCCGGTGTCGGCCACTGGAGGACCCGCGACGGCGACGAGGTGGACCTCGTCGTGGAACGAGACGACGGTGGTGTCGTCGGGGTCGAGGTCAAGGCCTCGCAGCGTGTCGACCCTCGCGAGATCGCGCCGCTGCGCAAGCTCCGCGACGCCGCCGGTTCCGCGTTCATCGCAGGGGTCGTGCTCCACCTCGGCGCGCAGTCGTACACGTCCGAAGAACGTCTCCATGTGCTCTCGGTCGACCAGCTATGGAGTGGTTGACCGCCGTCCGAAGGTGACCTCGGCGGGTGACGCGGGTTCACGAATACGAAGAACACGCCCATCGAGGCGCTGGAGCGAGCGTTCCCGCTGCCGGTATTGCGCCAGCGCTTGCGGCGGGGGAGCGGCGGCGCGGGGATCGAACGTGACCTCCAGGTGCTCGTCGACGCGACGGTGTCGCTGATCACCGAGCGGCGCGTCTCTCAGCCGTGGGGTCTGGCCGGCGGCGAGCCCGGTGCAGTGGGGAGAACTGGCTGCTGCCAGGTGGCGACGAGAGCCGGGCGGAGCGCTTGCCGGACAAGTGCACGATCCAGGTGAAGGCCGGCGATGTGCTCCGGATGCTCACGCCCGGCGGCGGTGGGTGGGGTCCAGCGGGTTGAGGCTCGGTGGTCGCGATGGGGACCATCTCGCGGTCTGTTTGGGTACTTGGAGACGGTCCATATGGGGAACAGCGGCTGGTCCAATCGGGTAGGCTGCTGGGGTGCCGAACTACGTCCCGAGGATCGTCGATGAGGAACTGGCCGAGGCGATTCGAGAGCACCCCGCGCTCCTCCTCGTGGGGCCTCGGGGCGCGGGCAAGACCACGACCGCCCGTCGGCACGCGTCGAGCATCGTCCGTCTCGACAGTCCGGCGGAGGCGGCGGCCTTCGTAGCAGATACTGATGCGGCGTTGGCCAGCTTCGACGAACCCGTCTTGCTCGACGAGTGGCAGGGCGTCCCCGAGGTGCTCGCCGCTGTCAAGCGAGCTGTCGATGATGATCGGCGTCCAGGCAGGTTCGTGCTGACGGGGAGCGTGCGAGCAGACCTGGAGGCAGAGACCTGGCCCGGGACCGGCCGTCTGGTCCGTCTCCCGATGTACACCCTCAACCAACGTGAGCTGGTCGGCAAGACCTCGGGGCCGAACCCGATCGACGTCATCGCTGCCGGCGACGCTCTCTCGCTGGGGGTCGCGGGACCGGCGCCGACCCTTCCGGAATACGTCGACCTGACGCTTCGCGGAGGGTTCCCGGAGGCGGCGATCGAGCTCGGGGGGCGCGGGCGCCAGCGTTGGCTCGCGAGCTACCTCGAACAGCTCATCACCCGTGACGCGGCCGGCCTCTCGGGCCGTGATCCTGCGAGACTCGCCCGATACTTCCAGGTCCTCGCGCTGAACTCGGCGGGGATCGTGAGCAACGCGACGATCTATGAGGCGGCGAACGTCGACAAGAAGACAGCGGATGCCTACGACCGCTTGCTGTCGGATCTCTTCGTGCTCGATGCCGTTCCGGCCTGGTTCACGAATCGGCTCGCTCGGCTCGTCAAGACGCCGAAGCGCTACGTCACCGATCCTTCGCTCGTCGGAGCGGCACTGAGGATCGATCTCGAAGGTGTGCTCCGCGACGGCGACTTGCTCGGACGGCTGCTCGACACCTTCGTCGCCGCTCAGCTCCGGCCCGAGTTCGCAGCGAGCGCTGGGCGTCCCAGCCTGTTCCACGTGCGCGAGAAGAACGGGCGCCACGAGGTCGACCTCCTGGCCGAGTTCGGCGTAGGGCGAGTCGTGGCGATCGAGGTCAAGGCAACGGCAGCACCGAACCGTGGTGATGCCGCGCACCTCGAATGGATGCGGGACCGCCTCGGTGAGCGGTTCCTGGCGGGCGTGGTCTTCCACACCGGGCCGTCTGCGTTCGCCCTGACGGACCAGATCGCTGCGCTCCCGATCGCCGCGCTCTGGTCGGCTGGCGAGGCCACATGAGGTTGAGGTGCAGCCGGTGAGGTTGGCCGACACGGATCAGGTTGACGGCCGTCAGCGGATCCCCGCCCCGGGTCGAGAATTCAGGCTCCTCGCTAGATCGTGTGGATTTCGGGTAACGGGAGTTTGCCGGCGATGAGGTAGATGATGGTGATCATCTTGGCTTTGGAGCGGTACCCGCGTGCCCGGCGTTTGGCGGCTTGGACGAGTGAGTTGGTGCCCT
>JACPNV010000052.1 GCA_016185305.1 Actinomycetota bacterium | reverse complement strand
TGATCGGCCCATCGAGGATGCAGGCGACCATGCCCAACGCCGGAACGTCCGCAGACACCAGCACGTCACCGAGATTGGCCGCGAGGTTGAGACGCTCCGCCCACACCTCGTCGAAGGCGTCGTCCTCCACAGCGAGGTACGCATCGACATCGGAGAGCGGGTCCGCCGTGCCGTCGGCGAGGCTCCCCTCCAGCCAGACGGCGACGAGGCGCGGGTCCGCCTCTCCACGCGCGATGAGCCGCGCGATCACGCGCTCGCGACGGGCGACGAATGGCGATGATTCGGTCATGGTGATCTCCAGCCATGCGCGCGGCCATATCCGCCACCGTTTCAGACGCGGGCGACGAATGGTGATGTTTTGGTCATGGTGATCTCCAGTGGCTACGACCCCAGGATGGAACGCCCAGTCAGGTCCGCCCGCATTGTCCACGCGTCGCCGTTGGTGCCGACGGGGACGAAGCCGAGCCGTTGGTAGAGCCGTAGCGCCGGGTTCGTTCGCTCCACGCTCAGACTGAGCGCACGGTATCCGTCGTGGCGCGCCGCGTCCACCAAGGCGACGAGAAGGGCGCTACCCACACCCTGTCCGCGCGCCACCGCGACTACGCCGATGGCCAGCTCGGGCGTGTCGGCGTCGATAAACCCGTACCCTGGCACCTCGGCTGAGAAGCGGCGGTACCACGCCGCGCCAAGCATCCGTGTGTCGCGACCTTCGCCAATCAGCGCCATGTCACCCACACGTCCCCAGCCGTCTAGGTAGCGCGCGAGGTGAGGATCGGTACACGCTTCAGCACGCGGTGGTGGGATCGCGTCCGGTCGCCAGAACGCCGCCTCATACAGCATTGCCCGCATAAACGGCAGGTCGGCGGGCACGGCGCGGCGGATCGTGGGCGGCAAACCTAACCCCCCGACCCCTTCCCTGCGAGCGAAGGGGGAGCCTCATGCAGTTCTGCTACGCTCTGATTAGTCTCCCCTTCGCTCGCAGGGAAGGGGCCGGGGGTTAGGTTCGCTCGGCACCACGATGGCTGACAGACCTTGGGACGGGGGGCAGGTCACGCCAGCAACGCCTTCGCCGCCGTGACGATGTGCGGCGCGCTGATCCCGGCTGCGTCGCGGAGTTGCGCTGGTGTGCCGCTGGTGGGCATATCGCGCACGCCCAGCTTGGTCACGCGCGCGAGCGTACCGGTCTCCGCAAGCGCCGCTAACACGGCATCGCCGAGGCCACCCTCCGGCCAGTGGTCCTCCACCACCACCAGCCCCGCCGTGTCGCGCGCGGCCTCGCTCAGGGTGGCCGCATCAATCGGCTTGACCGAGTAGGCATCGATCACGCGCGCGGCGATGCCCTCCTGCGCCAGCGCGTCCGCTGCCGCCATCGCTTGCACCACCGTCACGCCCGCACCGACCAGCGTCACGCGATCGGCGTCCGAGCGGCGCACAGTCTTGCTGCCGCCGGGGCCGAAGCTCTGGTCCGGTCCGTAGATCACCGGCGTCTTCTCGCGGGTGGTGCGCAGGTACGAGATGCCGGACAGGTCGGCCATCGCCGCCACCAACTGGGCGGTTTGGTTGGCGTCGCACGGGTAGAAGATGGTGCTGCCGTGGACGGCGCGCATCATCGCCAAGTCTTCCAGCGCCATCTGCGAGGGGCCGTCCTCGCCGATGGAGACGCCCGCGTGCGACCCGACGAGGCGCAGATTGGCGCGCGAGATCGCCGCCATCCGGATGAAGTCATACGCCCGCGAGAAGAACGCGGCGAAGGTCGAGGCAAACGCGACCTTTCCCACCACCGACATACCAACCGCTGTCGCCACCATCTGCTGCTCAGCGATCCACATCTCGAAGAATCGGTCTGGGTAGACCTTGGCGAAGTCCTCGGCGTAGGTGGAGTTGCTCACCTCGGCATCGGTCGCCACCACCTCCGGGCGCGCACCGAGCGCGGCCAACGCCTCGCCGTACACCTTGCGCGTCGCCGCCTCCGTGCCCACCTCGTAGCGCGGCAGCGTCACCGACTCCGGACTCCGGACCCCCGACTCCGGACTCGCTGGCGGGGCGTGCGGCTTCACGATCAGATGACGCTCGCCGCCGAGTTCTGCGATGGCCGCCTTCGCTTGATTGGCGTCGAGGGCTTTGCCGTGCCAGCCTTCTTTGTTCTCGATGGGGGCGAAGCCTTTTCCCTTAACCGTTTTGGCGATGATCGCCAGCGGTTGCTCGCGACCGTTGGCGGCCATTGCCAGCGCGCCGTCGATCTCCTCCAGGTTGTGGCCGTCGATCTCGACCGCCTCCCAGCCGAAGGCGCGGGCGCGGGCGGCGTAGGCGGCGGTGTCCCAGCCGAGTTCGGTCGCTCCGCGCTGCCCCAGCCGGTTGACATCGACGATGGCGACGAGGTTGCCGAGGTTGTAGTGTCCGGCCTTGTCGAACGCCTCCCAGATCGAGCCTTCCGCCATCTCGGAGTCGCCGCACAGCACCCACACGCGGTACGGTTGCTTGTCCAGGTACTTTCCGGCCAGGGCCAC
>JACPNV010000009.1 GCA_016185305.1 Actinomycetota bacterium | reverse complement strand
GGCGATCCTCGACGAGCTGGCATGGACGTTCGACCTCGTGCGGCTGGTGTGCGACGACGCGCTCGCTCGCCTCCGCGATGGCGATGGGACGCTCCCGTCGATACCGGCGACGACCCGCGCGCAGCTCGCGGCTCGCGTCGACCCGCTCGTCGCCCGCTACCGCGAGCTGTGGTTGCGGCGGAACCGGCCCGGGGGACTCGACGAGAGCTGCTCGCGCCTGCTCCGCCTCAAGGACTGCTACGAGGGCGGCTCGACGGACGGCGTGCCGATGTATGGCTGAAACAACGCCGTGAGCTGCACACCGGCGAACGGGCGTGCGAGGTGGGATCGAAGGAGATGACACCAAACAGCAAGAGCCTCGCCCGCCGTTCGTAACCGTTCCTCGGCGAGTCGCAACGAGGTCATGGGTACGATGTCGGCACCATGCACCAGCCCATCCTCGCCGTGGTGGCACTGGGGTGTCTCGCCGCCGCTGTCGTGTGGGGCCGGTCCGCCCGTTACCGGCACAAGCTCCTGCGACGCGTCGAGAACCAGTCCGGCGACTCCGACCTCAAGTCGATCGCACTCTCTGACTACCGCAAGGAGCTGCACACGACGATCTTGTACGTCGCGCTCGCGGTCTCCTTCGGTGTCGGTGCGTTCGTGGCCGAGCCCGCGTTCTGGTTGGTCTTCGGGCTCGTCTTCATTCCCATCATCATCTCGTTGGTGTTCGGGCGGAACTTCATCAAGGAGGCCCGCATCGAGCAGAGCCGCAGCGAGCTCGAGCGGCGGGCGCAGGAGGTCCTCGTCCAAGAGGAGCTGGCTCCGAAACGCTGGGCGGCGCGCCTTGCACCAGAAGACCTGCCGGATTTCGCCGGATTCGAGGTCGGTCGGGTGTACCAGGCGGGCGCTGGTCTCATGGCCGGCGATTTCTACGATGTCTTCCGGGTCGCGCCGACGCGGGTTGCTGGCGTCATCGGCGACGTGAGCGGCCATGGCATCGAGCCGGCCATCACCGCGTTCCAGGCCAAGTACCTGTTGCGCGTCTTCCTGCGCCAGTACCGCGACCCGGCGCAAGCGCTGGAAGAGCTCAACACCCAGATGTCGGCGATGGGGCACACCGAGGAGTTCATCTCGCTGTGCGTCACCGTGTTCGACACCCAGGCCGGCACCATCCGGTCAGCGTCCGCCGGCCACCCCGCCGCGTGGCTGTGGCACGAGCGCGAGGTGCGCCCGCTGCGGGCGACCGGTCCCTTGCTGATGCTCGACCCCAAGGCGTCGTTCTACTCGCGGGAGATCCCGCTCGATCCCAACGACCTCTGCCTCATGTACACCGACGGCCTCAGCGAGGTGCGCAACGGCGAGCAGCTCTTCGGTGAGGAGCGCATCGCCAACGCGCTGCGGCGCGATCCCGGCGTGGCCGCGGACGTGTTGTGCAAATCGTTGCTCGAGGCGGCCATCGACTTCTCGAGCGGTCCCATCACCGACGACGTCGCCATACTCGCCATCCGGCGCGTCTGAGCAACCGGCCCTCCTCCTCTCCCCCCGGGCGTTCCGGGCCGTGGGGCGCGCTGTTTGCGGCGCGGTGGGCGGCCCGGTTGGGATCGTCGGGCGATCCGGGCCGTGGGGCGCGCTGTTTGCGGCGCGGTGGGCGGCCCGGTCGGATCGTCCGGGTTCGTCGATCGCGGTCGGGTCGGCGACAATGGCGGGCATGTCGAACGAGACGGACGAGCACGAGGCCATGCTGGCCGCGGCGGCCGAGCGTGCGTTGCAGGGCAACCTCGCCAAGGTGGGCGACAAGCTCAAGCAGCAGAACAAGCTGTTCGTGCGCGATCGGCTCGATCTGTTGCTCGATCGGGGGTCGTTCGTCGAGGACGCGCTGCTCGCCAACTCGATGGCATCGGACCTTCCGGCCGACGGTGTGGTCACAGGCACCGGGCGAGTCGAGGGCCGCCCGGTCTGCGTCATGGCGAACGACCCGACGGTGAAGGCGGGCTCGTGGGGAGCTCGCACCGTCGAGAAGATCGTACGGCTGACCGAGCTGGCGCTGCGCGAAGAGCTGCCGGTCTTCTGGCTGGTCGACTCGGCGGGGGCGCGCATCACCGATCAGGTCGAGCTGTTCCCCGGTCGGCGTGGGGCGGGCCGCATCTTCTACAACGAAGTGAGGCTCTCGGGAAAGGTCCCCCAGATCTGTTGCCTCTTCGGCCCGTCGGCGGCGGGGGGTGCCTACATACCGAGCTTCTGTGACATCGTGATCATGGTCGAGGGCAACGCATCGATGTACCTCGGCTCGCCCCGCATGGCCGAGATGGTCATCGGCGAGATCACGACGCTCGAAGAGATGGGTGGCGCTCGCATGCACGCGACCGTGTCCGGTTGCGGTGACAACCTCGCCGTCGACGACGAAGACGCCATCGATCAAGCGAAGGCGTGGTTCTCCTACTTCCCCGATCGCTGGCGCGACGACCCGCCCGAGTACGAGCCCCGCCCGCCGTTGCGGTCCCTTGATCGCTCGTTGGTGCCGGCCGACGAGGCACAGGGCTACGACATGCACACCGTGATCGACTGCCTCATCGACGAGGAGAGCTTCTTCGAGGTCAAGCCGTTGTTCGCGCCCGAGGTCATCACCGGTCTCGGTCTGCTCGACGGGCGGCCGGCGGGCATCGTCGCCAACAACCCGATGCAGAAGGGTGGCGTGCTGTTCGTCGACTCCGCCGACAAGTCCACGCGCTTCATCCAACTCTGCGACGCCTTCAACATCCCGCTGGTGTTCCTGGCCGATGTTCCCGGGTTCATGGTCGGCACCGAGGTCGAGCGCCAGGGCATCATCCGCCACGGAGCGAAGATGGTGACCGCGGTGTCAGAGGCAACCGTCCCGAAGCTGTCAGTCGTCGTGCGCAAGGCCTATGGCGCTGGTCTGTACGCGATGTGCGGTCCTGCCTTCGAGCCCGAAGCCACGCTGGCACTGCCGACGGCGAAGATCGCGGTCATGGGTCCCGAGGCGGCGATCAACGCGGTGTTCGCCAACAAGATCGCGGCCATCGACGACATCGAGGAGCGTGACGCCTTCGTGGCCGAGAAGCGCCGGGTCTACGAGGAAGATGTCGACCTGTTGCGTCTGGCCTCCGAGCTTGTCATCGATGCGGTCGTCGAGTTCGGCGCGCTGCGGGGTGAGCTGGTGGCGCGGCTGGCGCGGGCGGCCGGCAAGGATCGTTCGTTCTCCGACCGCCGCCACGGCGTGCCCCCGGTGTAGGTCTGGTTGCTGCCATGCCATGGTGTGAGGGCTGCTCCAAGTTCTGGAACCCCAACTCGATGCCGCCGGACGGGAGTTGCCCGTCGTGCGGCGACGTGATCGCGGAGCCGCCGGACACCACGGTCCCCTGGCACTTCTGGCTCCTTGCGCTGTTGGTCGTCGTGTACCTCGGCTGGCGCCTCGTCCAGCTCTTCCAATGGCTCGTCGGCAGCGGCCTCACCGTGATCGCCGTGGTGCTCGGCACGGCGTTGGTGGGTTCGGTGGCGTGGCTCGGCGCGTGGCTGTGGCGCCGCGAGCCCGAGGACGACGAGGGGGCGTCGGTCGCCGGCGGCGGACCCGGCTGATCCGCCTGCCGAGCCACGAGCGGGGCAACGATCCCCGATCGGGTGGCAGCGTGAGCCAAGCCATCCTGCTTCGGCGCCTCGCCCCAGCGCTGTAGAGTGACGCCGTCACGGGCTGTGGCGCAGTTTGGTTAGCGCGTCGGTCTGGGGGACCGAAGGTCGGAGGTTCAAATCCTCTCAGCCCGACATAGCATAGAAGTGCTGGTCAGAGGTTCATTCTGAAGCGGCTCTGCCCCGTCCCCAGGCGCTCAGTCCACCCTCACTCCGCGCCAGTCCGAGTCTGCTACCGATTTGGTGGGAATGGTCGGGAGCCGGGAAACGAACGGTTCGTACACTCAGAGCGATGCGTCGGTGGTCGTGCGTTCTCGTGGTCGTGTTGGTCGCCGGCTGTGGAGCTTCGGAACAGGTCGCGTCCTCGTCGTCGAGCCCAGCTCCGCAGTCCACGAACGCACCATCGAAGCCGGCAACTCCGCCCGTCGATGCCGTCGTGTTCGTGAACCCGGTCTCGCCGTCAGAGGCACTACCCGGCCTTGGAGGAACCACGATCAAGCCGACGAACGCCTGCGATGCGCCTGGTGTCCGTCTGCGGTAGCCGAAGTGTTGAGTCTGTGGCGTGCTCAGAGGGCACGAAGCCGACGACGAGGACGCTTCCTCGCCTTCACCGCGGCGTCGTGCAGTTCCTCCAGCGCATCGGCGAGGGCATCCTCGGCAGACTCGTAGGGTGGCCGTACGTGTCCATGGTGACCTCGATGGAGGAGTGGCCGAGACGTTCCTCGACCCGACACCCCAAATTTCACTCCCCCGCTTCCTCGTGATACCTCGTCGCCACCGGACATCGGCGACACGGAGCGCCGCCAACTCGCCGGCGCGCACTCGGGTGTACGCGACGAAGGTGATGACGAGCCCGAAAGAGCCGTTGACTTCCAGGTCGCCGGACGCGCCTGCCACGTTGCGCGAGCCGTCACCACAGGCGAAGCACGGCTCTGACGTTCAACGCTGGCATACGGCAACGCTATGTCGATAGCCGATGAGCTGATGGAGCAGCGCCGCTAGCGTCGGCGCGCCGGTGATCCCCGGGTGACAGACAAGGATCGTGAGTTGGGTGTGCGCCTGACCAAGGGTGATCTCGCCGAGGAGTTCCAGCGGTCGCTCGACGAGATCTCCGACGCCGATCCGGTGCTTTCCGGACGCGACAACTCCGACTGACCGGAACTCGTCCATCGACTGCGATCTGGGCCGCCGAACGCGCTGGAAGTAGCGCGGCGCACGGCCCGGTTGGGAGGGAGTCGAGTCGGGGCGTGAGAGAGGTGGCAGCTCAGTTGCCGGCCCCGCCCTGGTTGGGTGCGACGGCTTGAGCCTGGCCGCCGGGGGCGCCTTGGGGCCCGGCGGTCACCCCGGTGACGACACCGGTCGCGGTGAGGGTGCCGTCGGTGCCGGTCGTGCCGATCACGCGGACCTGGTCGCCGGCCTTGAGGTCAGCGAGGGTGGCGGGCTGCTGCACGCTGACCGCCGTCGACGAGGAGGTGGTGACCGTCAGGGTCGCGCCCGCGGTTGTGGTCACGGTGATGGTCGAGCCGTTCACGCTCTGCACGACCCCGCCGTTGGGTGCCGCCTGCCCGCTCGGCCCCTGGCCGGCTGCAGATGCGCCGGCAGGACCACCGGCACCGGGGCCGGGCTCGGCGACCGCGCCGGTGTCGGTGATGCGGGCCGCGGCGACGGTGTTGGTGCTCGTCGTCGTGCCCATCACGACGACGTTGTCGCCGGCCTTGATGTCGCTGACCGAACCGGTGACGACCTTCGTGTAGGTCGTCGCATCGTTGGTCACGACCGATGTCGTGTCGCCAAAGGGCGTGGACAGCGTGAAGGTCGATCCGTCGATGGTCGCGATGGTGCCCATGCCGCCGGGGCCGCCGGGGAACTGGCCCCCACCGGGTCCGGCGAAACCACCCTGGCCCTGGCTGTGATCGTCCTGGCCGGGTGCGAAGCCTTGGCCGCCGGAACCGAGCTGCGCACCACCCGTGCCCTGCGCGCCGGCGGTCGCGGTGGTGCTGGCCAGCTTGCTGCTGGCGATGCCGATGCCAGCGATGGCGGTCGCGCCGATGACCGCGGCACCCACGCCGGCCGCGAGCCAGGTCTTCATGCTCTTCTTCTTCGCAGGCGGCGATCCGGGCGCAACGGACGCGCCGGAAGCCTCGTCGCCGTCGAACCACCAGTCCTCGCCATCGCGGCCGGCCGCGTGCGGCGGGAGATCCGGGTTCGGGGTGGGCGGCTCGGGAGGCCCGGTGGGCGGCGTGCTCGCCGGGGGGATGGCGTTGGTTGTTCCCATGGTCGTTGTCCGTTCTCTTTCGGGGGGTCGAGGGGTGGTTGCTCGATGCGGGGCGCTCACGAAGTCGCGCCGGCGAGGTCATAGAGGGTGCCGTTCGTACCGGTGCCGCTCGCCGAGGACGAGTACGTCGAGGCGTCGACGAGCGTGCCGTTCTGGGTCACCCAGCTCGAGATCGCGCTCGTGGCGCCGCCGCCGGGCCCCCCGCCGCCACCGGGCCCGCCGCCACCGACGAGGACGTAGCGGACCTGGCCCGAGGCGACCATCGCCTGGAACTGGGCGAGCGTCGGGGCGGGGTCGCCGCCGTTGAACCCACCGATCGTCATGACCGGCTGCCCGGTGGCAACGATGATCGGCGAAGAGCTCTGGGAGCTGAACGCGGCCATGAGGAAGTAGGCCGAGCCCTGGTTGGCTTGGAGATAGGAGATCAGACCGGCGTCAGCCTCCCGAGCCGCGCCCGGACCGCCCAGTGCCTGGCTCCCACCGTCGCGAGCTCCGCCGGCACCCGGCGCGGAGGAGGTGGAGCCGGCTGATACCAACGCGCCGGTCGCCGGCGTGCGCACCGTGGCGATCGAGTAGGCAAGCGGACCGGCAAGGAGCGTCGCAACCGCGACACCGGCGGCGATCACCACGAGCGCCTTGTGGCGGAAGCGACCACCGAGCCAGAGCCCGATCGCCGCCAGCGTGGCGCCGCCGATGATGGCCGGCCGCAGCCACGGGACGAACGTCGGCGTGAGCTGCAGCAGGGCGACGGCCCACGCCGCGCTCGCGATGACCGACACCGGGAGCGCCCAGCGCATCCCGCGGTGCTGGCGGCCGAGACGCCACAGGGCGAGCGAGCCGGCCCCGACCAGCGCGGCGATCGCTGGCGCGAGCTGGACGGTGTAGTAGGGGTGAAAGATGCCGCTGCTCTTGCTGAAGACGACGATGAGCGTGACCGCCCAACCGCCCCAGAGGAGGTAGCCGGCACGGTCGAGGTCGGTGCGCCGGCCCCGGCGCGTGACCCACAAGCCGGCGAGCAGTCCGGCGATGGCGAGCGGGATGAGCCACGACACCTGGCTGCCGTTGGCCGTGTTGAACATCCGTAACCACCCGACCGCGCCGCCGAAACCGGTTCCGCCGGGGCCGCCCGCGCCACCGGGGCCGCCGGCGCCGCCGCCCGGCCCGCCCCCACCGAAGATCCGCGACAGGCCGTTGTACCCGAACACGAGGCTGAGGATGGAGTTGTCCGACGTGCTGCCGATGTACGGGCGGGAATCAGCCGGCCAGAGGGCGACGATCGCCACCCACCAGCTCGAGGCGACGAGGGTGGCGGCGAACGCGGCAGCCAACTGCCCGATGCGGCGCCAGAACGCCGGCTTGCCAGCCACGAGGTACGCGAGGACGAACGCCGGCAACACGACGAAGGCCTGCAGCATCTTGACGTTGAAGGCGAACCCGACGAGCACGCCGGAGACGACGAGGAATCGTGTCTTGCCGGTCTCGAGCGCCTTCCAGAGCGCCCACGCCGCCGCGAGGCCGAGGAAGGTGAGGAAGGCGTCGGGATTGTTGAACCGGAACATCAGCACCGCGACAGGCGTGAGCGCGAACGCGGCGGCCGCGATGTGCGCGGCGATGTCGCCGGCCCACCTCCGCACCAACCGGTGCAGGATCAGCACCGAGGCCACACCGGCCAGCGCTTCGGGCAGGAGCATGCTCCACGAGCTGAAGCCGAAGAGCCGGGCGGAGAGCGCTTGCACCCAGAGGGCGGCGGGCGGCTTGTCGACGGTGATGAAGTTGCCCGGGTCGATGGAGCCGAAGAAGAAGGCCTTCCAGTCGACCGAGCCGGCCTTGACGGCGGCGGCGTAGTAGTCGTTCGCCATCCCGTTGATCGACAGGTTCCACGAGTAGAGCAGCGCGGTGAGCGCGGCGATGGCGGCGGTGATCCAGCCGTGCACCGTGACCCGCCGGAGTGACCACCGGCTCGGGCTCCCCTCGGGGATGATCTCGGGCGGTGGTGCCGGCGGTGGTCCCGAATGGCGCTGCGGGGTGATCGTCGGGCTGGCCGGCTCGACCGTGTCGGCGTCGATGGCCGGCGGCTCGGTGATGGTCATCGGTTCGCTCCAGTCGTTCGCCGGCCGGGTCGCCGGGCACTGGAGCGATCGTGCGCGTCCTACCTCAGAGAAGCCTTGGAGGAAGCTGGGTCGTTGCTGCGCCGCCGATAGATCCGGCGGCTGCCGGCTTCGCCGGATACGGGGGAGCGTGTCATGCTGCTCCGCCCTGGCGGGCTCCGCATGTTCGGTGTTCGTTGCTGCGCCGCCGATAGATCCGGCGGCTGCCGGCCGAGCGCGGCGGCTTGTTCAGGAAGGTTCGAGCTCGGGGGGCAGGCGCAACGTGTAGCCGACGCCGCGGACGGTGTGGATCAGCGGCGGATCGACGTGGTCGACCTTGTGGCGCAGGTAGCTGATGTAGGTCTCGAGCACGCTGGCGTTGCCGGCGAAGGTGTAGTCCCACACGTGCTCGAGGATCTGATCGCGGGTGAGCACGCGGCGAGCGTTCGAGAGCAGGTAGTGCAGCAACCTGTACTCGGTTGCCGTCAGCGTGACGAGCTTGCCAGCGCGCCACACGTCGCGCGTGTCCTCGTCGAGCTCGAGGTCGGCGTAGGAGAGCTTGCGCTCGCCCGGCCCCGCCCCGGTCGAGCGCCGCAGCACCGCCTTCACCCGCTCGATGAGCTCTTCGATGCTGAACGGCTTGGTCACGTAGTCGTCGCTGCCCAGCCGCAGGCCCTCGATCTTGTCTTGCGTGGTGTCGCGGGCCGTCAGGAAGATGATCGGGATGCGGGTGCCGGCCCCCTCGGCCTGGCGCAGGCGCTTGGCGACATCGAAGCCGGTGAGGTCGGGCAGCATCACGTCGAGCACGATGAGGTCGGGGCGCCGCTTGCCGATGGCGTCGAGTGCGCCGCGGCCGGACGCGGCCCGCTCGACCTCGAACCCGTTGAAGCCCAGGCCCATGGCCACGAGCTCGGTGATGTGCTCCTCGTCGTCGACGACCAGCACCAGTGGATCCGCCACGGCGCTCGCTCTCCTTCGCTGATCTCGCGCCCCGAGGTCGAGGCGATGGCCGGAGCGTAGACCGCTGATTCGCCTACGACGGCGGCGGGCTCGGGAAGGGCGGTGAGGTCACGCTCTACGTCGACGGCGACGTCGTCGGCACCGGCCGGCTCAACGCGTCCATCCCCATGATTTTCTCCGCGGAATCCGGGGCTCGCCGAACCCGTCCTGTTGCGCCCCATCGACGAGGCGTACGACGACCTTGCCGCCGAACAGCCCGTCCGACGCACCTCCTCCGCCCCCGATCTGTGGACCGCACGAGACCGCACTGCCGCCCGCAGCAAGGTCCGCATGTGCCTGGTGGGATGAGCGCGAACGCCGCGCCGGCCGCATCCGGGCTCCCCGTCCTCCCTGCGGGATGGTCCGCCATCACGGTGTCAGGCCCCGGACCCGTCGTAACGCGAGCACTCCTCGAAGCCCCCGACGGAGAGACAAGGTCTGCACCATCTTCTTCAACATCAGCGCCGATCGTCACGGAGAAGCCGGGCCATGTGGGCACGCACCGAGCCAGTGACGCTGTTCGGCGCAGGCCTGAGCGGGAAGGGGGTGGACAGAGATCGACGCGGTCTTCGATCGCATCGAGGATGCGTCCTCGGGCTGCACCTCGGTCCCAAACGAGATCCTCGCCGCCGGCGCGAGCGGTGACCTCGCCTCCACCATTGCGCTCGAAGACACCAGTTGCTCATTGGAAGGAGGACCCGCGCAGGCCGACATGCTCCGCGTTACGACAGTGTTCCGGAGGGAGGACGGCGTGTCAGGGCGTCGTCCTGCCGCGCAACGTACCGAAGTGCGATCGTTGTATGGCCGTCGCTGCGCTAGGCGACGCGGAGTGCCAGCGCGCGTGGCCCGCGCACCTGGCCGCCGGCCCAGCGAACCCCACCGGGGTCGTCGAGGGTGAACGTCGGGTACCGGTCGAGCCAGGTCTCGAGGGCGACGCGCATCTCCATGCGCGCGAGGTTCGAACCGGCACATCGGTGGATGCCCAGGCCGAATGTCGCGTGCCGGTTCTCGGCGCGATCTATGACGACCTCGTCGGCGCGGTCGAAGTGTTCAGGGTCGCGGTTCGCCGACGGGAACGGGAGCAAGACCCAGTCACCTGGCTTCATGGGACAGCCGCCGATCTCGACCTCGGAGACGACTTTGCGCGCCATCGTCACCGGGGCGTAGGCACGCAGCAGCTCTTCGAGCGCGATCGGCATGAGGTCGGGCTCTTTGATCAACCGGTCGCGGTCGTCGGGGTGCTGGGCGAGATGCCAGAGCGCCGCACCGATGGAGCTCCAGGTGGTGTCGATGCCGGCGATGATCAGGAGGGCCATCGTGCCGCCGACGTGCGTCAACTCGAGGGGTTCGCCGCTGTGGGTCGAGGCCAACAGATGCGAGGTCAGGTCGTCCCTCGGGTTGGCGACGTGGTCCATGACCTGGTCGCGCAGGTACTCGAACATCATGACGCGCGGCATCGGTCGTTCGTAGAACGGCATGTCGACCAGCTCGAGCTGGATGTACTCCTTCAGCAGATCCGCGTCTTCCAAGGGGAACCCGAGGATGTGGCAAACGATGCGCCCGGGGATGTTCTCCGCGTAGTCGGCGGCGGCATCGATCACGGGTTGTCCGGAGACGCGGTCGAGCAGCTCCTCGCACCAGGCCCGGGTGATGGGCTCGAGCTCGGCCACGGCCTTCGGGCCGAGCGCCTGCAGGATGAGTCGGCGGGCTTCGGCGTGGAACGGCGGATCGCTGGTGATCGGCGGGGCCATGCCGACCGGCGGTCCCATGAACTGCGGCTCATCGGAGACGATGATGCCGCTCGAGCTGAAGTGCTCGGTGTCGTACGCGATCGCCGCCACGTCCTCATGACGCGTCGGCAACCAGACACCGCCGTAACGCTCGCTGTGCGCGACCGGACAGGACTCACGCAGATCGTCCCAGATCGGGAAGGGGTCGGCGGCCCACTTCAGATCGGTGTGGTCGAAATCGGTCGCCCAGTCGGCGACCGGTTCGTGGTTGCCCGTCATGCCGTCCCCCTCGCTGCATCGGGTGTTCGAGAGAGATTAGGTTCCGGACCGTGGGGCGACGCCACTCCGGGTGCACGACGACGGGGATCGAGACGATCGCCACGAGGCACGCGCGGGCAGGGATGGAAGCGCGTCTACCTCGACGAGCTCGAGGCTGACGAACGGACGAGCCGCGAATCATTGCGTGAGCTCCGCGCATCAAGGCTCCGGCGACGGCGTACGCAGGATGGCGCCGTCAGACGGCCAAAAGGCGGCGGCAGGCAGCTGATCGGATAGCTGGCGGGTCAGCGCATCAAGGGTTCGCTCGAACCCGAGTTACCATGTCGCGGCCACCGAGCGCGGGAAGTTCGGCTGCTCGGCGCATCGGACGCGCTGCGTCCACCACCGGACTACCCGAGAGGACTGCAGATGACGGCGACGGTTGAGGTCGACGGGACGAACCTGCGCGTGAGCTTGAGCGGCGCAAGCGGGAAGCTGGCGCTGAAGAGCCAGCTCGAGATACCGATCGCCGATGTTCGTGTCGCCAAGGTCGAGACGGCTTCGGAGGCTCGATCCGAGCAGGGTGCGAAGGACTATTGGCCGGTGCGCGGCAACTTCGTGCCCGGCTTGATCCGCGAGGGCACGTTCGGGAAGGGCGACGACAAGGAGTTCTGGTACCTGCACGAGCACACGGGCCCGGTGCTCGTGGTCGATCTCGAGCATGACGAGTACGCGCGGCTCGTCCTTCAGGTCGCGGAACCCGAGAAGACGGCGAGCGCCATCAACGAGGCATGCGGTGGTGCCAACGGTTGAGCGGGGTAGAGCGGTCACCGTCCGCTCGCAGCGCGACGGCCGTGCACCGCACCGGAGGCGCGCCCACGGTTTTGCCGCAACGGGTTAAGGTGACGCCAGTCGCCGGATCGTCGGCGTAGGCGCTTGCAGTCAACGGAGCGCGTCGGGGGCGCAGCCCCCGAGGCAACTCGTAGTTCGCATGGCGGGCCCGAGGGAGAGATGCAGAAGCAGCGACGGCGAGGAACACGGAAAGCCGGATTGCCCCTCACGTTCGCGTTCGCGTTGGTGGCCAGCCTTCTGATAGCGTCGCCGTCCGCCGTCGGGGCTACGACGTCGGCGGTGCCGCGTGTCGTGAGCCAGTCAGGTGGCAACTCGTGCAACGGCCAGACCGCGACGTTGCCACTGCTCCTGCCGGCCTGGGCCGACACCGCCGGCTGGTACCAGGCCGATCAGTACGAGACCATCATGAGCGCCGACATCGAAGGCGACGGCGTGAAGGAACTGCTGGGCCGGAACGCGTCGAGCCTGGAGGTCCAACGGTGGTCGGCGCCGTTCCAGACCGCGGCCTACTACGAGCCGGGGTCGACCGACCCACCGGTGGCACCGATAGCCGTGCCCGGGCAATGGGTGCCGTCGCCGGTTCCCGGCCCGCCGACGCCGGAGATCAACGGGTTCTACGACCCGTCCATGTACACGACCTTCCGTGTTGCCAACCTCGATCAGGACAAGGCTGACGAGATCGTGGTGCGCACCTACAACGGCGTGCAGGTCTTCAACTACACGCCTGGCGCGTCAGCGGCCCCCGGCTCGTGGCAGACGACGCAGACCCCGGTCTTCGCCGACAGCCCGTCGGTTTCGTGGTGGCACCCGGCGTACTACTCGACGATCACCACCGGCGACGTCAACGGCGACGGAATCGACGAGATCATCGGCAGGAGCCCGAACGGCATCCAATCGTTCGACGTGCTGTCCAACGGCCAGGTGCAACAGCTCGAGAACACCCCGACGACGGTGATGACCGACCAGGAGGGATGGAACGTCGACAACCAGTACCAGACGATCCGCGTGGCCGACGTCAACGGCGACCGCACGGCGGACCTCATCGGTCGGGGTCCGAACGGTCTGGTCGTCTATACCTTCGCCAGCGGCGCCTGGAACCTCCAGCCGCTGCAGCCCGGCCCGAACGCGTGGACCAACAACGCCGGCTGGACCAACCAGAGCTGGTACTCCACCATCGGCACCGCCGACCTCACCGGCGATGGCGTGGCCGACATCTACGGTCGCACGAAGGACGGCATCGACGCGTGGACGTTCAACGGCAGCACGTGGACCGAGCTCGTCGCGCCGCCGTCGTCGACGCCGTCGATCCTCACCGATGCGCAAGGGTTCGACAACGAGCCGTACTACGCGACGATCCAGACGGCAACGTTCGCCGATGGCTCTGCCAATCCGCCGGCCAAGATCCTCGCCCGCTCGCAGGCCGGGGTGTTCACGACGAACGGCGGCGCAGCGTTCTTCTCGTTGAGCGGCGCCTCCTTCAGCGGCCCGACGTTGACCAACGAGCAGTTCTCTGACGGCAACGGGTGGAACCAGCCCGTCCGGTACGAGACGCTCAAGACGGTGCAGATCGCGCCGGGGCTCGACGTCCTCATCGGGAAGGATGCAACCGGCGTGCGCACCTACAAGCGCGACGGTGGCCAGTGGGTGAACCCGTCATCGACCTGGCCGGCGTGGTCGAACGTGCCGGCGGTGAAGCCACCCAACGACGACCAGCAGCTGTTCACCCAGCAGGTCGACTCGTACAACTACATCAACCAGCAATACGTCGCTCAGACGTCGGGCGCGACCGGGACGATCCGCGACCAGTTCGTCAACGAGGAGTTCACCGGCCTCACGAGCCAGAACGCCTCGACCATCAAGAACATGCATCCGGTCGTCGGGAAGAACGTGCCTCGCGACGTGTGGGACGGGGTGCACAACGAGACGCTCGGCTGGATGCAGGGCGTGGTGCAGCTCCAGGACTTCTACTTCAACAGCGCGACCGGCATGCAGCAGTTGATCTACCAGACGGGCATCGTCGCCGACACCGGTCCGAACTCGCCGTCGCAGGTGCAGCAGTACTTCTCCAGCAACCCGGCCATCCTGGCGCTGGTCGCTGATCTCATCTGGGGCATCCTCGGCGCGGTTCCCGGTGGCGACACGCTGGCCCTCGCCATCATGACGTCGACCTTCTCGCTGATGGGCGCCGGCGTCAGCGCGGGGTTGGGCTTCGTCAATCCCGACGGCAAGGCCCAGACGACGGGCAACCAGCTCAACGACGCCCTGCAGAACGCGTTCTGCTCGTCGGTCGCGTTCCTCCAGACCTCTTACGCGCAGATCGTCGGCGACAACACGCCCGCGAACATGGGCGACCCCGGCCTGCTGAACGTCATGTCACGCTTGACCATCGAGGGGCCGCTCAAGTTCGCCCCGGCCAGCGGCACCGGCACCCCGAACCCCGGCAGCTACCTCCAACTCGCGGCCTCGGCCAACAACCAGCGGGCCATCTGGGTGTGGCAGCAGTTCTCCGCGAACAGCGACCGCAGCTGGCGGGTCGGCTACTGCTGGGGCCAGGGGCTCTGCAACAGCGGCTTCGAGGACCGAGTCAACGACGGCTACGGCATCTACTACGGCACGAACTACTACAACATGGGCAGCCCCGGCTGTGACTACAACATCTCGTTCAACTGCGACGGCTACTTCTACCGCGTCGTGTCGACCGATTTCGACGGCGTGGCCGACTGCGTCGGCAGCTCGCACAATGGCGACGGGGCATGGAAGACCTTGGTGGACGCGGGGGTGGGGTTCAACCCCGACACGCTCTTCATGCCGCGAACCCAGGCCAACCGGCTCGTGATCACTGGCCAGCCGCCAACCAACTCATCGCTGCAACAGCCGATCTTCATGCAGAACAACAACGTCCTGGGGATCTTGGGATGGAGGGTGCAGGGTGCGAACTGCTCGGTCTGACCGCCGGCACATCGTGGGTCGCCAGCACGGGCTGCCTTCGGAGACGGCCGACTGGTTGAGCCGTCGTGCGATCACCGTCTCCGTGCTCGTCGCGATGGTGCTCACGGCGTCTGCGTCGCTGGTGGCGATGGACCCCGCCGACGCTTCGTCGCTCGTCGAGGCCAAGAGCATCGCGCTCAGCCGGTCGGCGAACTGCGTGCAAGGCGATGTCGAGATCACCTACTCGGCCAACGGCGTCAGTCGCCAGGCCGCGTCGCTGACCTCCGATTCCGGTGCGACCCTCGACCAGTACGAGACAGCCGCGTACCAACCGGTCTACGACGGCACCGAGTTCATCCTCACCCAGGCGAACGTCGCGCCGGCCGCCGGCACGGTGCTCGGCGTCTACGTCACGCTCGGCAACACACCACCGACCGCGGAGAACGCCGAGTTCTTCCTGCTCTACCGGTGTGACACGATGAGGAACGACAGGGGCGGCACCAACGTGGTCCTCATGACGTGTGTCGGCGACTACGGCACGTGCCCGAAGACGGCGCAGGAGGCGTTGGCCCCGCCCCCGACGCAACCGACGACCGCCGACTCGCCGACAACGGCGCCGCCAGCGGGCGACCAGTCCGCGCCGGCGCAGCCGGTCGTGGCGACGCCGCGCTTCACGGGGTGAGCGCGCCACGAACGCGGTGGAGGTCGCCCGGTGAGTGGGTGAGCTTTGGGAGCGGTGTTGTCAACAGGGCGCTTGGCCAACCTCCGGGCCGTGTCGTCTGGCAAGAGGTCAGCCAACAAGCCCGTCGAGCGGTTCCAAGCGCCCAAGGGCACCAACGACGTGTTCCCGCCGGCGTCGAAGCGCTGGGAGAACATGGTGGTCGCGTTCGTGCAGGTGGTCGAGCGGGCTGGCTACGGCTTGATCCAGGGGCCGATGTTCGAAGACCTCGGCGTGTTCCGCCGCATGGGCGAGGGCACCGACGTCGTCGGCAAGGAGATGTACGACTTCCTCGACACGGGCGACCCGCCCCAGCATCTCGCGCGGAGGCCGGAGGGCACGGCCAGCGTCGCCCGGGCCTTTGTCGAACATCGGACCGCGCTGGCGCCTTGAGGGCCCGGAAGTGAGCCGGTGGAAGGGTGCCGTGGAACAGGATCGCTTCGCGTGGATACATCTGGCGCACGACGTGTGGGCTCGCGAGGTCCTCCGAGCACGGGCGCCAACCGCTTGAACT
This sequence comes from Actinomycetota bacterium, assembly GCA_016185305.1. Classification (GTDB taxonomy): domain Bacteria; phylum Actinomycetota; class Acidimicrobiia; order Acidimicrobiales; family Acidimicrobilacustridaceae; genus JACPNV01. Next base: position 11,884 of record JACPNV010000009.1, on the reverse strand, counting down.
CGGTGTCGGGCGCGATCAGGTAGAGGGTGTTTCGATCCGTCACGGTTCTCCGCCGCGATCAGCTGGCCCGCGCTCCCATTCTGAAAACCGTCGGTTCTGAGGGAACTCCAAGGAACGGTGGAGCGCGGTCTTAGCCGCGCGCCTCACGCTCGACCCATGAGCACGACGCTGCGTTCCGATCCTGGCCTTCTCGCTCTCGACGATCGCCGGGCGAGAGCCGCGACAGCACAGGTCGAGGTCGTCATCCCCGTCTACAACGAAGAGGCCGGGCTCGACGCGTCGATACGGCGGCTGCACGACTTCCTGCGCGATCGGTTCCCGCTCGTGTGGCTCATCACGATCGTCGACAACGCGAGCACCGACCGCACATGGGGGATCGCCTGCCGGCTCGCCAACGAGCTCGATGGCGTGCAAGCCATGCGGCTCGACCACAAGGGCCGGGGCCGGGCACTGCGGGCGGCATGGACGGCGAGCGAGGCGCCGGTGGTGGCGTACATGGACGTCGACCTGTCGACCGACCTTGACGCGCTCTTGCCGCTCGTGGCGCCGTTGCTGTCCGGCCACAGCGATGTGGCGATCGGCTCGCGGCTGGCGCCGGGTGCTCGCGTCGTCCGTGGGCCCAAGCGGGAGGCGATCTCTCGTTGCTACAACCTCATCCTCAAGGCGACGCTCCGCTGCGGGTTCTCCGATGCGCAGTGCGGGTTCAAGGCGATCCGCACCGAGGTCGCCCGCGAGCTTCTTCCCAAGGTCGAGGATCAGGGCTGGTTCTTCGACACCGAGTTGCTCGTGCTCGCCGAGCACAACGGTCTCCGTATCCATGAGGTGCCGGTCGACTGGGTGGACGATCCCGACTCGCGCGTGAACGTCGTCGGCACCGCCAAAGACGACCTCCACGGTGTGTGGCGGATGCTGCGCGCCACGCTGAGCGGGCGGGCATCGATCGAGTCGGCTCGCTCCCTTCGGGACGACCGCGGGTACACCGACGAAGCCGCGAGCCAGCTCGTGCGGTTCGCTTCCATCGGCGTCGTGAGCACGATCGTGTTCGCGTTCCTGTTCGCGCTGCTGGTCGGCACGCTCGGTCCGTTCGCGGCCGACGTCGTGGCGCTGGCCATCTGCACGGTGGCGAACACCGCCGCCAACCGCCGGCTCACGTTCCAGACGCGCGGCCGGGCCGGTCGCACCCGCCACTACCTCGCAAGCCTGGCGCTGGCGGCGCTCCCGCTGGCATTGACCCTTGGCGTGCTGGTGGCGCTGGCGGCGATGGCCGTCGGGTCGCTTCCGGTGATGCTGGTGGCGTTGACCGGCGCGAACCTCGTCGCGGCACTGGGTCGCTTCACCCTGTTGCGGCGCTGGGTCTTCGGTTCGGCGGGCAACGGCGGCGGAGACGATCCGTCAGCGCCGGAGGATGCCATCGCCCGCTCGCGGGCCGAGCGCGAGCAACCGCGCACGACCGCGCGCCGCGAGGCGCTGCGGATCCGGGCCCGCCAGCTCGTGCGGTACGGCGCGGTGTCGGTGATCTCGACCACGGTGAGCCTGATCGTGCTCGGCTCCCTCGTGCAGCTCGACACCATGCCCGCCGCGTGGGCCAACGCCGTCGCGACCGCCGCCGGTACCGTGCCGTCGTTCGAGCTGAACCGCCGTTGGGTCTGGAACAAGCGCGGCCGGCGCTCGGTGCTGGCGGAGATCGGTCCGTTCTGCATCCTGTCGTTCGCCGGGCTCGGGCTCTCGACCTTCACCGTCGCGCTCACCGCGCAGTGGGCTTTGGCGGTCGGGCTGGACTCGACGTGGCGCACGATCGCCGTCGAGCTCGCCAACCTCACGGCGTTCGGCTCGCTCTGGGTCGCGCAGTTCCTCGTCCTCGATCGTGTGCTGTTCGGCCGGCGCGCTCGAGCGGCACAGCAGGCGGTCGATTCAGTTGCGCCGCCGCCCGACCTGCTCGAAGCGGCCTGATCCTCGCCCGTGCCGGCTGGGTGCGAGAAGATCGTCCGCAGATGAGACACCCGGCGGCTGCGGCCGCGCTTCCCTCGGAGGCGCAACAATCGTCTTCCGCGACGAATCGAGGTGTTGGGGACCTCTCGTGTCGCCAAGTGTCGTGTTGCCAGGTCTCGTGTCGCCAGGTCTCGAGAAGGCCCGGCACATGACGCTGCGCCTTCGCCTCGTGCTGGCGCTGCTCGCGCTCACGACCGCCGGCCTCACGGTGTTCGGTGTCGTGACGTACACGCTGTACGCGCGCGCCCAGTACGAGCGGCTGGATCAGCAGCTCGAAGCGTCCATCCCGCCGGTGAGCGGCGAGCTCCTCGCCAACGCGGGTCTCGGTCCGTCGCTGCGTTACGGGGGCACGGTCGGGCCGGGCGGGGAACCTGGCAGCGGTGGAGGGGGCGAGGCCGGCCGGCCCGCGCCGCCGAGCTTCATCGACAGCTACGCGGAGCTGCGCGACGCGAACGGAGCCGTCGTCGGGACGCCCGTCCAAGGTTCGAGCTCGTCGCAGCCGGCGCTGCCCGCCACCTTGCCGCGCGGTCCCTTCACCGCCAACTCGATCTCGGGCTCGACCCGGTGGCGCGCGCTCTCCCAGCCGACCGATCGGCTGCAGGGCGGTCACGTCGTCGTGGCCGTGCCGCTGACCGAGACCGAAGCGGCGCTGCAACAGCTCATCTTCATCGAGGCGACCGCGGCGTCGCTGTTGCTCGCGCTGCTGGCCGCGGGGTCGTGGTACATCCTCCGCCGCGGCTTGCAACCGCTCGAGAGCATGGCCACCCAAGCGCACTCGATAACCGCAGGCGACCTCGATCTCTCGCAGCGCGTCAGCCCTTCGGAGGACAAGACCGAGGTCGGCCAGCTCGGCATGGCGCTCAACACCATGCTGGGCGAGATCGAGGATGCCTTCCGCGAGCGCGAGGCGACCGAGCAGCGCCTCCGGCAGTTCCTCGCCGATGCCTCGCACGAGCTGCGGACGCCGCTGACCTCGATCCAGGGCTTCGCCGAGCTGGCCCGGCTCGGCGCCGATCAGGACCGTCTCGACGGCGAGGTGATACAGCGCCGCATCGAGGAGGAGTCGGCGCGCATGAAGGTGCTCGTCGAAGACCTCTTGCTGCTCGCCCGCCTCGACGAGACCCGCCCTTCGGATCGGGCGCCGGTCGACCTCGCGGTCCTCGCCGCCGATGCTTGCAGCGATGCGGTCGCGCTGGCGAGCGATCGCAAGATCACCCTCGACGCGCCCGAGCCGGTCGTCGTGCTCGGAGATCAGGACCACCTGCGCCAGGCCATCGCCAACCTGGTGGCCAACGCGGTCAAGCACACGCCGGACGGTTCGCCGATCGAGGTGGGCGCGCACATCGACCACGGCGAGGCGGTCGTGACCGTCACCGATCATGGTGACGGGCTCGACGATGTGGCGCTGGCCCAGGTGTTCGACCGGTTCTGGCGGGCAGACGAGGCCCGTGTCGGCACGGGCGCCGGGCTCGGGCTGGCCATCGTCGCCGGCATCGCGGCCGAGCACGGCGGCTCGGCGTCGGCTGTCAACCACGATGGCGGGGGCGCCGTCTTCACCATCCGCCTCCCACTCTGAGCGAACTCTGAGGGTGGTTGGACGAAGGCCGGAGGTCCGCCGTCGATCATCGGCGCCATGACCGCCGTCCTCGACCGCCCGCGCTCGACCGAGCCACACCAACCGGCCGCCGTGTCGCCACCCGCGCTTGCTGCACCGGCGCGTTGGCTCCGGGTGCACTGGACCCTGCTCGCCGTCACCGCAACGTCGCTCGCCCTGAACGCCGGGACCCTGTCGATCAACGGGCTCGGCAACCAGTACTACGCGGCGGCCACGCGCAGCATGACGGTGAGTTGGAGCAACTTCTTGTTCGCCTCGTTCGACCCCGGCGGGTTCATCTCGGTCGACAAGCCGCCGGTGGCACTGTGGATCGCGGCGCTCTCGGCGCGCCTGTTCGGCGTGAACAGCTGGAGCATCCTCCTGCCGAGCGCGCTCGCGGGAACGGCCGCCGTCTCGCTGCTGTGGTGCATCCTCCGCCGTCGCTTCGGCACGATGGCCGCGACCGTCGGCGGGATCGTTCTCGCGCTGAGCCCCGTGAACGTCGCCGTGAACCGGCTCAACCTTCCCGAGCCGTACATGATCCTGTTCCTCATCGCGGCCGCGTGGGCGATCCTTCGGTCGTTCGACGCGAAGCGCGCGCGGCGCTGGCTGGTGCTCGCCGGCGTGCTCATGGGCCTGGCGTTCAACACCAAGATGCTGGCGGCGTTCATCCCGCTGCCGGCCATCGGGGTCGCGCTGGTGGCGGGAACCAGCGGTTGGTGGGAGAAGGCGAAGCGCGGTCTCGTCTTCGGCGCCACGACGATCGCGGTGTCGATCTCGTGGCTCATGATCGTCGACCTCACCCCGGCATCGAGCCGCCCCTTCGTCGGCGGTTCGACCAACAACACCGTTCGCGATCTCGTGTTCGGCTACAACGGCTTCGGCCGCGTCACGGGCGGCGCCACGGCCGGTCGGCTCCCCGGTGGGGGTGGTGCTGGGTTTGGAGGAGGGGCCGGGCCGGGCGGCGGCGCGATGGGGGCGTCCGGCGGGATCTTCGGTGGCTCCGCCGGACCCGGCCGCCTCCTCAGCGACGCGCTCGGTGGCCAGATCGCGTGGTTGGTCCCGCTGGCGCTGCTCGGTGCCGCCGCCGGCGCCTGGTTCTACCGCCGCGACCGTGAGCGCCGCGCCGCCGTCGTGCTGTGGACCGGCTGGTTCGCCCTCTACGCCGGGGTCTTCAGCTACGCGGGTGGAACCTTCCACGCCTACTACACGAGCACGCTCGCACCCGCGATCGCAGCCCTGGTCGGTATCGGCGCGACCGCGCTGCTACCGCTCTTGCGCCGGCACCGGCTCTGGTTCGTCCCCCTTGGCATCGCGGTCGCAACCACGGTCGCGCTGCAACTCGGCCTTGCGGCGCGCGAGCCGAACTTCCACGGCTGGATGCGGGTCGTCCTCGTCGCGGGTGTCGCCGCGGCCGCGGCGGGCATCGCCGCCGGCTTCGCGATGCGGAAGGGAACGTTCGTCGTGGTGGCGCTGGCCATCGGGCTGGCTGGCCTTCTCGCCATCCCCGGTGCTTGGGCGGCCAGCGAGACGGCCAACCCGGTCTTGAACGCGACGCTCCCGCAGGCCGGCCCGCGCACGGGCGCGGCGGGCACGAGCTTCGGCTCGGCTTCGTCGAACGGAAACGCCCAGCTTGCCTCCTACTTGAAGTCACAGCGCTCGGGCCAGACGTGGGACCTCGCGGTCTCCAGCGCGCAGGTCGGGTCGGGATACGTCGCCTACGACGACCTGTCGGTGATGGCGATCGGAGGGTTCATGGGTTCGGACAACACGACGACCGTCGCGAAGATCGCGGATCTCGTCTACGCCGGCCAACTGCGCTTCTTCCAGGTCTCCGGAGCGCAGGGTGGGGCCGGCGGTCGCGGCGGGGGACCGGGCCTCGGCGGTGGCGCCGCGTCCCGCGTCATGAGCGCGGTGCAGCAGTCGTGTACCGCGGTGACCGCACGGTCGACCGATGGGGCCATGCCCGCGAGCTTCAGCGGCACCCTCTACGACTGCGCCGGTCAGGCCGGGGCGCTGCGCGCTCAGGCCGGCGGGTAGTCGGCGGCGAGGAGGTATGCCCCGTTTCGGTAGAGGAGCGCGAACGTGCGCTCGAACGGGCTGGACGTTTCGTCCACGACCCGCGGCGCGGTCGAGCCTTCGTAGGTGACGCGGCGCTCCGCACCCCGAGCTTCGAGACCGTACTGCGGCCCCGCTTGCGCGTTGGCGGTGTCGTAGACGAGGACGATCTTGAGTGAGTCGAACGAGTAGGTCGAGGCGGTGATCTGCCCGGTCTGGCGGCCGGCGTCGATGTCGCCGACCACCGCGTCGAGCCGCGCCCACGCGGTCGCGGTCGCAGCCATCTCGCGATCGCCGCGCTGGCGAGCGTCGGCCTCGATGCGAAGATCGGTGACGGCGTCGCGAGCCATCTGCTCGGCGCGTGCCTGGGTGATGTCCGCGTCGACGCGCCGGACGTTCGGATCGATGGTGACCGCGGGTAGGGAGGTGAGATCGAGCGGCACGTCCGGTCGTGGCACCGGCGTGCCCGCCGGCTGGGAGGTTGCGACAGGCGCGGTGCGTGCCGGCGTCCCCGCGACGACGAGCGACGCGCCCGCCATCAGCACGACACCCCCGATCGCCGCGGGGCGACGCCAAGGCGCGTGCCGGCCACCGAGCCTCGCCAACCACACGCGCGCCGAGTCGCCCGCTGAACCGGGCGCGGGAAAGAACTTCTCGAGGTACGGCCGCACGGCGCAGATGGCCGTGAGGCTCGCCAGCACCGCGACCTTCGTGCCGAACTCGGTTTGTTGGGTCGCCACGAACAGCGCGGCCTCGAAGGCGACGGCCACGCCGAACACGAGCCGAGCGACCCGGCCCGCCGGTGTCGTCTTCGGGTCGGTGATCATGAAGAAGCAGAACACGAGGATCTCCGGCGACGTCACCAGCACCCACCAGAACGACCCGTCGCACACGGCACCGAACCGCCAGCGGGCCGTCATGCAATGGCCCGCCGCCGCGACGACCGCCAGGCTGACCGCGAACGTGATCCAGAACGCGATCGCCATGCCGAGCATCTTCAGGCGAGACAGGATGAGCAACCCGCCGCAGACGATGATGACGATCGCGGCGGCGACGGCGGGGCCGATCGGCCCCCACCAGAAGTCGAGCGGCTCGACCCGGTTGCTTCCGAGGACGAGGAAGCCGGCCACCAAGCCGAAGTTGGACGGGTTGAAGAGGTGCCGGCCCTTGTAGCGGATGGCGTACTTCGACAGCAGGGACACGGCGGCGATGCCGGCGAAGTAGTACCAGCCGTTCGTGGCCCACCAGTCGCCGTGGCGGGTGCCGGGCACGCGCAGGATGAACGCGACGCCGTTGCCCGTCAACAGCGCGCTGGCGGGCCACGCGATCGTGTGGCGCCGGAAGAACGTGATGCCGACTTCGAGCACGGCGCACGTCGCCAGCGCCACGAGGATCTGCGCGATCGACAGCTCGAAGCCGAGCACGGTCTGGCCCAGAACCTGCAGCGAGATGATGACTGCCGCCAGGTGCAGGCGAGGATCGCGGCGAGTCGGCAGGATCACGGGGTAACGGCGGCGGCCGAACCGCACCGACCGACCGGCACCCGAGTCGCTCTCGAGCAGCGGTGGGTCGTGCGGTCTCGTGAGGGTCGTCATGCCAGTGAGACGGCGCTCAGCTCACCGCGGATCGGCGGCGGGGGGCGGGCCGCCGGGATGACCACCCGGCAGGGAGAGCGCCGGGCCCTGCCACATCGGCATGGTCCCGGTCTTGGGGTCGAACTGCTTGAGCCACGTGCTGAGGAAGATCGGTTCGGTGAACCCGCTCGGGTGGTGACCGGGCAACGCCGAGACGAGCATGGTCGGCAGGAGGTCGAACGCCAGGCTCAGCGACCAGCGGAACATCCGGAACCAGGTGACCGGTCGCCAGAACCGCCCATCTTGCTTCAGCATCGTGAACGTGCCGAGCCAGGTGAACGAGCCGAGCGTGAGGAGCCCGACGAGCATCGCCCACGCGTACCGCAAGCGCGAGCCGTCGACGGCTTCGTACACGTCGAACGCGGCCGAGCGGTGCTCGCACTCTTCGGCGAGGTGCCAGGCGAACAACGTGGTGGCGACCGGCTCGGCGCCGTCGAACAGGTCGCCGAGGTGCTTCTCGGTCCAGCGGGCGATGCCGAAGGAGATGATCTCGCCGCCGGCCGCATACGCGAGGTTGAAGGGCCGGCTCCATCGGCGCCACAGCCAGTCGAAGACGCGATCCATCCGGCGCTCGACCTTGCTGACCTTCGGGTAGGCCTGGGCGATGAGCTCGTTCAGCCGCTTGTGCTCGGCGTGGTGCTGGCTCTCCTGGCGGATGTAGTCCTTGGTGCGCTGGCGCAGGTCGGGCTCGAGCTCGGGAAGGTAGTGGCGCACCGCTCTGATGAAGTGCGGTTCCGCGTACGGCATCATCAGCGACACGCTGTTGGCGGCGTACGCGAACTCGGGCTTGGCCGGTATCCACGCCGGGTTCCAGTTGTCGGGGTACTCGAACGCGACACGCCGGCGGGGCAGGGGATGCGTCGAGTGCTTGGTGGCCCGCCGGTCAGGCATCACCGTGATTGTCGCGCAGGTCAGCGGTGGGGAGATCTCGAAGCATCCTGGCGACACGGATGTGCCCTGGCGGCACGCGGCGTCACGAGGAGTCGCGAGAGGCGAACGTCATCCGATGCCCGGCGCGAGCTGGATGAGGTTGAAGTTCGCGCCGCAGTCGTCGAGCACCGGGGCGAACTTCCCCGCGGGGGTGTCCATCGGGTCCATGAGCTGCATGCCGCCGAGCTCGCCCAGCTTGGCCAGGCTCTTGTCGAGGTCGTCGACCGCGAAGTAGACCGCCCAGTGGTTGGGGACCTCGGCGGGCAGGGCTTCGGGCCGCCCCATGGCCCCGCCGATCGACGTGCCCGCGAGCTTCCATTCGGTGTAGGCCATCGGCCCCTCGGTTGTGGTCTCGGCATCCCACCCGAACGTTGCGTGGTAGAAGGACTTGGCCGCCTGCACGTCGGCGGTGACGAGCTCGTTCCAGGACAACGTGTTGGGCTCGTTGACGAGCTCGGCGCCCTTGTGCGTGCCGGCCTGCCACACGCCGAAGAACGCACCCTGCGGGTCGGTGAAGATGGCCATCCGCCCGACCTCCATGACGTCGAACGGCGGCATGACGACCTGCCCGCCGGCCGCGGTGACCTTCTCTGCGGTGCCGTCCGCGCTGTCGACGTTGATGTACGTCGACCAGTACGGCGGGCCGGGGTTCTGCTGCGGCCCGATGCCCGCCACCGACTTCCCTTTGTACTGCGCGTTGATGTAGCCGCCGGCCTCCTCGGGACCGGGCGGGCAGTCCCAGCCGAACAGCCCCGAGTAGAACGCCGCCGCCTTCTCGATGTCAGTGCCGATGTCGACCCACGACGGCACGCCGTGGTCGTACGAGGTCTTCTCCATTGGCTGGCTCCACTTCCTTGCTGCGGGTGTGCGTTGCCCGCGCCCCGCCCGCACCCTAACCGCGCCGAGCTCGCCGCACTCGCGGCGCACCCGCGCGCCGCCTCCTACGGTTGGGCCCGTGCGATCCTGTCGCGAAGCCAGCGCGCGTCAGCTACCGCGTGGCCTCCCTGGTCGTTGTTGAAGAAGCCATAGACATCCACGCCACTCGCCTGCCATGCGCCGATGCGCTCGGCTACTCGCCAGAGGCGTCGGCCCGTGTAGCGGCCTCCGTACGCCTCGGTCTCGGCGTCGGGGCCGTGGAAGCGCAGGTAGGTCCAATCGGCGGTCAGCTCGTGGGGGTGGTCGCGGATCAGGTCATGGATGCACAGCGCAGCGTTGTGACGGTGCAGGACCACGAAGGTGTCGTCGTGCAGCCAAGACGGATCGCGTAGCTCGACAGCCCAGCGGAACCGGGCCGGTGCTTCGGAGAGGAAGTCGTCGAGCCGTTCGGTGTTGCGGCGCCACCGGGGCGGGAGCTGGACGAGCGTCGGTCCGCACGAAGCACCGAGGCGCTCCAGCCGGTCGACGTGGTTCGGGAGCCACGAGCTCGCGTCGCGGAGCTTCATGCGATGCGATCCGAACTGGCCGAGCTTGACCGCGAAGACGAAACCGGCGGGGGCTTGCGCCGCCCAGTGCTCGACCGTGGCGGCTGGGGGAAGGCGGTAGAAGGTGCTGTTGAGCTCGACCGTGTCGAACATCGCGGCGTAGTGCTCGAACCAGCGCCGGGCGGGAAGGCGCTCGGGGTAGACACGACCGCGCCAGTCCGGGTAGTTCCAGCCCGAGCAGCCGATGCGCGCCACGCCCCGCTGGGTCGTCGCCGAACGAGCCTCCCGCGACACGTCGATCGGCTCAGTCAGGTTGTGGGATGGCGCGGATTCCACTCGCGGGTGAGAGCCGGAACGTGTGCGCGGGCGAGACCGGGAGACGATCGGGAAGCGTGACCTCGAGCCGCCCGTCGGTCACCGTCCACGAGACCGGCTCGTCCACACCGAGCAACCGCACGTCGGTGACGCCGCTCGCATCGACATCGCGGACGTGGAGGCGTTGCGTTCCCGGCGCCTCGACCAAGATGGCGAAGACCGCGCCGTCGCGTGCCGTGAAGCGCAAGGGCGTCCCCTCAGAGGTGTTCCCTGCCGGAACCGTCCAGGGTCGCGAGCCGTAGATCGCGTCGCCGTTCCGATCGAGCCAGATGCCCAGGCCTCGCAACGGGACCTGTTGCTCGTCGGGGATCGATCCGTCGGGTTCAGGACCGATGCCGATGAGCAGGTTGCCGTTCTTGCTCACCACGTCGGCAAGCAGCCGAACCAGCTCGGTCACCGACATGATGTGTTCGGCCCGCTCGTTGCGGTTGGCGCCGAAGCTGTTGCCCACGCCTCGGGTGGCCTCCCATTTCCTCTTCTTGATGCGGGTGTGCGCCTTGTACTCGGGCGTGGAGAAGTCGAAGTGGTTGGAGGTGGAGAACGTCAGCTCTTTGCGGCCCTCGGGGATGAAGCGCCAGAGGCGCTCGGCGACCTCGCCGAACCCGCGAAGCATGAGCTCGGAGGCGGTGTTGCGGGGCAGGGTGCTCTCTATCCAGCGGTCGTTGACGACGCCGTCCTCGACGCTGTTGTAGTAGTGGGCGAAGAGCTCCGCGAGGTTGCCTCCGCTGGGCCAGCAGATGTCGTTCCACAGCACCGCAGGCTGGTAGCGGTCGATGAGCTCGCGCACATGGGCGGTCGCGAACTCGCGGTAGTCGTCACCCTTGGGGACAGCCAGCATCGAGTCGACGAGCTGGGCGAGCACCGCGTCGTTGAAGGGCCAGTCGTAGCCCCCGGAGTAGTACAGGCCCATGCGCATGCCTTGGTCGCGCACCGCGGCGGTGAGGTCGCCCACGAGGTCGCGTTCAGCGTGGTACTCCCCTTTGGTCGGATGGGGGATCGACGACGGCCAGAGCGTGAACCCTTCGTGGTGCTTCGTCGTGAGCACGACGTAGCGGGCGCCGGCCTCCTGGCAGAGCCGAGCCATCGCGTCGAGGTCGGCCTCGCGCGAAGCCTTGTTGAAGACCTCCACGAAGTTTTCGTACGGGTACTCGGCGCCGTAGACCTCATGGTGGTGAACCTGGGTCGGGCTGCCGTCGATCTGCATCGAGTTCAGGTACCACTCGGCATAGGGATTGTTCCGCAGCATGTACGCGGGCCCGTGGTCTCGTATGAGCGTCAAGATGTCGGGAACCTGCGGTGCCCAACCGGGCACCGAGTAAAGGCCCCAATGGACGAAGACGCCGAGCTTCGCGTCGTCGTACCACCGCGGAAGTGGGTGGGCGCTGACCGAGTCCCACGTTGGTTCGTACATGGTCGTCGTCCTGTCGTGGGTGGCTTTCTGGTCATATATGACCAGAAAAGCACGTAGTTACGTCGGGGGCTGCGGCCCCCGACGCACGGCCTTCGGCCATGCTCCCCATCACCCGGCGGGCTCCCTGGCGGTCGCGCCGCCGGACGGCGCTTGCCACATCCCCAACAAATTGTCGATCCGTTGACCGCAAGCGCCTACTCCGATCCCGAGACTCGCTTCGCTCGCTCGTGATCGGTGGCGCCCTTTGGGGGCAGTGTTCCGAGCGCGCGAAATCGGCGACGCCCAAACCTACGCACGTGCTCATGTACGCGGGGGCTCGCCCCGATCACGGTTCGATTTTCGTCACACCCGAATCCGGCACCCTTTGGCCCGACGGGGCGAGGTGTCTGCGCCGGTTCGGCTGGTCACATTACGGTTTCACGGATCGCGCACATCCACAACAAATTGTCGATCCGTCGACCCAAGCGCCTAG
>JACPNV010000037.1 GCA_016185305.1 Actinomycetota bacterium | reverse complement strand
GGGCGGTTGCTCGCGCCGCACCCGGCGACCACGAGCGCGGCGGTGAGGACGGCAGCGGGCAGGGCTCTGCCCCCGGGGCGCAGGGACCGGTCGGTGCCTCGGATCATCGTTGCTCCTTGGTAGCTCGGTTCTTCGGCCTGAGGGCCTGATCATGGTGGGATCACGGTGCGGCAAAGGGCGCGGCCAGATCGCCGCGCCAGCGCGCGAAGGCGCGTGCGTGCGATCGCCGGGACCCCGCGTCCTCCGTCAGCCGCTGGAGGATGCCGAGAGGCTACTCGCCGCCGCGGGCGGCAACGCCTGGATTTCGACGGGTCGGCTCGAACCTCTTGGCAGATCCTGAGGGTTCCCTCAGGCCGGCCTCACCGCGGGGCTCGACGATGGCGCCCATGAACGAGCCGGACGCCCCCCGTCACCGCGTGCTCCGGGCCGAACGCGCCGGAAGCACGCAGCCCGAAGGTCCCGCATGGCGACGGCCGGGCTGGCGATCGCCACGGCGATTGACGAAGAAGCCCTTCTCCCAGACAGCGTCTGACCGGTCGACGGCCGTGATCCATTCGACGGGGACGACGTACTCCTCGTTGTCCTCGGCGTCGTTGTCGTGGCGGTACGTGCCAGCGAACGGCAGTTCGGCCGTCTTCAGCGGCACGTCGAAGCGAGCGAGGTAGTCGACGATGCAGGCGGTTGCCGGGTCGACCTCGGAGGCGACGACAGTTCCGAGGCGACGACAGTGAGGGTGTGCCCGGTATCGGGCTCCTCGGGAGGCCACACGCCGAACCGTTCGGAGAACGCCTCCTCGAATGCGACCCCGGGGCGGTAGCTCTCGAAGACCTCGAGGACCTGCTCGTGAGTCAGTGTTTCGATTCACGATCCGTGGTCGAGCGTCTGAGTGACCCCGGCCGTTTGCCGAAGCAGGGACGGTTCTCGGGTCTACGGCGTTCGACGGTACCTCGCGCGCTACGGCCGGGCCGGGTCGATGGGTCAGGGGACGGCGGTCGTTCAGCGCAGGATGCGGTAGACCCTGGGCCATGAGTTCGATGGCACGGCTTCAGTTTGGACGGTTGACCGAGGCGTGGAAGGGCGAGGCTTCCGACTTCACGCCGCTGCTGGCTGAGCAGCTCGATGCCATCGGGGCTGAGATCGGCATCGATCTCGCTTCGATCGGGGAGTCCGAGGTGCAGACGACGGGTGGTCGCCGTATCGACATCGTGGCGCAGGGGGAGGACGGCTCGGAGTTCGTCATCGAGAACCAGTACGGACGCGCCGACCATGACCACCTCACTCGGGGCCTCGCATACGCGGTCGCCCGTCGCGCTCGGGGCCTCATCGTCCTGGCCGAGGAGCACCGTGACGAGTTCCGAGCCGTTGCGAACTACCTGAACGACTTGGCCGAGCTCGATTCCGAGCGCGGCATCGCCGTGTGGCTGGTCGAGGCGAGGGCAGTGAGAATCGAGGACAGCCCATGGGCGCCACTCTTCGCCGCGGTCGTTGAACCGAACGTGTTCACCGCGACTGTCGAGCAGGCCAAGCAGTCCGAGTCACCTCTGGGATCGATCGAGGAGTTCTGGGATCAGTTCAACTCGCCGATGGTCTTGGGGGCAGCGCAGCAGGTGCTCTCGATGTGGCTGTCGATGGGTCATCGCCGCCGACTCGGGCCGAACCACGTGGTGCTCGAAGCTGCGGGACCCTCCAAGAATGGCTTCCGCACAGTCGTAGCTGTGTACTCGGACGGTCGGATCCTCGTTCCGTTCAGCTCGTATGCAGGCCAGAACAGCGGGATCCCGATCGACTCCCTCACCACAGCCGAGTTCCGCTCGAACGCTGACGCGCTGTTTGGCTTCGGCGGATCGGAGCGACAGGCCCGAACCGCGCCAGGGCGGCTTACGCCGGAGAGAACCGACGCACTGGTCGAGTTCTGCACCGAGGTCGCCACCGCCTACGGCGGTGCGGACGGCCTCGCGAAGGATGAGGCGAGCCAGTGACAACCTTCCCGTCCTCTAGCTGGTGCATCCCGGTAGCTGTCATTCATCGCCGGCTACGACCAGACCGCCAAGCCGTTAGTTAGGGGCATGCCGCCTCGGTCCCAGGTGCTCAGCTTGGAGTCGGTGGATCAAGGCGCGAGGTGGGCAAGGTCGTCTGGGGTGTTCCAATCGCCGAGGAGCCTCACGGCGAGCACGGCGCCGGCGAGCTTCTCGGGAAAGATCGCTAGTTGCCTGGGGGGCTGCGCCCCCACGCACTCTCCGCTAACGCTCCGAGCGCTCCCCATCGCCGGCGGGCTCCCTGGCGGTCGCGCCGCCGGACGGCGCTTGCCGCATCGACAACAAATTGTCGATCGCTCTTCCCAAGCGCCTAGGACGTGGTCGACCCCGGTGGCTGACGGGGAGCGGATGGCCCGGAAGGCGTGTTCGTGGGCCGCCTCACCGATCTGCTGGGTGAAAAGGCGGTCTTCGCGGACGAGGTCGGGCGGCGCGATCCCGAGCGCGTCCAGCGTCGCCGCGTCGGTGAGGTCGAGGACCTTGTCGAGGTCGGCGTTGATCTCGAACAGCTCGCGAGGCAGAAGGGCGTCGATGTTGAGGCCCTGTCGCTCGGCCTGTCGCGTCAGCTCGGCGACGACGCACGGTCGGGTCAGGCAGAGGTAGAGCACCGGGAAGCTGCGCGGCGGGTTGAACCGGCCTCCCAGTCGGCGCGCGCCGTCTCCGCTGCGGGGGTCGAAGCCTTTGGCTTGGTTTCGGTAGGCGACGACGGAGAGCGAGGCTGTCGGCGCGAGGCCGATCGCTCGGGGATCGAGCGACGGCATCTCAGGTGGTCACGCCCTCCGCCAACGCAAGCAGCAGGTCGACGACGCGCTGGTACTGCCCGGCGGCGACGAGATCCAGCGGCTTCTCGTAGCCGAGGTCAGGGTTTGGCGAGCGCATCCAGAACCGGGCGGCGTCGTCGCGCATGACGCGCCGAGCGAGGTCAACGACGGCGCGGAGCTCAAGCAGGCGCTCCTCGGCCTCCCGGCGTGGGGCCGCGGCCTCGGCCTTCCACCGGGCCACGCTTCGAGGATTGGTGTCGCTCACTCGCGCCAGGTCGGCCGTGTCGACGACGTCGCCCTCGTAGAGGTGGTCCAACAGAGAGGCGAGTGTCGTCATGGTCTCCTCGTCACCCTAACGTGTGGCGATACGTCGCGCAGATGTCATACTATACGTCGAGCGCTCGTAAGAGACAGTCGTGGACATCGACTTCGGGCACGGCTTCAGCCCCCGCATCGGCGAAGAGGACTACAAGGCGGTGGACCGCTGCGTAGGACCGACGGACCTGTTCTCCACCGCGCTGGATCTCCCGTGGGCAATCGTCGATGGGGCCTGGGCCGAGCAGAAGCCCGAGCTGTTGCGCACGCTCCGGGAGCACGGCACCAACCTGGACGCGTGGGCTCGACCAGGGCAGATGACCCCGTTCACCCCTGTGAAGGACGGCCCGTCGAAGCTGGAGGCGGTGACGTCGCTCTACCAGCACGCTGCATCGCTCGGGTTCCAGGTCATCGCCGGTCGCGCCGGGGCAGTGACCCCGTCGCTCCGGGCCCTCGGCGTCGACGCTGCTGACGCGGGACTCGCGATCGGCGAGGGCTTCGACCAGTCCACCAGAAGGCGCCGCGCCAAGCGCGACGCCGAGGAAGGCTACAAGCGCGGCCGGCGTCGGTCGCGCATGCACCTCGGGAGGCTGCCCTCGGTGCCGGGGGCAGCAGCGGAGCTTCGAGAGCTGCCGCTTGCCTTGCCACCAGTTCAGTGGCCACCACCTCCTCGATCAGGCTCGGGAGACTCGTCTCCCACCTGCGCAACCAACTCATGCGCGGTCTGGCAACTGTTGAGGGGCAGGCGACTCTGCGCGCGCTTCACCACGGTGAGGTTGAGGTTGCGGATGCTCCGACGCGTGAACGGTTGCCCCAGGATTCGGCCCAGCAGGACTCGCCCCCGAGGCGCGGTTGGATGCGTCAAGCCGCGTGAAGCCGACATCGACGATGGTGTCGGAGTCTCTTGGCAGATTCTGAGGGTTCCCTCAGGCCGGTCTCACCTCGGGGCTCGACGATGGCGCCGATGAACGAGCCCGACGCCCTCCGTCACCGCGTGCCTCCGGGCCGAACGCGCCGGACGCACGCAGCTCCAAAGTCCCGCATGGCGACGGCCGGGCTGGCGATCGCCGCGGCGAGCGGGATCATGGCCGGAATGTACGCCGCCGATCAGTCCATGGCGGATTCAACACCCGCGGCGACGACGCAACGCGCGCCTGTTGCCGACGCGGGCTCCTCCCCCGTCGCGGATCTCACCGCGGTGCCGTCGACAGCCGCCGTTACGAGCAGCACGAGTCCATCGTCGGCCACGACGTCGTCGTCGTCGAGCATGCCGTCGTCCACCGCCGCCCGCAGCCGGGCGAGCTGACCACTCGAACGATCTCTGAAGGAACCGACCGTGAACACGTTCAACCTCGCCTGGTACACCGCACGCGCCGCCGGCCTCGTCTCGTGGTTCCTGCTGGCCGCATCGATCAGTTGGGGCGTGCTGCTCCACACCAAGCTGCTCGGCCAGAAGGCCAGACCGCGATGGCTGCTCGATCTCCACCGGTTCCTCGGTGGGCTCTCGGTCGTGTTCGTGCTCGTACACGTGGCCGCGCTGCTCCTCGACCAGTGGATCGGCTTCGGCCTCGTTCAGGTCCTGGTCCCCTTCGCGTCGTCGTACCGGCCGGTTGCGGTGGCATGGGGCATCGCCGGCTTCTACCTGCTCATCGCCGTCGAGCTCACGTCCCTGCTGATGAAGCGCGTGCCGAGGAACGTCTGGCACGCGATCCATCTCGGCAGCTACGCGCTGTTCGTGCTCGCCACCATCCACCTGTTCACGGCGGGAACCGATGCGACCAACCCGCTTGTCTTGATCACGACCGGCATCGTGCTGGTCGAAACCCTCGCCTTCGCAGCCATGCGGGCGCGAGGTCGGCGCATTCCCGAGCGGCCGCGTGAAGCACCAACACACCGTCCCACTCCTCCTGTCGCTTCACCGGCCGCTCGCGCCGCCACCTACGGGCCCATCGCTCATCCGTCGCTGCCATCGGTCGCCGTCATACCGGGTGGTGCGCCGGAGCGCTGGACGTCGAAGCTCAGGTCTGCGCTCGGTCCCGAGTGGCAGGTCGTCAACGGCTGGGCACCGCAGCCGGCGCTGGTGATCGTGCGTGGGGACGCGGTGGCCGATGTGCTGGCCGCCCGCCAAGACTTCCCGACCGCTCCCGTCGCGGTGGTGACCTCATCCGCGGTCGAGCCGGACGCGAGGGTCGCGCTCTACGACGCCGGCGCCGATCGCGTGATCGGCGGGCAGTCCGCCACCGTCACCGCCGGCCACCTCCGTGCTCTGGTGCGCGGCACCGAGCTTCGCCGCCCGCCCGCGCCGGCTCGCACGCTCACGCGGGTATGACGAACCGGATGCGTCAGCGAGACAGGAGCTCGCGGAACCAGTGTCCGGAGTCCTTGACGATGCGGCGCTGCGTCGCGTAGTCGACGTACACCAGGCCGAACCGGGTGCGGTAGCCCTCGGCCCACTCGAAGTTGTCGAGGAGCGACCAAGCGAAGTAGCCGTCGACGGGGATGCCGTCGTTCTTGGCGCGCAGGACCGCCGCGAGGTGGTCCTCGTAGAAGCCGATGCGCCGGCGGTCGTGAACCCGATCGCCGGCGAGCACGTCGTTGAACGAGGCGCCGTTCTCGGTCACGACGAGCCGGGGGAATCGGCCGTAGCCGTGTGCCCGCTGCAGCACGTCGTAGAGGCCGTCGGGCCGGATCTCCCAACCGAAGCTCGTGAGCTCGAAGCGCTTCCAGTCGTGACCGAACATCGGGGCGGTCCCGAAGTAGGGGATCGGCAGCGGTGGGGCCTTCAGCCGCGTGTAGTACTGCACCCCGAGGAAGTCCCAGTCGACGACGATGGCCTTGTCGTCGCCGTCGTGCTCGTACCGTTCCATGAATCGCAGGAAGGGGAACGCGTCGACCGGGTAGCCCAGGCCGAGGTTCGGCTCGATGAACATCCGGTTGACGAACGCATCCGCGCTGCGCTCGGCCTTGTGGTGGATCGGCGTCGTCCCGGTTGCCACCACCGGGGAGAGGTACTGGCTCGTGCCGATGTCGCCACCTGGCACCAGATCACGCAGCACGCCGGCGCCGACGGCTTGGCACAGGTTGACGTGGTGGACCGAGGCGAGGAACCCGAACGGGTTGCGCTTGCCCGGCGCGTGCAAGCCGAGGAGTTGCCCGATGGAGGTGAAGCTCAGCGGCTCGTTGAAGACCATCCAGTGCTTCACCCTGTCGCCGAGCGCTGCCGCCATGACCGAGACGTACTCGCCGAACCAGCCGAGCACGTCGCGGTTGGTCCACCCGCCCCGGTCCTGGAGCGCCTGGGGGAGGTCCCAGTGGTACAGCGTGACCCAGGGGTCAACGCCCCGGGCGAGGCACTCGTCGACCACGCGGTCATAGAAGTCGAGGCCGCGCTGGTTGACGGCGCCGGTGCCGGCGGGCATGACTCGCGGCCACGAGATCGAGAAGCGCTTGGCGTTGAAGCCCAGATCGGCGGTGAGTGCGACATCGTCGGCATAGCGGTGGTAGAAGTCGCACGCGACGTCGCCGCTGGAACGGTCCTTGATCGTCCGGCGCCGGTGGGTGAACGTGTCCCAGATCGACGGGCCCTTGCCGTCTTCGTCCCACGCTCCCTCGATCTGGTAGGCCGCCGTCGCCACGCCCCACGTGAAGCCGCCGCCGAACGCCGATGCTCGCACGGGCGGTGAGGATATCCCGCTCGACCCCCCGGTTCACCATTGACTCGGTCAACTATCGTGCCCGGCGTGAACCGGAGGATGCGCGCGTACCGGATGGTCGAGTGGGAGAGTCCTCCCGAGCTCGTCGAGGTCGACGTCCCGCAACCAGGTCCGGGTGAGGTGCTCGTGAAGGTCGCCGGCAACGGCCTGTGCCACTCCGACATCTCGATGATGGCCATGCCTGGTGCGATCGGCGAAGCGATCGGCTGGCACGTGCCGTTCACACTCGGTCACGAGGTGAGCGGCTGGGTCGACGAGCTCGGGTCAGGCGTCGAGGGCTTCGCGCCAGGCGACGGCGTCGCGTTGCTCTCGCCGCACTCCTGCGGGCACTGCTCGTTCTGCCTCCGGGGTCAGGACAGCATCTGCGAGGAGGGCCTCGTCGGCCGGGGCTACGGGCGCGACGGGGGGCTGGCCGAGTACGTCCTCGTCGGCAGCACCCGCGACCTGGTCCCGCTCGGGTCGCTCGATCCGGTGCATGCCGCGCCCCTCACCGACGCCGGGGCCACGACGTACCACGGGGTGAGGCGGGTGCTGCCGAAGCTCGTGCCCGGTTCGACTGCGGTCGTCATCGGCGCCGGCGGGCTCGGCGCCTTCGCCATCCAGTTCCTGCGCGTCTTGAGCCCGGCGCGCGTGATCGCGGTCGACACCAACCCCGACCGGCTCGCCATCGCGCGCGACCTCGGAGCCCATGAGGTGCTGGAGGGCGTCGAGAAGGACACGGCCGGAAGGCTCCGTGAGCTGACCGGGGGAGCCGGCGCCGAGGTCGTGCTCGACCTCGTAGGGATCGACCACACCATCCACGCGGGTCTCACTGCGCTCCGCAAGGCCGGTTCGTTCGCGCTCATCGGTGCGGCCGGCGGCACGCTGAAGAAGCCGTGGTACGGGCACCTGCCGAAAGAAGCCGAGATCTTCACCTACCAGGGCTCGACCATCGCCGACGCCCACGCGGTGATGGCGCTCGCGGAGCGCGGCCTCGTTCGCAGCGACGTCGACCGCTTCCCCCTCGACCGCGTTGCCGACGCGTACGACGCGATGGAGGCGGGGACCCTGAAGGGTCGCGCCGTCGTGACGCTCGACGCCTGATCCGGCGCACGACCGCGAGTGCGCTTCGACCGACTCAGCCGGGCCGTGACATGTCGGGCGAATCGGCCTGCTGTCGTTCCAACGCTTGTCGATGGCTATGTCGGCGTCGGTCGCTGGTTCACTGCGCCGATGAGTCGCTCTACCGCGGTCACCTCGCCACGGCCCTCGACGATCGACGCCATCGCGAGCGGCACACTCATAGCTCGAAGAGGCGAAGCTGCTCTTGCTTGCTCGCCGTCAGGGCCTCTTGCGACGGTGCGAGTTGGTTCATCCGGAGCATCTCGCCCGCGGTGAACAGCCGGTCACGAAGGGCCTCCCGTCCGACGATGTCCAGTGGTCCGATCGTGGTGACACCCTGGTCGGAAAGCACCGCAAGGATGGAGTCGGCGTCGAGTGTCTCACTCTCGAGGAGGTCAGGGCTGTGCGACGTCACGAGGAGTTGCGTGTGGCGCGACGCTTCGGCGAGTGCGTCGATGAGGATGCCGACCGCTGCTGGGTGCAGAGCTACTTCCGGCTCCTCGATGCCCACCAGCGATGGCGGGCGCCCGTTCGCCTGGAGGATTGCCACCAGGATGCCGAGGCCGCGCAGCGTGCCGTCGGACATGTTGGTGGCTGCAAACCGCCACGGACGCTGCTGACCCGAGACGCGCTGGTGAAACTCGATGGTCTCCATCGATCCGGCGGCGGTCTTGGAGACTCCTTCGACGCCAGGCGAGACCAGGCGGAGATAGTCGACGACCCGGGCGAGAACAGACGGGTTCTGCTTCTCGAGATGGCCGAGGACGCTTGGAAGGTTGCTGCCGTCGCGACGGAGCAACGTTCCCGGGTCCGGAGGCTGGGGCTGGCGGATAGCTGCCGGGCTCAGGTTGTAGAACCCCATCCTGGTGAACGCATCGAACACCGGCCGGAAGGTGGCGATGTTGCTCGCGCTCACGAGAAAGAGGCGATCCTCCACAACCGCGGGAAGTCGCTCTTCGAGCGTCGTGCTGACCTTCCCCCCTTTCACGCGGAAGCTCACCCCTGTGTTTGTCGCGTTCGGAACGACGAGGCATTCCTCATCGGTGACATGGAAACCGCTGTCCTTCATCGCACCGACCTTGTACGCGTAGTGCCCGGTCGAGCCGTCCGCGAGCCGGAAGTCGAAACGCAGTGCGAAGTTGTTCGGGTGGCCGCCGCTGCGTCGTCGCACCTCGTTGATCCCGCCTCGATCCCGCAAGGCATGATCGAGGGTTGTCGTGAGGGCATCGCCCGTGAAGCGGAAGGCGTCGAGGAAGTTGCTCTTCCCCGAACCGTTCGGGCCGACCAGGATCGCCAGCGCCCCGATTGGGACGTCACACGCCTTGAGGCTCTTGAAATTGCTGAACCTGGCCCTTGTCACGAAGATCGCGTCATCGCTCACGGTGTCATCCTCGCAAGGAGTTGTAGACCGTCGCGATCTGCGGAGGGGGTTGGTTGTAGCGCTCGTACTTCGGGACGGCCTGTTCGCGGTAGCGGGTCGTGCTGTGCACGGGATCGCGATCGAACTCGGGTATGACCTGCTTGCCGAACAGCTCGATGTTCTGCAGCGCCTCTTCGGGGGTGACGACGTCGCCGGGGACACCGAACACGAGCTGATCGACACCGCACTGCTCGTACCCCGCGAGCTGCTCGCACACCTCTTCGGGATTGCCGCACAGCAGGCTGCCGCTCTCGATGGCGAGATCGAGCATGTCCTCGGTGAGCTCGCGCGGAGGCTCGGGCCAGGTGCGGGCGAAGTCCGGTTTGGGGATGGTGTTGTGGTACAGGCACACGAGCGTGGTGAGGTAGCCGCGCCGGGCTCGGGTCACGATCTCCCTCGCGTGGTCGCGATCCTCCATGCAGACCACCATGTTCGTGACCATCACGTTGTCGTTGACGAACTGGCCGATGGGTTCGGCGCAGCCGGCGATGCCTTCCTTGTAGGAGTCGATCTGGGGCTTCATGTCGTGGATCGGCGAGAAGTTGAACCCGAGTGCGCCGAGGCCGAGGGATCCAGCTTTGCCGAAGGTGCTCGGGCTGCCGCACGCGACCCACATCGCCGGATGGCCCGTACCCCATGGCTTGGGCAGGACGTTGTGCGGATGATCGACCGCGAAGTGCTCGCCGGCGAAGGTGTAGAACTCCTCCTCCCACATGCGGGGTATCTCGCGCACGACCTCGTCCCATTCCGACCTGGTCGAGTCGGGGTCGTGGATGTTGAACGTACCGATCTCGTGCGAGCCGGCGCCGCGACCGGTGCCGAACTCGAAGCGGCCGCCGGTCAAGTGGTCGAGCATCGCCACCCGTTCGGCGTTGCGGACCGGATGGTTCACGCGTGGGCTCAGGTTGAAGATGCCGGAGCCGAGGTGGATGTGCTCGGTCGCCCGAGCGAGGTAGCCGAGGTACACGTCGCTGGCCGACAGGTGGCTGTACTCGGTCAGCGCGTGGTGCTCGGTCGCCCACACGTACTTCCAGTTGTGCCGATCGGCGCACTCGACCAGCTCGGCCTCGGCGAGGAGCGCGGCATGCTCCGCGTTGCTGTCGTGGGCCGCCGGCCCGGGCACGTAGCCCTGGATGAAGATGCCGAACTCCATGTGATCCTCTCAGCTAGTCGGGCCGTCGATGACCACCCGCGGTTCTGCGCTGATCATCCACACGATGCCGTCGCGGTCGAGGAACCGGCCTTCGTCGGGATAGATCAGCTCCAGGTACTTCGGCTCGGCCACGAACGCCTCGAAGCTGGCGCGTGACTCCATCCATTGAATGGTGATGCCGTCATACCCGTCGGTGCCCGTGTCGAGCGCGAGCTGCTCGTAGCGGACGATGTGCTGCGCCAACTCGGGTGTGCTCGCGATCAACGGCGCGTGCTGGTTGAACCAGTGATCGTAGAAGTCGTCTGCGCTCATGCCCGGCTTGCGCTTCAAGAACGCAACGAGCTTGATCACGACCAGTAGGTCCCGTCGAGCATCGACTCGAGCATGGCGCGGTGCATGATGAGGTCGTCGACATCGGCGGGCATCTCTTCCTCGCCGAAGTGGACTTGGCGCAGCTTGGTGCGGGCCATCACGATGCCATGCCGGACGGCGGCGTACATCGTGTAGAAGTCGAGGTCTCTCGGTGTGTACCCGGTGAGCTCTTCGTAGGTGGAGGCCACGTCGTCGCGGCGGAGGAAGTGCGGCATGCCCGGCAACTCGAACGTCGACGCGATGTCTTCGAAGAACTGGTGGAGGAAGAAGAACCAGGCCAGGTCGATCTCGCGTGGGCCGAGTGCTGCCATCTCCCAGTCGAGGACGGCCACCGGGGCGAAGTCGCGGTACATCGTGTTGCCGATGCGGGCGTCGCCCCAGCTCAGCACGGTCTCGCCCTCGCGGCTGGGCCAGTGGCCGTCGAGCCAGGCGAAGCACGCGTCGAGCAGGCGTGACGCGCGCCCCTCGAAGGCCCAGGCGTAGAAGTCCTTCTGGTTCCCGACGTGGCGGCCGAGTGCGGTCGGCTCGGGCCGCGCGAACTGGAGGAACGGGAACTCGGCCTCGGCGTTCGGGATGGCATGCAGTTCGGCCAGCACCCGGATGCTGGCGTCTTGCAGCCGCCGCTGCTCGCTCGGCGACGCGTCGAACAGCCAACTGTCGCCGAAGTTGTAGGGCATGACGTCGGGCGGCACCTCGCCGTCGACCCGCTCCATGACGAAGAACGGTGCGCCGATGGCATCCGCGCTCGGCTCGGACCAAAGCACGCGTGGCACAGGCACCGGTGCCAGCTCTCGCACCTTGCGCATGACCTCGTACTGCTGTGGCAGGTCGTAGACGGGGAACACCGGGACGGCCGACGCCTGCGGCGCGACGCGGGCGACGAGCGGGTGATCGGTCGCGCCGCCGCCCTCGTCCCAGCGGGCGTCGAACAGGAGGGTCTCACTCGACATGCCGTTGCTCTCGGGTGCGTGCAGGTGGAGCACCGAGGGCGCCGCGCTCGGGGGGAGCACGGTGCCCAGCCATCGTTCGAGTCGGGCGCGAACCTCGTCGAGGTCGCGGGTCGAGGTTTGCGGTCGCGCGATGTCTTCGACGCTTTTGGGTTGCTCTCCCATCGCACTTCCCTTCTCCCGTTCCGCGCCCCGCAGTGTCGCGGTGAGAGTTGACTCAGTCAAGTAGTGTCCGGCCGATGCCGGTGCTCGAGCCACGCGATGCTCATGTCGAGCTGCAGCGGCTCGTCGCGGCCTACGGGCTCGCGGCGGACGATCGTGACGCCGACTGGTTCGTGTCGCTCTGGCTGCCCGGCGCGACGCTCTCGGTCTTCGACGGCGAGGAAGGTCTCACCGGCACCTACGAGGGTGCCGACGCGCTGCGCGGGGTGACCGAGGCGCTGGGCCGCTACGCCCGCACCGTGCACCTGGTGAGCACGCATCGCGTCGAGGTGGCCGCGGACGGGACATCCGCCACTGGCAAGACGTACTGCACCGCGCACCATCTGGTTCGCCCGGTCGGTGAGGTCTCGGCGTGGGAAGACCGGGTGATGACGATCCGCTACGACGACCGGTACGGGCGCGACGGGTCGGGCGCGTGGCGGTTCGCGGCGCGCGAATGCCACAAGCTCTTCGTGCGCTCCGAAGCGGTCGTCGAGCCCGGTGGCGCCTGAGATGGCGACGCTGACCATCGGTCTGCCGACGTTCGGCACCGAGCCCGAGGGTGGGTGGCGCCGGGTCGTCGATCTCGCCGCGCAGGTGGAAGCGACCGGCGCCGACCGGATCGTCATCACCGATCACGTCGTCATGGGGCGCAACACGAACGAGTACGCGTGGGGGAAGTTCCCGGTTCCGCCGGATGCGCCCTGGCTCGAACCGGTCACCATGCTGGCGTCGATCGCCATGGCGACCGAAAGGGTCCGGCTGGCGACCGGCATCCTCATCGCTCCACTGCGGCCCGCGGCACTTCTCGCCAAGTCGGTCGCGACGCTCGACGTGCTCTCCGGCGGTCGCGCGACGCTCGACGTGCTCTCCGGCGGCCGTGTCGATCTCGGTGTCGGCACCGGCTGGCAACGCGAGGAGTTCGATGCCCAGGGGCTCGACTTCGACCAGCGCGGTCAGCTCCTGACCGATGTCATCGGTGCGTGCCGGGCGTTGTGGGACCAGACGCCGGCCACGTTCTCGTCGCCGACCGTCACCTTCGCGGAGATCTTCTGCGAACCGAAGCCGGCGCAGGCGCGGCTGCCCGTGTGGTTCAGCGGGGTGCTGCACCGGCGCAACCGCGATCGCATCACCCGGCTCGGTGACGGCTGGATCCCCATCATGGGCTCGAACGTCGAGGACATCCGCGACGGCGTTCACGTGTTGCACGCCGACCTGGCCGCGTCCGGCCGTGATCCAGCCGAGCTCCGGGTCCAGGGGTCACCGGCAGTCGTGCGAGGCGACGACAAGCGCATCGACATCGAGCAGACCATGCCGAACGTTCGCGCGCTCGTCGCCGCGGGCGCGACCGACATCAACATCAACATCCGCGCCATCAGCCCGGTCCTGGACGACGCGGTGGCACGTGTACCCGCGCTCGTTGATGCGTTGGCCAACTGACTTCCAACTGACTTCCAACTGACTTCTGGAGGCTGCGGAGCCGCCAGGCGGAGCAGCGGTGTGGGTTGGTGTGGACCCGGCGGAGCCGGCAGGCAGCGGATTATCGCTGCCGCAAGGATTTGGCCGATCAGCCCGCCTTGGCGGGCTGCTGACCCACCGTGCGCAGATCGGCACACAGACGATCGAGGTTCGCGACGAGCTGCCGCCGCTGCGCCGGCGACCAGCCGGCCAGGGACTTGTCGAGCTGGCGGTGCTGGACCGCCAGCATCCGCTTGACGGCCCGGCTGCCCGCGGCCGTGAGGGAGATGACCGCGACCCGGCCGTCGGAGGCATCGGTCTGCCGCTTGACGAGGCCCTGCGCCTCGAGGAGGCGGAGCTGGCGGCTGACCGCCGCTATGTCCATCATGGCGTGCCGGGCGAGCGTGGCGACGGGTTGCTTGCCGTTGCGGTTGAGCGCCCGCATGATCTGCATGCCTTGCTGTGAGACATCGACACGGGCGAGCTCGGCGAGGCCGGTGAAGACCTGGCGGCTGGTGAGCAAGCGACCGAGGCTCTCGAGCAACTCGTTGAGGTCGTCGGTCGATTCGTGTGCCGTCTGCGCTCGCGCCATCCGCTGCTCCTCGGAGATAGTTGACTCTATCAAGCGACGCGCGCGCCGGCGCCGGTCGCAGGTTGCGCATCTTCCCGGCTCGGAGGCGGAAAACTGCTCACGCTGGTTGCCGGACCTGCCGCTCTTACCTTCTTCTTGTCGAGAAGTGGTAGGCACGAGGGATGGCTTCGACCGAGCATGCGCCGAACGGCACGGTCCTCGTCGTCGAGGACGATCGAGCCGTGCGCGAGTCGCTCGACCGTGCGTTGCGACTCTCGGGGTACGAGGTCACGCTGGCAGCGGACGGCTTCCAGGCGCTGGATGCCGCAGCCGAACACGAACCCGACGTCATCCTGCTCGACCTCATGATGCCCGGCATCGGCGGCCTCGAGGTCTGCCGTCGGATGCGGGCAACCGGCAACCACACGCCGATCCTCGTGCTGACCGCGCGCGACGCAGTCGCCGACCGCGTGGCTGGTCTCGATGCGGGCGCGGATGACTACCTCCCCAAGCCCTTCGCCCTCGAAGAGCTGCTCGCGCGGCTGCGTGCGCTGCTGCGCCGCCTCGCCCCAGATGATGACGACGGCCAGTTGCAGGTGGATGACCTGTGCCTCGACATCCGCCGCCGTGAAGCCAGGCGCGGCGAGCGCACGATCGCCTTGACCAAGACCGAGTTCGACCTGCTCGAGCTCCTGCTGCGCAACGCCGGCATCGTGCTCTCGCGCGAGGTCATCTACGACCGCATCTGGGGCTACGACTTCGGCACCGGCTCGAAGTCGCTCGACGTCTACATCGGGTACTTGCGAAGGAAGACCGAGGAGGACGGCGAGCCTCGGTTGATCCACACCGTGCGGGGCGTCGGGTACTCGCTGCGGGAGCCGTGACGTGAGTCTGCGGTGGCGGCTGGCACTGATCCTCGCTGGCACCGTCGCGGTGACGGTGACGTTCGCCAGCGTCGGCGCCTACCTCGTCACCGCAACCGAGCTGCAGGGCGAGAGCGAGCGCTTCCTCTACGACCGTGGCAAGCAGGTGGTCGCGCAGCTCAGCGATCAACACCGTCCCGGCGACGAGCGAGGAGGAGGCGGGCGCGGACCGGGCTGGGGTCAGGGGCCTCCGGCGCCCTCGCCGTCCGAGGGCCAGGCATCGGTGTTCGACCAACCCGACGCGCTCGTCCAGTACGTGACAGCCACGGGCGCGGGCGAGACCTACGCCAACTCCGGCGTGAAGCTGCCCATCACCTCGGCTGATCGCGACGTCGCGGCCGGCAAGAGCAGCGCGCTGCTGCGTGACGTGACGCAAGGCGACCAGACCTACCGCGTGTACACCGTGCCGGTGGACGAGGGCGCGGCCGTCCAGATCGCGCGCGACGTCACCGGCACCGGCGACGTGCTGGCCGGCCTGCGCGCCCGGATGATCCTGCTCGGCGTGGCCGGCACGGCGGTCGCCGCCGCCGTCGGCTGGTTGGTGGCGCGGCACACGGTGCGACCGGTCGAGCGGCTGACGGCGGCCACCGAGAAGATCGCGGCAACACAAGAGCTGGCCGAGTCGTTCAAGGTCGATCGCCGTGACGAGGTCGGGCGCCTGGCGGAGAGCTTCAACGCGATGTTGCACGCGCTGAGCACGGCGCGGATGCAACAGCAGCGGTTGGTGCAGGACGCGAGCCACGAGCTGCGCACCCCGCTCACGAGCCTGCGCACGAACATCGAGGTCCTCGCGTCGGCCGACCAGCTCGACCCGCACGACCGGGCCCGCCTGATCGATGATGTCGGCCTCGAGCTGGTGGAGCTCACCGACCTGGTGAACGAGCTCGTCGTGCTCGCCCAAGCGAACTCGTCGGCCGACGAGCCGCCGGTCGAGGTGCGGTTCGACGAGGTTGTCGCGGCCGCGGTCGAGCGCGCTCGCCGGCGGACGGGCCGAACGATCCAGCTCGACAGCTCGGCGTGCTCGGTCGAAGCCCGGCCGGTCGAGATCGACCGGGCCGTCGCCAACCTGTTGAGCAACGCGACCAAGTTCAGCCCGTCCAGCACGCCGATCGACGTGCGCGTGCGCGCCGGGCGCGTCGAGGTTCGCGATCACGGGGCCGGGTTCGACGAGCGCGACCTCCCGCACATCTTCGAGCGGTTCTACCGATCCGAAGCGGCCCGCAGCGCGCCCGGTTCCGGGCTCGGACTGTCCATCGTCGAACAAGTCGTCGCCGAGCACGGCGGCACCGTCTTCGCCGAGAACGCGGCCGGCGGCGGCGCCCTCGTCGGCTTCCAGCTCCCGCCGCCCCCGCGGGCACGGGTGCCTGACGTGGCCGGGTGAACCTGGATGCACTGACCTGTGCGGGCCATGCGGTACCTTCCGCACTCGAATGCAGAAGCCGGCCCGTGTTCTCGTCATCGGTCTCGGCAGCGTGTCGCAGTGCGCGCTCCCGCTGCTGTTCCGCCACGTCGCGGTCGACCCGTCGCGCTACACGGTGATCGACTGCGCCGACGTGCCGGCCGATCAGGTCCGCTGGGTCACCGATCAGGGCGCGGCGTTCGTCGCCGAACGGCTCACCGAAGCGAACCACCGCGAGGTCTTGGCGCGCTACCTCTCGTCGGGCGACGTCCTCGTCGACCTGGCGTGGAACCTCGGCACCGTGTCACTGCTCGACTGGTGCCACGAACACGGCGTTCGCTACGTCAACGCGTCGGTCGAGGTGTGGGACCCCTACGCCGGCATCGGGGCTGAGCACCCGACCGCACGCACGCTCTACGCGCGCCACATGGAGCTGCGACGCATGTTCGAGCGATGGGGCGGCAACCGCGGGCCGAGCGCCGTGCTCGATCACGGCGCCAACCCCGGGCTGGTCTCGCACTTCACCAAGGTCGCGCTGGCGGACATCGCGGCCGCGGTGCTCGACCGCGGCGACGCCCCGGACGTGGAAGCGGCGCGCGACGACCGTTCGTGGAACCGGCTGGCCGAGACCCTGGGGGTCAAGGTCATCCACATCTCCGAGCGCGACACGCAGATCAGCGATCGGCCCAAGCGCGAGGACGAGTTCGTCAACACGTGGTCGGTCGAGGGCTTCTACGAAGAGGGCATCGCGCCGGCCGAGCTCGGGTGGGGCACGCACGAGCGGGCGCTGCCGGGCGGCGCGTACGCGCACGAGGAGGGACCCGCCAACCAGATCTGCCTGGCCCACCCTGGCTACCGGACCTGGGTCCGTTCGTGGGTGCCGGCCGGTGGCATCGTCGGCATGGTGATCCGCCACGGCGAGGCGTTCTCGATCTCTGAGCACCTGACGGTGTGGAACGACGGCGGGCTGTCCGCGCGCTACCGACCGACAGTCAACTACGCGTACTGCCCTGCCGACGCGGCCATCGCCAGCCTGCACGAGCTCCAGATGCGCGGCGACGTCCTCCAAACCGATCAACGCATCATGAACGACGACATCGTCGAGGGTCGAGACGAGCTCGGCGTGTTGCTCATGGGCCATGCGCTCGGCTCGTGGTGGGTGGGCTCGCTGCTCGACATCCACGAGGCGCGGCGGCTCGTGCCCGGCCAGAACGCGACGACCTTGCAGGTGGCCGCGGGCGTGCTCGGAGCCGTGCAGTGGCTCCTCGAACATCCCGAGGAGGGTGTGCGGTTGCCTGATGAGCTCCCGCACGAGCTCATCCTCGAACACGCCCGGCCCTACCTCGGCCCGTTCGTGTCGCGAGCGGTGGACTGGTCGCCCTTGGCCGAGCGGCGCGATCCGTTCGCGGGCTACGGCGTCGCCGAGCCCGACCCCGACGACGTGTGGCGGTTCTCGTCGTTCCTCGTGCGAGCGCCGTTCGACGGGATGTCGTTCGGTGGCAGGCAGTAGGCGGGCAGCGGGAAGAAGCCGTTGAACCCGTCGGTGCAGTAGGCCTTGGTGTAGGCGCCGGCGCTCAAGAACGTGACCGTGTCGCCGGGGGCCAGCGACAGCGGCAGCTCGTAGCGGTGGTGCTCGTAGAGCACGTCGATGCTGTCGCACGTCGGGCCGGCGAGCACGACCGGGCCGCGTGCCTCGCCGGCGGCGCGGTCGGCGTCGCGGGACGTGATGATCGGGTACTTGATCGCTTCGTCGAGCGTCTCGGCCAGCCCGCCGAACACGCCGGTGTCGAGATAGACCCACCGGTGGTCGTCGTGGCTCGACTTGCGCGACACCAGGACCACTTCGGTGTGCAGCACACCTGCGTCCGCGACGACATAGCGACCCGGTTCGATCACGGTCTCGGCCTGGTCGGTGCCGAAATGGCGCTCGAGGCTCTCGCCGATCGCCGCCGTGTAGGCCGCCAAGGGGGGTCGCTCGCCGAGGTAGTCGGCGGGGAAGCCGCCGCCGAGGTTGAGGAGGCGGAGCGGCGAGCCCGCGTCTCGCAGCGCGCCGAAGACGATGGCGGCATCGCGGATGGCGACGTCCCACTGCTGCGGCTCGCGTTGCTGCGAGCCGACATGGAAGCTGACGCCACAGGGGTCGAGCCCGAGCGTGGCCGCTCCGGTGAGCAGCTCGATCGCCATGGCGACGTCGCACCCGAACTTGCGGTTCAAGGGCCAGTCGGCGCCGGCACCCGAGGTGAGCAGCCGGCAGAACACCGATGCGCCGGGCGCGGCTCGGGCCAGCTTGGCGAGCTCGCCTTCGCTGTCGAACGCGAACGTGGTCACGCCGCGCTCGAACGCGCCCGCGATGTCGCCTTCCTTCTTCAGGGTGTTGCCATAGGAGATGCGGTCGGGCTCGACGCCGACCTTCAGGCAGAGATCGATCTCGGCCGGGCTGGCGACATCGAACGACGCGCCCAGGTCGGCCAGCAGCTCCACCACCTCGACCTCGCTGTTCGCCTTGAGCGCGTAGTTGACCGTCGTGCCCGGCAGGCCGCCGGTGAGCGAGCGGTAGCGGTCTTCGACGATGCCGAGGTCCATCACCAGGCACGGGGTGCCCGGCCGGACGTCGGCGAGGAACCGGGCGATGGTGGGGGAGACCGCAGCCACGGTCTTACTCTCGCGCACCGGGCGAGGGGGAACGTGGCTGCCGCGGGCCGACCGCGTCTTGCCTATCTGGCGAGCCTCGAAGGGGCCAGCCGGACGGTCGAGGTCTCGAGCGAGCTGGCGACCTTCTCCGGGTCGATCGAGTCGAGGCCGGCCGCGGCGGTGAGGAACGGCTCGAACATGCGCCAGCCGAGCTGCAAGGCGAGGACCTGCGCGGCCCACACCTTCGCGTCGTCGGCTTCGAGGGCGAGGTCGCGCCGGCCCCACGCCACGAGCATGCGAACCGTCGGGTGGTCGCGCTGCAGCAACGACGGATCGCGCCCGTCGAGGATGGAGCGAGCGAGCACCCGCCAGTAGAGATCGGTGACCGAGCCGGGCTCGCCGTCGAGCGCACCGTCAACTCGTCCCGCGACGCCACCAGCAACCTCGCCGGCCACGCCGGCCGCGAACCGGTCGAGGACGGCGCCGAGGAGCCCGTCCTTGGAACCGAAGTAGCGGTGCATGAGGCCGTGGTTCACGCCGGCCCGGCTGGCCACGTCGCGGATCGACACGGCGTTCGGGCCTCGCTGGGAGAACAGCTCGGCGGCCGACTGGATCAGCGCCGCCTCGACCTCTTCCCGGCCGTGAGGCGCGCCGGCGGTCGCCGGGCGGCGGCCCCGTGTCCGCGGCGGCGTGCTCGTCATGGCTTCCACCCGTCGAACAGCGTGGTGGTGTCGAGGAAGAGCTGTGTGCCGCCCTCGACGGCCACCGAGCCGTCGGCGACCGCTCCGGTCCACGGGCGCTCGCCGAGCGCGAGTTGCACGAGGTCGGCCTTGCTCAGCTCGATCGCGAGATCGGGTTGGTCGATGCCGAAGGGCTCGACGGCACACACGCCGCGCCGGATCGCCAGCGCGACCTCGGCCTCGCCCGGCACCCGCACGACGATCGTGCGGTCGACATCGGCCGACGCGATCGGATCGAGCCGGACGGCGAGCGCAGCGACGGTCTCGCGCACCGGAACGCCGGCAAGCACGCCGGCCGCCCGGCTGTTTGCGATGACGCCGCCGATCTCGGGCGTCAGTGGCACCTCGCCCTTCAGCACGGCGGCCTCGGTGAGCCACCAGTGGCGCGCGTTGGCGTTGATCGTCTCGTACGCGAGCGCGGTCAGCGCGGTGGCCTTCAGCACCTTCACGGTCTCGTTGCCGGGCTCGACGCGGAGGATGTGGGTCGCGAGGCGGGCGGCCCACCGGTGCCGCCCGCCTTCGACCGCGACCTTCAACGCCGAGGTGGCAGGATCGAGGCCCCCGGCGAGCACGACGATCTCGCTCGACTCCTCCTCGGGTGGTGGCGGCAGCAGGTCGCTGCCCTCGCCGCTGAACCAGCCATACAGGCCGGCGTAGATCTCGCGGACGCAGAAGTCGACCTGGCCGTAGAGCTCACGCAGGTACGGGTGCTCGCGCAGGTGCGGGGGGAGCTCGATGGTGCCCGCGAGCTCATCGGGAGTGAGCCCCCTGTTCATGCCCCGGATGGTCTGGTCGAACACGAACTGGATGCCGTCGCGGTAGGCGGTGAGCGTGTCCATCACCTCGCGAGCGCCGGAGATCGGGCCTCCATGGCAAGGCACGAGGTGTTCGGGTCGGTGGGCGCGCATCTTGTCGAGGCTGCCATACCAGTCGCGTGGATCGCGGAAGCGTGCGCCGCGGATCGTGTAGAGGTTCGGGTACGAGCGGTACAGGTTGTCTCCGGAGAGCAGCACCCGGTCGTCGGGCAGCCACACGAAGATCTGGTCGGGCGATTCGCCCGGAGCGAACACGAGCTGCATGCGCACGCCGGCCACCTCGGCCTCGTCCTCGACGGTGAAGGTTCGTGTCGGCGGGATGTAGCCGCGGTGGCCGGCGTGCAGGCGCGGCCCGATGCCGTTGACGACGAAGCCGTCGCCCGAGTGGGGGAGCGCGCCGCCGTACATGTAGATGCCGCCGAGCGTGTAGCGGGGAGAGAGGATGTTGGCGAACTCGTTGACGAAGTGACCAACCGACTCGTGGGCGATCACGTCGACATCGCGCTCCTCGCCCTCGCTGACCCACGCTCGCCCGCCCCAAACGTGATCGGGATGGCCGTGGGTGTAGACGAGCGCCTTGACCGGAAGGTCGCTGAAGGCCCGCAGCGCGTCGCGCGCCTCGGCCGCGGCCTCGACGCTCTCCATGACGTCGACGACGACGATGCCGCCGTCACCCACGATCATGACCGTGTTGGCCAGCCCGTAGCCGATGGCGACGAAGACCCGGTCGGTCACCTGCTCGACGCGGCGCTCGTAGCGGCGCGCGTGGTCGGCCAGCTCGGGGTGGACGTGCTCGTGGCCCCGGAAGTCGGGGATGGTCTCCGTCGCCGGGTCGTCGGCGGGCATGGCTGCTCCCTAGATTGTAGTCGAGTGACTACAATCTAGGGGACCGGGACCGGGCGCGCAAGCGCCTGGTTGCGCGGGCCGGGACCTTCAGCTCACCTTCTTGCGGTAGGCGCGGACGGCGAGGGGGGCGAACACGGCGGTGATGCCGATCATCCAGAGCACGGCGAGGCCCACGTCGAACCAGTTCACGCCGACGTACAACCGGTTGTCCTCGATGTAGCCGCCGAGGACCAGTTGCCGGCTCGCGTTGATCACGATCGACACCGGCTGGTTGTTGGCGAAGGCCTGCAGCCAGGTCGGCATGGTCGCCGTCGGCACGAACGCGGAGCTGGCGAACACGAGCGGGAAGAGCACCGGGAACGTCGCCGCTTGCGCGGCCTCGGGCGTCGATGCCCGCAGCCCGATGAGCGCGGCCACCCAACTGAACGCGTAGCCGAACAGCACGACGAGCAGGATGGCGAGCGTCGACTCCGCGATCGTCCCGTGGAACCGGAACCCCACGAGGTACCCGACGACGACCATGAGGATCACGACGAGGAAGTTGCGGACGACGTCGGCGAGGGTGCGACCGGTGAGCACGGCACTGCGCGCCATCGGCAGCGACCGGAAGCGTTCGAGGAGGCCGGTGTTGGCGTCTTCGGCCAGACCGATGCCGGTCGACGTGGCGCCGAAGAGCACCGTCTGCACGAAGATGCCCGGCATGAGGTAGTCGACGTAGGGGATCGGGCCGGTGTTGATGGCGCCGCCGAACACGTAGCGGAACAGCAGCACGAACATGATCGGTTGGATCGTGGAGAAGACGATGAGCTGCGGGACGCGCACGTACTTGAGGAGGTTGCGCCACGCGACGGTCTTGGCATCGTCGAACGCCCAGTAGAGGCGGCTCTTGTGAGCGGTCGGCGGTGAGCCGTCGACGATCGGTGCCAGGCTGGCTGCCGTCTCCGCCGAGTTGGTTGCAGTCGTCTCGCTCATGCAGCTCCCCGTTCTGCGAGGTTCGCGTGGTCGGCGCCGTCTTCGGCCTTGTGGCCGGTCAGTGTGAGGAACACGTCGTCGAGGCTCGGCTCGCGCACGGCGAGCGTGGTCGGTGTGAGGCTGTTGGCGTCGAGCGTGCGAAGGAGCACGATCGCGGTCTTCGGGCCATCGTCGACGGCCAGCTCGATCATCGAGCCGTCGACCCTGATGTCTTCGTCCTGGGCGTCTAGCTCGGGAGCACTTCGGACGACGATCGCGGCGTTGGTCGCGGTCTCGTGGTCCGCGAAGCCGACGTCGATGACCGTTCCGCCCATGCGCGCCTTCAACTCCTGTGGTGTGCCCTCGGCGATGACGACGCCGAGGTCGATGACCGCAAGGCGCTTCGCCAGGCGATCGGCCTCCTCCAAGTACTGCGTGGTGAGCAGCACGGTCGTGCCGTCGGCAACCAGCTCGTCGATGACGCCCCAGAGATCTTTGCGCGAAGCGGGATCGAGCCCGGTGGTCGGTTCGTCGAGGAACAGGACGGGCGGGCGGTGGACGAGCGCCGCCGCCAGGTCGAGCCGCCGGCGCATGCCACCGGAGTAGGTGTTGGCGGGCCGATCAGCCGCGTCGGCGAGGCCGAACCGTTCGAGCAGATCGCCGGCGCGCTGGCGGGTGAGCGCCTTGGGCAGGTGCGAGAGGTTGCCGGCCAGCCGCAGGTTCTCGCGCCCGGTGAGGTGCTCGTCGATGGCCGCGTACTGGCCGGCCAGCCCGATGCGCTCACGCACGGCTTGGGCATCGTCGACCACGTCGAGACCGAGCACCGACGCCGAGCCTTGATCGGGATGGAGGATGGTGGTGAGCACGCGAACGGTCGTCGTCTTGCCGGCGCCGTTGGGGCCGAGCAGCCCGTAGACCGTCGCTCGCTCGACCTCCAGGTCGATGCCCTTGACCGCGTGGACGTCGCCGAAGCTCTTGTGCAGGCCCTGCACGACGATGGCGTTGTCGTTCATGTTTCGCGCGCCGACTTCGTCGCGGGGCTCGGTGCTCGCTCGTCGGTCTGGGGCCGGCCGGCTCCTTGGGAGAGGATGCTCATGGCCCCTGACCCTCCCACAGTTGTTTGAGTGCTGTCAACCATTGAGGAAATAATCATTCAGAGTGCTCGACTATTGATTGTTCGCAAGCTAGGATGCCTGGATGAGCGATGCCGAGCGAGCGTGGGCGTGCATGATCGCCCTCTTCCGGAGCGACGAGCACCTCGGCCGGTTCGCGGGAGCGGCGCGCGAGACCGGCTTGACGGCGGCGTCGATGAAGGCGTTGTTGAACCTCCTTCCCGACGAGGAGGTGCCGATGCGCACGCTGGCCGAGGTGTTGCAGTGCGACGCGTCCAACGTCACCCAGCTCGTCGACGCGCTCGAAGAGCCGGGCTATGCCGAGCGGGTCTCGCTGCCCGCTGATCGGCGCGTGAAGCTCGTGCGGCTCACCGAGGTGGGCGAGAAGGCGCGCACGACCGTCATCGACAAGCTGCACGAGCCACCGGCGTGCCTGAACGCGTTGACGAAGCGAGATCAGGCCGAGCTGGCCCGCCTGCTCTCCAAGGCCCTGGCGGCGGCCGACCCGCCACTCGACCTGTATCACCCGTAGTCCGCGAAGGCGGTCTCGACTGGCACCGCTGAGCCAGATCACCGACCACTAGGCTCGGTGGCGATGCGAGCACTCCCTCCGAAGGCGCCGAGGTCGTCGCCATTGGTGCGGCTGACATGGTGATGGGGAAGCGGCCCGACGTCCCGACCGCGCCGGCGCCTCTCACCGCCCTCGCGCTCGCCGGCTTCGCCAGCCGGTTGGGCTTCGCGCTGGCGACGGTGCCGCTGCGCAAGCCGTGGGAAGGACCCGAGAGCACGCTCGACAACGTCGGCCAGTCGGTCACCCGCAGCGTGATGCAGGCGTTCTTCGGCTACACGACGTCGCTGCCCCAGGAGCAGTTGCGCTCGGTCGAGGTCGTGCTCGACGACATCTGCCGTGTCGTGCTGCCGCCGTTCGTGCACCGGCTCGAGGTCGACATCCAGGAGGGCACCGTCGGCGGTGTCCATGGCGTGTGGTACGTGCCGCGGCGCTCGGTGAACGATCTCGCCCACCGGCCCCGCGGCGCGATCCTCTACCTGCACGGCGGTGGCTACATCGGGACCTCGCCGACCATGTACGCCGCGTTCACCGGCTACCTCGCGCACGCGACGGCGACCGCGGTCTTCGTGCCCGACTACCGGCTGGCGCCCGAGTTCCCCTTCCCTGCTGCGCTCATGGACGCGATCAGCGTCTATGAGGCGCTCGTCGCCGGCGGCGTCGACCCGGCGCGCATCGTGATGGCCGGCGACTCGGGTGGCGGGGGATTGGTGACCTCGCTGCTGCAAGACGACCGGGCCGCCCATCTCCCCGCGCCCGCGGCCGCCGTGCTGTTCTCGCCCGAGGTCGACCTCGTGCTCGACGAGCCGAGCGTCTCGGAGAACGCCGGCATCGACATCTTGCCGGCGCGCGTCCCCGTCGAGCCGTACCTCGACGGCCATGACGGCCACGACGGCTTGGTGTCCGCGATCTACGGCGACCTCGCCGGCTTCCCGCCGACCTTGGTCGCGTTCGGCGACGAAGAGCTGTTCCGTGATCCCATCCGCAGCTTCGTGCAACGCCTCGAGGAGGCCGGCGTCGAGACCGAGGTGCTCGAAGAGCCCGACATGTTCCACATGTACCCGATCCTCATGCCCTGGGCCGGCGCGAGCCACCGCCTCTACGGCGCGGTCCGCTCGTTCGTCGACAAGCACGCGGGCGCGCAACGGTAGGCCTCAGGCGCCAGTGAAGCCGGGGAGGATGTGGTCTTCGAGCCAGCCGTACAGCGGCGCGCTGCCGTCGGTCGGCGTCGCCCTGATGAGCGTGCGCCGGTAGACCGACTTCGGCGGCGCCGGCTCGAGCACGTGCGACAGGTCCATCTCGTGCGAGCTGACCTCTTCGTAGGAGAACGCGAACGTGGTGCCGTCGGTGGCGGTGACCTCGCACGTGCCGTGGGCGGCGTCGACCAGACCCTCGCGGCGCTCGACCGCGAGCTTCACCGCGTCGAGCTCGGTGGAAGCGCCGTCGCTCTGCAGGTAACCGACCTCGATGACGCCATCGCCGGGGAAGCGAACCTCCACGCACTGGAGGCGCTTGTGCTCGCCGTTCAGCACGAGGAAGCTCCATTCCAAGAGCCAGTAGCGCGGGCCCCACGAGTGATCGCGCTCGCCCCGCCCCTCGAAGCCTCGCTTGTCGCCGTCGATGGCGATCGTGCCGGCGAGGGTGATCGGCTGCTCCATGCGGCGGGCGTCGTAGGACTCGGACATGTGGCCGGGCTCGTTGCCCTGCCCGGTGGAGTGCGGGACGCCGATCGAATGCACTTCGAGGTCGACCTCGACCGGCAGCACCCGCCCGGCGCGCGCCCCGCTCACGACCCGTGCCGCACTCTCCACTCGCAACCGCCCGGCGCGCAACGGGCTGAGGATCTTGTAGGAGAACGAGATGCCGGCTTGGTCCAAGGCGATCTCGGGCCGGCGCAGCAGACCGAAGTCGAGGTAGGGCTGCTCGACCGCGAGCCACTCGCCGTCGCGGAAGAGGTAGAGCCACAGCCACACGCGGTTCTGGTTGGGGATGCACCCGATGCGGCAGTGCCCGGCCACCGAGCCGTCCGCGTCGTACCAGTCCCAGAACCACGACTCGTTCCACCAGCGCTCGGCCGGGTCATAGGGGTGGAAGCCGTCGTCGTCGAAGCCGATGCCGAACGTGGTGAGGGCCTCGTCGGTGAGCTCGAGGTCTGCAGTCATGTCGATGTCTCCGGGTCGTCGCTGGGAGTCGTTCAGGGTTGCTGTTTCGCACCGCGCAGCAGGCCGCCGGGGAGAGCGCCGGTGTGCTCGCCCTGCTCGAACGTCGGCACGCCGTGAGAGATGGTGGCGACATAGCCAGCCGCGGTCTGCACCAGCCGGCGCCCGCCGGCGGGGAGATCGTGCACCAGCTCGGGTGGACGAAGCTGCAGCCGCTCGAAGTCGATCAGGTTGAGGTCAGCCTGGTAGCCGGGAAGCACGCGGCCGCGATCGCGCAAGCCGTAGAGGTCC
The DNA here is from genome assembly GCA_016185305.1 of Actinomycetota bacterium. Lineage (GTDB taxonomy): Bacteria > Actinomycetota > Acidimicrobiia > Acidimicrobiales > Acidimicrobilacustridaceae > JACPNV01. The sequence goes on along the minus strand of JACPNV010000037.1, from coordinate 5,591 downwards.
GCGGTCGCGGCGGTGATCTTGCGTACCGCGGTCTCGAGTGGCAGCCGCGGGCCGCGGGTGCGGTCGCGGGCCCAATGCGTCAACAGGAACGTGGTGCTGGACGCGTCGCACGTCTGACCCGCGTGGGCGCCACCGTCGCCGAGACCGAAGGTGGTCGCCGGGTGCACGAGCATCTCGTAGGCGGCGTCGAGGTTGCCGTCGGCATAGTTGAGCACGGGGGAGTTGAGGAGCTGGCGGCCGTCGCGCTCGAGCAGCAGCTCGTAGCAGACGTCCCACGGCGATCGGCGCTCGCGCCCGGCCCGCGCCGCGACCGAAGCCGACGCCGGCGGCTCGTAGTCGGGTGGGTCGCCGAGCGGGAACATCCGTGCCGGGTTCATGAAGCCCGCGAGGACCGGATCGTCGACCGTTTCGAGCTCGGCGACGAGGCGGGCGCGCCACTCGGGCTGGCGCAGCTTGGCCACCTGGCCCTCGAGGGGGAGCAGCCCGATCTCGCCCCAGCTCGGCGCCCAGTTCAGAGGGTGGAACGTCTGCAGCCCGAGCAAGAGCGAGACGGTGCGGGCGTGTACCTGCGGGCGGATGGGCACGCCCCGCTCGCTGGCCGTGGCCGACCGGTCGAGCATGCGCCGCCAGTCGCCCGGCGCGATGTGGTTCTGCGTCAAGGCGAAGCTGACAGGCCGGCCGACGGCGGCCGCGAGTCGCAGCATCCAGTCGATCTCCTTGTCGGGCGCGTCGAGGTCTTCACCGAGCACGCCGGCGGGTGCGAGCTCGAAGACTCCCGCGCCGAGCCGGCCGAGTGCTTCGCCGATGCCGAACAGCTCGTCCTCCGCGGCGAACGTGCCAGGAACGGGCTCGCCGTCGATCGCCCGGTGCGCGAGCGTGCGCGAGGTCGAAAAGCCGAGCGCCCCCGCCTCGATGCCCTCGGCGACGATGCGTGCCATCGCCTCGATGTCTTCCGGCGTGGCCGGTTCGTTGGACGCGCCTCGCTCACCCATGACGTAGGCGCGCACGGCGCCGTGCGGCACCTGCGACCCGACGTCGAGGGCGAGGGGCGAGCGGGCCACTGCGGCCAGGTAGTCGGGATAGCTCTCCCACGTCCATTCGATGCCTTCGCTGAGCGCGGCGCCGGGGATGTCTTCGACCCCCTCCATCAAGCCGATGAGCCATTCGTGCTTGTCTGGCGCGGCCGGCGCGAAGCCGACACCGCAGTTGCCCATCACCAGCGTCGTCACGCCCTGCCAGCACGACGGGGTCAGGAGCGGATCCCACGTCACCTGGCCGTCGTAGTGGGTGTGGATGTCGACGAAGCCGGGCGTGACGAGCAGGCCGTCGGCGTCGATCGTTCGGGTGGCGGGGCCATCGACCCGCCCGACCTCGGCGATGGTGCCACGGTCGACGGCGACATCACCATCGAAGGTCGGTGCGCCCGTTCCGTCGACGATGGTTCCGCCTTTGATGACCAGATCGTGCATGGGCGGTCGGCTCCGTTCCCCCGGTGGCTGCCGCCCGGCCGAGCGGCAGCTCCGGCCAGTGAAACACATCCCCGTTCTGAACGCAACGTCACGTTTCGCTCTGGTATCGTGCCGGGCGTGTCGCCGGCCAGGAAGTCGCCAATGCAGCCGCTGGCGCCCGAGCACGTGCGTCCCCGCTACACGGGCGGGCCGGGCAGCAACCGCGACCCCCGAGCCCACGCCGAGGCGCTGCGGGCGGCCGTCGAGCTCGTGGACGAGGTCGGCTATGCGAAGGTCTCGATGGAGGCGATCGCCAAGCGGGCCGGCGTCGGCAAGCCCACGCTGTATCGCTGGTGGCCGAACAAGGCATCGCTTGTGCACGAGGCGCTCGTCGCCGGTCCGATCGACTTCGAGTTCTCCTACGTCTACACCGGTTCGCTCGTCGATGACCTCCGGGCGTTCATCGACCAGACGATCCGCTGGTTCAGCCACCCGGTTGTCTACGCCGCGTGGCCCGGCGTGGTCGCCGACCTGCGGGCCGACGAGCCGGCGTGGCGAAAGATGTACCAGACGTTCACCGAGCCCGCATCGGTGCATCTCGCTTCGCTGCTCGAGATGGCAGCGGCGCGCGGCGAGGCCCGCGCCGACGTCGATGCGAGCACCGTGTTCGACGCCATCCTCGGCAGTTGCATGAACGAGGTCATGACCCCCGGTCGGCTCCCGTCGCGCAAGGGCTGGGTCGACCGCGTCCTCGACCTCGTCCTCGGCGGCATCCGCCCGTAGCTCCCCCCACCAGCGCACTCGACCCCGTCACACCTCGGTCAGTTGCCTACACGATCCCCGGGATGATGGCCTCGACCAGTGAGGGGCCGGGCTCGGCCAGGGCGCGTTCGAAGCTCCCGCAGAACTCCTCGCCGGTGGTGGCCCGCCACGCGGGGATGCCGAACCCACTCGCCAGCTTCACGAAGTCCGTCGTCGGGTCGGCGAGGTCGAGCATCTCCTTGGCCTTGGGGCCGCCCGCCTCGGCGCCCACGCGGCTGAGCTCCATGTTGAGGACGGCGTAGGACGCGTTGTTGAAGATCACTGTGGTGACGTCGAGGCCTTCGCGCGCCTGGGTCCACAGCGACTGGAACGTGTAGAGCGCGGACCCGTCGGCTTCGAGCGACACGACCCTGCGGTCGGGGCACGCGACCGCAGCACCCGTCGCGACCGGCATGCCCTGGCCGATGGCGCCGCCCGTGAGGTTCAGCGTGTCGTGTGGCGGGCAGCCCGCGGTGGCGGCCGGAAGGTAGATGCCGGACGTGTTCGCCTCGTCGGAGATGATCGCCCCGTCGGGGAGGAGCGCGCCCAGCGCCTGGGCGACCTTGTCGGCGGTCAGGTCGCCGGTCGGCCGCTCGGCGCGCGACGCGTCCTGCCGCGTCGCTCCGTCAGCCGGAGCGCCGACGGCCTCGGCCAGCGCCGCCAGCGCGCCCACGGCGTCGTCGGTGAGGCCGGCGAGCGTGTGGACCTCGCAGCCTTCGGGCACGAGCACGCTGGGCTTGCCGGGGTACGCGAAGAAGGACACCGGCGGCTTGGTGTCGACGACGATCAGATGCTTCACGCCGTCGAGCTGCATCATGGCGAACTCGGCGAGGTACGCGAGGCGGTCGACGTTGGGCAGGCCGGCCCCGCGCTCGAGGCGCGCCGGGAACGTCTCGCACAGGAGCTTGGCGCCGGTGGCGTTGGCGACGCGGCTGGCCGCCACGAGGCCGGCCTCGCGCGTGACCGATCCGCCGATGAGCAGCGCAGCCGGCTCGCCCGACCGCAGCACGCCCGCGATCGCTTCCACATGGTCGGTGCCGACCGGTTGGCGCCCAGCGGCCGGCTTGGGCGCAGCGACCTCGCCACCGTCGAGCCACGAGACGTCCGCCGGCAAGATCAACGTCGCCACCTGGCCCGGTGGCCCCATCGCGGCGACGACGGCGTCGGCCGCGTCCGCCCCGACGTCGCCGGGGGTCTTCGACCACCGCAGCCACGGCGACACGTTGCGCGCCACCGTCTCGATGTCGGACTCGAGCTGAGCGTCGTAGCGCTTGTGATAGGTCGCGTGGTCGCCCACGATGTTGACGACGGGGACGTTTCCCTTGCGCGCGTTGTGCAGGTTGGCGAGCCCGTTGCCGAGACCGGGGCCGAGGTGCAGCAGCACCGACGCCGGCTTGCCGGCCATGCGGGCGTAGCCGTCGGCCGCGCCGGTGGCGACCCCCTCGAAGGTGGCGAGCACCCCGCGCATCTCCGGCACGCGGTCGAGGGCGGCGACGAAGTGCATCTCGGATGTTCCAGGGTTCATGAAGCACACGTCGACCTCGCAGTCGACCAGCGTGCGGATGAGTGCTTGGGCGCCGTTCACGTCGTCTCCTGGGTTCGTCGGATCATCAATCGAAGATCGTGCCGGGGTTCAAGATGCCGTTGGGATCGAACGCGGCCTTGATGCGCCGCATGAGCTCGATCTTGGTGGGGTCTTCGAGCTCGAGGAAGTAGCGCTTCTTCTCGGTGCCGAGGCCGTGCTCGCCCGAGATGGCGCCGCCGAGCGCCATGCCGGCGGCGAACAACGCCTTCATGATCGTCGAACGGATCTCCGGGTCCTTCTGGAACACCGCCATGTGCACGTTGCCGTCGCCGGCGTGGCCGCAGCCGGCGATCCAGGCACCGTTGTCGGCCGCGATGGCCGCAACCCTCGCCATGAAGTCGGGGATCGCGGCGCGAGGCACGACGACGTCGACCACGTCGTCGGCGTCGTTGGCCTTCGCGACCCAGAACGCCTTCTCGCGGGCGTCGATCAGGCCAGCCGCGGCGGCAGGGGGAAGCACGTACACGTCCATCGCGCCCAACTCGAAGAGCAGCTCGCTCACCGCGACGACATCGGCTTCGAGGCGATCGTCGTGCATGCTCTCCATCGACACCACGAGGTACGCGAGCGCGGCCTCCTTGATGTCGTCGGGGATGCCGAGGTCGAGGCCGACGAACGCGGTCGCGGCGGCCATCGTGAGCATGTCGATGTATTCGAGGATCTGCGGGCCGACCCCGCTCGCCACGATCTTCGGCACGGCCTTCGTCACCGCTTCGATCGTCGGGAACGGCGCGAGCACCGTCGCGCCGTGCGTCGCTCGCGGGTAGAGCTTGAGCGTCACCTCGGTGACCAGCGCGAGCGTGCCTTCTGAGCCGACGATCAACTGCGTGAGGTCATAGCCGGTCGAGACCTTCACGATCTTGCCGCCCGTGCGGATGGTCTCGCCCGTAGCGAGCACCGCTTCGAGGCCGAGGACGTGATGGCGGGTCACGCCGTACTTCACCGCTCGCATGCCACCGGCGTTGGTCGAGACGTTGCCGCCGAGGGTCGCGGAGTACTCGCCCGGGTAGACCTGGTAGGCGAGCCCGAACGGCGCCAGAGCTTCGTCGAGCTCGTCGAGTTGCACGCCGGGCTGCACGACCGCGACGAAGTTCTCGCGGTCGATCTCGAGGATGTCGTCCATCCGCTCGAACGAGACGACGACGCCACCATCGATGGGGCGGCACCCGCCGGACATGCCGGTGCCGGCACCCCGGGCGGTGATCGGGATGCCGTGCTCGGTCGCGGTGCGGAGGATGGTCGCCACCTCCTCGGTGGTCTCCGGCAAGACGACGGCTGCGGGCGTGACCGGCTCGGCGGTCAGCGCTTCGTCGTGGGTGTAGTCGTCGTTGATCACGTCGACGGCGAGCACCCGGTCGGTGCCCACGGCATCGGCGAAGAGCTGGGCGGTATCAGCCATCGGTTCCCCCTGCGCTTGGCGGCCACCAAACCTAGTTGCCTCGACGGCTGCGCCCCGATCGTGCCGACCAGCCCCGAACAACCGGGCCGCTCGGCGCGCCACTTCTGGCGCGCGGGACGGCCCGGTTCGGAAGGCGAGCGCCGTATCGACGACGCCCGGCCCCTAACTAAGAGGTTCAGCGGATTGGTACGGTCATTGCGGCTGGCGGCGCCAAATCTCGGGTCCTCGCTAGATCGTGTGGGTGAGTCCCCCTGATGTTGGCTGGCTCCTGACATTGTTTGGGTATGGCTTCGGCGACGGGCCGGCGCCTGATGGCAAGCGGAGTTGAGCTGCGTGGATGATGACCTGTTCAAGATGT
>JACPNV010000054.1 GCA_016185305.1 Actinomycetota bacterium | reverse complement strand
TCAGCCAACGCAGCACAGGGCGGTTTGACGCCAACCCCCGTAGGCCGGCATCGGAGGGCCAAACCTCCATCTCTTGCAGAGCATCGTTTCAAGAGTTCGTCCTCTACATGACTCCTCCTTCAACGTTCGTGACACACGGTGCGGCTCCTCTGGAGGGGCGGGGTGGAGCGGGGTTTTGCCTGGTCGTGGCTGTGGTGTGACTTCTTGGGGTGGCTGAGTGGTCGAGGATCCACCATCTTTCGTGCGTCGCGGCCGAGAATCTGCCAGCGAATCAGCTAGCAGACAAGGAGTAGGGTATGAGCGATGGCGAAGTCGAAGGCCCGGGGAGGGGTCGGGGTTCCCGAGATGCTGCGGGGCAGTGTGGTCACGCACCGGCGCCGGTGCGGAAAGCTGAACTGCCGCTGCGCGTCGGGCGAGGAGCTGCACGAGTCGGTGGTGTTGAGCTACTCGAAGAACAGTCGGACCAGGTTCGTGATGCTCGAGCCCGAGGAGGTGGAGCCGGTGCGGGCGGCGACGGAGCGGTTCCGGGCCGCTCGGGCGGATCTGGAAGCCCAGGCGGAGGCGAACCTGGCCGGGTTGCTCGCCCGGCACAGCCGGACCCGTCGTCGCTGATCGGGCCGTTCGCGGCGTCGGGGACCCAGTTCGCGGGGATCGTGGAGTACCTCGACGGGGCCGAGTCGGCGGGCTTGACCCATGCCGAGCTCGAGGACCGGTTGCGCGCCGACGGGTTCGAGCTGTTGCGGTTGTTGTTCCAGGATCATCTGGACCTGCGCGCCAGCCGGGAGCAGCGCGTCGAGGCAGTGATGGACGCCGATGGTACGCGACGAGGCTGGGTCGAAGCCGACCACGACCGGCCGCTAGTCACGCTGTTCGGCGAGGTTCGGGTCTGTCGGCTCGCGTATCGGGCCAAGGGAGCAGCCAACCTGTACCCCGCTGATGGGGTGCTCAACTTGCCCGCCGAGTCGTTCTCTCACGGGTTGCGGGCCCTCGCCGCGGTCGAGACGGCCAGGGGGTCCTTCGAGGAAGCAGTCGCCGCGATCGACCGAGCGACCGCGGTGCACGTCGGGAAGCGTCAGGTGGAGGGTTTCGCCCAGGAGGCCGCGGTCGACTTCGACGCGTTCTTCGCCCGAGACCGCGCTGGCGGTCAAGATCCCGACGCTGATCACGATGACGATGTCTTGGTCATCTCCGTTGACGGCAAAGGGATCGTCATGCGACCCGAAGCGCTACGGCCCGCGACCGCAGCCAAGGCCGCTGGCGCGACCACCAAGCTGAAGGGCAGGCTGAGCAAGGGCGAGAAGGCGAACCGCAAGCGGATGGCCGAGGTGGGCGCGGTGTACTCGGTCCGTCCGGTCCCGCGCAGCCCCACCGATGTGATGGCCCACCGCGGTGATGGGCCACCCAAACAAGCGCCCGACGCGACCGACAAATGGCTCACCGCGTCCGTCGTCGACTCCGCCGCCACGGTGATCGCCGACGTCTTCGATGAAGCCACCCGTCGTGACCCCCAACATCAACGAACCTGGGTCGCTCTCGTGGACGGCAACAACCACCAGATCAACCGCATCAACAAAGAAGCCACCAGCCGCGACATCAACATCACGATCCTCGTCGACTGGGTCCACGTCCTCGAGTACCTGTGGTCCGCTGCCTGGAGCTTCTTCGGCGAGGGGGACCCCGCCGCGGAGGACTGGGTGCACGACAAAGCCCTCGCCGTGCTCAATGGTCAAGCCTCCATCGTTGCCGCCGCGATCCGACGCAAGGCCACCACCCTCGGCCTCGACACCACAACTCGCAAGAACGCTGACACCTGCGCTGACTACCTGCTCGCCAAATCCGGCTACCTCGACTACCCGACCGCGCTCGCTGCCGGCTGGCCGATCGCGACCGGAGTGATCGAAGGCGCCTGCCGGCACCTCGTCAAAGACCGCATGGACATCACCGGCGCCCGCTGGGGTCTCAACGGAGCCGAAGCCGTCCTCAAGCTCCGCGCCCTACGAGCCAACAACTGCTGGGACGACTACTGGGCCTTCCACCTCGACCGCGAACACCAGCGAGTACACCAGGCCCGATACCACAACAGCACAATCCCACACGCAGCCTGACGCCCCTCTCAAAGAGCCGCACCCGAAACATACGGCGCGCCGAGCGCGATCACTTGCCGCTTGGTCAGCGCGTTGTTGTACGGCTCGGTCAATGCCGAGATGTCGGCGAACGGCTGCACCTCGGTGGCCGCCTTCACCGCGTCGGCCGTCGCGGCGTCCTGACCGCCCCCGAAGATCTCGCCGATCACCGTGCCCTTGGCATCGAACGGGACGAGCTTGATCGCGCGCCCGTAGAACTGGAAGTTCTTGTTGAAGTACTCGACGAGCCCTTCCATCGTGCGCTGTATGTCCTGGGGCGTGTCGGGGGGGAGGTCGGACTTGGCGAGCGCCTGGATCGTCGACATGTAGTCGGGATCGCTCGTGAGCCGGTACGAAACGAGGATCGTGTCGTTGCTGACGCCCCGGGTCGTCGCCCCGGCGTTGGCACCGCTGAACGCGAAGCACGGCGGCGAGTAGGGATCACCGACGACTTGCTCCTGGCGATCGGGACACCGCTGGATGTCTCCACTCGCCGTCTTGCCCTCGTTGCTGGCGTCGGCGACCGGCGGCGCACTGCGGCGCGCCGCCAGCTCGGGCGTCTTGGAGGGCACGACCGCGACCATCACGAGGAACGCGGCGACGATCGCTACCACGGGGCCGTAGCCGCCCAATCGGAAGTGCTTGGATGCGCCAGGAGTCACAGCGGGAACTTACATACCGACTTGACTGTTTGTAAAGCGTATGGTTCTGTGCAGCCATGCCAAAGCCGGCGGGGCTGACCAACGCCCAGCTCACCGAGCGCACGCGCACCGCCCTGCTCGACGCCACCGTCGAGTGCCTCGCCGAACGGGGCTACGCCAAGACCTCGACCACCGAGATCGCCCGCCGGGCCGGCGTGTCCCGGGGCGCCCAGGTGCACCACTTCCCCACCAAGTCCGACCTCGTCACGGCAGCGGTCGACCACCTCTTCGTCCGGGGCACCAACGAGTTCCGCGAGCTGTTCGGGGCACTCCCCGACAGCGAGCGCACCTTCGACCGGGCCACCGAGCTGTTGTGGACGATGTTCTCGGGCGAGGCGTTCCGAGCCGGCCTCGGGCTCATCGTCGCCGGCGGCTCGGACGACAAGCTGCGTGCCGTCTTGAACGAGGCGGTGCAGGTGTTCCAGCAGGATGTCGCTCGCACGTTCGTCGAGCTGTTCCCCGAAGCCGGCGGCCAGACGATGAGCGCGACCGCCGTCGTGTTCGCGTTCGCCGTCGTGATGGGCGCCGCCGTGTATCGCCAAGTCGGGCTTGATGCGTACGCGGAGGAATCGATCGGTGTCCTTCGGATGCTGGCCCAGGTCGCGATGCCGAGCCTCGTCGCCTTTCCCAGCGTGCCGCGGCCGGCGACCGCTCCCGAGCCGAATGAGGAGCTGCCGTGACGTCATCACTCCGCACCGCCACCGGCGTCAGCGCCGCATGTGCACCGCCCACCGGCGAGGAGCTCGACGGATTTCGCTCGTCGCAACGAATCGCCTACGAGTGCACGGAAGCGGTCGCAGCGACGCTGAGACCCGGTGTCACCGAGAAGCACGCGGCCCATCAGATGCGTCGCTGGCTCGAAGAGCGTGGCGTGCATGACTGGTTCCATCAGCCGTTCGTATGGTTCGGCGATCGCACGGCCTTCGTCGGGTTCCGCGTACCGTTGCAGTTCTTCCCGACGAATCGTCGGCTCGAGGAAGGGATGCCGTTCATCCTCGACTGCGCGCCGGTCATGAACGGCTATACGTCCGACGTCGGCTACTCCGGTTGCCTCGGTGCCAACCCCGTCTTCGATGTCCTCATGGACGGTCTCGCGGAGCACCGGTCGCTCGTGCTCAGCGGCGTGCGTTCCGGGCGAACGCTGCGCGACATCTACGACGACGTCGATCGCCTGCTCGCGACGCAGGGGTTCGACAACCGCCATCGGCGCTACCCGTTCGGCGTGATCGCCCATCGTGTCGACGCGGTCCCGGAGGCGGGACCCGCGCCTGTCATCGCGCGCTTCGGCCTGAACAACCTGCGCAACCTCGGACGAGATATCCGCGCCGGACGCCGGCAAGGATGGTCGCCGCTGTGGGGGCCGTACCGGTCCTCCGACCACGGCGCCACGCCGGGCCTTTGGGCGGTCGAGCCCCACCTCGGCTTCCGGGGCGTCGGGGCCAAGTTCGAAGAGCTCCTCGTCGTCACTCGAGACGATGCGTTCTGGCTCGACGACGACGTGCCGCACGTTCGTCGCTGGCGGCGCGTGCCTACGCCCGCGGTCAACGACAGCGAGGAACTTGTGAGAGCAGCGCCGTGAAAGAGCACCGCATCAGCGGCGCCGGCGATGTCGAGCTCGCCGCGTTCGAGCGCGGTTCGCAGCACCACGGTGCGCCCACCGTCCTTCTCGTCCATGGCTACCCCGACACGAGTGCGGTGTGGAACCCGGTCGCCGACCTGCTCGCCGAGCGCTACCGCGTCGTCACCTACGACGTGCGCGGCAGCGGGCAGTCCGGTCACCCCCGGGCGACGTCGGCGTACTCCCTCGAGAACCTCGCCGGCGATCTGGAAGCCATCGTCTCGGCGCTGTCGCCCGACCAGCCGGTGCACCTCGCCGGCCACGACTGGGGATCGATCCAGTCATGGGAAGCGGTGACGACCAAGCCCGAGCTGTTCGCCAGCTTCACGTCGATGTCGGGGCCGAGCCTCGATCATGTCGCGCACTGGATCCGCGCCCGCATGCGGCTGCGACCCCGGCCGCTCGGTGAGCTCGTCCGGCAAGGCGTGCGCTCGTGGTACGTCTACGCGTTCCAGCTCCCGCTGCTCGCACCCCTCGCTTGGCGGCTGGGGCTGGCGAGGGCGTGGCCCCGGGTGCTCGCCTTCGGCGACGGCGCGCAACCCGGCGATGGCTGGCCGGCGCCCACGCTCGCGGCCGATGCCGCCCGGGGTGTGAAGCTCTACCGGGCCAACATGTCCGACCGCCTGCGCCGACCTCGCGAGCGCTCGACGGATGTCCCCGTCCAGGTCATCGTCCCGACCGGCGACCGCTTCGTCACGCCCGCGCTGGCGGACGACACACCGCGTTGGGCCTCGAACTGCTGGCGGCGCGAAGTCGCCGGCGGGCACTGGCTCGTGCGCGTCCAACCCGACCGCGTCGCGCGGTGGATCAGCGAGCTCGTCGACAACGTCGAACACACCGAAGGAGCACCGTCCATGGAACGACTGCGGCCAAGTGGCGCGACGCGTGCCGCTTCGACCCGGCTCGCCGGACTCGTCGTCGTCACGGGCGCCGGCTCGGGCATCGGCCGGGCAACGGCGCTGGCCTTCGCCGAACGAGGAGCCACGATTGCCGCGGCCGACATCAACCCTGATGCTGTGGCGAGAACGGTCGAGCTGTGCCGGGTGCTCGGCGCCGCGGCCGAACCGTTCACCGTCGACGTCTCCGACACGGACGTGATGGAGGGGTTCGCCAACTCGGTCGAGTCCGAGCTCGGCGTGCCCGACATCGTGGTGAACAACGCCGGCATCGGCATGGCGGGCAACTTCCTCGACACATCCGTCGCCGACTGGGAGAAGGTGCTTGGCGTCAACCTCTGGGGTGTCATCCACGGCGCCCGGCTCTTCGGTCACATGATGCGCGACCGGGGCGAAGGCGGGAACATCGTCAACATCGCGTCGGCCGCGGCGTTCACGCCATCGAAGACGTTCCCTGCGTACGCGACCACCAAGTCCGCCGTCTTGATGCTCACCGAATCGCTGCGGGCCGAGCTGGCGGCGGACGGCATCGGCGTCACCGCGATCTGCCCGGGCGTGGTCGACACCGGCATCACCACGACGACAAGGTTCGTGGGCCAGAGCGAGGACGAGCAGGCGCGGCGCCAACGGGCGACCAAGCGTCTGTACCAGCGGCGCAACTTCACGCCTGACCGGGTTGCCGAGGCGATCGTCGCCGCCGTCGAGCGCGACACGGCCGTGTGCCCGGTGACGATCGAAGCCCGCGTCTCCCAGCTTGCCCACCGCTTCGCGCCCGGACTCGTCCGCAAGCTCGCGACCGTCGACCTGGCTCCCCGATGAGCACGCGGAGCGAGACGCACACGATCCGCGCCCGCCGGGTCCGCTTCGAGTGGGACGGCACGCCGCTGCACTGGATCCCCGGCGATCCGCAGACGACCCACACGATCAACGTGCTCCACCTGTTGCTGCCCGCCGGTGAGAAGTGGTTCGTCGAGGTCTACCGGCAGGCGCTGCCCCTGATCGACGATCCCCGGCTGCGCGACGCCGTGCGCGGCTTCATGGGCCAAGAAGCAATGCATTCGCGAGCACACGCGTCGGTGCTCGACCACCTCGCGGCGCAGGGCCTCGACGCCACGCCGTACACCAAGCACGTCGACCGGCTCTTCGAACACCTGCTCGGCGACCGTCCGATGGGTCTGCCCCTCCCGCGCTTCGCGGCGCGCCGATGGCTCGAGGCGCGACTGGCCATCATCGCGGCCATCGAGCACTTCACCGCCGTGCTCGGCAACTGGGTCATCGACTCGCCGGCACTCGACGACGCCGGCGCCGATCCGGTCATGCTCGATCTGCTGCGCTGGCACGGCGCCGAGGAAGTCGAGCACCGCTCGGTCGCGTTCGATCTGTTCCAGCACATCTCGGGCAGCTACTGGCGCCGGGTCTTGGCGATGGTGCAAGTCGTCACGGTGCTGTCGATGCTGTGGGTACAGGGCACGCGCTTCTTCATGCGTCACGACCCGACCCATCCCGGCAAGGCCACGTGGCTTCGCTTCATCCGGGCCCGCCGCCGGCGCCGCCTGCCCACCACAAGATCGATGGCGCGCTCGGTCCCGCGCTATCTCCGGCGCGACTACCACCCGTCCCGTGAAGGCTCGACCGAACAGGCGCTCGCGTACCTCGCGGCCTCGCCGGCGGCAAGAGCCGCTGCTGCGTAGCCTCTTGCTCCCGTAGCCTCTTTGCCTCCCGTAGAGATTCTGTCTGATCAGGTCTCTGGCGGGGGGGCTGGATCGGGTCTTCGGCGGCCGTGGCGTTCGGACCAGAACGTGCGGCCGGATGCGGTCTGGAACCAGACCCAGCCGTCGCCGGCGACGTGGGCCCGCCAGCGGTGGCGATGGCAGATGCCGTGATGGCATCGGCAGACCGGGATGAGCAGCGACAGGTCGGTGTGCCCGCCTTCCTCGAACGGGTCGGTGTGATGGATCTCCGTCGAGTGGATCGGCTTGTCGCACCCGGGGAAGCAACAGCCGCCGTACATGGCGGCGAGGGCGCGGCGCTGCGCGTCGGTGGCGAGCCGGACCCGGCACCCCATGTCCAACGGCACGCCCAAGCTGTCGACCACGATGGCGAACAGGTCAGGGTCACACAACACCATCCGCTTGGTGCCATCTTGCAGGAGCACCCCGTGCTCATCGGTGACACCCAACGCGCCGAACAAGCCCCGGCGGATCCGCGCCGCGGTCTCCGCCGGCGTCTCGGTCGGTGTCTCGGCCGGTGTCTCGGCGGGGTGATGGCCGCCGGGCGCATCGTCGACACGGGTCGCTTCTGTCTCGGCACCGTCGCGGTCGGGTTCGTCGCCGTCGGGTTCGTCGCCGTCCGGTTCGTGCTCGGCCGTGTCATCGACTGGCTCGCTGGCCTGTGGCGCGTCGCCGTCGGGTTCGTCGCCGTCCGGTTCGTCGCCGTCCGGTTCGTCGCCGTCCGGTTCGTCGCCGTCCGGTCGGTCGCCGTCGGGTTTGGTGGGGTGGTTGGTGTCGTCTTGTGGGAGTGGTGGGCCGGCGTGGAACACGAGGGTGATCTCGGGTCGGGCCGGGGTGGTGGCGTGGATGTCGCGGGCGCCGCCGACGCGGACCAGCTCAGCGAGCGCCATGGCCCGCAGGGTCTTGCGGGGCCGGACCGCGACGTCAGGGTCGAGGTTGTGGGCGTGGGTGAACACCCCGAACAGCTCGTCGGCTTTCAACTCGACGCCATGCACCAACGCGGCGCCGATGTCGTCGGTGAACGTGCCGTGCAGGTGCAACAACCCATCGAGGGACTTGGACAGGTGCAACTCGTTGCGGGCCAGGTCCCGGTTCGGG
>JACPNV010000016.1:58210-93571 GCA_016185305.1 Actinomycetota bacterium | reverse complement strand
GAGGCCGGCGTGAACAAGCTGGCCGACGCGGTGAAGGTCTCGCTCGGGCCGTACGGCCGCAACGTGGTGCTCGACAAGAAGTTCGGTGCCCCGACCATCACCAACGACGGCGTCTCGATCGCCCGTGAGGTCGAGCTCGAAGACCCGTTCGAGAACATGGGCGCGCAACTGGTCAAAGAGGTTGCCACCAAGACCAACGACATCGCCGGCGACGGCACCACGACCGCCACGGTCCTCGCCCAGGCGCAGGTGCACGAAGGTCTCCGCAACGTGGCCGCGGGTGCGAACCCGATGGGCCTCAAGCGGGGCATCGACAAGGCGGTCAAGGCCGCGGTCGAGTCCATCGGCGACCAAGCCAAGGAGATCGACGAGACGTCCGAGATCGCCCAGGTCGCGTCCATCTCCGCCGCCGACCCGACCATCGGCGAGGTCATCGCCGATGCCATCGACAGGGTGGGCAAGGACGGTGTGGTCACCGTCGAGGAGTCCAACACCTTCGGCATGGAGCTCGAGTTCACCGAGGGCATGCAGTTCGACAAGGGCTACCTCTCGCCCTACTTCGTGAGCGATCCCGAGCGGCAAGAAGCCGTGCTCGACGAGCCGTACGTGCTCATCGTCAACTCGAAGGTCTCCTCGGTCCAAGACCTTGTGCCCGTGCTCGAGAAGGTCATGCAGTCGAGCAAGCCGCTGCTGATCATCGCCGAAGATGTCGAGGGCGAGGCGCTCGCGACGCTCGTGGTGAACAAGATCCGTGGCACGTTCAACTCGGTCGCGGTGAAGGCGCCTGGCTTTGGCGAGCGCCGCAAGGCCATGCTGCAAGACATCGCCGTCCTCACCGGCGGCCAGGTCATCAGCGAAGAGGTTGGCCTGAAGCTCGACAGCACGACGCTCGACCTTCTCGGCCGGGCGCGCAAGATCGTGGTCACCAAGGACGACACCACCATCGTCGAGGGCGCCGGCTCGTCTGACGACGTCAACGGCCGCATCGCGCAGATCAAGCGCGAGATCGACGACACCGACTCCGACTGGGATCGCGAGAAGCTGCAAGAGCGGCTGGCCAAGCTCAGCGGCGGCGTCGCGGTCGTCAAAGTCGGCGCGGCCACCGAGGTCGAGCTCAAGGAGAAGAAGCACCGCATCGAGGACGCGCTGTCCGCGACGCGCGCGGCCATCGAGGAAGGTGTCGTCGCCGGCGGCGGCACCGCGCTGCTGCGGGCCCGTCCCGCGGTCGACAAGGTGATCGAGTCACTCGAGGGCGACGAAGCCACCGGCGCCATGCTCGTGCGCAAGTCGCTCGAAGCGCCGGCTCGCCTGATCGCCGACAACGCCGGCCATGAGGGCGCCATCGTCGTGCGCCAGATCGAGGCCGAGTCCGGCACCACCGGGTTCAACGCCGCCACGGGCGAGTTCGTCGACCTGTTGAAAGACGGCGTCATCGATCCCGCCAAGGTCACCCGGGCGGCGCTGCAGAACGCGGCGTCGATCGCCGGCCTCCTGCTCACCACCGAAGCGCTTGTCGCCGACAAGCCCGAGGAAGCCGCACCGGCAATGCCGGGCGGTGCCGGCGGCATGGGCGGCATGGGCGGCATGGGCATGATGTGAGGCCAGATCTCTGGCTTCCCGGTCAAGCCCTCGTCGCGGTAGCCTGATCGCAGTTCGCAACCGCTACACCAAGCGATATTCCCAACCTGACGGCCGGCCCTTCTGCGGGGCCGGCCGTTGACCTTCTCGGCGTCTCGTCACGGTGCGTTCGTGAGAGGTGCCGGTGTGACTCAGTCCATCGTGCCGGCGTCGCTGTCGTCGCTGTCGTCGGTGGCTGGTGCGCTCGCATCCCGCCTCGACTCGGTGATGGCTCCGCGGCGTTGCTCCGCCGACCGCTCGGTGCCGAGGTTCGAGACCACCCTCGCGACGATGGTGACGAGGAAGACCTGGCCCATGATCGCTTCGGCGACCGCGCCGGCGCGCGCGCCGTCGTTCCCCGGTGTCAGATCGCCGTAGCCGACGGTGGTGATGGTGATGAAGCTGAAGTACTCGAAGTCGGCCGACACCGGTTGCGCCTTCTGCGCGAAGAACGTGGTCTGCCTGGTTTCGGGGTCGGTCGTCGCCGTGGCGATCACCCGGTAGGCCGAGGCGAACAGCAGGCCGAGCAGCAGGTAGGCGGCAAGTGCGCCCGACAAGACGTTGAGTGTCACCTTCGGTGCGGTGAGGACGCGGCGCAGCATGGCGGGGATGCTGAGGAACAGCAAGAAGCCGAGAAGTATCGACGTGATCGACGCGAACAGACGGTTGGTTGAGCCGGTCGCGTGGACCGCGACGCTGGCGACGAGCATCATCGCCCCCGCGACGAGGGCGAGGATCGACAGCGATCGGAGGCGCGCGGCACGGATGTGGGACCGGCGCAGTGCCAGCAGCAGCGTGCCGGTTGCGACGAACGTCAGCGGGAGCTGGAGCCAGATGTTGCCCTCGCTTAGCGGGATGAGCACCACGATGAGCATGGTGAGCACGAACACCGGGACGTAGCTGTCCGAGCCCAGGAACTCGCCGCGCAGTTCGTGCCGCAGATCGCGGAGCGCATCCTCGGCCTCGTCGATGTCGTGCGCGCCGAGCGACCGCACGAAATGGCGAACATCGGAAGCCTCGCGTTTGAGCCGCCGGTCGGGATCTCCCCGTCGCCGGCGTCGCCACGAGGGGGTCTGGTCGTCCCCGGCCACGGTTGGACGTTAGTTGCGGGCAGAGCGCGTTTGAGGTTTCCCTCGTTACGATCTCCGCTATGCCGAACTCGAAGGAACGATGGACCGTGACCAGCGGGGAGGCGGGAGTGTGATGTTGAGCTCGAAGGAACGATCGACGGTGACCAGCGGGGAGGCGGGAGTGTGATGGACAGACCGCCTCCCGATCCCGCCAAGCTCCTCGTGTTCTGGAAGGAATGGGAGCGAGGCGAGACGACACCGGGCAAGGTCATGAGCAACCTGAAGATGGGTGGTCTTCCCGATCTCCTCCACCAGCTCGCCGAGAGCGCGGCGGGCGCGCCTTCGCCGGCGTCTTGATGCCCGACGGCCGGGGCGGACCCCAGTTCATCCCTCGCCCTCCAGGCGTGAAAGAGGGCGGGCCGCCACCGTGGGCCTCGCTTCCAGCCGAGCGCCGGCACGTGACGATGGCGATGGTGCTAGCGGCGCTGCGCGACAGCGGCCGGCCCCGTCCCTCGCCACTCGAAGGCACGGGCATCCGCGCATCGGCCGTCTTGGCCCCGCTGTACGAGTCAGATGGCGAGGTCTTCGTCGTGCTGACCCGGAGGGCGCAACACCTCCGCTCACATCAGGGCGAGGTGAGCTTCCCGGGCGGCGCGGTCGAGTCGGGCGAGAGCCATCGCGAGGCGGCCTTGCGCGAGTCGTTCGAAGAGACCGGGATGAAGCCCGGCGACGTCGAGATCATCGGCGAGCTCGACCATCTCAAGACCTACACGAGTCGTTCCTACATCGTCCCGTTCGTCGGCGAGCTCGCGGCGCGGCCCGAGCTAGCAGCCAACCCCGACGAGGTGGAGAAGATCCTCCACGTCTCCCTCGACGAGCTCCTCGTCCCCGACATCTTCCGCGAGGAGCACTGGGGCCTCGCGCCCCTCGACCGGCCGCTCTACTTCTTCGAGCTCGTCGGTGACACCGTCTGGGGCGCCACCGCCTTTATGCTCCACAACCTCTTGGCCTTGGCCACGCGCACGGCCTGACCAGCGTGGGTGCTTTTCGGGTCATATCTGACCGGTCACGCACCCACGAGATCGGGAGAGAACCCGACGAGGGTGTTGACGAGGATCTCGGCCGCTTCCCACTGGACGAAGTGGCCGCATTCGCGGAGGAGATAGGGGCCGACGTGGTTGACGAAGACGAGTGCGGCCATGCGATCGAAGTCGGGCGCGATGACGTGATCGGACGTCCCGAACATGATGAGCGTCTTGGTCGTCTCGTTGCGTGTGTAGAGCATGGGCTCGGACCTCGTATCTGGGTTGAACACTTGCTCGTACGCGCCCCAACTCGCACGGAGCTTGGCGGCGTCGGCGAATGGTTGGGTGTGGAACGCGATCGTCGCGTCGGCGAAGGCACCGGGATGGGCCCACAGGCGGGACGAGTAGAACGTGGCGATGTAGCGCTCTCGTTGTTCGGGTGTCGGGAGGTCGGCGAGGAGACCGTCGGGATCGGTGCCCTGGCGGATGAAGTAGTCGTGCGTGCTCTTGGCCAAGGTGTCGAGTTGCGCCATCCGTTCCTTGTCGTAGGGCAGAGGCGAGTTGAAGAGCACGAGGCGATCGACGAAGTTGGGGAACCGGAGCGCGAGGTCTTGCGCGATGGCGCCGCCGTAGTCGCCGGCCACGACGACGACCTTGT
The DNA here is from genome assembly GCA_016185305.1 of Actinomycetota bacterium. Lineage (GTDB taxonomy): Bacteria > Actinomycetota > Acidimicrobiia > Acidimicrobiales > Acidimicrobilacustridaceae > JACPNV01. The sequence goes on along the minus strand of JACPNV010000016.1, from coordinate 89,201 downwards.
CGTGGCCGAGTTCGTCGTGCGCGAGCGCGTAGAGGTCACGGGAGGACGAGGGCGCGTCGTGGAAGCCGTCTGGCGCGAGCGCTGACTCGCCGAAGCCGCGCAGGTCGGGGGCGATCACCTCGAAGCCGGCGCCGGCCATCGAGTCGATGACCTTCCACCAGATGCGCTTGGTCTCCGGCCACCCGTGGATGAGCAACACCGGCACCCCGCCGGTGCCTTCGCGTACGTACGCCTGCCGGAAGCCGCGGCCCTCGAACCAGCGAGTCGAAAACCGCTCTGGATCCAGATCGCTCGGTTTCGCGCGACTCATGGTCGAACGCTAATAGCCTTAGGCACTTGCGGCCATGGAGCGACAAGTTGTTGTGGATGCGTGGGGGCGCAGCTCCCGAGGCAGCTCGGCGCTTGCGGCCAACAGATCGACAATTTGTTGGGGATGTGGCGAGCGCCGGCCGGCGGCGCGACCGCCAGGGAGCCCGCCGGGGATGGGGAGCGCTCGGAGCGCCAGCGGAGAGTGCGTGGGGGCGCAGCCCCCAGACAATTGAGCGCTTGTCTCCCATCGGTGCGCTTCGGGCGTGGAACCGGCGGCCGCTCCCTCGCCAGGCCCGTGCCCGCAACCTCGAAGCGATCGCGGCCGGACTCGCGATGTTCAGCGTGGCGAGCGCACTCGCGCGCACCCGCGAAGTGGATGAGAACGAGGAGGCCGTGTTCCGTCAGGTCAACGAGCTCTCCGATCACCTCCACGGGCCGGCTTGGGCCGTCATGCAGTCGGGCAGCCTGGCGTCGGTGGGCGTCGCCGCGAGCGCTGCCGCCATGGCCCGTCGGCCGTCGACGGCGGTCGGTCTCGGGCTGGGCGGCTTCGCGGTCTGGGGCGGCGCCAAGCTCATCAAGCGCGGCATCAAGCGAGGCCGTCCGGCAGCGCACATCGACGAGGTGAACGTGCGCGGCCGTGAGCAGACCGGCCTCGGCTTCCCGTCCGGCCACGCGGCGGTGGCGTTCACGCTGGCCGTCGTCGCCACGCCGGTGTTGCCGCGTCCGATGAAGGGCGCAGCATGGGTCGCGGCGACGACCACTGCTCTGTCGCGGCTGTATGTGGGCGCCCATCTCCCATTGGACGTCGTGGGTGGCGTCGGTCTCGGTGTCGCCGCCGGCAGCCTGACCAACCTTGCTCTCGGCGACCGTGCGGCTCGGCGCTGGTGAAGCTGATGTGGTCGAGGTGGTGGCGGAGTCGATGCGGGACCTCGATCGGGCTCCTGCAGTCCCATCTCGATGCCCGCGGCGACGGCGATGCCGGCGAGGCGATCACCGCGGCGGACTACGAGCGGCGCGACACGGTCACGAGCCTGACGATGGGGGTCGGCAGCCTCCTCGCGCCGCTGCTGGTGCCGAAGGTGCTCGGACCGGTGACGCCCGGCAAGGGCCGCTTCGGGCGGGCGCTGCTGGTCACCGGAGGTGTGCCTCCGTGTCGTGCGCGCCGCGGTGTGCGGACCCTTCGCCGAAACCGTCGCCAGTCCGAATGGACGGGTCAGGGACGAGGTGGTGGGGGTGGGTCGGGTCTTCGGCGGCCGTGGCGTTGACGATCGGGCCCGCCGCGGATCGCTTCACCTTCCAGGCCTTCGCCCACCCACGGACACGGCGGCGAGCGAACCCCGATTCTCGTGCACTGCCCCGAGGGGCCACCGATCACGAGCGAGCGAAGCGAGTCCCTAGATCGAGGTAGGTTTGTCGACATGCCGAAGGTGATCTTCGAAGGTGATTCGCAGCAGGAGATCGTGGCCCAGGTGAAGCGCTGGCTGGCGTCGATGGAAGCCGACGAGGAGGGCAACATCACCGTCACCCAGGCCATCGAGCAGGGGGCCAACCTCACCAAGGACGCGCTGCGCATCATCGCGTCGGCCGCGCCGAAGCCCGTCGCCCAGAACGAAGTGGTCAAGGCGCTCACCGACATGGGCTACAAGGCCACCGATGCCACCAAGGAACGCCTGGTGGACGGGCTCCGAAACGTGGAAACCCTCACGGGCGGAAGCGTGTTGCAGGAGGTCGGCGAACGGGGTCGCAACGCCGTCTACGAGATGAACGTGACGATCGCGAAGCAGATCCTCAAGACCCTCCACGGCGCCGACTCCCGCCGCTGACGCCCACGGCTCACGAATCGATCGGGCATTCGACGATCGAGCTCGTCTAGCTAGGCGAAGCCGGCGGCCGGCGGATTATCGCCGGCGACGGGCGCGAGTAGACTCGCAGCTTCCCTGCACCGGAGTTCCGAGAGGAAGAGCGTGGCCGAGATCGAGATCGGCTTGGGCAAGACGGCACGGCGGGCGTTCGAGCTCGACGACATCAGCATCGTGCCGAGCCGCCGTACCCGCGACCCCGAGTGCGTCGACCTCGGTTGGGAGATCGACGCCTTCCGTTTCGAGCTGCCGCTCGTCGCCGTCCCGGCCGACAGCGTCGTGAGCCCGGCTACGGCCGTCACGATCGGCCAGCTCGGCGGCCTCGCCCCGTTGCACCTGGAGGGCCTGTGGACTCGCTATGACGACCCCGGGGCGCAGCTCGACGAGATCGCCACCCTTGCCCCCGGCGAGCCCTCCTCGATCGAACGGCTGCAGGCGATCTACGGCGAGCCGGTGAAGCCCGAGCTCATCGCCGAGCGCATCCGCCAGATCAACGGCTCCGGCGTGGTGTCCTGCGCGGCGGTGAGCCCCAAGCGGGCCCAAGAGCTCGCCAAGTACGTGATCGACGCCGAGCTCGACGTGCTCATCATCCAGGGCACCGTGGTGTCTGCCGAGCACGTCTCCAAGATCGCCGAGCCGCTGAACCTGAAGACGTTCGTGCGCGAGCTCGACCTGCCGGTTCTGGTCGGCGGGTGCTTCAGCTACCAGGCCGCGCTCCACCTGATGCGCACCGGCGCCGCCGGCGTGATCGTCGGCGTCGGGCACGGCGGGGGCCGAGCGCCGAGGGGCACCGTCGACGTGCTCGGCATCGGGGCGGCCCATGCCACGGCGATCAGCGACGTGCAGGCGGCGCGGATGCGGCACCTCGACGAGACCGGTGTCTATGTCCACGTGATCGCGAACAGCCACATCCGCACCGGTGGCGACATGGCCAAGGCCATCGCGTGTGGCGCCGACGCCGTCATGCTCGGTGCCCCCCTGGCGGCGGCCACCGAAGCGCCGGGTCAGGGCCGGCATTGGGGCATCGAGGCAACGCACCCGGCCCTTCCGACCGGAGATCTCTCCGCGGTGCCCCGTGCGGGCGCGCTCGAACACCTTCTCGTCGGTCCGTCGCACGAGTCCGGTGGGCAGTTGAACCTGTTCGGCGCGCTGCGCTCGTCGATGGCGACCAGCGGGTACGAGTCGCTCAAGGAGTTCCAGAAGGCCGAGATCGTGGTTCGGGCCTCGAGTGGGCCGGCTCGCGGCGGAGGCTGAGTCGCGCACCGTGGATCGCACGACCCGCACCTACTTCACACTGAACGTCGGCGACATGGCGCGTGCGGTCGCGTTCTACCGAGCGGTCGTCGGCGCGCCGGTGGTGCGGTACGAGTCCGACCAGATCTCGGAGTTGAAGCTCGGTCCGGCCACGGTGGCGTTGCACGCAGGCGGGAACCCGCGCGAGTCCGGCTTGGTGGTGGAGGTGCCCGATCTCGACGCGGCGATCTCCGCCGTTCCGCGCATGGGCGGCATGGTGATCAGTGGTCCCTACGCCAGCGCCGACGGCTCGCGCGCGGCCGACGTCAACGACAGCGAAGGGAACGGCTTGACGCTGGCTGGTGCCGCATGAGCGAGAAGCACGTGAACCCTGACCTCGTGAACCCTGAACTCGAATCGCAGTTCGACACGGTTCTCGTCGTCGACTTCGGTGCGCAGTACGCGCAGCTCATCGCCCGCCGCGTGCGCGAAGCGCACGTGTACAGCGAGATCGTCCCGCACACGATCACCGCAGCCGAGATCGTCGAGCACAGCCCCGCCGGCGTCATCTTCAGCGGCGGGCCCAAGTCGGTCCATGTTCCGAACGCGCCCCTGATCGACCCGGAGGTCTACGACACCGGCGTTCCGGTGCTCGGCATCTGCTATGGCGCGCAGCTCATGAGCCTCCAGCGCGGCGGCGAGGTCGCGAACACGGGCCGGGGCGAGTACGGCAAGACCGACCTCGCGGTCCTCGGTGACGGTGGTGTGCTCCTCCGCTCCGACCAGCCTCGCTTCCAGTCCGTCTGGATGAGCCACTTCGACTCGATCACCAAGCCCCCCGAGGGCGCGCGCGTGCTGGCGACCACCCCGGACGTGCCGGCCGCGGCGTTCGAGGACCACGGCCGCAAGCTCTATGGCGTCCAGTTCCATCCCGAAGTGGCGCACACCCCGTACGGGCAGGAGATCCTCAAGCACTTCCTCTATGACGCGTGCGGCTGCCGTCCGACGTGGACGATGACGTCGATCATCGAAGAGCAGGTGCATGCCGTTCGCGAGCAGGTTGGTTCGGGCCGCGCCATCTGCGGCCTGTCCGGCGGCGTCGACTCCGCGGTCGCGGCGGCACTCGTGCACAAGGCGATCGGTCCGCAACTCACGTGCGTCTTCGTCGATACGGGGTTGATGCGCAGCGGCGAGGGCGAGCAAGTCGTCGAGACGTTCCGGCGCAACTTCGGCATCGAGCTGCTGCACGTGCGCGCGGCCGATCGCTTCTTCGATCGCCTCGAAGGCATCGTCGACCCCGAAGAGAAGCGCAAGGCCATCGGCGAGCTGTTCATCCGGGTCTTCGAGGACTCCTCCGGCGGCATCGACGACGCGCGGTTTCTGGTGCAGGGCACGCTGTATCCCGACGTGATCGAGTCGGGTGGAGGTGCCGCCGACACCATCAAGAGCCATCACAACGTGGGTGGGCTTCCTGAAGACATCGAGTTCGAGCTGGTCGAGCCCCTGCGGTGGCTGTTCAAAGACGAGGTTCGCCGGGTCGGAGAAGAGCTCGGACTGCCCGAAGAGATCGTGTGGCGCCAACCGTTCCCCGGGCCGGGCCTCGGGGTGCGGATCATCGGCGAGGTGACGCCGGAGAAGGTGGCGACCCTGCAACACGCCGATGCCATCGTGCGTGAGGAGATCAAGAAGGCCGGTCTCGAGCGTGAGATCTGGCAGGCGTTCGCGGTCCTGCCCGACATCCGCAGCGTCGGCGTGATGGGCGACGAGCGCACGTACGCCCACCCCATCATCATCCGGGCCGTGACGAGCGAGGACGCCATGACCGCCGACTGGGCCCGCCTGCCGTACGACCTCCTCGAGCGCATGTCGAGCCGGATCATCAACGAGGTGGCCGGCGTGAACCGGGTCGCCTACGACATCACGTCGAAACCGCCCGGCACCATCGAGTGGGAATGAGCCGTTCGGCCCAACTTCGCGCCGTCTGCTCAAGTGCTTGCCGCGCGGGTGCGATCAACTGACAGGGCGCGTGTGGTATGGCGTCGAGGGAGGATCGTTCGTGGGGAACGTGCAACGCGAGGTCGCGGGTCGGATCGAAGGTGTCGATGCCAACGACGTCGCTCGGGTGCTGCTGGGCAACGAGCAGGAGGAGTGGTTCATACCCACCGACATGCTCCCCGTGGGCGCCGGTGTGGGAGACCGCGTGCGCTTCACCAAGCAGGACGGGCGGTTGGTCGTGATCGGCATGGCTGCCGGCGTGCCCGAAGAACGGTCCATCGAGGACCGCCTCTCCCGCCCGATCAGTGCCAAGCGCACGTCCGAGTTCGAGATGTCCGAGCTCCGGGCGGCGCGAGCGCTGGCCCTGGATGCCGTGGGTGCCCCCGGTGCGGCAGGTGTGCCCACCGCTGCCGAGGTCAAAGAGCCCGAAGCGCCGCGACCACCGGCGCGAACTCGCGCATCGCGTCAACGGAGATGGTGAGGTACGAGATGCCGTAGCGCTCCCGGCGCTGCAGGCACTGCTCCACGATCTGCTCGACCGTTCCCCCCAGCCCATGTGGGGTCTCCAGGGCCTGCTCGGTGGTGAGCCCGAGCGCGGGCGCAACCGCTTCCGCGAGACCGAGGCGATCGTCGGTGACCGCCGCGAGGTGGATGCGCGCCTGCAACTCGATGTCACCGAAACGGCCGCCGGCAGCTTCTCGTACCCAGGCGACCTTGTGGTCGGTGGCCTCCGCGGTCGCGGTTGGCCCGGACGTCTCGCCGATGCGCCCGTGGCGCATGTCGATGTTCAGGCCGACGATGTCGGCGCAGCGAGCCGCCACCGACAGCATGTGCTTGCCGCCCCCGCCGACGAACAGCGGCGGTCGCGGCGACTGCACCGGCTTGGGGCGTCCGTCGAGCCCGCGCACGCGGTAGTGCTCGCCCGCGAAGGTCAACGGCTCGGGAGCCCAGAGACCCGTGATGACGGTGAGGGCCTCTTCGAGACGGTCGATCCGGCGCTTCGGCTCGTCGAGCGGGATGCCGCTCGTCGTGTAGTCCGACTTCTGCCAGCCGGCCCCGAGCCCGAACTCGAGCCGGCCGTCGGTTAGCAGGTCGAGCGTCGCCGCTTCTTTCGCAAGCACCACCGGGTGGTGGTAGTCGTTGCAGAACACGACCGCTCCGAGCCGGATGTTCGCCGTCACGTCGGCCGCCGCCATGATCGCCGGTGCCGTGGCGAACTGGTCGTCGAGGTGGTCGGCGACCGAGAGCACGTGGTAGCCGAGATCCTCAGCTTCCTTCGCGACATCTCGCCACTCCTTCCCGCTGGCCGCGCTGCTGGCCTGCACGCCGACGCGGAACGGGCGCGCGGTGTGCGGGGACGGGGGTTCTGAGGGCATGAACCGTTCAGACTGGCCCGGCCGGGCACCGGTTACGCGGTTTCGACACGACGCTGTCCACGCGACCGGCCGTCGCGCCGCCGGCCGGCCGCCGAGTGCCCGCGTGGGCAATACTGCGGCGATGCGACCAGACGACGGTGACGACCCGCTCGACGACTTCGAGAAGACGACGTTCAGCCATGACGGCAAGACGCGGAGCGTGTACCGGAAGGGGGACGGACCGGCGGTCATCGTGATGGCCGAGATCCCCGGCATCACCCCCAAGGTCGCGGCGTTCGCCCGCCGGGTAGCAGGCATCGGCTGCACCGCGGTCATGCCCCACCTCTTCGGCGTGCCCGGCCAAGCCTCGGTCGCGAAGAGCGGGCGACCGCGGGTCGGCTACAGCCTTCAGTCGCTCGGGCCCGCGTGCGTCTCCAAGGAGTTCCGCGCGCTCGCCACCCGGGCGACCGAGCCCATCAGCGAGTGGCTGCGGGCGTTGTCGCGCGACGAGTACGCCAAGTGCGGCGGCAAGGGCGTCGGGGCCGTCGGCATGTGCTTCACTGGCGGGTTCGCGCTGGGGATGGCGGTCGACGAGCATCTGATGGCCCCAGTGCTGTCCCAACCGTCGCTGCCGATCCCGTCGACGGGCAAGCGCGCGTTCGACCTCCACCTCTCCGACGCCGACCTCGCCATGGTCAAGAAGCGGTGCGAGACCGACGACCTCTGCGTGCTCGGCGTGCGCTTCACCGGCGACAAGCTCTCGCCCGGGCGACGGTTCGAGCGGTTGCGCGACGAGCTGGGAGACAACTTCGTCGGCGTCGAGATCGATTCCTCGAAGGGCAACGAGTTCGGGATCCGCCGGTCGGCGCACTCGGTGCTCACCGAAGACCTCGTCGACGAGCCCGGTCATCCCACCCACGACGCGCTGAACCAGGTGCTCGACTTCTTCCGCGACCGCCTGCTCTGAGGGGTCCGCGGTCTCGTCCGATGGGGCTGACGGATGGAGCTGAACCGGCGAGCGGTACCCTCGCGGCTACCCTCAGCGATTTCTCATCGACGGCTTGTGGACTTTACCGTGTCCAGAGACAGGACAGAGGAGCCTCGTTATGGTTGTGTTCGAGTTCGGGACGGCGTGGTTCATCGGGCATCTTCGGGTCGGTGACCGGGGTGCGAACCTCATCGAGTACGCCCTGCTCGTCGCGCTGATCGCCATGGTCACGGTCCTCGCGGTGACCTTCTTCGGGAAGTCGGTGTCGAGCAAGTTCAGCAGCGTCGGGAGCGGTCTGTCCTGACGGCGCCTTGGCGGCACCACGCGCCGTTTCGGCGGGAAGGGCCAGTCATCGCGCCTGGGTAGGGTTGCTCTCGATGTCCGATCAGCAAGAGCTCTTCCCGTCGCGCGATGGTGAGCCGGCGCGGCCCGAGCTCCGGGCGCCGTCCCGGCGTCAAGAGGACAGGGCTGGGGACAACGTTGGGGACGATGTTGGGGACAACACCGGGCTGGAAGAGAACGTCAAGGTCATAGCGAACATCGATCCGTCCGATGACAGCGTGGTGCCTGTGGATTCCTACGCGGACGACGCCGACGCCCTTGCCGGTGCGCACCGGGCCGATCTGCTCGATGGTCTCAATCCGGTGCAGCTCGAGGCGGTGATCCACGAGGACGGCCCGCTCCTCGTGGTGGCCGGCGCCGGGTCGGGCAAGACCCGGGTCCTCACCCACCGCATAGCGCATCTCATCCGCGACAGCGGGGTCTCGCCGTTCGAGATCCTCGCCATCACGTTCACCAACAAGGCCGCGGACGAGATGAAGGCTCGGGTCGCGAAGCTCGTCGGCCGCGTCGCCCATCGCATGTGGGTGTCGACGTTCCACTCGGCGTGCGTGCGCATACTCCGCCGCGACGGCAAGGCGATCGGCTACCCGTCGAGCTTCACGATCTATGACCAGGCCGACGCGCAGCGACTCACGGGCTATGTCGTGCGCGACCAGAACCTCGACCCGAAGAAGTTCCCGCCTCGAACAGTGCATGCCACGATCTCGGCTGCCAAGAACGAGGGCGTCGGGGTCGACGAATACGAGACCAACGCCAAGGGCATCTTCGAGCGCAAGATCGCCAAGGTGTACCGCGAGTACCAGGCCCGGCTCCTCAAAGCCGGCGCGATGGACTTCGACGATCTGCTCGCCAAGACCGTCGAGCTGTTCAAGACCCATCCCGACGTCCTGCAGCACTACCAGAACCGCTTCCGCTACATCCTCGTCGACGAGTACCAGGACACCAACTCCGTCCAGAACGAGCTCGTGCTGTTGCTAGGCGCCGAGCACCACAACGTCTGCGTCGTCGGCGACAGCGATCAGTCCATCTACAACTTCCGGGGCGCCGACATCCGGAACATCCTGCAGTTCGAGGATGCGTTCCCCGACGCGACCGTGATCGTGCTCGAGCAGAACTACCGGTCGACGCAGACGATCCTCGACGCGGCCAACGCCGTCATCGCCAACAACCTCGGGCGCAAACCCAAAGAGCTCTGGACCGACTCGGGCCATGGCGATGCGATCGTGAAGTACGAAGCTGACGACGAGACCGACGAGGGCCAGTGGATCGCCCACCAGATGTCGACGCTGCACGACTCGGGCGACTGCCGCTGGGGCGACATCTCTGTCTTCTACCGCACGAACGCGCAGAGCCGCGTGATCGAAGAGCAGCTCATGCGCAGCGGCATTCCCTACAAGGTCATCGGCGGAACGCGCTTCTATGACCGGCGCGAGGTCAAGGACGCGCTCGCCTACCTCCGCGCGGTCGTGAACCCCGCCGACGAGGTGAGCATCAAGCGCGTCTTGAACGTGCCGAAGCGAGGGGTGGGCGACAGCTCGGTGGCGAAGCTTGACACCTTCGCTGCGGGCCGCGGCGTGACGTTCCTCGACGCGCTGCGCCGGGCCGACGAGGCAGGCGTGAGCGGCAAGGCCGCCAAAGGCATCCAGCAGTACCTCAACGTTATCGACGGGGCGCGAGCGTACGTCGAGGACGGGCCGGCGATGGTGCTGCAGGAGCTGCTCGATCGCTCGGGCTACGTGCGCGACCTCGAGCGTGAGCACTCGGTCGAGGCCGAGGGGAGGCTCGAGAACCTGTCCGAGCTGATCGGCGCGGCCCAGGAGTTCGAGACCGTCGATGCGTTCCTCGAGCAGGTCTCCCTCGTCGCCGACACCGACGACCTGGAGATCGACGACGAGTCGTCGGTCGTGCTCATGACCCTGCACTCGGCGAAGGGCCTCGAGTACCCCGCCGTGTTCGTCGCCGGTCTGGAGGACGGGGTGTTCCCCCATCTCCGCTCGATCGGCGAGCCCGCACAGCTCGAGGAAGAGCGGCGCCTCGCCTACGTCGGCATCACCCGCGCCAAGCAGCGCCTGTACCTCACCCACGCGTGGTCGCGCACGCTGTTCGGCAGCACGCAGTACAACCCGCCGAGCCGCTTCCTCGACGAGATCCCCACGGGTTTGGTCAACGAGGTGCAGGGCTACCGGCGCGGTTCGCGGAGGCAGGGCGGCCACTCGAGGTGGGGGCACGACGGCGAGCCCACCGGGCGCCGGCCCTACGGTTCATTTGACCCCGACGACGACGACCGCACCTGGGACACGCACCGCGAGCGGGTGGTCGACGCCGCGCTGAAGCCGAAGGCTCCCCAGCCCTCCGGCGCCGATCGGCTCGGCATCAAGGTCGGCGACGACGTGCGGCACGCCAAGTGGGGTGAGGGTGTCGTGCTCGACATCGACGGCCAAGGCGACAAGGCAGAAGCCGTCGTGCGGTTCGGGGGGGCGGGCGAGAAGCGGCTCCTGCTGAGCTGGGCGCCCCTCGAGAAGCTCTGAGACGCGTGGGGTTAGAGTTCGCGCGCAGGTCGAACGCGCAGGGAGGGGACGCGGATGTCCACGACCATCACGAGCTTCGAGGTCCATCGGGGTGAGCTGGACAACATTCGCATCGTCACCTCGGAGGTGGCTGATCTGCTCGACGGCCAGGTGCTGCTCCGCGTCGACCGGTTCGGGTTCACCGCCAACAACATCACCTACGCGGCGTTCGGCGACATGCTGGGCTACTGGAAGTTCTTCCCGACCGAAGAGCCCTGGGGTCGGGTCCCCGTGTGGGGGTTCGCCGACGTCGAGCAGAGCAAGCACCCTGACGTGGCGGAGGGTGCCCGGGTCTATGGCTACCTGCCGATGTCGTCGCACCTCATCGTGCAGCCGGTGCGAGTCGACGAGCGGCGCTTCGCCGATGCGACGCCGCACCGCCAGGTCCTCCCGCCGACCTATAACCAGTACACCTTCACGGCCAGCGACCCGGCGTACGACCCGCATCGCGAGCGAGAGCGGATGCTGTTCTGGCCACTGTTCTTCACGGGCTTCCTCATCGACGACTTGCTCGGCGGCAGCAACTTCTGGGGCGCGGAAGCGGTCGTGCTCGCGAGCGCATCGAGCAAGACCGCGATCAGCACGGCGTTCTTCCTCGTCGGGCGCGACGGTGTCGACCCGATCGCACTGACCTCGGCCCGCAACCGTGCCTTCGTCGAGTCGCTCGGCATCTACGCGCAGGTGTTGGAGTACGGCGAGGCGAAAGAGCTCGCCCGCCGTCCGAGCATCTTCGTCGACATGGCCGGCGACTCCGCCGTCCGCCACGCGGTGCATGAGCACCTCGACGACAAGCTTCTGTACTCCTGCTTCGTCGGCGGAACCCACTGGGACGCGTTCCCGGTCGAAGGCGAGCTGAAGGGGCCGGCGCCGGCGTTCTTCTTCGCGCCCGACCAGATCCGCAAGCGGGTCGACGCCCAGGGCCAGGCGAGCCTCGACACGTCGGTCGGCGAAGGTTGGGCGCGCTTCCTGACGTGGGTCGACACCTGGTTCACCATCGAGGAGGCCAGTGGTCCTGAGGCGGTCGAGCAGGTGTACGTCGATTCGCTGCGGGGCAACGCCGACCCGACGCGCGGTGTGGTGCTGGCGCTCGGCGAGTAGGCCATGGCCAGCACCGCCGCGGTCGGCATGAGCGTTCACACCGGATGGGCGGTGAGTGTGGCGATCGCGGGCGGGGCGAGCGCGCCGGCCGTCGTCCTGCGACGGCGGGTCGAGCTGCTCGACCCCGCGCTGCCCCGCGCGCCCTACCACGCCGCGCAAGACGTCGATGATCCGGCGGAGCAGGCGCGGATCGTGGAGGAGGTCGTCGCGGATGCCCGCGTCCGGGCGGGCGAGCAGGTCCTGGCGCTGCAGGACGAGTTGGGCGGTGCGGGCTACGACCTGGCTTCGCTTGCTGTGCTGGGCCAGCCCCGGTCCATCCCCGACGCGGTGGCGAAGGTGCTCGCGTCCCACGCCCTGATGCACGCAGCCGAGGGGGCCCTGTACCGCGACGCGCTCGTCGAGGCGGCGGTCGATGCGGGCATCCCCGTCGAGCTCGTCCCGCCGAAGCAACTCGACGATCTCGTACACGATCACCTCGGCTGGGATGCAGCTGCGGCCGCAGGAGCCGTGGCTGCTTTGGGCAAGACGGTCGGGTCGCCATGGCAGAAGGACCACAAGCACGCCGCGCTCGCCGCACTGGTCGCCCTCGAACTGGCGTGACTGAGCCCTTTGCGGGTAAACGTTTCGCGGGTACGAGGAGGAGGGGCCGGCGATGCTCAACCCGGTCAACACGTTCCGGCGGGCGGAGATGATCTTCCGGCGCGACGAGACTCTGGGGTCGATCATGGGCTCGCTCGCCGACATCCACGGTGGGCGGCGCCTTGTCGAGGAGGCCGATGGCGGTCTCCGCATCACCTACGTGCAAGCCGCCAAGCGCGTCAACCGGTGGGGCGGCGGCATCGCGAGCAAGATCGGCGAGCCCGGCGATCGGATCCTGATCGCCACACCGAACAGCTACGAGATGTTCCTTCTGTGCCTGGCGGCGTCGCGCGCGGGTGCGATACCAGTGCCGGTCAACGAGCAGATGCGCCCCGAAGAGATCGAGCACGTCATGCGCGACTCGGGGGCCAAGCTCATCGTTCGCTCGGCCAACGAGGTCGATGGTGCGGAGCCGCTGAGCGAGCAGGTGGCCGCGCAACCCGGCGACATCGCGGCGCTGTTCTACACGTCGGGCACGACGGGCCAGCCCAAGGGAGCGGCGCTCACGCACCAGGCTCTCGTCGGCCAAGTGGTTGCGGGGGTGGCATGGCCGTCGGCCCTCCGTCGAGACGAAGCGGTGTTCGCGCTGCCGGTCGCGCACATCATGGGGTTCGCCGTGTTGATGGCGATGGCCTGTGCCGGCATCCCCGCATACGTCCTCCCACGGTTCCGTCCCGACGACGTGCTCGACGCCATCGAGAGCCGGCGGGCCACGATGTTCGTCGGTGTGCCGGCGATGTACCGCATGCTGCTCGAAGCGCGCGCCGAGGATCGCGATCTTCGCTGCGTGCGCATCTGGGGCTCGGGTGCCGACGCCATGCCGGCCGATCTGGCGCTCAAGTTCAAGCGGATGGGCGCGACCATGACGCTGCCGTTCGCCGGCTCGTTCGGTGAGGCGACCTTCGTCGAGGGCTACGGGATGGTCGAGGTCGGCGGCGGTGTGGCGGCCAAGCTCTCGCCTCCTTTGATCGGGCTCGGCTTGGGCGAGTCGGTCGGCATCCAGCTACCGAACTACAAGTTGAAGGTCGTCGACGACGATGGCATCGAGGTCTCGAGCGGTGCGGTCGGCGAGCTGTGGGTGCAAGGGCCCGGCGTGCTCAAGGGCTACTGGAACTCGCCCGAGGCGACAGCCGACGCCGTGACCGCGGATGGCTGGCTCCGCACCGGTGACCTCGCACGCCGGGGCCCGTTCGGCACCGTGCTGTTCGTCGGCCGGAAGAAGGATGTCATCAAGCACGGCGGCTATTCGGTATACGCGCTCGAGGTGCAAGAGACGCTCGAGCGGCATCCTTCCGTACTGGAAGCGGCCGTCGTCGGGCTTCCCGACGAGCGGCTGGGCGAGGTGCCCGCCGCCGTGGTGCGGCTCGTGGACGGCGCCGACCTGGCGTCGCTCGCACTCGAGGAGTGGGCGGCCGAACGTCTCGCGGACTACAAGGTGCCCAAGCGGGTCGTCGCCGTGCAGCAGCTTCCGCGGACCGGCACCAACAAGGTGCAAAAGCGCGAGCTCATCGAACTGTTCGGCGAATAGCCGACGAGGTCAACAGCTCAACGGCCGGCGCCGGTGATCTTGATGGTGGAGGTGGTCGAGATCTCATCCGTCGCCGGCGGGACCGTCGTCGTCGTGATCTTGGGCTTGTCGGCGTTGAGGTTCACGATCACGTTGCCCTGATCGTTCACTTCGACCGGGTAGCGGGGCAGCCCCTCGCCGTTGGCGGCGACGAACGTGCCGTCGCACGAGTCGCGGAACCGGTTGTCGCCTTTCTCCCACACGAGCTGGCAGTCGCGGGGCTCGCCCGGCTTGCGGGCATCGAACGCCAACCACCCTGCCTTCGGGTCGTCGCCCTCGTGCTGGAGGAAGATGTCGCGCTGGCCGCCGGCCACGTCCGAGAACAGGAACGGTCCGTCAGCGGCGATCGACTCGGCGCGGAGCTGGCTGCTGCCGGCGTCGAACGTGTCGCTCCCGAGCTTCACCTCGAACCTGCCCGACTCCGACGCCCGCCCGACCGCGAAGACGAACAGCCCGACGACCAGGATCGCCCCGATGGCGAACGTGCCGACCGCGACGATCACGGTCCGCGGGTTGGTCTTCCGAACGGGCATCGTCCCGACATGGTCGCGAACCACCACCGCCGGGTGAAATCCACCGCGATGCCGCGCGGGCAGACTCGACCACTAGGTTGTGCGAGCCGAATGGCCGAGCGTGCCCTCCACGGCTTTTAGAAAGGGATCCGATGAACCGACGTCTCACACCTGCAGCGTTGCTGGTGGTGCTCGTCGCAGGCATCACTGCGTGCGGTACCAACAAGGGCGCCGAGCCCGAGGTCGCGTTCACCGTCCCGGCCAAGGCGGCGGCGACGGCGCCGTCGTCTTCGACCACGCCCCAGAACTGCACCCCCGCGACCGTCACGCCGCCGCCCGCGGACCAAAAGCCGACGGTCGACCAGCAGCCCGTGCCGACCCAGCTCGTGACCAACGACGTGACGGTCGGCGACGGCGCCGAAGCCAAGGCCGGCGACACGGTGAAGATGGAGTACGTCGGCGTGCTGCAGAAGGACGGCACCGAGTTCGACTCGTCGTGGAGCCGCAACGCCGAACCGTTCGACTTCACCCTCGGCCAGGGCATGGTGATCAAGGGTTGGGACCAAGGCATCGCCGGCATGAAGGTCGGCGGCCGCCGCGTCCTCGTCATCCCGGCCGACCTCGCGTACGGCGACAAGGGCAGCCCGCCCAAGATCGGCGCCAACGAACCGCTCGTGTTCGTGGTCGACCTGCTGCAGGTGTGCAGCCCGGCCGCACCCGCGAGCACTCCGGCGCCGAACCTCTCGCTTCCGGCCGCGGCGCCTGACCTGTCGACGGCGCCGTCAACCTCGGCCGCACCGACCACCACCGTGGTGCCGGTGACGACGCCGGCACCGACCACGACGGCGGCGCCGTAGTCAGTCTCGCTGACCACGACCACCGCCGACCTTGGCGACACGTTCGGCGTCGCCCAACCGGCGGCTGGTACCCGTGCTGCCATAGCGCCCGGCGATCCGCTATCGCTTGCGTTGCAACCGCCGTTGCAGGCGGTCGAAGCGCTTCTCCCATGCCGAGCTGGTCTCGGTGATCCAGCTCGATGCCGGTTCGAGGTTCTCCGTGCGCGCTTCGAACCGAGCCTCCCGCCCGACGCGCGTCGGCTCGACCAGGCCGGCATCGGTGAGAACCGTGAGGTGCTTCGCCACGGCTTGGCGTGAGATCGGAAGGTCCGCGGCCAGTTCGGTCGCAGTCACCGGCGCTCTGTCGACGACGGCGCGCAACAGTGCCCGGCGCATCGGGTCAGCGAGCGCGCCGAACACCGCATCGGTTGTTACCGGGTCGGGGCGTCGCGGCACGGGTCGTCAGACGCAGATGGCCACGCCCACGAGCGCGTGCCGGGTCAGTGTCGCCAGCTCGAGGCTGAGCATGCGGCTCGACCACTCGGCGCTCGCGGAGGCAACGGGGGCCGTCTCGACGACGCGCACCTCGCTGCCGCCACCGTCAGGGACGATCGTGATCTCGACCGACGTGGCGTCGTCCTCGCTCGGCTCGGGCCACCACGTCCAGCGGATCGACCGGCCCTCCTCGACTTCGTCGACCCGGATGCGCCGCAGGACGCCGTCGTCGTCGACGACCTGACCCTCGCCCCCGGGCACCGGGTCGATCTCCGCGTGGTCGCCCAGCCAGCTCGACAGCTCGCCGTCGTCGGTGAGCGCCGACCACACCTCCTCCGGTGGCGCTTCGACGGAGACGGCGTGCTCGACCTGGGACTCTTCCATCCCGCAACTCTACGGTTGCGCATCCACCCGGGCAACCGTACGCTGATGCGCAACCCATCAGTTGCGCATAGGTCACCTGGCGGCCCACGCGCGCCGGACACCGAGGAGCCGACATGCTCATACCCACCGTTCTCGAGAGCAGCAGCCGGGGCGAGCGCGCCTACGACATCTATTCGAGGTTGCTGCGAGAGCGCATCGTGTTCCTCGGCTCGCCGATCGACGACCAGGTCGCCAACCTGGTCATCGCCCAGCTCCTGCACCTCGAGGGCGAGAGCCAGGACAAAGAGATCAGCCTCTACATCAACTCGCCCGGTGGCGACATGATCGCCCTCTTCGCCATCCATGACACGATGCAGTTCATCCACGCGCCGATCTCCACCATCTGCGTCGGTCAGGCCGCGTCGGCGGCGGCCGTGCTGCTCGCCGCCGGCACGCCCGGCCGGCGGCTCGCGCTCCCGAATGCCCGGGTGCTGATCCACCAACCGCACGGCGGCGCGCAGGGGCAATCGGTCGATCTCGAGATCCAGATACGCGAGACGGTGGAGCTGCGCAACCGCATGGTCGGTGTGCTCGCGCACGCGACCGGGCAGCCGCGCGAACGCATCCTCGCGGACATCGACCGTGACTACATCCTGCGAGGTGAGGATGCAGTGAACTACGGCCTGGTCGACGAGATCATCGAGACGCGCGTGCTGCGGCCCGTCGCCGGCATCGCCCGATGAGCGCTCCGTTTCCGTACGTCGACCCAACCAAGCGAGAGGAGGAACCTGTCGCGCCGTCGCCGCTCATCATCCCCACCGTGTCCGATCCTGCGCGCGACGATCCTGTCCGAGCGTTGGCCGATCGGCGCATCGTCTTCGTCCGCGGCCGGATCGACGACGCGGCGGCGAACGACATCGTGGCGCAGCTCCTCACGTTCGACGGCCGTCGCGACGACGCGATCACGCTGTTGGTCAACAGCACCGGCGGGCCGCTGACCGCGATCGTCCCTGTGCTCGACACGATCGCGGGATGCCACTCACCCGTCGCGGCCACCGCCATCGGGCAAGCCAACGGCACCGCGGCGCTGCTGCTCGCGCTGGCGACCGGCGAGCGACTCGTCGCTCCGAACGCCAGCGTCTGCCTCCGCCTCGAACCGGAGCCGAGCGTCACCGGCACAACGGACCAGGTCGCCGCGCTCGCCGATCAGCGGCGCGAGCTCGAAGGCCGACTGGCCGATGAGCTCGCTCGTCGATCGGCGTTCTCCCGAGACGAGGTTTGCGACCACTTCACCCGGGGCCATCCGATTCCGGCGGCGGACGCCGTCGCGGCCAGCCTCGCCGACCGCACCCGCTGACGGCGCCGAACCGACGAGCCCCACTGACGATGCCCCACTGACGATGCCCCACTGACGAACTGGGCCGGCTGGCGCGCTGGTTTCGGCGCGGGTGGTGGCCCGGTTCGGTTGGTTCGCGGCGGGGGCCGGCGTTTCGCCGCCCGCGAACGTGTTCGCTACGGTGTCCGCCCGATGGATCTTCTCGAATACCAGGGAAAGCAGTTCTTCGCCTCGTTCGCGATCCCGGTGTCAGACGGGCGGGCGGTCGACACGGTGGCCGAGGCCGTCGACGCGGCCGAAGCCGTCGGCTACCCGGTGGTCGTCAAGGCCCAGGTGCACGTCGGCGGTCGCGGCAAGGCGGGCGGCGTGAAGCTGGCCACCACCGAGGAAGAGATGCGCGAGCATGCCGGCAACATCCTCGGCATGGACATCAAGGGCCACACCGTTCGCATCGTGTGGGTCGAGCACGCCTCCGACATCGCCGAGGAGTACTACGCGAGCTTCACCCTCGATCGCTCCGAGAAGAAGCACATGGGCATGCTGTCCGCGCAAGGCGGGGTCGAGATCGAGACGGTCGCGGAGAACGATCCCGACGCCATCGCCAAGATCTGGATCGATCCGATCGAGGGGCTCGACGAGCCGTCCGCCCGGGCCTGGGTCGTGGCGGCGAAGCTCGACCCCGACGCGACCGACGGCACGGTCGACATCCTCCTCAAGCTCTACCGGGCCTACACCGAGGGCGATGCCGATCTCGTCGAGATCAACCCGCTCATCGTCAAGACCGACGGCGCGGTGCACGCACTCGACGCCAAGGTCACCCTCGACAACAACGCCGAGTACCGGCACGAGTGGGGCGACTACGAGCTGACGCAGGTGCGGGACGATCGTGAGCAGGCGGCGCACACCGCGGGCCTGCAGTACGTCGGTCTCGATGGCAACGTCGGCATCATCGCCAACGGGGCCGGGCTGGCCATGAGCACGCTCGACGTCGTGAACCAGGTGGGCGGCGAGCCGGCGAACTTCCTCGACGTCGGCGGCGGGGCCGATGCCGACAAGTTCGTGGCCGCCCTCCGCATCATCGACAACGACCCTCGCGTGCAGTCGATCTTCATCAACATCTTCGGCGGCATCACCCGCGGCGAGGAGGTGGCCAACGGCATCATCGCTGCTCTCGATCGCATCGACATCGGAAGCCCGATCGTGATACGCCTCGACGGCACCAACGCCGACGAGGGTCACGACATCCTCCGACCGCATCTGAGCGACAAGCTGCAGATGCAGCCGACCATGCTGGACGCCGCCCGCAAGGTGGTCGAGCTCGCTGGGAGCAACTGACGTGTCGATCTTCGTTGACGAGAACACCAAGGTCGTCTACCAGGGGCTGACCGGAAGCCAGGGTCGTTACTACGGCCTGCTCAACCGCGACTACGGCACGAACGTCGTCGCCGGCACCAACCCGAAGAAGGCCGGCACCGACGTCGATGGCATCCCGATCTTCGGCAACGTGACGGACGCGGTGAACGAGACGGGCGCCGACGTGTCGTGCATCTTCATCCCGGCCCCGGGCGTGAAGGCGTGCCCGCGCACGACGAGGCCTGGTTCTACAACGTGTTGCGCCGCGACTTCCCTGCCGTGCGGCTGCTCGGCCCGAACTGCCCCGGCATCATCAGCCCGGGCAAGTGCAACATCGGCATCACCGCCGGCCACATCGCCAAGGAGGGCGGCCCGGTCGGCATCGTCAGCCGCTCGGGCACGCTCACCTACCAGGCGCTGTACGAGCTCAAGCTCCACGACATCGGCGTGACGACGTGTGTGGGCATCGGCGGCGACCCCGTTCCGGGCACGAGCTTCATCGACTGCCTCGAGCGCTTCGAGGCCGACCCCGAGACCAAAGCGGTGATGATGATCGGCGAGATCGGTGGTTCCGCCGAGGAGGAAGCGGCCGAGTTCATCCAGAACAAGATGACCAAGCCCGTGTCGGCCTACGTCGCTGGCGTCACTGCTCCTGCCGGCAAGAAGATGGGCCACGCAGGGGCAATCGTCTCCGGCGGGAAGGGCACCGCGCGAGGCAAGATGGAGGCGCTGTCAGCAGCCGGGGTGAAGGTCGGCCAGAACCCGACCGAGGCAGGCGAGCTGATGGTGCAGATCGTGAAGGAGAACGGCTGGGCGTAGCGCCGGACGGGACCTGATCGCGACGGAGCCGGCCTCATGGCCGGCTCCGTTGGTTGTAACGCCCGTCGAGGATCAGATGCCGAGCCCGGCGCCTTCGGCGATCGCGATGGCTTCGGGCGAGCCTTCGAGCTTCACCTGGGCCGCACTGCGCCTTCCCGCGAGGTACAGCACGATTTCGCCGGGGCGGCCGGCGATCGTCACGGTCTCCGAGCCGGTCCGGGCGTGGATCACATCACCATCGGGTGCGACGAGATCGACCCCGACGCCTTTGATGCCCCGCGCCATGAGCTTCGCGCCGCGCCGCAGCGTCTTCCAGAGCGCGACCTCCAGGTCGGCGATCTCGGCTTCGGGACGGGGCGTGTGGTCGCCGGGACCCCGGCGGACATCCTCGGTGTGGATGAAGTACTCCTGCGTGTTGAACAGCCCGTCGACGGCCTTCCACGTGAACGGCGGACCGCCGCGGAACTTGTCCACGAGCGCCTGGAACGAGTGCCGACGCTTGGCCTTGACGATCGCGTTGTCGTGCAAGGAGTGGAAGGCGGGCACCATGATGCCCAGGCCCGTGAGCGGTTTGCGTTCCCGCACCACCACATGAGCCGCCATGTCGTAGTTGGTCCAGCCCTCGCACAACGTTTGTGCGTCGGCACCGAGGTCCAGCATCGCGTCGGCGAGGTGGTGGCGCTCCGACCTGGCAAAGGAAGGGTCTGACATGGTGGCTCCCGGCTCGGTCAGCCCCCGGGCGCGTTGCCTCGACCGGCTGTTCATCGATTCCGTGTCACCAACCGTTCCGGCGCGCCTCGCATTCCCGAGCAACCGACCGGCTTCGCGTCCCGCGTTGCGGTGGCCGCCGCGGATGGAGGAACACTGATGATGACGACGTACCCGGGGTGCGGGCTGGCACAGTACGGCGGCGCCCGCTGTGGGCGATGCGGAACCGAGCCGGTGGCATCCATCGGGTTCGGCTCGACATCGAAGGTGACCACGATCAAGGGCCTCGAAGACGCCGCGATCGCGGGCCTCGTCGGCTCGCTGTGCCCCCAGCCGTTGCCGCCGCGCGGACCGGCCCACAAACCGGACCGAGCCGTGACAGGGTGCTGCTACCGTGCCCGCGGTGTCAGGTGCGAGAGCGTCGGACGGGTCGCCAACTGAGTTGCGTGCTGCCGTGCTCGCGTCGGGCAGCGGCACGATCCTCGAAGCGATGCTCGACGACGGCATCTCGATCGAGCTCGTCGTGCTCGATCGGCCGTGCCGGGCGAGCGATGTCGCCACGGATCACGGGGTGCCGTACGAGCTCATCGAGCGCACCAGCTTCGGGAACGACTTCGACCGCGACGGCTACACCCAGCAGACGATCGACGTGTTGCAGAAGTACGAGATCGATCTGGTCGTTATGGCTGGTTACGGCACGATCCTCGGCGAGAGCATGTTCGAGGCGTTCGAGGGTCGCATCGTCAACACCCATCCCGCGCTGCTGCCTTCGTTCAAGGGTTGGCATGCGGTCCGCGATGCGCTCGCCGCGGGCGTGAAGATCACTGGTTGCACCGTTCACGTCGCGACCAACGAGGTCGACGCCGGCCCGATTCTCGCCCAAGCCGCGGTCGGGGTCGAGGCGGGCGATACCGAAGACACATTGCACGAGCGCATCAAGCAGGTCGAGCGCCCGCTGTATGTACAGACGGTCAGAGACATCATGGAAAGAGGGTTCGTGCTGTGAAGGCGTTGCTGTCGGTCTATGACAAGGCAGGCGTGGTCGAGCTGGCGAAAGGTCTCCATGATCTCGGTTGGGAGCTGCTGTCGAGTGGCGGCACCGCACGGGCGATCGCGGAGGTGGGCCTCCCCGTCACCGACGTCGCGGATGTCACCGGCGTGCCGGCGATCCTCGGACACCGGGTCGTCACGCTGCACCCGAAGGTGCACGGCGGCATCCTCGCCGATCGCAACGACGCCGAGCACCAGGCCGACATGGAGGAGTACGGCATCGAGGGCATCGACCTCGTCGTCGTCAACCTCTATCCCTTCTCGTCCGACCCGTCGGTCGAGCTCATCGACATCGGGGGGCCGGCGATGGTGCGAGCGGCCGCCAAGAACCATGAGTTCGTCGGCGTGGTCGTTGATCCGGCGGACTACACGATCGTGCTCGACGAGCTGCGAGGTGGCGGCGAGCTGTCGGCCGCGACCAGGCGCCGTCTGGCGCGCAAGGCGTATGCCACGACGTCGACCTATGACGCCCAGATCGTGCGGTGGCTCGATGGTGTGGGCAGCGAAGCCGGGTCCGCCGAGCTGCCCGCAACGATCGCGCTGACCCTCGACCGCCGCGAGGTGCTCCGTTACGGCGAGAACCCGCACCAGGTCGGCGCCCGGTACGCGACGCGCGGCGAGTCCGGGTGGTGGGAGACAGCGGTGCAGCACGGTGGCAAGGAGCT
Organism: Actinomycetota bacterium; assembly: GCA_016185305.1. GTDB lineage: Bacteria > Actinomycetota > Acidimicrobiia > Acidimicrobiales > Acidimicrobilacustridaceae > JACPNV01. The sequence continues at coordinate 67,112 of JACPNV010000016.1, read as the reverse complement.
GTCCTATCTCAACGTGTATGACGCCGACGCCGCGTGGCGGTTGGTCTGGTCGCTGGGGGACGATCCCGCGGCGGTGGTCATCAAGCACGCCAACCCCTGCGGGGTAGCGCTGGCGGACGACATCTCGACTGCGTACGTCCGAGCGCACGAGTGCGACCCGGTTTCTGCCTACGGGGGCATCGTCGCCCTGAACCGCCCGGTGACCGTCGCGATCGCCGAGGCGCTCAAGCCGGTGTTCACCGAAGTGCTGATCGCGCCCGGCTTCGACGAGGGTGCGCTCCTGCTGTTGCTCGAGAAGCGCAACATGCGCGTGCTCGAGGCGCCCGTGCCCTCGCCGCCCGCGCCCAGCTTGCGCTCGATCGACGGCGGTTACCTCGTGCAGACGCCCGACCTCGTCGTCATCGATCGCAACCAGTGGCAGGTGGTGACCAAAGCCCAGCCGACCGACGCGCAATGGGCCGACGTCGAGCTGGCGTGGCGAGTGGTCGCCAAGGTCACCTCCAACGCCATCGTCCTCGTCAACGACCGCCAGGCCGTCGGCATCGGGTGCGGCCAGCAGAACCGCCGCGATGCGGGGCGGCTGGCGTGCGAGAAGGCGGCCGGCCGGGCCAAGGGCGGCGTCTACGCCAGCGACGCCTTCTTCCCGTTCCCCGACGGCCTCGATGGCGCCGTCGAGGCCGGCGCCGCGGTGGTCCTCCAGCCCGGCGGCAGCATCCGCGACGAGGAGGTCATCGCCGCCGCCGACGAGCACGGCCTCGCCATGGTCTTCACCGGCGAGCGCCACTTCCGCCACTGAACGAGCGTGGGTTCGGGCCTACTTGATCTTCTCGATGACCTTCTGGGCCAGCTCGCAGTTCTTGTCGTCGCCGGTGAACTTCACCGTCGGTGTCTGACCGGACGGCGTCGAGTCGAACGACGGGAGGGAGTCCGAGCCCATCATCGACACGTAGATGAGCACGTTGCCCTTGCGGACGAACGCACCCGAGCTCAGCGCCAGGTCGCTCGTGGTGCAGAAGGCTTCGTCGCCCGCTTGCACGTCTTTGTTGAAGTACGACGACGATTCCACGCTGAGCCCGCCGCCGCGGTCTTCCGTGGTGCCCTTGGCCTTGGTCTTCTCGGTCTGGAAGCGGGTGGCCGCGTCGCCGCCCTCGTAGCGCGCGATGCGGACGTTCTGGCCGCCGGTGCCGTTGGTCGCCTGCTGCGTCGCGAGGCAGGACGTCGCGTCGGGGATGATGCGCGTGTCGGTGGCGGCGCCGGCGATGTTGGTGATGCCGCCGAGCTGGATCACCTCGTACTTGCCGCCGAGCGTGCTGTTGAGCTCTTGGGTGCTGATGGCATCGCACTCGGTCTTGCCGAAGGCGTTGCCGTTGTCGACCTGGTTGCCCACCCATCTCAGGCCGACGTAGGCGGCGGCGGCCCCGCCGAACAGCAGGACGAGAACAACGATCAGGGCGATCAGGCACCCCTTACCACCCTTTTTGGCCGGTGGCGGGGCGTAGCCGGGGCCGCCCACCGGCGGCGGCGCCATCTGCGGCGGCGGCGCCATCGGCGCCGGTGCGGCCGGAGGTGGGGGAGCCGCTGGCTGTGGAGCGGTCGGTGCCTGGTAGCTGGGATGCGACTCCGGGGAGTACCACTTGCCATCGGACGCCTGCCACCAGCCGGGGCCCTGCGACGTGTCGCTCATCTTCTGTCACCTCGATCGGGAGAGTCCCGCCTGCGGCGGTCTCGGGGTCGAAGCGTAGTGCTGCGATGCGAGTGGCCGAGCGCATGCGGAAGTGGTGGTTGCAGCAGTCCTGACAGCCATGCCGTCGTTCGATTACGGCGAGCACCGCCTAGATTCAGCACGATCGACGTCACAGCGTCGCCGATGGATCGATGGAGGGAACGGTTGGCTGCACAGAAGTTGGACGGAGAGCTGGTGGCCTCGCGGATCAAGGACGACCTCCGTGGTCGCATCGAAGTGCTCATGGGCAAAGACGTCGTGCCCGGCCTGGGGACGCTGCTCGTGGGTGACGATGGTCCGTCGGCGAACTACGTCGCGATGAAGCACCGCGACAGCGAGGCCCTGTCGATGGTCTCGCGGCACGTGCACCTTCCGGCTCACGCAACCCAGGCCGAGGTCGAGAGCGTCGTCGCCGACTTCAACGCCGACTCGAGCGTCCACGCCTACCTCATGCAGTACCCGTTCCCCGCGCACCTCGACTACGAGGCCGCGCTCTTGCAGGTCGATCCCGCGAAAGACGCCGACGGTCTCCATCCCGTCAACCTCGGCCGCCTGGTGCAAGGAGTGGACGGGCCGCTGCCGTGCACGCCGGCCGGCATCCAGGCGCTGCTCGCGTTCTACGCGATCCCGATCGCTGGCCGGCACGTCGTCATCGTGGGGCGGGGGCTGACCATTGGCCGCCCGCTGGCCAACCTCTTGACGTTGAAGCGGCCCAACGCGAACGCCGCGGTGACCGTCGTGCACACCGGGGTCGCGGACCTCGCGAACTACACGCGGCAGGCCGACATCCTCATCTCGGCGGCCGGCTCGCCGGGGCTCATCACCGCCGCGATGGTCACGCCCGGAGCGGTCGTCGTCGCGGCCGGCGTCTCTTTCGACGGCAAGAAGCTGCTGTCGGATGTCGCCGATGACGTGGCCGAGGTGGCTGGCTGGTTGTCGCCCCGCATCGGTGGGGTCGGCCCGATGACCCGTGCGATGTTGCTGGCGAACACGGTTGACGCCGCCGAGCTTGCCGCGGGCCGCTGAGTGGTGATCGAGGTCGGGTAGGAGCGCGCCACGCCCGTCGCGTACGCTTTGGGACCCAACTGTTGGGGTTCATCGGGGGACCAACGCATGAGCAAGATCAGAGACGAGCTGGCCGAGGGGCGAACGTTCTCCTTCGAGTTCTTCCCGCCGAAGACCGACGAGGCGGCGCGCGCGCTGGAGAAGACCATCAGCGAGCTGCAACCGCTCGGCCCATCGTTCGTGTCGGTGACCTACGGCGCGGGCGGCTCGACTCGCGACCGCACCCGCGACATCGTGATCCACATCCAGCGCGACACGGGCATCACGGCGATGGCCCACCTGACGTGCATCGCCCACACCCGCGACCAGTTGGCGTCGCTGCTCGAGGAGTACCGCGACGCCGGCATCGAGAACATCCTCGCCCTCGCGGGTGACCCGCCGACCGATCTCGACGAGTACCCGCACGAGCTGGAGTACGCGCTCGATCTCGTCGAGCTGGTGAAGTCGGTGGGCGACTTCTCGATCGGCGTCGCTGCACATCCCGAGCTCCACCCCCGCTCCAACGGCGACCGGGCTCACGACCGTCACCACCTCGCCGCCAAGCTGAACGCGACCGACTTCGGCATCACCCAGTTCTTCTTCGAGGCGCAGCACTACCTGCGCATGGTCGACGAGCTGGCGGCGCTGGGGTGCGACAAGCCGGTGTTGCCCGGCATCATGCCGGTGACCAACGCGAAGCAGATCCAGCGCTTCGCGGCGATGGCGGGCGCCGAGTTCCCGGCGTGGCTTGCTGAGCGCATCTACGCGGTCGCCGACGAGCCCGACGAGGTGCGCAAGGTCGGCATCGCCGTCGCCACCGAGCTCAGTCAAGAGCTTCTCGACCATGGCGCGCCCGGCTTGCACTTCTACACGCTCAACCGCTCGCCGGCCACGCGCGAGATCTACGCCAACCTCGGCCTGTCGTCCTGATCTGGTCCGGTCGGGAAGATCTCACGGAAGATCCTGCACCTGGTAGGTGCGCGATCTTCCGTGCGATGTTGCCGCGAGGATTGAGCGGGCTACGTCGTCCGGCTCGTGGCGAAGCATCTCCCACCCGTACCGCTGCACGAGGTACCCGTGCGCGGCGGCCGCGTTGTCGCGCCGGCGGTCGTTGTCGAAGTCGCGCACCCGCGTGTGCCAGCGGCGACCGTCGGCCTCGATGATGAGGTTGCTCGACGGGATCAGCGCGTCCACGCGTTCGTCCTTCGGTGACCGCCACGGTGCCGACGCCTGACGTTCGTACGGTGGCATGCCGGGCCAGTCGAGTGTGGCGTAGAGCAGCCGTTCCAGTTCGGAGGCCGGCGGCACGTAACCGTCGCCGAACGCGTCCAGCAACCTTCGCACCTTGGCCAACCCCGCAGGGCGTGATCGGGCCACCACGGCATAGCGACCGGCGAGTCGTTCGGCCGCCAGGACGTTTGCCGCGATGGCGTCATCGGTGAGGGTGAACAGGTCGGCCTCGCTCAGCCGGCGGGCGAGGTCGATGATCGTCTGCTCGATGCGCATGACGGGGATCCCTCGGCGCCTCGTCGCATGGATGAGTTTCGATCGGCGAACGATTGCCAGATTGCTCGTACATCGTGCTCCAGCGGGAACAGTGATCTCGGGTCGCTCGGCCCGAACATCGCGTATACCGAGAAGCTGCGCGGCGGACCTGCCGGACACGACGGCTGCGGGGTGCGTGAACGAGGCCAGCATCCAGGTTCGCTCGGCCGTCGGCCTGCTCGATGCGAGCACGTATCGCCCGGGATCAGCCGTCGGAAGCCAGAGTTGGCGGTCAAGCCGATGGGCGATCTGCCGATCAGAACCACCCTGCTCGAGCACGCTTCGCCGGGTGAAGGCACCGTGTTGCGCCCGCGCCAGTCTGGCCACCCGGACATCGAGATCGTCGTCCATCGCTGCAACACCGTTCGCTCGAGGGTTCGTGGCGGTCCGCGAGCCCGGGAGGGCCGCGTTCCCCGTCCTCGCCATCATGCCGATGCCCTGTGACAAGCACGGAAGATCCTGCACCTGGGAGGTGCGCGATCTTCCGCCGGATGGTCGCGGCGGCGACACTTGTCTTGAACTTGTCTTGCCGCTAGGGTCGCCGGCATGGCCGACAAGATCACCCTGAACGAAGACCACACGCTGAACGTCTCTGACAACCCGATCATCCCGTTCATCGAGGGGGATGGCACGGGGGTCGACATCTGGCCGGCGGCGAAGCTGGTGCTCGACGCCGCGGCCACCAAGGTCGCCAAGACGATCGAGTGGAAAGAGGTGTTGGCGGGCGAGAAGGCCTTCAACGAGACGGGCGAGTGGCTCCCGCAGGAAACGGTCGACACCTTCCAGAACTACCTCATCGGCATCAAGGGCCCGCTCACCACGCCGATCGGCGGCGGGTTCCGCAGCCTCAACGTCGCCCTCCGCCAGATCCTCGATCTGTACGTCTGCCTGCGCCCGGTGCGCTGGTTCAACGGCGTGCCGTCGCCGGTGAAGCGGCCCGAGCTGGTCGACATGGTGATCTTCCGCGAGAACACCGAAGACATCTATGCCGGCCTCGAGGTCGAGAGCGGCACGCCCGAAGCGAGCAAGCTCATCGAGCTGCTGCACGACTCGTTCGGGTGGAGCATCCGCGAAGACAGCGGCATCGGCATCAAGCCCGTGTCCAAGACCGGCTCGCAACGGCTGCAGCGCGCCGCCCTAGACTACGCCGTGAAGCACGGCCGCAAGAGCCTCACGCTGGTGCACAAGGGCAACATCATGAAGTTCACCGAGGGCGCCTTCCGCAACTGGGGCTATGAGCTCGTGCGCGAGGAGTTCAGCGACGTCGCCGTCGGGTGGGACGACTGTGGCGGCGACCCGGGCGACAAGATCCTCGTGAAGGACGCCATCGCCGACATCACGCTGCAACAAGTGCTCACCCGTCCCGCGGAGTTCGACGTCATCGCCACGATGAACCTCAACGGCGACTACCTGAGTGACGCGCTGGCCGCGCAGGTCGGCGGCATCGGCATCGCTCCGGGCGGCAACATCAACTACGTGACCGGCCACGGCATCTTCGAAGCGACCCACGGCACCGCGCCGAAGTATGCCGGCCAGGACAAGGTCAATCCGGGCTCGGTGCTGCTGAGCGGCGTGCTGATGTTCGAGCACCTCGGCTGGAACGAGGCCGCCGCCAGCATCGTCAGCGCGATGGAGAAGACGATCGCCGACAAGATCGTGACCTACGACTTCGCCCGCTTGATGGACGGCGCCACCGAGGTCAAGTGCTCAGAGTTCGCGTCGGCGATCGTCGACCGGCTGTAGGCCCGACCTCGAACCGGCTCGGCGCAGTGCTCTTGCGTGAGTCGGCGGGTCAGTCGGCGGCCTCGAGGGGGCGCCGAGCGATGGCGAGCAGTGACTGGCCAGCCGGCATCTCCCACCGGGCTTCGACGCGGCGGAGGACTGGTATGGCAACCCGGTCGTACAAGCCCGCGATGCGCGGGTTGGTGGGTTGCCGGCCGAGCAGGCGTGCGACAACCAGCCACGCGAGCGCGCCGGGCAGGCTCAGGTAGCGGACGCTCACCATCTCGAAGCCTGCGGTGGTGAGCGCTTGGACGATGGTCGATCGCCGGTAGCGGCGGCAATGACCGATGCGCCGATCGAAGTCGCTGTAGAGCACCTCGTACGCGGGAACGTAGATCGCCGCCGTTCCCCCCGGTGCGATCGCGTCGTGGAGGTCGCGCAGCGCGCCGATGTCGTCGGGGATGTGCTCGAGGACGTTGACCATGACCGCCGAGTCGAACGGGCCGTGAGCGGCTGCCGTGGCGATGTCGCCCTCGACCACCGAAACTTTGGGATCGCCAGCGAAGCGCTCTCGCAGCAGGTCGGCCGAGCGGGCCGAGAGCTCAGTCGCCGTCAACGACGCTGCGAGATCGCGCAGGCGAACCGACATCGTGCCGTGGCCGGCCCCCACTTCGAGCACTCGTGGCCCGAGGTGCGGTGCGATCAGCTCGACGATCCAGTCGGCGTAGTTGCCGGCGTCGTCGAGGCTGTCGAGCGCCTCTGCCAGCTCGACGTCAGCACTCGAGAAGGTGACCGCCTCGAACGTCTCCCGCGGCTTGGCGAGTCGAGTGCCCAACCGCGAGTAGCGGAACACCGCGAGCAAGCTGCCGATGGCCGCCGTCCAGGTCGCCTTCTTCCCCTCCGCGTACGAGCGGCCCTCATACGGGATGCCGACCTCGAAGACGCGCCAGCGCCCGGCCGCGACCTTGGCGACGAGCTCGGGCTCGACGCCGAAGCGGTCCTGCTCGACTTCGATCGATTCCAGCACCTCGTGGCGGAACGCCTTCGCGCCGGACATCACGTCGGAGAGGTTCAGATTGGTGACGCCGTCGGAGAGAAAGGTGATGCACTTGTTCGCGAGAGAGTGCCGGAAGTAGAGAACTCGATGCGGCTGAGGAGCGAACCGCGACCCGAACACGACGTCGGCGTCGTCGAACAATGGCTCGAGGAGCTGCTTGTAGATCGCGGGGTCGTACTCGAGATCGGCGTCTTGCACGATGACGTACGGAGCGGTGACCTCGCGGAAGGCTCGGCGGAGGCACGCACCCTTGCCGATGTTGAGCCCATGCTCGAAGACGCGCACCCGCGGGTCGTCGACGCTGCGGGCCAGCGCGGCGCTGCCGTCTGTCGAACCGTCGTCGACCACGATGACCTCGGCCGTGTACGGGGACGCAAGCACACGCTCGAGCACCGCCTTGATGGTCGGTGCCTCGTCGTAGCACGGGATGACGATGGAAGCGCAGGGAACGGGAGCCATAGGGGAGAGCGTTCGACGGGCAACTCTACTGGCGCAGGCTCGCGGCCAGGAGCGCCAGTGGCCGCCGTGCTCGCCGCACGTGGCAGACCGCCACCGGGCCGGTAGCGTGTCCGAAGCCTACGCGAGCTACTTGATCGCTGACCAGCAAAGGGGGGAAGTGGTGACCGAGCACGACAAGCTCTTCATCGACGGTGCCTGGGTTCCGAGCGCGAGCTCGGCCACGATCGGCGTGATCGATGCCAACACCGAAGCGGTGATGGGTCACGTCCCCGAGGGCACGCCGGCTGATGTCGACCGGGCCGTCGCCGCGGCCAAGGCGGCCTTTCCCGCATGGAGCGCGACCGACAGGGAGGAACGGCGCAAGTACCTGCAGGCGTTGGCCGAGGGCCTTGGCGAGCGCAGCGGTGAGATCGCCGAAGTGATCTCGCGCGAGGTCGGGATGCCCCTCATGTTCGCCAACCTCATCCAGGCGGGCCTGCCGGCGGGCAACATGGCCTCCTTCGTGCAGCTCCTCGACGAGTTCGAGTTCGAGCAGCAGCTCGGCAACTCGCTGGTCGTCCGCGAGCCGGTCGGCGTGGTCGGCGCCATCACCCCGTGGAACTACCCGCTGCACCAGATCGTGGCGAAGGTCGCGCCCGCCTTGGCTGCCGGCTGCACCGTCGTGCTGAAGCCGAGCGAGGTGGCCCCGCTCAACGCGTTCATCCTCGCCGAGATCGTCGAGAACGCCGGTCTGCCCGCGGGCGTGTTCAACCTCGTGAGCGGCACCGGTCTGGTGGTGGGCGAGGCGATCGCGGCCCATCCCGATATCGACATGGTGTCGTTCACCGGTTCGACTCGCGCGGGCAAGCGGGTGTCGGAGGTCGCATCGCAGACGGTCAAGCGCGTCGCCCTCGAGCTCGGCGGCAAGTCGGCGAACGTGATCCTCGACGATGCCGACCTCGAAGCCTGCGTTCCGCCGGGCGTGCAGTTCGGCTGCTTCCTCAACTCGGGCCAGACGTGCTCGGCGCTGACGCGGATGCTCGTCCCCCGGTCGTTGCAAGACCGGGTCGCCGATCTCGCTCGCGAGAAGGCCGAGGCGATGACGGTCGGTCCGGCCGACAGCGGCGCCGATCTCGGCCCGCTCATCTCGGCGGCCCAGCGCGATCGCGTGCGCTGCTACATCCAGAAGGGCATCGACGAGGGCGCCACCCTCGTGACCGGTGGACCAGACGCTCCCGGCGAGCTCGACCGGGGCTACTTCGTGAAGCCGACGATCTTCGCCGACGTCACTCGCGACATGACGATCGCGCAGGAAGAGATCTTCGGCCCGGTGCTGTGCATCATGCCGTATGACACCGAGGACGAAGCGATCG
>JACPNV010000016.1:0-58142 GCA_016185305.1 Actinomycetota bacterium | reverse complement strand
AAGCGATCGAGATCGCGAACTCGACGGTCTACGGTCTGGCTGGCGGCGTGCAGTCTGGCGATGTCGAGCGGGCCAAGTCCGTGGCTCGCCGTCTGCGCACCGGGCAGGTCGAGATCAACGGCGGCGCGTTCAACATCCAGGCGCCGTTCGGCGGTTACAAGCAGTCGGGCAATGGGCGAGAGCTCGGGCCGTTCGGCCTGGAAGAGTTCCTCGAAGTCAAGAGCATGCAACTTCCCGCCTAATCTCCGGGCATGGCGTCAACGGCGCGCTCATCGGCGACGAGACCTGAACGCGCCAACGCGTTGCGGCTTGCTATAGGTGCCGCTCTCGCCTACCTCGCGATCAGTCTCGTCATCGCGATGGCGCAGGGCGGAAACGCCGAGTGGTTCGTGAAGCTGGGCAAGAACGACCCGGCGATGGTCCAACGGGCCCGAGAGATCCTCGGGCATGAAGACGTGAACGTCCCGTTCGTCGACCACCACGACGGCCAGTACTACTGGCTGGTGGCACGCGACCCGCTGTTGCTGAATCCCGGCGACATGGATCGGTACTTCGACTCGGCGACGTACCGGACGCAGCGGATCTTCTACCCCTTGACCGCGGCGCCGTTCCGCCTGGGGGGAGAGCAGGCCCTGTTGTGGGGTTTGGTCCTCTCCAACCTGATCGCGGTCGGCATCGGCACCTACCTCACGTCGCGGCTGGCGAGCGAGCTGCGAGCGCCGCCGCGCGCGGGCTTGGCCTTCGCCGCGAATCCACTCGTGCTCGTGGGCGTCATGCTCGACCTGCCCGACGTCTGGGCCCTTGCCGGTCTGGTCGGGGCCGTGCTCGCCGTCCGTCGAGGACGGTGGGGCTGGGCACTCGTCGCGGGCACCGTGACGGTCATGTCGCGCGAGGTCATGCTCGCCGCCGTGCTGGGCGTTGCTGTCGGCGCGGTGGGCCGCCCGGTGTGGGCACGCGTCCGGCTGGTCGCCGTACCGACCGTTGCCGCGGGTGCGTGGTTCTTGTACACACACGCCCGGATGACCACCGGTGTGAACGTGGCGACGTTCGTCGCCATCCCGTTCAGCGGTTGGCTGGACGCCTACCTCAACAGCTGGTCGGCCTATGACCGCTGGCCCGACTTCGTCGTCGCCCTGGTCGTGCTGCTCGTCACGATCGCGGTCATCGTCCGCTTCTTCCGCCGCCGCACGCTCGAGCTCTGGGCGGCGGCCCCGCTGGCGGCGCTGCTTCCCTTCACACACGGACAGGTCATCTCGAACAGCACCAACTCGACGAGAACCCTTGGAGCGTCGATCACGCTGCTCGTGCTCGACATGTACGCGAACCGCCGGGAGGTGCCGGTGCGCTGGCCGCGAATCCCGGGGCGCACTCCCAAGCCGGCGCTGGACCGGTCGGGGTGACCGAAGACGCCACCGCTCCTGAGACCGGCACAGCCGATGGGCCGGCTCCTGGTGCCGGCTCTGCGCCGCCGCACGACCGTCCGGTCCGGCGCGTTCTCGGCGGGCGCAAGGTCGCCGCGTGGATCGCGCTGATCTCCCTCGTCCTCCTCGTCGCCAGGGTCGCGGTGGTCATCGTCCAAGACTTCGTCGAGATGATCGGTTTGCTCGTCGATCTCGGCCTGCTGGCAATAGGCATCTGGTGGTCGGTGACGGGACGGCGGGTGAAGCGCCATCTCGGCTACCTCCTCGCCGGGGTGGCGGCAGCATCGGTCGTCGTCGCCGTCATCGGGTTCGCGCTGAACCGTCCTCGTGCCGTGTTCAGCATCGTGGGCTTCGGCGTCTTGTTCGGGTACTTCTCGGCGCGCGCCCTCGACCTCGGGCCCGCGTACAAGCGCTGGCGTGAGAACCGAGTCGCGTTGCCTGCGGCCGCGGCCAAGCCGAGCGTGCCGCTGCGGCAGGTCACCATCCCATGCGGGCTCATCGTGAACGAGAAGTCGGGCGGTGGGAAGGCGGAGCAGATCGAGCTGGCGCACCACGCCAAGCGCATGGGCATCCACGTGAAGGTCCTGCACAAGGGCGACGATCTCGTCGAGCTGGCCGAAGGGCTTGTGCGGGGCGGGGCCGAAGCCCTTGGCATGGCCGGCGGTGACGGCTCGCTTGGCCTGGTCGCGTCGATCGCGGCGAAGCACGATGTGCCGTTCGTCTGCATCCCGGTCGGTACGCGCAACCACTTCGCCCGCGACCTCGGTCTCGACCGATCGTCGCCGCTCGACGCGCTCGCCGCGTTCTACGGGCACGAGGTGCAGGTCGACATGGGCGACATCAACGACCGGCTGTTCCTCAACAACGCGAGCTTCGGTGTGTATGCCGACCTGGTGCACGAACCCGGCTATCGCGACGCGAAGATCGAGACGGGGCAGAACCTTGTCAGCGAGATCCTCTCCGGCGGGCGCGAGCCCAGCCCCTTGGAGTTCAACGGCCCTGGCGGTGAGTCGTTCCGGTCAGCGTTCATGATCCTCGTAGCTGTCGGCGCGTACGAGATGGGTTCGTTCAGCGAGATGGGCGTGCGTGCGTCGCTGGAGAGCGGCGAGCTCCAGATCACCGTGCTCGAACCGGCGGATGAGAAGCAGCTCCGCCGGATCACCACGGCCGCCGTCCTCGGGACGCTGGGCGCACAGGACGGCTTCTGGCAGTGGCCGGCCGCGAGCTTCGAGGTTGCGTGCCCTTCGCGAGGGCAGATCTACGCCGGCGTGGATGGCGAAGCCCTCACCTTCGACTCGCCGGTCCGGATCACCATCAAACCGAAGGCTCTGCGCGTGCTCGTCCCCGAGACCGTCATGCCGGTACCCGGCCGGCAGACGCAGCCGCTGTCGGCGACGATCACCGACTTGTTGCGACTCGCCGTCGCGGCCGACTCGTGACGGTGCGTCTCGGTTTTCGTGGCGCCGGCTGTGATCACTAGATTCGGACGATCAGTCAAGACGTCGTGGAGAACCCCGTGAACCAACCCGTCCGTGTCGCTGTCACCGGAGCTGCCGGCCAGATCGGCTACAGCCTCCTCTTCCGAGTCGCCAGCGGCCAGATGCTCGGCGAGGACCAACCGGTCATCCTGCAGCTTCTCGAGATCACCCCCGCGCTCGACGCGCTGAAGGGCGTGTGCATGGAGCTCGAGGACTGCGCGTTCCCCTTGCTGCAAGGGGTCGTCCAGACCGACGACCCCAACGTGGCGTTCGAGGGCGTGAACTTCGCCATGCTCGTCGGCTCCCGGCCGCGGTCCAAGGGCATGGAGCGCAAGGAGCTGCTCGAAGCGAACGGTGCCATCTTCACCGTCCAGGGCAAGGCGTTGAACGACAACGCGGCCGGCGACGTGCGCGTGCTCGTGGTCGGCAACCCCGCCAACACGAACTGCCTGATCGCCATGAACAACGCTCCGTCGATCGCGAACGAGCGGTTCACCGCCATGACCCGCCTCGACCACAACCGCGCGGTCGCGCAGCTCGCCGCGAAGGCGGGTGTTCCGGTGACCGACGTCGCCAAGCTCGCCATCTGGGGCAACCACTCGTCGACGCAGTACCCGAACGTCTTCCACGCCGAGATCCAGGGCAAGCCTGCCCACGAGGTCATCGGTGACCAGAGCTGGATCGAGTCGACCTTCATCCCGGCCGTGCAGCAGCGCGGCGCGGCCATCATCGAGGCCCGCGGTCTGTCCAGCGCGGCCAGCGCAGCCAACGCAGCCATCCACCACGTGCATGACTGGATGGAGGGCACGGCCGACGACGATTGGGTCAGCATGGCGGTGCCTTCCGACGGCAGCTACGGCGTGCCCGAAGGGCTGCTCTCCTCCTTCCCGGTCCGGACCAAGGGCGGCGAGTGGGAGATCGTGCAAGGGCTCGACCACAACGAGTTCTCCCAGCAGCGCATCGCTGCGACGATCTCCGAGCTCGTGGAAGAGCGCGACACCGTGCGCGAGCTCGGCCTCATCGACTGACGGCGTCGCGGCCGTCCACCAGCCACGCCGCTACTTGAGGAACTTCGACGTCGTGTTGTCGGCGAGGATCTTGCCGCCGGTCTGGCAGGTCGGGCAGTAGTTGACCGTGTAGGAGCGGTACTCGACGGCCCGGACGTTGTCGCCGCACACGGGGCACTCCTCGCCGGCGCGGTGATGAACGCCGGCGGGGCGTTCCTTCGACGAGCTCATGTCGTCGCGCGAGCGCTCGTACGCGAGCGAGCCGTGGAGGCAGGCGTTCGTCGCCGCGAACAGCCGGCCGATCTCGTCGCCGGTCAGCCTGGACGCGTTGGCGAACGGTGAGAGCTTCGCCCGATGGCAGATCTCGTTGGCGAGGCGGCGACCGATGCCGGCGATCGCGCGCTGATCGCGCAGCACGCCGTGGAGGCGCCCCGAGTGCTCCTTCATGATCGCCGCCAGCGCGCTCTCGTCGATCGCGTCCGCGTCCGGTCCGAGGCCGACGATTGGCTCGTGGTCGTCGGGATCGCCCGCCACGACCCACACGCCGGCGCGCTTGTCGGTTCCGGCCTCGGTGAGCAGGAGCGCGGGACCCTCGTCGAACACCCACCGGGCGATGCCGCCGCGCGGCTTGGGTGCCTGCTTCTCGTCGGGTCTCAGCCGGCCGCCCTGCATCAAGTGGACGACGAACGTCAGGTCGTCACCGCTACCGGGCTCGACCTCCATCAGCAGGTGCTTCCCGCGCCGGCCGACACCGCGCAGCGCGTGGCCCACCGCTTCGTCCGGTTTCGGCGCGTACGTCTTGAGCGCGGTGAACGTCAAGGGCTTGAAGCCCGTGAGCACCCGCCCGCCGAACGCTTCGGTGAGCCGTTCGGCGTGGGCTTGCAGCTCTGGTAGCTCAGGCATGGGACGCGGCGGCCAGCGTGTCGCCGAGGCGGGCCAGCGCTCCCTGGGCGTCGAGCAGCCGGCGGAGGTCTCCCCCGACCCGCAGGCGCCCGTCGATGAAGGCGGCCTGGGCGCTCTCGGAGCCGTTCGCGATGGCGCGGGCCGAGGCGAGGTCGGTCGTGAAGGTGATGGTCGGATCGGGTGCAACGCCCGGGCGCACACCAACCGCGGCCGGCGTCAGCACCACGTGGTAGGCGACATCGCCGTTGCTCGTGCCCGTCACCTTCTGCTGGATGATCAGGTCGAGCTCGGCTGCCGCCGTCCGCAAGTCGTCGTCGCTTCGTGCCGCGATGTCGAGCGTGTGGAGCCATTCGTCAGAGAGGAACGCAGGCACGTAGCGCAGGCTAGTGCTGGCCGGTCCCGATACCATCCGGGCCGATGACCAACGACGGGCTTCGTGTGCTCGCAACCGGCGGAAAGGTGTTCGACAGCCCGAGCGTCTCCGGCCGCTGGCGGGTGATGGAGGGTCCAGAGGATGTGCTCGACCTGATGGACAGTGGCGCCGAGGGCACGATCGTGCTTGTGCGCGACGCGGGCGCCACCTTCCTCTCGCCCATCTTCGACGAGCTGGCCGGCGTCGTCTGCACGGGGGGCACGCTGCGCTCGCACATCGGGATCGTGAGCCGCGAGTTCCAGGTCCCGTGCATCATGGGTGCGACCTTCCTCGACGGCGAACCGGCGAACGGTGCACCGGTCGAGCTCGACTGCTCGGGCGAGCAAGGCGTGCTTCGTGGCTGAGCGGTCGCGCCAACAGATGCACGCGAAGGCCGACGAGCTGATCGCCTATCACGGCCCGATCGCCCAGGCGCTGACCATCGAGCGGACGTCGTACCGATCGCAGCTCATCCCGGTGACGCCCTACATCCTGGTGGCGTGCGCCGAGTCGTTCCTGCGCTACCCCGAGATGATGAAAGCCATCGATGCGGCCCGGCCGGCCGGCGACATCGGTCTGACCGGGCACCGACCCGGCTCGAACGTCAACTCGGTCTACCTCTGGTCGATCGCCAACTTCTGGTTGCTCGGTCGCAAGATCCTCACGACGGCCGATCCTTCACTCGACGACGCCTTCACGGTCATGGACTTCTGGGAGCGCGCCGCGATGGCGTTCCGCCGCCAGGACGGCACCCGGCAGGCGTGGGACGCCGGCGGCATCGTGCGGCCGTACGGCAACGACGTACTTGCACCGCTGGTGGAGGGTGTGGTTCCGGTCGTGACCGATGCGTTCCGCACGCAGATCAAGAAGTTCAACGCAACGTTGGTGAACTACTTGTTCCTGTTGTACTTCGACACCCGCGTCGGCAGCGGCGACACGGGCCCCTATCCCTTGCCCGACGGTCGTGTGCTGCTGGTGCGCGACTTCTACCGCATGAGCCAGAGCGACTTCTGGTGGTCCGACGTCGCGAGGGAAGTCCCGTACCACAACCTGACCGCCGCGCTCGTGCTGGACGGTGTCGATCTGCGCGTGACCGACTTCGGCACTGCGGTCACCACGCCGGAGGACTACCTCGACCGATTGGTCGGCTTCTCGCTCTACACAACCGACACGCCGCAACGCTCGCTCGAGCTCGTGCCGCTCGGCGAGCTGGACGACATCGTCGCCGTCGTCCGGGACGCCAACCGGCAGCACTACCGCAACATCGCGGCGATGAGCCGCGACGAGATGATCCGCTGCGGCGCGTACGTCTACTTCACCTTCCTGCGGCCCTTCGCCGACGCGGCCGGCGTCGCCGGCGATCTCGACTGGTCGGTGCCGAGCGCGCTGAACGACCAGATGTACGAGCTTCTGGCGGCCTTCGACGACGAGGCGGCTCCGACCCCCGACCCCGACGCCGAGTACTACGCACCGCTGTCTGTCCCGTAGGTTTTGCACGGTGTGGTCGTGCACGGATGCACGACCACCCACCGACGAAAGGAGCGATGGATGGGGTTTCTCGATGACCTGAAGAAGGGCGCCAACAGCATGGCGAGCTCGATCAACACCGCGGTCAGCGGCGATCCGAACCAGGCCAAGCCGGCTTACCCGTCCGAGTCGTACTTCCACGATCTCGGTGTGCTCGCCTACTTGCAGCAAACGGGCCGTGCCACCGAGCAGACGCCGGCCGAGATGGAGCGGGTGATGACCGGGCTGCAGCAGAACGAGCAGATGGGAGCGCTGACGAGCTTCGCCTTGCGAACGGCGGCTCCGGCACCGCCGCCGGCTCCGGGCCAGCCGGTGAGCTCGCCGCCTGCGCCGGTTGGTGGGCCTGTTGCGCCGCCGCCTGCGCCGGTTGGTGGGCCTGTTGCGCCGCCGCCTGCGCCGGGGGGTGCGGTGCCGCCGCCGCCGGCTCCGGGACAAGCCGTCACGCCGCCGCCTCCGCCCGGGGGTGCGGTGCCGCCGCCGCCGGCTCCGGGCCAGCCGGTGAGCTCGCCGCCTGCGCCGGGGGGTGCGGTGCCGCCGCCGCCGGCTCCGGGCACCGTCGCCCCACCTCCACCGCCCGGAGCGGTGGCTTCGGGGGACCACGACGCTCCGGCCGGCTGAGCGTTCGAGCACCGGCGGGCCTCGGTCAACATCGCCGGCAACAACATCGCCGGCAACAACGTGCCGGTCGGTGGTCGCGAGCGCGTCCCAGTCCGCGACGCCTCGCGTGGCTGTCACGCCAACGGTGCACCCGAGGTGTCGGGCGATTCGAGCAACGCCTCCAGCGCCGGGAGTGCGTCGACGATGCGTTGCTGGTCCGCGCCGGACAGCGTGGCCATGCGCGCGGCCAGCCAGGCGTCGCGTTCGGCCCGGATCGCCTCGAGCTCGCGCGCCGCCTTCGGCGTCACCTGGACCAGCGCCACCCGCTTGTCGGTCGGGCCGGGAACACGATCGACGTAGCCGTCTCCTTCGAGGGCGGCGACGATGCGGCTGATGGACGGGGGCTGCACCTTCTCCATCTGCGCCAGCTCGCCCAAGGTCAACGGTCCGTTCCGGTCGATGGTCGCGAGCGCAGAGAGCTGGGAGTGCGTGATGCCGTGAGACGCGTGCTGCCGCAGCCGGCGGGCGAGCCGGAGCGTCGCCAGCCGCAGCCGGGTGATCTCGGCCGCCCGATCGCCGCCATTGCCGGCTCGCTTCGCTGGGCTCATTGCTGTCCTTCCCCCCGGGCTGCTCAAGAGGATGCGCCGATGCGCAGATCTGCAGCCCGAGCGGCCCGGCGCGCCGTACCCGGAGCAGGGAACCCGGCACCCGCGGGGCGACGGGTCGCACCTGCCCGCTGAACTTCTTAGAGGCTCAGCGGATAGGTTCGGTCGTCGCGGCTCGTAGCGCCAAATCTCCCGCTCTTGGCGCTGCGCGCCGGGCCGCTCGGGCCACGGCTGCGCCTATCGGCGCAGCCTCTTAGCATAGCGAACTTCTTTCGGCGAACGGCTCCCCCCTATGCTGGCGGCGGCCGACCGGTGCGTTCCTGTGCCTGACCCACGGCGCTCGCTCATGGCTCGCTCGCGCAACCGCCTCATCGCCCTCCTGCTCGCGGCCGCGGGCGTCTCGGCATGCGCCGGCGCGGCCGCGCCGCCGGCGACGACCACCACGCTGCTCTCGGTGAGCCAGCTCTGCGATCGCGTGCCGCCCGCGGCGATCAATGGTGCGCTCGGCGAGGCGTGGCAACGAGTCGATGATCCGTCGGGCCGGTGCCGCTACCAGTCGGCCACCAATCGCACCTCGACGGTGACCGTGGCGGCCACGACCCTGACCGCCGACACGTGGCGGCGCGAGGCCGAGCGCGCGGGCGGGAAGGTCACCGAGAAGGACGGCCTCCTGATCGCCGACTACGCCGGCGACGGCTTCGGCCCGCTCGACGAGATCTGGTGGGCCGATGCCGCGCCCGCGCTCGTGGTCCGCGCCGACGGCGGCGTCACGCTCGATCAAGCCATGGCGATCATCGCCCTCGCCCGGCGAGCGTCGCCGGATGCCAACTGACCGTGAGAGAGTGATGCGATGGCAGACACCGACCGGTTCGTCGTCGACCCCCGCGACGAGCGGCGGCACACGCCTGGCGGCGAGCAGCTCTGGAACGAGTCGTGGTACTTCGACTTCGTGAGCGCCGACGCGACGCTCGGCGGTTACGTCCGCATCGGGCTCTCTCCCAACCTCGGTGTCACCTGGTACTGGGCGTGCCTCGTCGGCATCGGTCGCCCCCTCGTGACGGTGATCGAGCACGCGGCCCCGCTTCCCCCCAGCGGCTCCCTCGAGCTGCGCCACGACGGGCTCTGGGCCGACCACACCTGCGAGGAGCCGCTCGACCGGTGGAGCCTCGGCCTCGAAGCCTTCGCGGTGTCGTTGGACGATCCGGCCGACACCTACCGCGGCGCATTTGGCGATCGGGTCCCGCTCGGCTTCGATCTGGAGTGGGAGACCGACGGCTCACCGTTCGCCTACCCCGCCGTGCTCACCCGCTACGAGATCCCGTGCCGCGTCCACGGTGAGGTCCTCGTGGGCGACGAGCGGATCGACTTCGATGGTGTCGGCCAGCGCGACCACTCCTGGGGCGTGCGCGACTGGTGGGCGACGGGCTGGTGCTGGACGGCGTTCCAGCTCGACGACGGGTCGAAGTGGCACGCGGTGACGACCAAGCCGGAGCAGCAGGGCTTCGGCTACGCGCAGCAGCGCGATGGCAAGCCACTCGATGTCTTCGTGGGCTTCACCGTCGACGAGGAGCTCGACGCCGAAGGCATCCCGACCGCGGCGGCGCTGCACCTCGACGACACCGACGTCGTGTTCGAGCCGACCGGCTGGGCGCCGGTTCTGCTCGTCGCCGACGACGGCCGGACGGCCCGCTTCCCGCGGGGCATGGGGCACTTCACGGATGCTGATGGCGCGGCCGGCGTGGGCTGGATCGAGTTCAACCAACCACAGCCGTCTGTCTGAGACGCTGACCGTGCGGGTTCAGGTTCAGCCGACTCGCCGTGGTGGATCGGGAGGCTCGCGTCGTGGTGCCGCAGGTCGTGCGGCCTCGTCGCGTCGCGCCGGCTCGAGCTTGGCCTTCGCCACGGTGGCACGCCACAGGCCACACGGTCGGGCTGATGCACGCACCGGATGACGCCATGGTCCAAGGGTGGGTGCCTCTCGGGGTCGTTCGCCTGGGTCAGCTACAACGACCATCACTCCTAATGGGGCTCTCCGGATTTGAGCGGGGTCTGGACGATGTCTTGCGGGCGGCGCTGACCGGTCAAGTTCCCCACCGGGTCATAGGCATAACTGGTGGTGTTTCCGTTCGGGTCAGTCACCGACGTGACCCGACCCATCGGGTCATAGCCATAAGCGGTCCGGTCGCCCGCCGGGTCAGTCGACGCGGCGACCCACCCCTCAGGCGTGTACTCGACCCGGGTGACCCGGTCGAGCTCATCGACCGAGCGGTGTTGCCTGCGCGTAGCGGATGAGCGGATCCAATGCGCCGGTCGGTCGGGAGAGTGTGTTACGTGTCGTCACCGTTGGCCGACCTCCGCCAGGAGCGCCTGGAACTCGGGTTCAGTCAGCTCTTTCACGCTCGGGGCGACCACGGTCGGGTCGGGGACGATGTTCGGTGGCGGTGTGAAGCGCACGGCTACGAGCTGTCCGGTCGCTTCGCGCCAGGTAACGGTGACGATCTCGCCGTTGGTCGGGCTCGCCATGTCGGGGAAGCGGCGGACGACGGCTTCGCGCCCCCGCACGGACAGTTCGTAGAGCACACCAGTCGGTTGCGTCTTCGCCTTCTGAAGGTCTGGTTCGAACACATTCTCGCCTCCGCCGTTGTACACGTCGACGACGACCTCGGTTCCGTCCGCGGTGCGATAGACCACCTGGGTCCGCACGCCCCAGCCCCTGCCGTCGAACGGGCTTCCCGGGCGACCGGCCACGAGGTCGCCGGGGACTCCGGGCGCATCGAAGCCGGCGCCGCGCTGGCTGATGACCACTGAGCTGGCGATGGACAGCATCTCATCTTCGCTGAGCCCGACGCCGTAGACGAGCAAGCCGGCACCATCCTGGATCGCCTCCACCGAGATGGCTGACGAGGTACCGCCAGGGATGACGTCGATCGTGCTGAGGGTGCCCTGCACGCCGTCGCCCAGATCGACGGGGCGCTTGGTGCCGGGCCCAGGGATGTAGATGAAGGGCTTCTGGTCGGCGGGCGGCGGCGAGGTCATGACGGTGCTGATGCTCAACTGACGAGTGCCAGCCGCGTTCTGGTACTCCACACGAACACCTGGTGGCTCGTTGGTGGGCTGCTCCGCTTCGACGTTGTCTGACACCGAGGTGACCTGCGCATCGGTGAGCTCCAACCCGATGCGCAGCGGCGGGCCTGAGCGAGGTGGCGGCGTGGTCGTAGACGGCGCAGTGACCGAAGCCCGCGGAACTATTGGTGCCGCGACGTCCACGGCGGCTTGCTGATCGTCGGCCGAAGTTCGAAGCGCGACCGCGCCGGTCACCACCGCAACTGATGCTGCCGTCGCGGCACCGGCCGACGCGACCGCGTTGCGACGACGACGCAGCCGGCGTGAACGCGCAGCAATGGTCGCGGGAGCTGGCGCGTGGGGTCGGACCGCAGCCGCCCGGTCCTGGAGCATGGCGGCGAGGTCGGAGTCGGTCGTGGGGTTGGTCATGAGGAGAGCTCGATTCGGAGGGCGGACAGGCCGCGGTGGACAAGGGAACGAACAGTCGCGGGACGGACGCCGAGCACCTGGGCCAGCGCGTCGTCGTCCCATCCGCAGTAGAAGCGGCCGACGATGGCAGCCCGTTGGCGGTGCGGAAGCGTCAACAGCACGTCGTAGAGCTCGACCCCATCGCCGTCGGTGGGAGAACCGATCTGCGCGTCTGGTGTCGCCGCCAGCAACGTCACCCGCGCCGCCAGGCGTGTTCGTCGCCGCAACCGGTCACGGCAGCCGTTGATCACACAGGTCCGGAGGAAGGCGGCCGGCGAGTCCAGCTTCGCCCACCGCAGGTGCACGCGCACGAACGCGTCCTGCACGATCTCCTCCGCGCTCTGCTGGCTACCCATCATCAGGTACGCCGCGCGCACCATCCGGTCGTACTCCTGCCGGTAGAAGCCGTCGAAGCCGACGTCCACGACAGGACCCGCGACCTCCTGTATCAACAGATCGGGGCGATCCACGACCGCAGGCTCCTCGATCGAGGCCGGCGATGCTGAGAGATCATCGACCGCCGGCGCGGCCTCCGAGGATGAACGGGTCGTTGCCATCACCTGCTCTGACGAACAACTGCCCGTTCCTGTTGCGCGAACCTCGAACCTCACGAGAACCACGAGCGTACGGCAACACAACGCTCCTCGAGCTCACCCGGATCGACCACGACCGACGCAATCGGTAGCTCCAGTTCCGCGTCGGGATACAGCTTTTCAGGCTCGATGTGCGGCCAGGTCGCCGGCTCCTCGAGGGACGCGATCTCATCGGCAGGGATCATGACCCCGTCGGCCGCGCGCGCGACCGTGCAGAAGGTGCGAACCAAGGAGGCGAACGTGGCAGAAGCCGTCCCGCGGGGAGGCGTCGGCCTGATGGCCATCCATCGCCTGTCGTCTATCACCGTCGGCGTCCCCGATGCCGCGGCCGCGGGGGCGTTCTCCACCGAGCTTGGCCGGCTGACGGAGAACACGCGAGAGCGCGAAAGTGAGAGCGCGGCGCCAACCCATACGACCGGGTCCGAGCCGGGAGACGACAGGAGAAGAGAACGAGATGAGATTCGTGAACGCCGATGGGCGAGGCGGGCTGCTCGCCGGAGACGAGGTCTTCGATCTGGCGACGGTGTCCGGCGGTGAGGTGTCGGCCGACCCGATGACCGTCATCACGTCGCAGTGGGAAGCGGCGCTGGCGGCGCATGAGCAGGGTGCCCTGTCGGGTGGCACTCCACTGGCGAGCGTGCGCCTGGGGCCGCCGGTGCCCCATCCGGGGGCGTGCTTCGGCATCGGCCTCAACTACAAGTCACATGCGGAGGAGACCGGTGCCGAGATCGCCGCCGAGCCGGTCACGTTCACCAAGTTCCCGGCCTGCCTCGCCGGCCCCCATGACGACGTCGTGCTGCCGGCGGGCAAGGCGATGAACGACTGGGAGGCCGAACTGGTCTTCGTCATGGCCGACATCGCCCGGCGGACACCGAAGAGCGCCGCCCTCGATCACGTCCTCGGGTTCTGTTGCGGGCAGGACATCTCCGAGCGGGCCACGCAGTTCGCCGGCGGCGAGCAGTTCTCGATGGGCAAGAGCTTCGACACGTTCGGGCCCACCGGCCCGGCGCTGGTCACGTTGGACGAGCTTGACGACCCGGCCCGGCTGCATCTGCGGTGTGCGATCAACGGCGAGGTGAAGCAGGACGCCTACACCGACGACCTGATCTTCGACGTGCCGTCGCTCATCGAGTTCCTGTCGTCGGTCCTCACGGTGCGAGCCGGCGATCTCTGCTTCAGCGGGACGCCGTCGGGGGTGGGAGTCGCCCAGGGCCAGTTCCTCCAGCCCGGTGACGTCATCGACACCGAGATCGAGGGCCTCGGCGCCATGCGCAACACCTGCGTCGCCGAGGCCTGAGCTCGTGCTCGCCTCGCGACCTGCCGTCTTCAGTTGACCGCGGTCGGCAAACTAGGCTGTCCCGATGTCGTCTGTCATGGTCGCCGCGCTCGGGATCGACCCCCAGGGTCTCCTCACGTTCTTCGGCACGTTCGCCACGATCGCCTTGTTCTTGATCATCTTCGCCGAGTCGGGCTTGCTCATCGGCTTCTTCCTTCCCGGCGACTCGTTGCTCTTCACCGCCGGCCTGCTCTCGGCGGTGACGCCGAACGATCAGTTCAACATCCAGTTCCCGGCGCCGATCTGGGTCATCATCCCTGGCTGCTTCATCGCCGCCGTCCTCGGCGACCAGGTCGGGTACGGCTTCGGCAAGAAGGTCGGCCCGTCGATCTTCAAGCGCCCCGACTCGCGGCTGTTCAAGCACGAGAACGTGGAGAAGGCGGAGGCCTTCTTCGAGCGGCACGGGTCCAAGACCATCATCCTCGCCCGCTTCGTTCCGATCGTGCGCACGTTCGCCCCGATCGTCGCCGGCGTCGGCAAGATGGAGTACCGCACCTTCGTCACCTACAACGTCGTCGGCGCCGGGCTCTGGGCGATCGGCGTGACCCTGCTCGGCTACCTGTTGGGCCAGAAGTTCCCCGGTCTCGGCGAGAAGCTCGACATCGTGATCCCGGTGATCATCGTGCTGTCGCTGGTCCCGATCGGCATCGAGTACCTGCGCCATCGCAACCAGCAGAAGGCGGCGATCGAGCCGGCCGACGAGGCGCACTGAGCGGTCGCACCCTCGGCCGGGTCAGCCGGACTGGAGGCGAAGTGTGTTCGGGATGTTGCCGTCGCGCTGCAGGCGCTCGGCGGCGCCGTTCGTGCCGGCGAGGTAGGCGTCGAGGAAGTCGATGATCACCTGCCCGACTTCGGGCATGGCGGTGTCGAACATGAACGGGCCGAGGTGCGAGCCCCCCTCGACCGTCACGAGGTAGCGCGGTGTACCGCTCGGCACGCGGCTGAAGAGGCTGACGCTCGCGCTGTAGCTGTTGGTCTGGTCGCCGGTCGCGTGGATCGCCAGCATCGGTGCGAATGGGGGAGCCGTGAAGTAGGCGCCGGGGAACAGGGCGATGCCGCCGGTCATGACGACGACCGCCGCCACCCTCGGGTCCCGGTACTGCGCGTTGTACGCCGTGGCGGTGGCGACCAGCCCGCCGTCGGAGTGGCCGAGCACGGCGATGCGCGCCGGGTCAGCGATCGGCGGAAGGCGGCCGCCGGGTGCGTCGGCCTGCTCGATGATCGTGTCGGCGACGAACGACAGGTCGGCCGGTTCGTTGACGGTGTCGGACCGGTCGCCGTCGCCGGTCTCCTGGCTCGTGTGCGGGAAGGCGGGCGATGCCACGACGTAGCCGGCCGCGGCGACCTGCATGAGGATCTTCTCGTAGCCGCCGGCCGGGAGCTGGTAGCCGTGCGCCATGAGGACGAGGGGGAACGCACCCGCGGCCCTGGTCGTACCGGCGGTGCCGGGCGTGCCGCTCGCGGGGTAGTACACGCGCGTCTTCATCGTCCGGTTGCGCTTCGTGTCGGTGTAGTCCTGCCAGAAGCTGGCGACCGCGTAGCGCGGGTCGCCGGCGGCAACGGTCGTGGCTGGCGTCGCGGTGGTGGTGGTCGTCGTCGTCGTCGTCGTGGTCGTCGTCGAAGGCGGGGTGGTCGTTGCTTGTGAGGCGGCGGACGGGGCCGCCGACGTGTCGCCCGGTGGACGAGTCGGCGGCGGGGTCGAGGGGGCGCCCCCGCAACCAGCCAGGGTCAGGGCCATGGCGACCACGCAGCTCACGACGACGGGTCCTCGAACCCTCATCGGGCGAGTATGGCGCGGACCGTCCGAACTGGGCGGCCCCTCCGAACTGGGCCGTGGTGCGCGTCGTTTGCGGCGCGGCTGCTGGCCCGGTTGGCTGGGGGGCGTGTCTACGGGAAGCGCTGGCCGACGAGCTTGCGGTTCCTCATCTTGGCCTTCACGTAGTCGCGGTTCATGTAGGCGATGAAGTCGATGGAGATCTCCTTCGGGCACGCCTCCTGGCACTCGCCGTAGTTCGTGCACGAGCCGAAGAACGCTTCCATCGTCTCGACCATGTCGACCGTGCGGTCGAGCCGTTGCGCCTGACCCTGCGGCAGCAGGTTGAGGTGCTGCAACTTGGCCGACGTGAACAGCTGGCCGGCGCCGTTGGGACACGCGGCCACGCACGCGCCGCAGCCGATGCACGCGGCCGCGTCCATCGCCGCGTCGGCGACGGCCTTGGGTACCGGGATGAGGTTGCCGTCGGGGGCGCCACCGGTGTCGGCGGAGATGTACCCGCCCGCCTCGATCACCGCGTCGAGCGGCGCCCGATCGACGACGAGGTCGCGGACGACCGGGAACGCGGCGGCCCGCCAGGGCTCGATGACGATCTCGTCGCCGTCGCGGAACTTGCGCATGTGGAGCTGGCACGTGGCCGTCGCCTTCGCCGGGCCGTGGGCCCGCCCGTTGATCATCAGACCGCACGTGCCGCAGATCCCTTCGCGGCAGTCGCTGTCGAAGGCGACCGGCTCTTCGCCGGCGGTGATGAGCCGCTCGTTGAGGACATCGAGCATCTCGAGGAACGACATCTCCGCCGAGATGTCGTCGAGCTGGTGGGTGTCGAAGCGGCCGGCCGTGGTCGGCCCTTCCTGGCGCCAGACCTTGAGCGTGACCCTCACTTGTAGCTCCTCTGGGTCAGGTGGACATACTCGAACTCGAGGGGTTCCCGGTTGAGGTCCTGGGGTTGGCCGGGGCCCTTCCACTCCCACCCGGCGGCGTAGGCGAAGTGCTCGTCGTCGCGCCGCGCCTCGCCCTCCTCGGTCTGGTGCTCTTCGCGGAAGTGGCCGCCGCAGCTCTCTTCCCGATGCAGCGCGTCGCGGCACATGAGCTCGCCGAGCTCGAAGAAGTCGTCGACCCGGGCCACCTTCTCGAGCGACTGGTTGATGGTCTCGCCGGTGCCGAGCACGCGGACGTCCTTGCGGAACTCCTCGCGCAGCGCAGGGATCTCGGAGAGGGCCTTCTCGAGGCCTGCCTGGTTGCGGGCCATGCCGCAGTAGTCCCACATGAGCTTCCCGAGCTCGCGGTGGTAGTGGTCGACCGAGTGGGTGCCGCGCACCGACAGCCACCGGTTGACCTCGCCGGTGACCTCGGCCTGCGCCTCGTGGAACACCGGGTCGTTGACGGGCACGGCGGGCTGGCCCAGCAGGCCGCTCAGGTAGTCGCCGACGGTGTAGGGGATCACGAAGTAGCCATCGGCCAGACCTTGCATCAGCGCCGACGCCCCGAGGCGGTTGGCACCGTGGTCGGAGAAGTTCGCCTCGCCGAGCGCGTACAGCCCCGGAACCGTGGTCATCAGGTTGTAGTCGACCCACAACCCGCCCATGGTGTAGTGCGGCGCGGGGTAGATGCGCATCGGCGTGCGGTACGGGCTCTCGTCGGTGATGCGGTCATACATCTCGAAGAGGTTGTCGTAGCGGTCCTTCACGATGTCGGCACCGAGCCGCTCGATGGCTTCGCCGAAGTCGAGGTACACGCCGTTCTTCAGCGGGCCGACGCCATGGCCGGTGTCGACCTCGCGCTTGGCCGCGCGCGAGGCGATGTCGCGCGGCACGAGGTTGCCGAAGGCGGGGTAGCGGCGTTCGAGGAAGTAGTCGCGCTCGCCTTCGGGGATCTGGTGGGCGGGCCGGGTGTCGTCGGGGTTCTGGGGAACCCAGATGCGGCCGTCGTTGCGCAACGACTCGGACATGAGCGTGAGCTTGGATTGGAACTCGTCGCTCGCGGGGATGCACGTCGGGTGGATCTGCGTGTAGCACGGGTTGGCGAACGCGGCGCCCTTGCGGTGCGCCCGCCACGCCGCGGTCACGTTGCAGTTCATGGCGTTGGTCGACAGGTAGAAGACGTTCGAGTAGCCGCCGGTGCACAACAGCACCGCGTGGCCCGAGTGGGCTTCGATCGAACCGGTCTGCAGGTTGCGGGTGACGATGCCGCAGGCCCGTCCGTCCTTGGTGACGACGTCGAGCATCTCGGTCTTCGGGAACAGCTCGACGGTGCCCTTGGCGACCTGCTCCATGAGCGCCTGGTAGGCACCGAGCAGGAGCTGCTGGCCGGTCTGGCCCCGCGCGTAGAACGTACGCGACACCTGCGCCCCACCGAAGGACCGGTTGTCGAGCAGGCCGCCGTACTCCCGGGCGAAGGGCACGCCCTGGGCGACGCACTGGTCGATGATCTCCACGCTCACCTGGGCGAGCCGGTAGACGTTGGCCTCGCGGGCGCGGAAGTCACCGCCTTTCACCGTGTCGTAGAAGAGCCGGAAGACCGAGTCGCCGTCGTTCTTGTAGTTCTTGGCGGCGTTGATGCCACCCTGGGCCGCGATCGAGTGGGCCCGGCGAGGCGAGTCATGGAAGGTGAAGACCTTCACCTTGTAGCCGAGCTGGGCGAGCGACGCGGCGCCGGCCGCACCCGCCAGGCCCGACCCGACGACGAGGATCTCGAACTTGCGCTTGTTGTTCGGGTTCACCAGCTTCATGTCGAAGCGATGCTTGTCCCACGCGTCCTGGATGGGGCCGGTCGGGGCCTTGGCGTCGAGTTGGAGTGCCATTCAGCGCACCGCCCCGGTCACCACCGCGATCGGGAAGGACAGGTTCGGGATGACGATGATCGCGGTGAACGCGTACGCGAACCCCTTGCGCAGCGGGTTGAGCCGCGGGCTGTTGATGCCGAGGCTCTGGAACAGCGACCAGGAGCCGTGGAACAGGTGGGGTGCGAGGGCGAGCTGTCCGATGATGTAGATGCCTGCCAGCCACCATTGGCTGAGGCTGGTCGTCACGTTGTTGTAGACCTGGCCGAAGACCCACTGGTCGTTGTCGAGGAACTGCCAGCCCCACGTGAGGTTGGCGAGGTGGATGAGCAGGAAGGCGAAGATGATCACGCCGCTGTAGCGCATCGTCCGGTTCGCCCAGTTCGCGGCGATGTAGTCGCGCTTGGAGTACTTCGTGGGTCGGGCTCGGTGGTTCATCACCGTCAGGCTGTACGCCGCGTGCATGTGGATGGCGAAGAACGCGATCAACCCGGCACGCATGATCCACAAGAACACGGTGTTCGGGAGGATCGGGTAGAGCAGCTCGCGCAGCGCAGCGCTGTACTCGTCGAGCTCGGCGGCGCTGAGGAACAGCTTGAGGTTGCCGATCATGTGGGCGAACAGGAAGAGCATGAGGCCGGCGCCGCTGACCGCCATGACCCACTTCTTGCCGACGGCGGTCTGGTAGAGATCGAGCGGCCACGGTGCGGGCCGCCGGGGGCGCTTCTGCACCGCCGGCACGTCGATGTTCGGGGTCAGGCCCTTCACCGCCGGCCCCGCGGCCGGGAGTGACCTGATCGGCTGGTCAGGGGCTTGTTGTGTCGCGGTCACGAGCATCCTCCACGGGTCCCATGCGACGAACCTACCCATGACGCCCCGTCAGAGGCGAACCGGGGCAGGGCTCATCAGGCTCACGCTCGTGCGGCGACCTGGGACGTGTAGCGGTTGGTGCAGGGCTGGGCGTCGGCGGGGCCGGCGCCGCTGAGCTCGAGGTCGAGCACGATCTCGGCAGGATGGTCCGGCGTGACGAAACCGATGGTGCCGACCCGGACGACGCTGTCGGTCGGCGCGTCGCCGGCGAAGCGCCAGTGGTGCTCACCGCGGCGGGGCGGGGGGGCATGGGGCGCAGCGTCGGTGCGGGCGGTCTCTCCTGTCTCTCTCCAAGACAGATGGGCTTTGGCCACCATGTCTCGCAGATCGATGCGAGTGGCGTTGACCACGTGAAGGTCGACAGCGGCTTCCTCGCCCGGTGCCATCGTCTCGGGCAGCCAGTCGGCCACCACGATGACCGGCGCGCACGCGGCTCGGACCGCGTCGTACGCGAGCTTGGGTTCGCGGTCGATGTCGAGCACCGACCAGGTCACCGCGGGCGTGCAGTCGGCCAGGCAGAACAGCGCGAAGCCCCCGCACGGTCGGTACGCGATGCGGCGCAGCGACTCGATGTGGCACTTCAGGAGATCGGCCTGGTAGCGCTGGGTGGCATCGACCCACGCCCCGAACGTCTCGTAGCCAGCGGGCGGCACGTGCTGATCGAAGAACACCTTCTGCAGCGCGTGGCGCTCGTGGGCGGCGTGCCAGTCGAGGTCAGGCCATCGTTCCGGCTGCAACCAGGGCGCGTGCCTCGGGACGGCCTGCGCGCCGAACTCGCTCACGAACCGAGCGACCCGCGGCCATGCTCCGAGGAATCGGGGGAACTGGCGGAACTGGCCGTGGTACCAGCCGAAGTAGGTGTGGGTGTCGGTGCCTTCGAGTTGGGGGGGATGGGGGAGCACGCCTGAGTGCGCGATCACCGGCCTCGACCCGTCGCACTTCTCGAGCACGCGCTTGATGGACCGGTCGAGCACCGTCTTGTTCCACGTCGGCAGCATCATCAGCGTGGCGGCCTTGCGGGCCAGCTCCCAGCGCGCGCCGGGGTCGTCGATCGCCGCGGGCGTGACCGCGACCGCCAGCGGTTCGTTGTGACCGCACCAGACGAAGATGCTCGGATGGTGGGCGAGGAGGTCGGCAGCCTCGCGAGCCTGCCGGCGGGCCTCCCGGCGCACCGACCGCGCGTAGCCCCATTGCAGCGGGAGGTCTTGCCACAGCAGCAGCCCCTGCTCGTCGGCCGCGTCGTACAGCTCGGGCCGAGCAACGTGGGCGTGCACCCGCAGGAAGTCGAGCCCCGCCTCTTTCGCCAGCGTCACGTCGCGGCGGACCTCGTCTGCCGGCGTCTCGGCGAGGGCCGCCCGAGTCGGCCCGTGGTTGGCGCCTTTCAGGAACAGGCGCTCGCCGTTGATCGTGAACACGAAGTTGTGCGCGCTGATCGAGCGCAGCCCGAGCCGCCGCCGGCGGGAGTCGCTCACCAGGCCGTCATCGAGCCGGACCTCGCACGTGAGGTCGTACAGCGGTTGCTCGCCCAGCGACCACGGCCACCAGAGCAGCGGGTTGGGTTCGGTGATCGTCCACTCGACGCGGTTCTCGCCGGCAGCGAGCGGCTGCTCATCTCGGTGGACCACGGCGGGCTCACCGTCGGGGCGATCGAGCCAGGTGTCGAAGGTGACCGCACATGGCTCGGCCGCGTCGAGAACGGCGCGCAGGAAGATCGTCGCCGACGACTCGTCGGCTTGCCGGCAGACCACCCGGAAGTGTCTGATGCGGACCGGGCCGCTGTGCTCGATGCGGGGCGGGCACCACAGGCCACCGGGGTTCCATGACAGGTCGATCAGGTCCCAGTGCTGGAACACACCGGTCAGGTTGCGCTTGTGCGCGAGGTCGCCGGGCGGTGGGCAGGCGATCTCCATCGCGAGCACGTGATCGGGTCGCTCTCGGAGCTGCTCGGTGATCTCGAACGTGTGCGGGAAGAAGTAGCCCTCGGTGTCGCCGAGGTAGGCGCCGTCGAGCCAGACGTCGCTCGTGTACATGGCGCCGTCCACGACCAGCCAGCTCCGCCGCGACGGCGAGCCTGTTCCGGCGGCGTTCCCGCCGCCGGTCTCGAAGGATGACCGATACAAGAGCGGCCCGTCGGAATCGGCGAAGGCGTCGTGCGAGCGCCAATGCGCGGGCACGGTGATCGCCTGCCAGTCACCGTCATCGAACTCCGGCGCGGGGTAGTCACGGCGCAACGCCTCGTCGGCGACGGCCGCCCGCCAACCTCGGTCGAGCGCGCGCGCCTCCCCGTGCATGCCCGGGAAAGCTAGTGGGGCAGGGACCCGGACCGCGTCGTGATGGGGTCCGTGGGCCGAAGAAGCAAGGGCTTGACTACGCTCTTGACGGAATCCAGCAGGGGAGCACGACGTGGCCGACACGACCACGGAGGAGGCGGCGGGACGCCGACCTCCGGTCACCCCAGGTACATGATGGGCGGCGCGGTCGAAGGTCGCGCGCCGGGGGCGCAGCCACCGGGTCGATTGGACGACTCGGTGGATCTGCCGGCCCTCCCGCCCGCGGGGCGAGGGCGCCTCAACGCGTTGCGGCACCGCCTCGCGGTCGAAGACCTCATGGTGCGGATCGCGGCGGGGTTCATCCACCGGCCCGCGCACCAGCTCGACGACTGCATCGACGAAGCGCTCACCGAGGTGGGTACGTTCGCCCACGCGGACCGGGTGTTCCTCTACCTGCTGGACGACGAGCGCCGGGCCACTGACCTGCGGGGGCTCTGGGTCGCCCCGGAGGTGCCATCGTCGGCGCGAGAGGCCGGAAGCGTGGCGCAGGACGACCTGCCGGTCTGGCTCGGCAACCTCCGCGGTCTCGAGCCGATCTTCCTGCTCGACGTCGACGACCACTCGGAGCTCGGGCGCGAGCGCCGCGTGCTCGAACCGGCTGGCGCGCGGTCCACCCTCGTCGTCCCGGTTGCCGACGAACTGCACCTGGTCGGGTTCCTCGGCATCGATTCGGTGATCCAGGAGCGAATGTGGTCTGACGATCACGTGTCAGTCCTCACGTCGCTCGCCAGCATCATCTCCCAGGCTCTGGCGCGCAGCGACGCCGAGCAGCGGTTCGGGCTTGCCTTCAGCCATGCGCCGCTGGGCATGGCCCTGCACCTCCCCGACGGGCGGCACGCCCAGGTCAACAGCACCTACTGCGAGCTGATCGGGCGCACCGAAGGCGAGCTGCTCGCCCTGTCGGCCATCGACGTCGTCCACGAGTCCGATCGTGAGACCGTGGCGCAGAACGCGCAACGGATGATCGACGGCGAGCAGGATGTCACGACGGTCGAGTGCCGCTACCCCCTCCCCGGCGGAACGGTCATGTGGGCCCGGGTCCACAGCGCGGCGGTGCGCAATCCTGACGGCACCTTGCGGTACGCGGTGACCCATGTCGAAGACATCACCGAGCGTTACCACAAAGAAGCAGAGGTGCGCGCGAGCGAAGAGCGCTACCGCACGCTCGTCGAGAACTCTCCCGCGGTCGTCACCCGCTTCGATCGCGACATGCGGATGGTCTACATGAGCCCCGCCTTCGAGCAGATGGCGGGCTTCCCGGCGAGCGAGATCGTCGGCCAGCGCGCCGACGTGTTCGCCGCGCCGGGCGAGGGCGATCGGTGGATGGCGGCCTTGAAGACCGTGTTCGAGACGGGCGTGCGCTACGACAGCGAGTGGGAGGTTCCGTTCGGCGAGGAGACCTACTGGTTCCAGTCGCGCGCCGTCGCGGAATACGGAGACGACGGCTCCGTCGAGCATGTGCTCGTCGTCAACACCGACATCACCGCCCTCAAGCGCAGCGAAGCCGAGCTCGTCCACCAAGCGCTGCACGATCCGCTCACCGGCCTCGCGAACCGAGCGCTCCTCCGCGATCACCTCGAGAACGCGCTCGCCCGGGGGCGCCGGCACGGCGACTCGATCAGCGTGCTGTTCCTCGACCTCGATCGGTTCAAGCTCGTGAACGACTCGATGGGTCACACGGCCGGCGACCAACTTCTCGAAGAGGTCGGCGCGCGGTTGCAGAAGCTGGCACGGGAGGGTGACACGGTGGCCCGGTTGGGCGGCGATGAGTTCGTGCTTCTGCTCGAACACGTCGACATCTCGTCGGCCCCGATCGTGAAGGCGGAAGAGGTGCAGCAGGCGTTGCGCGAGCCGGTGATGATCGACGGCAACGAGGTGTTCACGACGGCGAGCATCGGCATCGCGGTCGCGTCCGACGATCACGTGAACGCCGACGGGTTGCTGCGCGACGCCGATTCCGCCATGTACCTCGCCAAGGCGCGCGGCCGCGATCGCTACGAGATCTTCGACGAAGGCTTGCGCGAGCGCGCCACCGAACGACTCCAGCTCGAGAACGCGTTGCGGCGGTCGCTCGATGCCGGCGATCTCGCCGTCCACTACCAGCCCGAGATCGACCTCACGACCGGTCAGGTCACGGGCTGCGAGGCACTGGCCCGCTGGAACCATCCGACCCAAGGGTTCCTCGAGGCGGGCGCGTTCATCGGCCTGGCCGAAGAGACCGGGCTCATCCTCGAAGTCGGTTCCTGGGTGCTGGCGACGGCATGCGAGCAAGCCGGCGAGTGGCACCGCGAGCATCCAACCCGCCCGCTGCTCATGCGCGTGAACCTCTCGGCCCGCCAGATCGCGCAGCCCGACATCGTGCAGATCGTCGTCGACGCGCTCGATCACGGTGGGCTCGAGGCCGACTCGCTCTGCCTCGAGATCACCGAGACCGCTCTCATGGACGACCCCGAAGACGCCCTGCGCGTGCTCACCGCCTTGCGCGCCCTCGGCGTGTCACTGGCGATCGACGACTTCGGTACGGGCTACTCATCCCTCGCGTACCTGAAGCGGTTCCCGGTCGACGTGCTCAAGATCGATCGGTCGTTCGTGGACGGGGTGGGCGACGACCCCGAAGACACCGCCATCGTGACCGCGATCATCTCGTTGGGCCGGGCCCTCGGCCTGCGGATCGTGGCCGAAGGGGTCGAGACCCAGCGCCAGGCCGACGAGCTGCGCTGGCTCGGTGCGGAAGGGGCGCAGGGCTATTACTTCTCGAGGGCGTGCCCGCCCGAATCGTTCTGGGGCGCGGTCGCGTCGGCCATGGCACTGCTGGCGTCGTCCCCCGGCCCCACGTCCTGAGATCGCCCGGTCGTGGGCGCAGCCGCTTGATGGTGGCTCGGGGTTGTGTCCGAGGCCCCGCACAGTACGGTGGCTACGCGGGTGCGGGGGATCGCATCGCAGCGGAGGGAAGCGGCGATGCGGGGACGGGGGGAACGATGCCGAAGTTGTCCGATGCCAGCCCGGTGGAGCGATTCCGCTTCACGCCCGAAGAGCTCACGACCCTCTTCACGTTCGTCGACGAGACACTGGTCGCGTTCGACGAGGCCGGGCTCGTCACCTTTGCGTCGCCGTCGGTGCGCGAGTTGATCGGCATCGACCCCGAGCACGTCGTCGGCACGCCCGTGCTCGACTACATCCACCCCGACGATGTCGACGACGCGCTGGCGCGCATCGCACGGTGGCAAGGGCGCCAGGGCGCGACTCGTGGACCAGACACGAGAGTCCGCCATGTGTCGGGTCGCTGGGTCACCGTCTCTCTCGAGGTGCTCACGGGGGCGCCGGTCAGGCCGCTGGGCTCGATCGTGCTCACGCTGCGCCCGCTGACCGAGCGGTTCGAGGTCGAGTCGGAGTTGCGGCAGCGGTTGGTGAACGAAGACCGGCTCACGCGGTTGGCCCGGTCGTTCCTCGGCCTCTCGATGGACCGCTTCGACGACGGCGTGCAGCGCGCCCTCGCCGAGATGGGGTCGATGGACGGCGTGGATCGGGTGTCGGTCTGGCGCGTGCTGGACGACGGCGGCGGCCAGACGAAGACCCATGAGTGGACCGCCCCCGACATCGAGTCGACGCTCGGGAGCTCTCCGATCCTGCCGATGGGCGGTGGGCCGTTCCTCGACCAGTTGGTCGGCCTGCACGAGGTCAACGTTCCTTCCGTCGACGAGTTGCCCGACGAGTGGTCCGCCGAGCGCGGCTTCTGGCGGCGGCGCGGCGTCGTCTCGGTGCTGGCGGTTCCGATGATGGAACGAGGGCGCTATGTCGGGTTCCTCGCGCTCGACGGCTTCCGCGAGACGCGGATCTTCGAGGCCAAGCACGTGTCGACCTTGCGGACCGCGGCGGGCATCTTGGCCCAGGCCTTCGCTCGGCAGGCCGCCGAGCAGCGCCTCGCGTACCAGGCGAGGTTCGACTCGCTCACCGGACTCGGGAATCGCTGGTTCTTCCGCGACGAGCTGGCGTCGTCGCTCGAGCACCTCGAAGCTCGGCGCGAGGGTGGGCTCGCCGCTTTGCTGCTCGATCTCGACCGGTTCAAGGTGGTGAACGATTCGCTCGGGCACACGGCGGGCGACGAGCTGCTGGCCGCGGTCGCCGAGCGGCTGGCGAGCTCGCTCGATCCCGACCATGTGATCGCCCGGCTCGGCGGCGACGAGCTCGTGGTGCTGGCGGATCGGGTCGATCTGGAGGCCGCCCTCACCATCGCCCGCCACAAGCTCGAAGTTCTCGAAGATCCGTTCCGCGTGGGCCAGCACGAGGTGTACGTCACCGCGTCGGTCGGCGTCGCGTACACGACTGGTGGCCAACACGACGCCGAGGAGCTGCTCCGGCAGGCGGACGCAGCGATGTATGCCGCCAAGGAGCGGGGCCGCAACCGCATCGAGGTGTTCGACGACGACCTGCGCGATCGGGTGAACCGCCGGCTGAAGGACGAGAACGATCTGCGCCGGGCACTGGGCAACGGCGAGCTCACCGTTCACTACCAGCCCGAGATCGACATCGAGACCGGCTCGGTCGTCGCCGCCGAGGCGCTGGTGCGGTGGCAGCACCCTGACAACGGCCTGCGGACGGCGTCTGAGTTCATCGGGGTCGCCGAGGAGACCGCGGCGATCCTCGACATCGGCCCGTTCGTGCTGCGCGAAGCGTGCCAGCAGCTCGGGCGTTGGTGCGCCGCTCGGCCCGGCTTGTCGATCACGATGCGCGTGAACCTGTCGGCGCGGCAGCTCACCCAGCCCGACCTGGTGCCGCTCGTCGTGGAGGTCATCGACGAGACCGGGATCGATCCAGCGTCGCTGTGCTTGGAGATCACCGAAACGACGCTGATGGCCGATCCCGAGGTGTCCCTCGACGTGTTGCGCTCGTTGCGCGGTCTCGGCGTGCAGTTGGCGGTGGACGACTTCGGCACGGGCTACTCGTCGCTCTCCTACTTGAAGCAGTTCCCGGTGACCGTGCTGAAGATCGATCGCTCCTTCGTCGACGGCCTCGGGCGAGACCCCGACGACACCGCGATCGTCGCGGCGATCGTGTCGCTGGCCAAGGCGCTGCGCATCGGCGTGACGGCCGAGGGCGTCGAGACCCAGCAGCAACTCGACGAGCTCCGCCGCCTCGGCTGCCGCCGCGTCCAGGGCTATCTGCTGGCGCGGCCCGCACCCGCCGCCGACGTCTTCGCCCGCCTCTGATCCGTGGGAGCGGCCGGTGACGAATCGGGCGGCGCCCGGTAGCTTGGCGGGACGCGCCTGCGGCCCGCCGGCCTCGTTCTCGATCGTGTTGCATCTGCATGCAAGGGGTGTCAGTGCCAATGTCCAACCCGCGTCCATCTACGCTCGGCCAGCTCCGCGAGTCTGGTTGGGAGTCGCTCCCGGTCAAAGAAGAGGTGCGACGCAACGCCATCGAGCACATCGTGGCGGGCGACGCCCTGTTCCCGGGGGTGCTCGGCTACGAGGAGACCGTCCTGCCCCAGCTCGAGAACGCGCTGCTGGCCGGCCACGACGTGATCTTCCTCGGCGAGCGGGGGCAGGCCAAGACGCGGATGATCCGCTCGATCACCGAGCTGCTCGACGAGTGGATGCCTGTGGTCGCCGGCTCGGAGATCAACGACGACCCCTACAACCCGGTGTCGGCGCACGCCCGCCAGCTCGTCGACGAGCAAGGCGACGACACACCGATCGAGTGGGTGCACCGCGACGACCGCTTCGGCGAGAAGCTGGCCACGCCCGACACGTCGATCGCAGACCTCATCGGTGAGGTCGACCCGATCAAGGTCGCCGAGGGCCGTTACCTGTCCGACGAGCTGACGCTGCACTACGGCCTCGTGCCGCGCACCAACCGCGGCATCTTCGCCATCAACGAGCTCCCCGATCTCGCCGAGCGCATCCAGGTCGGCCTGCTGAACGTGCTGGAGGAGCGCGACGTGCAGATCCGCGGCTACAAGATCCGCCTGCCGCTCGACATCATGTTGTTCGCGTCGGCCAACCCTGAGGACTACACGAACCGCGGCCGCATCATCACGCCGCTGAAAGATCGCTTCGGTGCGCAGATCCGCACCCACTACCCGCTCGAAGTCGGCACCGAGGTCGCCATTGCCGCGCAGGAGATGCGCGTGCTCGACGCACCAGGCGTGCGCGTGACCGTCCCGGGCTACATGGCCGACATCGTCGCCACCTTCTCGCACCTCGCCCGGCAGAGCCCACACATCAACCAGCGCTCCGGCGTGTCGGTCCGCCTGACCATCGCCAACTTGGAGACGCTCGTGGCCAACGCCACCCGCCGGGCGCTGCTGCACGGTGAGTCCGAGGTGGCGCCCCGCGTCACCGATCTCGAAGCGTTGGCGTCGTCGACCATGGGCAAGGTCGAGATCGAGGCGCTCGAGGAAGGCCGCGACGAGCAGATCGTCGAGCACCTCTTGCGCTCGGCGGTGCTCTCGGTCTTCAAGGAACGCTGCCCGATGGAGAACGTGCGCCCGATCGTCGACGCCTTCGAGGGTCAGCTCGTGGTCAGCGCCGGCGAAGATGTCCCGTCGTCAGAGTACGTGGAGCTGCTCTCGTCGATCGCCGCGTTGCGCCCACCGGTGCGTGAGCTCACCGGAGACGACGAGTCACCCGCAGCCGTCGCGAGCGCGGCGGAGTTCGTGCTCGAAGGCCTGCACCTGTCGAAGCGTCTGAACAAGGAGTCGGTCGGCGCCCGGGCGCAGTACCGCGGTCGCGGCTGAGCTCTTACGCTTCGAGGGCTTGGGCGGTCTCGACGGTGTCGTGGTCGCCGGCCATCAGGCGGTAGATCAGCGCTCCGAGGATGCCGCCGATGATGGGGGCGGTCCAGAACAGCCAGAGCTGGGTGATCGCGTCTCCCCCGACGAACAGGGCCGGGCCGGTCGAGCGGGCCGGGTTCACCGAGGTGTTCGTGACCGGGATCGACACGAGATGGATGAGCGTCAACGAGAGACCGATCGCCAGCGGCGCGAACCCCTTCGGCGCTCGCGTGTCGGTCGCGCCCATGATCACCATCAGGAAGATCGCGGTCATCACGACCTCGATGATGAAGCCGGCACTGGCGCTGTACAGGCCGGGGGATCGGATGCCGTAGCCGTTGGTCGCGAAGCCCCCGTTCCGGAGCGCGTCGGCGGTCTGGCCTTCCTGGCCGAGTGCGATCACCCACAGGACCGCGGCCGCGGCGATCGCGGCGATGACCTGGGTGACGATGTACGGGATCGCATCCTTCCACTCGAACCGCCTGCCCGCCGCCAGTCCGAGTGTGATCGCGGGGTTGAAGTGACCGCCCGAGATGTGGCCGACCGCGTATGCCATGACGACGACCGTGAGGCCGAAGGCGAGCGACACGCCGGCGAACCCGATGCCGAAGCCGATCCCGGTCTTCTCGTTGGGCGGCAGGAACTTCGCCGCCAGCACGGCGCTGCCGCAACCTCCCAACACGAGCACGAACGTTCCCGCGAACTCGGCAGCCAATCGTTGCGGCAGCTTCATCGGCACCCCCTTGTTGCAGAGCTCACACGGCCGAGCCCTGGCTTTGGCCGGGTCGGGCCAAGCGTAATGGCCGGCCCGTTGGTGCTCGAGGATCTACTTCGGCGCGTTGCACCGTTTGTCGGTCGGCGCCTGGTAGTTCCACTCCTTCTTCACGAACGACTTGCGCGCGATGTCGAAGCCCTTGCCGAGGAACTTCGCTTCGACGCCGCCGGCGAGCACGTAGGCCACGTTCATCGCGGTGCATTGTGCCGGGGCGGGAAGGACGGTCTGGGACGCCACCATGCCGTTGGAGATGTAGATCTGGGCGCCGGTCTGCAAGAAGCTGAACCCGAAGCCGACCTTGGGCAGCTCGGTCGTGACCACGACCCCCACCGGTCCACCAGACAAGCCCTGGATCGTCTTGAGCAGATCGGGCGCGTCCTGCACGCGGTTCCCGTTGAGCGACACGCTGCCGCCCCGGAAGTTGAAGCCGGCATCGCCGCTGAAGCTGACCTCGGCCCGGCCCTTGAGACTGGCGTTGGCCAGCGCCATCGACAGGTTGACCTGGATCGAACCGCTGAGCGAGAGCGTGAACGGGATGCCGCCGACCAGCGCGGGGAAGTCGACGCTGAACGGCAGCTTGAAGAACGGCGGGATCTTGATCGTGGCCACGTTCTGCAAGCCCTGCAGGTCGGTCTCGATGACGGCCGAGCCACTGAGGTCGTCCATGTTGAAGTTGAACTCCTGGGTCTGGCCGTTGGTGACTTTGGCGTTGCCCTTGTAGTTCAGCGATCTGATCGTGGCGTCGATCGTCATCGTGCCCGAGACGTCGGCCGAGCTGGTGAGCTTGACGTTCAGCTTGGCTCCGTTGCTGACTGGGTCGTAGGTGATCTCGCCGTCGAGCGGGCCGACCTTGCCCGAGATCGTCTTGCCCGGCGCGTTCATGACCAGCCCGGCGGCGGATTCGCCGAGCCCGAACGCCGGGCGGCCGGCGCCCCCGCCGAGCGGGTTGTTGATGTCGGGACCGTTCTCGCCGCTGCCGATGCCGCTGTCGTCGCCTGATCCCGGCGCGCCCGGACTGCCTCCGCTCGATCCGCCTCCGCTCGATCCGCCTCCGCTCGATCCGCCAGTCGAGTCGCCGGTCCCGCTCTCGATGAGGTGGAACTTGCCTTGGCTGGCGTCGACCTGGTTGTCCCACACCAGCTCGCCGTCTTTGATCACGTCGGGAAGCGTGGCCGGCTCGGTGGTGATGGTCACGCCGTCGCCCGACTTCTCCAAAGATGCCACCTTCACGGCGGTGACGCCCGTGAGGAGCATGACCTTGCCCTCGCTCAACTTGTCGATGCCGTCGGCGCCGGAGTCGAGCACGATCGTCTTGCCATCAGTGCTGAACGACTTGATCGTCTTCCCGCCGTTGCCCTTCACGACGACGACGCCGTCCGCGAGCGTGATGTCGCCGCGGGGCATCTCGTCCGGGCCGCCGCCTGCGCTCTGGTCGCCGCCCCCGC
This sequence comes from Actinomycetota bacterium, assembly GCA_016185305.1. Taxonomy (GTDB): domain Bacteria; phylum Actinomycetota; class Acidimicrobiia; order Acidimicrobiales; family Acidimicrobilacustridaceae; genus JACPNV01. The sequence continues at coordinate 27,987 of JACPNV010000016.1, read as the reverse complement.
CCCCGCCCCCGCCACTGCCACTGCCGCCTCCGCCCTGCGTCGATGCCGACCCGCCGCTCTCGACCGTCGTGCTGCCCCGCCGGGCAAGGAAGACTCCCGCGCCGGCCAGCAGGATAACCACGACCACGATGCCGGCGATGACGAGGCCCTTCCCCCGCCCGCCCGAGCGTTCCGGGGTTGGGCCCGGCGCCGGTGACGGGCCCGAAGGCGCCGGGATCGCTTGCGTCCCACCCGGTTGCCCGGCGCCCGGTTGCCCGGCACCAGGTTGGCCGGCACCAGGTTGCCCGGCACCAGGTTGCGGCGCGCCCGGCTGCCCGGCGCCCGGTTGCCCGGCACCGGGTTGCGCCACCGCCTGGTCGGCCGCCGGCGCCACCCCGGCTGGGGCGGCCGGCGTGGTCTGGCCCTGGGGCGGGTACCAGTTCCCGTCCGACGCCTTCCACCAACCCGGCCCCGGCGGCTGGTCCGGCGGGTACCACTTGCCATCTGCGGCCTGCCACCAGCCTTGTCCCTGAGGGTTGTCACTCATGTGGGCCTCCCGATCGACGGCCCGCCGCTGGACCACGGTACTCGCGCGCGCGGGAGCGAGCCGGCTATCGCTTGTCGTTCACGAGCTCGCGCACGCGGCCATCGTGGCCGGCGACGACGACGCGCTCGACCATGGGCGACAGGAAGATGCCGTGCTCGACGATGCCCGGGATCTGCTCGAGGGCTCGCGCCAGCCCGGGGGGATCGTCGATCGATCCGAAGTGCGCATCCAGCAAGAGGTTGCCGTTGTCGCTGCGGCGATTCCGAGCCGTCACGTCGTTCGCACCGATGGCGATCACCCGCGACGTGACGACGGCCGGGGCGAAGTCGAGGACCTCCAGCGGCGTGCCGAAGGGCCCGAGTCTCCGCACGAGCTTCGACTCGTCGACGACGACGACGAACCGCGGTGACATCTGCGCGACCAGCTTCTCGCGCGCGTGCGCGCCCCCGCCGCCCTTGGTCAGGTTGAAGGCCTCGTCCACCTCGTCCGCCCCGTCGATGGCGACGTCGAGCCCGCCGATCTCGTCCGGCGTCACCACCTTCAGGCCCAGCGACGTTGCGAGCTCGCCGGTCTGCACCGACGTCGCCGTGCACACGACGTCGAGCGCGCCGCGAGCGCGCCGATCACCGAGCTCGACGATCGTCCAGTGCACGGTCGACCCCGTTCCGAGACCCACACGCATCCCGCTCTCGACGTAGTGCGCCGCGTGCCGGCCGGCCGCTTCCTTGGCGGCGAGGCGCGGATCGTCTGCCATCGGCGTCATCCTCGCACGCCCGCCGGGCGCAAGAGGACTGCTCGGTCCGAAGCCACCTCGCCGGTCCACGCTTCGCCGTTGCCGGTCATCGTGGAGGACACCTCGACGACCCAGTCGCCGTCCAGGTCCACATGGGCCGGTGCCGAGTCGAAGTTGACGATGACGGCGCGCTCGTCGCCGGTCGCCGCCGACAGCCGGCGGTAGGCCAGGACGGTGTGCGGCGCCGCGAGCCACTCGAACGCACCGGTTCGCAGCGAATCGGCGCCGCGGCGCGCCGCGAGCAGGGCACGGTAGAGGTGGAGGATCGATCGCGGATCTCGCGACAGCCGTTCGACGTTGTGGGTGGCGGCGTTGCGGGGGAAGGGCAGCCACGGGTCGGCCGGACCATCCCAGCCGTGGCGGTCGCCGTCGGTCCACGGCAGGGGCGCCCGCTCGCCGTCTCGCCCACCCGGATCGACGCGCCGGCCGGCAGGTACGAAGGCGTCGATCAGGCCCAGCTCGTCGCCCATGTACAGGAACGCCGTGCCCCGCAACGTCAACAACAACACCGCGGCGGCGCGCGCTCGAGACTGGGTGCCGTAGCGGTCGGCGTGCCGGGGCGTGTCGTGGTTCGACAGCACCCACGCCGGCCAGAGGTCATGTCGCTGAGTCCCGGCTTCGGTCTCGTCGATGTGCCGGCGCCACCGGTCGGCGCGCCACCGGTCGAACATCGGTGGGAAGTTGAAGGCGAGGTGGAACTTGTCCGTGCCGACGTGCCGCATGATCTCGGGGGCGTCGAGGCCGTGTACCTCGCCGACCATCATCTTGTCGTCATAGCCGTCCAAGACCTCACGGAGGGCCCGGATGACATCGAACACGAACGCGTCGTCGGTGAGCCCGCCGCCAGGGATCATCGCGAGCTTCTCGTTCGCATCGGGCAGGCCGATCGGCTTGCCCACGCTGCTCACCGCGTCGACCCGGAAACCGTCCACGCCCCGGTCGAGCCAGAAGCGCAGCACATCGAACATCGCGGCGGCGACCGCCGGGTTGCGCCAGTCGACGTCGGGTTGCTCGGGCAGGAACTCGTGGAGGTAGAGCTGGCCGGTCGCGTCATCGAGTGTCCACGCGCTCGCGTGTACGTCGCCGCCGGCCTTCACTCCGAAGCGAGGTCGGAGCTGGCCGGTGTCGTCGCGAACCCAGTGGGTCTCGCCCGTGAACGACGCGCGCCAGTTGTTCGGTGGGTGGCCGCCGGGCTTCGCGTCACGCCAGGTGTACCAGTCGCGCTTGGGGTTGTCGCGCGACGAGCGTGATTCGGCGAACCACGAGTGCTGGTCGCTGGTGTGGTTGGGCACGAAGTCGACGATGACGCGGATGCCGCGCTGGTGGGCATCGGCGAGCAGCCGGTCGAAGTCGGCGAGCGTGCCGAACAGGGGGTCGACGTCGCAGTGGTCAGAGATGTCGTAGCCGAAGTCGGCCATCGGTGAGCGGTAGAACGGCGACAGCCAGATGGCGTCGACCCCGAGCGTCGCCAGATGATCGAGATGCGCGCGGATGCCGCCGAGGTCGCCGATGCCGTCGCCGCTGGCGTCGGCGAACGAGCGCGGATAGATCTGGTAGAAGACAGCGCCCTTCCACCATGGCGTCTCGTCCGGCATCGGCGGCAGGCTACTTCTCACCCCAGAGGTCTGGTTGACGTTCAACTCGTTGCAGTACGCGCTCTTCCTGCCGGTCACACTGGCTCTCTACTGGTCGCTCCCGCACCGGTTGCGCGTCGGCCGGCGAGAGGTCCCGGCGCGGCAACTCCTGCTGCTGATCGCGTCGTACCTCTTCTATCTCGCCGGCGCCGGCTGGTTCCTCGCCATGCTGTTGTTCACCACGGTCGTCGACTACAACGTCGGCCGCGCCCTCGAACGCGTCGAGCGCGATCGGCCGCGGCGGTGGGTGCTCGGCGTCAGCCTGGCGGTGAACCTCGGCGCGCTCGGGTTCTTCAAGTACAGCGGCTTCTTCGTCGACCAGATGGCGACCCTACTCGATCGGGTCAACCTCAACCCCGGCCTGCCGATCCTCCGGGTCGCACTGCCGATCGGCATCTCGTTCTACACGTTCCAGTCGATCGCCTACGTCGTCGACGTGTACCGGCGTGACATCCCGGCGTGCCACGACGCCATCGACTTCGCCACCTTCGTCGCCTTCTTCCCGCAGCTCGTCGCCGGCCCGATCTCGCGGGCCAAATCGTTGCTCCCGCAGTTGCAGGCCGACCGCCCGAAGCCGAACGGCCGGCAGGTCACGTCAGGGCTGCTGCTGATCCTGGTCGGCCTGGTGAAGAAGGTCGTCATCGCCGACTCCCTCGCGCCGATCGCCATCTTGGGCTTCGACGGCAGGAACCAGGGGACGACGGTCGCGCTCGCCGGCATCGTCGCGTTCGCGTTCCAGATCTATGCCGACTTCTCCGGCTACACCGACATCGCGCGCGGCTCGGCCCGCCTGCTCAACGTGCAGCTCATCCACAACTTCCGCCAGCCCTACTTCTCCCGCAGCGTCACCGAGTTCTGGCGGCGCTGGCACATCTCGCTGTCGAACTGGCTGCGCGACTACCTGTACGTCCCGCTGGGCGGCAACCGCCGGGGCACGTGGCGGACCTATCGCAACCTGATGCTCACCATGCTGCTCGGCGGGCTGTGGCACGGGGCCGGCTGGCCGTTCATCATCTGGGGCGGCCTCCACGGCCTGTACCTGAGCATCGAGCGTGCCCGGCATCGCCAGGTCGCGGAATCCGAGCTCCCGGGCGCGAAGCAGCTCCCGGCCGTGCTCGCGACCTTCGCGCTCGTCTCCCTCGCGTGGGTCTTCTTCCGCTCCGCCACGCTCGCGGACGCGCTCGGCGTGCTGGCCAGCGTGTTCGACGTCGGCGGTGCGGTGCTCTCGCCGAGCGACGCGACGATCCTGGTGTCGATGGTGATCGCCGCGATCGTGATCGACGTGTTGACCGTGCGCCTGACGTACCCCGTCGACCTCCTCCTCCGGCGCCCCGCCTGGAGCGGCCTCGCCATCGGCATGTCCGTCACGCTGATCGTCCTCTTCAGCGGCCGCACCCCCATCCCGTTCATTTACTTCCAGTTCTGATCTGTCTGATGAGCGCGGCGGAGCCCTTCGGTTTGCGGTCGTGGTCGAAGAGGCCGAACTTCACGTCGAAGCCTTCGAGCCATTCGTAGTTGTCGACCGCGGTCCAGTGGAAGAAGCCGGCCACGTCGACGCCATCCGCGATGGCGCGCTCCGTCTCGTCCAGCGATGCCGTCAGCAGCTCTTCGCGCCAGTCGTCATCGTCGGTTCCGAAGCCGCACTCGGCGACGAGCAGGCGCCGGCCCGGAAGCTCGTCGTGCAACCGCCGCAACACAAGACCCAAGCCCTCAGGCCAGGGCGCATACCCCATCGGCCCGACCCGGGCGTCGGCCGGGTACACACCGGTCGACAGATCGGCGTACACCGACATCGCGTTGTAGTAGGAGAACCCGATGTAGTCGAAGGCGCCAACCGCGTCCGGCACCTCCTCGTCCGGCAGCCCCGGGATGGCCAGCACGCCGTCGCGCAGCGCGCCGATCCAGCAGCCGAAGATGGTCTGGTCGACGAGCTTGGTCATCGCCTCGGCCTGCTCGCGCTCCTGCGGCTCGCGGCCACGCACCGCGGGATGCACCGGCGACAGGTTCATGATCGTCGCCACCGGCTTCCCGCCGCTCTTCAGCAGCCGGTGCGCGTCGAAGTTGGCGAGATGGACCGCCCGCAGCGCCTTGGCGAACTGGCGCGGATCGGCGATGCCCGGCGGGAAGGCGCCCATCAGGTAGCTGCCGAACGCGTAGGCGGCCGGTTCGTTGATCGGCTTCCATCCGTGCACCAGATCACCGAAGGTCTCGCCCATCCAGTCGACGTGGCGTGCCCAGTGGTACGAGCGACCTCGGTCATCGAGGAAGCCACCGCGGTCGTCCGAGAACCACCCCGGCAGCGTGAAGTGGTGCAAGGTCACCCAGATCTTCAGGCCGGCATCGCGGGCCGCCTGCAGCATGTCGGTGTAGTGCTCGACCGCGGCGCCGTCGTGTGTGCCCTCCGCCGGCTCGACTCTCGCCCACTCGATCGACAGGCGGTGATGCTCGAGCCCGTACTCGGCGAGCATGGCGAAGTCGCGGCGGTACTCGGTGCCGAAGCCGTTGCCCTGTCGCGACAGCGGCGCCTTTCCCAACTCCTCCCACCGGCGCCAGTCGCTGGCCGGTGCCGCCCCTTCGGTCTGCGTCGACGACGCGGCGCTGCCCCACATGAACCCCTCGGGAAATCCGGCCATGGCGGCATCTTGTCACCGCGCCACCCGCAGGGGCGGCCGCTACCCTGCAGTTCCATGCCCTGGGGGAGAAACGCCAAGCCCGCCGCCCGCTTCTCCTACTCGCGCTGGGACGGCAGCCAGGCCGGGTTCGAGCTCGATGCCCTCGACGTGTTCGAGGAGATGAACGACGATCTCCTCTACCACGGCGACCTGAACGCGGCGCTCCGCCGGATGATGCAATCCGGCTTTCGCGACCGCAACGGCGAAGAGCTGATGGGCCTGCGCGACATGCTCGAACGGCTGCGCCGCCGCAAGCGCGACCGTCTCGACCAGTACGACTTGGGCGGGGTCTACGACGACATCGCCCAAGAGCTGCGTGACGTCGTCGAGACCGAGCGCGACTCGCTCGACGATCTGGCGCGAAACGCCCGCGAGAGTGGCGACTCGCGCCGCCAGGAGCTCACCGACCAGACGGTTGCCGAGAAGCAGCTCCAACTCGACATGCTGTCGCCCGATCTCGCCGGCATGGTGAAAGACCTCGAGAACTACGAGTTCACCTCGAGCGAAGCGCAGCAACGGTTCGACGAGCTTCTCGACAAGCTCCGCGAGCAACTCATGCAGAGCTACGTCAACCAGATGGCTGGCGCCATGAGCAACGTGTCACCCGAGCAGATGCAGCGCATGAAAGACATGCTTGCCGAGCTCAACCGCATGCTCGAACAGCGCGAGAAGGGCGAAGAGCCCGACTTCGACGGGTTCATGCAGCGCTACGGCGACTTCTTTCCCGAGAACCCGAAGAACCTCGACGAGCTGCTCGAGGTCATGGCGCAGCGCATGGCGGCGATGCAGGCCCTCCTCAACTCGATGACCCCCGAGCAGCGAGCCCAGTTGCAGGGCCTCACCGAACAGCTCCTCGAAGACATGGATCTGCGGTGGCAGGTCGATCAGCTGTCGAGCCACCTGCGCGGCATGTTCCCCGACGCCGGCTGGGAGCAGCGCTACAACTTCCAGGGCCAAGACCCGCTCAACTTCGCCGAGGCGGCGGCGATGATGCAGGAGATGGGCGATCTCGACCAGCTCGAGAACCTGCTGCGGGGAGCGACCTCACCCGGCGCGCTGGCCGAGGTCGACATCGATCGGGCGCGCGACCTGTTGGGCGACGACGCGGCCCGCAGCCTCGATCGCATGGCCGAGCTGACCCGCATGCTCGAAGAAGCCGGCCTCATCGAGAACAAGGAAGGCCGGTTCGAGCTGACGCCCCGCGGCATCCGCCGCATCGGTCAGAACGCGCTGGCCGACCTGTTCAAGAAGCTCGACGACGAGCGCTTCTCCCAGCACGAGCTGCAGCGGTCCGGTGCGGGGCACGAGCGCGAATACGTCACCAAGCCCTACGAGTTCGGCGACGCGTTCAACCTCCACATCGAGCGCACGGTGCGAAACGCCATCCAGCGAACCGGCGGCGGCACGCCGGTGCGGCTGACGCCCGACGACTTCGAGGTCGAGCGCACCGAGCACCTCGTTCGCTCCTCGACCGTGTTGATGCTCGATCTCTCGCTCTCGATGCCGATGCGCGACAACTTCCTGCCGGCCAAGAAGGTGGCGATGGCGCTGCACTCGCTCATCTCGTCGCAGTTCCCGCGCGACTACCTCGGCATCGTCGGCTTCTCCGAGGTCGCGCGAGAGCTCAAGGCCGAACAGCTTCCCGAGGTCTCGTGGGACTTCGTGTACGGCACCAACATGCAGCACGCCTTCCAGATCTCGCGGCGCCTGCTGGCCCGCCAGACCGGCACCAAGCAGATCATCATGATCACCGACGGCGAGCCGACGGCCCACATCACCGACCGGGGCGACGTCTTCTTCAACTACCCGCCGGTGCGCGAGACCGTCGACGCGACGCTGAAGGAAGTCGCGCGCTGCACGCGCGAGGCGATCCGCATCAACACGTTCATGCTCGACCCCACGGCTCACCTGCGGAGCTTCGTCGAGCGGCTCACCGAGCTGAACCGTGGCCGGGCGTTCTTCACCACGCCCGAAACCCTCGGCGACTACGTGCTCGTCGACTTCATCGAGCAGCGGCGCACTCTCCTCAAGGGCCGCCGGGCCGGCTGAGGGCAGCGCCCCGCGGTCAGAGCAGGGCCTCGTAGAGCCGGAGCGTGGTCCGGTCGAACGCGCACAGGATGACCCGCTCGACCCGGCACTCGGTCGCCTGCACGGTCGCGACGGCGATGGCGGCGGCTTCTGATGGCGGGTAGCCGTACACCCCGGTCGAGATGGCCGGGAACGCGATGCTCCGGGTGCCCAGCTCGTCGGCGACTTCGAGCGATCGGCGGTAGCACGACGCCGAGGAGCCCGCGCCCCGCGGCCCGGTGGATGGCGCCGTCCACGCCGCCTCCGCCGAGCAGCGACGAGTTCGCGGCGTTCACGATCGCGTCGACGTCGAGCTCGGTGATGTCGGCCTCGGTGGCTTCAAGGAGCATCGAACCACACTTGCAGGCGGGGCCGAAATCGGCGGGAGATGCGGAAAAAGCGAAAGTTCCACTTGCGCAGGGCATTCACGGGGGGCATTATCACACTGTTGTAATTACAGGTGTGGTATGGGCCACACCACATGAGGGGATCCCAACTTCGCCTTTCACCCAGGTGAAGCGCGGTTTTCTTCTCGGTAGGTGTGCCCCACGGGCGGAGGTTGTGAGGAAGGTAGGCCAGCACATGGCAGAAGTTGAGGCTGAACAACAGCTCGACAAATCCTGGCAGGAGTACTCCAACTGCCTCGGCGTCGATCCCGACCTGTTCTTCCCCGAGCGTGGTGCGAGCACCCTAGAAGCGAAAGAGGTGTGCCGCGGTTGCGTCGTCCGGGAGGATTGCCTCGAGTACGCCTTGGCCAACGGCGAGAAGTTCGGCATCTGGGGCGGCATGAGTGAACGCGAGCGCCGCCGCATCCGCCGGCAGCGCGCGCTCGCACGAGCGGCCGCCGCGGCGGGCGCCGGCGCCTGAACCCTTGCCCGGCGGGCCGAGTCGACGACGTCAGCTCCCGCCGGTGAACCCGCGCACCAGCTCAGAGCAGTGCTGTATGGCGTGATCGATCAAGGACGGATCTGGCGGGTCAGGCACGCTCCGGGCGACGGTCATCATCTCCTCCGCGGGGGCTGCTGTCACCACGGTCAGCACCATGCCGCCGTCGAGGTCCATCACCATGATCCCCGTGCGGCCGTCGGTCGTCTCCCAGGCTTGGTTGTCGCCGACGACCATCTGCTGTCCCCCGCTCGGGATGCGATCCCAATCCACGTCGCCTCGCTGCTCGTAGATCGACACGACCAGCGGACCTTTCCTGTACATGAGGTGTACCACGTTGCCCTGCCGGTAGCCGCTGACGCGAGCAAACCCGGCGACATCGGCGGGAGCCAGGAACGGCGGCTGCATGCTGTCGAGCTGGCTGGCCGGAACCGACTCGTAGTCGCCGCTCGCCGCGGCGCTCGTCGCCGGTTCGGCCATCGCGTCGTGGCGGTCTGCATAAGCGCTGACCGGAGGAACGATCTTGTCGGTGACCGGCGTGATGCCGAGCACGAGCACGAGCGCGGCGGCGATGGCCACGATGGCGCCGATCGTCCCGCCGACGAGGTTCCGGCGGCGAGCCCGCTTGGGTGTGGCGGTCGCCGGGATAGCCGACGCCGTCGCTCGCGCCGGTGGCCTGTCGCTCGCGGCATCGACCCGGCCGTCGAGCAGCATCCGCTCGTAGAAGCCGAACGGCGGGTCGACCGGGGGCAGGGAGCGCACCATGTCTCGCACGTCGCGGAGGGCACCGAGCTCGGCCCGTCCGCTGGCGTTGGTGGCGAGCCAGTCGTGGACGGTGCGTTCCTCGGCCTCGGTGAGCTCGCTGTCGAGGAAGGCGTCGAGCAGCTCACGCGGGTTGGTCGCGTCACTCATAGCAATGCCTCGCGCAACAAGGTTCGGCCGCGGTGGATGCGGCTGCGAACGGTGCCAACGGGTACGTCGAGCGCCTCGGCGATGTCGGTGTAGCTGAACCCCAAGACGTCGCACAGCACGACGGCCACGCGAAAATCCTCCGGCAGCTGGCGCAACGCGGCCTGGATGTGGTCGGGGAGGCCGGCCGCGTCGAGCGCATCCTCGGCCGACAGCGCGCCGGCCACGATCCGTTCGGGATCGTCGGGCAGCGGATCGGTCGGGCGCCGCTTCTTGCGCCGGACATCGTCCAGAAAGGCGTTGGTGGTGATTCGGCTCAACCAACCCTCCATCGAGCCGGGGCGGTACGTCGCGAGGCCGCGCCGGACCCGCAGGAGGACGTCCTGCACCAAGTCCTGTGCTTCCTCATGGTTGCCCGTGAGCCGGTAGGCCACGGTGTAGAGAAAACGCCCATGATCCTGGGCGACCTCCTCCCATGTCGGCACTCGCTCGCTGTCCGCTCCGCCTCCCGACGGCGCAGCTTCGATCGGAGTGCCTCGATGCTCCCTCACGCAACGACGCTAACCGCCGAGAGGTTCCCGCACGCCCCCGTCCAGCTCAGCATGGGTACATTCGGTGCCCTCCGCGGGACGCCGGCGCACCCGCGTCGTGAGAGGATGCCGCCCGATGCTGGAGTGCGTGATCAACATCAGCGAGGGGCAGAACCTCGGTGCCATCGAGGTGATCGGCCGGGCCGCGGGCCGCGAGTTGCTCGACGTCCACACCGACCCGGATCACCACCGGTCGGTTCTGACGGTGGTGGGGGAGGAAGCGGCGCGCGCGGTTGCCATCGCGACGGTGCTCGCTCTCGACGTCCGCCGCCACGACGGTGTGCATCCGCGGATCGGCGCCCTCGACGTCGTGCCGTTCGTCCCCCTCGGCTCGGCTTCGATGGATGATGCGCTCGCCGCCCGTGATCGGTTCGCCGGCTGGTTGGGGAGCGAGCTCGGCGTCCCGTGCTTCCTCTACGGGCCCGAGCGGGCGTTGCCCGACATCCGCAAGGGCGCGTTCTCCACGTTCTCGCCCGACACGGGACCTCCGAAGCCGCACCCGACCGCCGGAGCCTGCGCGGTCGGCGCCCGTCCCGTTCTCGTCGCGTACAACCTCTGGCTCGAAAAGGCGGTCCTCGCCGAAGCACGCGCCATCGCCGCCCAGATGCGCAGGCCCGAGGTGCGCGCGCTCGGCCTCCAAGTCGGCGACTACGTGCAGGTGTCGATGAACCTCCTTGATCCGGTGGTCGTCGGTCCGGCCGACGTGTTCGATCAGGTGTCCGAGCTTGCCGAGATCGATCGGGCCGAGCTCGTGGGCCTGATCCCGCGGTCGGTCCTCGACGCGACGGACCCCGACCGCTGGCAGCAGCTCGACGTGGCGCCTGATCGCACGCTCGAGGCACGGCTGGCCGACCGGGGGATGACGCTGGTGACCCCACCGAGCTGATGGATCGCTCGCACCACCGGCACACCTGGATCGGGAGCGATCGCCTGCTCGCCCGGTTCGTCGCCCGGCCGGTGACGCGGTTCCTCGCCGTCGAGACGGCCGGCGGTGCGCTCCTCCTGGCCGCGGCCGTCGTCGCCCTGATCTGGGCCAACTCACCGTGGGCGAGCTCCTATGCCGCGTTCTGGAACACGAATCTCTCTTTGCGGATCGGTTCGTTCGAGCTCGAAGGAACGCTCGTGGAATGGGTCAACGACGGGCTCATGACGGTGTTCTTCTTCGTGGTGGGTCTCGAGATCAAGCGCGAGCTCGTCCGGGGAGAGCTGCAAGACCGCCGCGTCGCGGCGCTGCCCGTCATCGCGGCGTTCGGCGGTTTGCTCGCACCCGCACTGATCTTCTTCTCCCTCAACGCGGGCACACCTGCAGCGCAGGGATGGGCGATCCCGGTGGCGACGGACATCGCGTTCGTCGTGGGCGTGGCGGCCGTGCTCGGCCGCCGCGTGCCCGCCAGCGTGAAGGTCTTCCTCCTGACACTGGCAATCGTCGACGACCTGATCGGGATCGTCGTCATCGCCGTGTTCTACGCCGGTGGTGTGCAGCTCGGGTGGTTGGCCGCCAGCGCGGCGGTGATCGGGGTCATCGTCCTCATGCGGCAGGCGGGCGTCTGGTACCTGCCGCCCTATTTCGCCGCGGGCGTCGCGGTGTGGTTCACGATGTACGAATCCGGCATCGATCCGATCATCGCGGGTGTCGCGCTCGCCCTCATCGTCCCCGCCGACCCGCTCTGGCCCGAGGTTGACGCCGATGCCGTGGTGGACTCGCTCGAGAACCGCGACAACCTCACGGCGGCTGAGGTCCGGTCCACCTCGTTCCTGATCCAGGAGTCGGTGCCGGTCGGTGACCGGCTGACCGAGCTCTTGCACCCGTGGTCGAGCTACGTCATCGTGCCGATCTTCGCCCTCGCGAACGCGGGCGTGCCGCTGGACCGAACGGCACTGGCGACGGCATGGTCATCGCGCGTCACCATCGGTGTGTTGCTCGGTCTTGTGGCCGGCAAGACGATCGGCGTCTTCGGCGCGTCGTCGCTCGCGGTCAGGTTGAAGATCGGGGTGCTGCCGAGCGGCGCCAACAAGCTCCAACTCCTGGCGGCGGCGATGGCCGCGGGTATCGGCTTCACGGTCGCGCTGTTCGTCACCGAGCTCGCCTATGACGATCGGGCGCTCCGCGATCAAGCGACCATCGGCATCATCGCCGGCAGTGTCGTGGCCGCCATCGCCTGCTCGATCACGTTCTCCTTCGCCTCTCGCCGAACGTCCGCGCCCGGGAACGAAACCGGGCTAGATCAGACTTCGACGTAGGTGGGGTTGGCGGTGAGCTTGCGCTTCTTCAGGATCCGCCGGCGCTGCCGCTCGGAGGTGCCACCCCAGACGCCATGATCGATGCGTTGCTCGAGGGCGTACTCGAGGCACAGTCCCTTCACCGGGCACGTCGCGCAGATGCGCTTCGCGATCTCGACCCCGACACCATCGCTGGGAAAGAAGGTGGCAGGGGGCTCGAAGCGGCATCTGCCTCGAGCCATCCAGTCGTTGTCGTCCATGTACGCCTCCGGTTTCTCCTTCTTCTACGGAGTCGAGGCCGAATAGGTTCCCAGCGTTGGAGCTCTGGGCCGCTCCGACCCAGAACCTGTTCAGCAATCAGCCCGAGTTCACCCCAGGGAAAGGTGCTCTACCGTATCGTCCGGTTCTGCTGCCCTGGTAATCGGTTGTTAGCATTTCTTCGATCGAACCTGCTTCGTCTGCCCGGGCGGAGCCGCGAGATGCGCGCGTGCTCGGCCGTGTGGGCAACAGCCAGCGGAAGTCGCCGACGCAGCATTTTGCCTCCGAGCTGCCGAAAGAACGTGGATGCACGACGAAACGCCTCGAGAGCCCGGCCAGACCGAACGGGCGCGCGAGCCCGCCGCTTGGCCGGTGCCGCCGACCGATCCTCCCTGGCGGGCCCCGCTCGCGTCCCCGGCACCGTCCCCTTGGGCCCCGCCGGCGCCGCCGCCCCCACTCGCAACCGAGCCGTTCCTGTCGCCTGATCCGTGGGGGGCGGCGCGGGTCGACAGCTGGCCACCGACACCGGGAGATTCACCTCCGATGCCGGCCGGCGGCGGGTTCGCACCGCCGCTGCCCCACTCGCCGGTGCCGCCCGCGGCCGCGCCGGGTCCGGCCCGACCGCGCCATGCCGTCAAGGTGGCCGTGCTCGTCGGCATCGTCAGCGCCGTGGCCGCCGCGCTGATCACGTCCGGCGTCTTCCTCGCTGCCGGCGGCGGCAGGAACCTGGAGGAACGAGCCGTGAGCGCGACGACCTCGACCCCGCCGGGTACCGCCAACCGCGTCGTCGGCCCGGCGCTCGACATCCAGGCGTTGCTCGCCAAGGCCCAGCCGTCGGTGGTGGCGATCCATGTCAAGGCCACCACCAGCCGGGGAACGCTCGGCGGCGCCGGCACCGGCGTGATCATCTCCGACGATGGCGTGGTGCTCACCAACGCGCACGTCATCCAGTCCGCCGACCTCAACCAGATGACGGTCACGCTCGCCGACGGCACCGAGAAGCAGACCGAACTGGTCGGAAGCCTCGTCGACAACGACGTCGCGCTCATCAAGATCCGCGGCGCCACCGGCCTCACCAAGGCCGAGTTGGGGTCGTCTGAGGCCGCGCAGGTCGGTGACGACGTCGTCGCGATCGGCAACGCGCTCAACCTCGGCGAGAAGCCGACGGTCACGAAAGGCATCATCTCGGCCAAGGACCGCATCATCGAGGACGACATCGGGACCCGCCGCGGCCACCTGATCCAGACCGACGCCGCCATCAACCCCGGCAACTCGGGCGGCCCGCTGCTCAACGCGCAGGGCCAGGTGATCGGCATCAACACCGCCGTGATCGGCACCACTGGCGACCAGAGCGTCCAGAACATCGGGTTCGCCATCGCCATCGATGACATCAATCCCCTGATCGACCAGATCAAAGCGGGCCAGGGCCAGGTCACCCCAGACCAGGCGTTCTTGGGGGTCCAGTCCATCTCCCTGTCCGAAGCGACCGAGGCGGAGAAGGAAGGCTTCGAGATCACCGCCAGCGAGGGTGCCGTGGTCGAAGGGGTGGCGGCGGGCTCGGCGGCGGCCGACGCGGGGCTCCGCCAGGGCGACGTCATCACGGCGATCGACGGCACGCCGGTGACCACGAAGTCCGATGTCGGCGACATCATCCGGTCCAAGCAACCGGGCGACGACATCACCATCGACTTCGAGCGGCAGGGCACTCCCGGCCAGGCGACCACGACGCTGAGGAGCCGCCAAGAATCGGGCGGCGGCTGACGCCCGCCTCCCTCTCTTCTCTCCCTTCCCTCCCATCCATCCATCCATCCATCCATCCGAACTGGGCCAGCTACCGCGCTGGTTTTGGCGCGCCGGGCGGCCCAGTTCGGCGTCTAGGCTGCGCATCCGCCGGAGATCGACCGACAGGGACGTCCATGTCACAGCTACCGCCCGAAGAGGCCACCAACGAACCCCCGAAGGGGCACGCCAAGATCGTGTACCTCGGGCCGACCGCTCCACATTGGGAGATCCGGTCCGAGTTCGGTGATCGGGCGCTGATCGATGACTTCCGGGCGCGCGTGATGGCTCGGCTGCTCCTGCTGCCGGTGCACGATCCGCAGTTCCGCCGCAACCGCGAACGGATCGTCCGCGATGCCGAGCGCGAGAACATCCTTCTCGAGTGGGATACGGGCATGCCCGAGGACGAGGCGGCCTCCGCCTGAGCTTCGTCGCCGAACTCGTTGCCCTCGTCTTCGGCACCACCCGGTCGAAGGCTCGTCTGGCCCGCGCCCAGCGGCAGGGTCCCGAACGACAGGGCACCAGTAGGCTTGGCACGATGTCCGAGCCGGCGCGTGCGATCCCAACGTCCAGCGCACCCGCTGGCGCCGACATCGAGAGCCTGGAGCCGGTCGTGGTGCCGGCTGCCGGCGCGGCGGCGATGGCGACGGCCGAGTCCGGCGAGCTGGCCGAATCCCTGGCCTTCGCGGATGGCCACCCGTCGCTCGGGCTGGCCGACAGCCCCAACCGGTTCATCAACCGTGAGCTGTCGTGGCTCGACTTCAACGCCCGCGTCCTCGCTCTGGCGGAAGACCCGACCGTGCCGATGCTCGAGCGCGCCAAGTTCCTGGCCATCTTCAGCTCGAACCTCGACGAGTTCTTCCAGGTTCGTGTCGCCGGGCTCAAGGATCAGGTCGCGGCCAACCTGACGACGACAGCGCCTGACGGTCGCACCGCGCCCGAGCAGCTCCTCGACATCCGCGACAAGCTCGAAGCGCTCATGGCACGGCAAGAAGCCGTCTTCCTCGACACGCTCGTGCCCGGCCTCGCCGAGGTCGGCATCATCTTCTCGAGCTGGAACGAGCTCGACGAAGACGACGTCAAGTACCTCGACGAGGTCTTCGAGGAGCGCATCTTCCCGGTGCTCACGCCGCTCGCAGTCGACCCGGGCCACCCGTTCCCCTACATCTCCGACCTCTCGTTGAACCTCGCGGTCGAGGTGCACGACGTGGAGAACGACGAGCGCCGCTTTGCCCGTGTCAAGGTGCCGTTGCTGTTGCCGCGGTTCGTCGTCATGCCCGACGGCGAGCGCTTCGTCCCGCTCGAGCAGGTGATCGCCGCCCACCTCGATGTCTTGTTCCCCGGTATGAGCGTCGTCAGCTCGGTGGCGTTCCGGGTCACGCGCAACGCCGATCTCACCCTCGAGGAGGAGGAGGCCGACGATCTCCTCGAGGCGGTCGAGCTCGAGTTGCGGCGTCGGCGCTTCGGGCGGACGGTTCGGCTCGAGATCGACATGCAGATGTCGGACGAGATCCGCGAGCTGCTGCAGCGCGAGCTCGACGTCGAGGACGAAGACGTCTACGCCATGGCCGGCCCGCTCGACCTCAGCGGCTTGTGGTCGGTGCACGGTCTCGATCGTCCAGATCTCAAAGATCCGGTCTGGGTGCCGGTCACCCAGCACCGGCTCGTCGGCGATGACGACGAGCACAACCTCAACTTCTTCGCCGAGATACGCAAAGGCGACATCCTCGTCCATCACCCGTACGAGTCGTTCGCGACGTCGGTGGAGGAGTTCATCCGCCAGGCGTCGGTCGACCCCAAGGTGCTCGCGATCAAGCTCACGCTCTACCGCACAACCAAGGACAGCTCCATCATCCACTCGCTCATCCGCGCCGCCGAGCGAGGCAAGCAGGTCGCAGCGCTCGTCGAGCTCAAGGCCCGCTTCGACGAAGAAGCGAACATCGAGTGGGCACGCGAGCTGGAAAAGGCGGGCGTACACGTGGTCTACGGGCTCGTCGGGCTCAAGACGCACACGAAGACGACGCTCGTGGTGCGCGAGGAGAGCGTGGGGATGCGCCGCTACTGCCACATCGGCACCGGCAACTACAACCCCAAGACTGCCCGTCTGTATGAAGACGTCGGCCTGCTCACCTGCGATCCCGACATCGGCGCCGACCTCACGCAGCTCTTCAACTTCCTCACCGGCTTCGCGCGCGACAACCAGTACCGCCGGTTGTTCGTGGCGCCGGCGCACCTCCGCAACGAGATGCGCGCCCTCATCGAGAAAGAGGCGCAGGCGCCGACCGATCGCCGCCTCGTGTTCAAGATGAACAGCCTCGTCGACCCCGACCTCATCGATGCGCTGTACGAGGCGTCGCAGAGCGGTGTCAGCGTCGACCTGATCGTGCGAGGCATCTGCTGCCTGCGGCCCGGCGTTCCCGGCTTGTCCGAGAACATCCGGGTGCGCTCGATCGTCGGGCGCTACCTCGAGCACTCGCGCATCTACTACTTCGGCCATGGTGCCCACGATGGCGGTCCCGCGTACTACATGGGCTCGGCCGACCTCATGCCCCGCAACCTCGACCGCCGCATCGAGGCGCTGGCCCCCGTGCTCGCGCCCGAGCTGCGAGCCCGCCTCGACGAGATCGTGCAGACCAACCTCGGCGACGACAGCTTGGCGTGGACGCTCGACGCCGACGGCAACTGGCACAAGGTCCAGGGCGCGCGCGATGTCGACACGCACAAGCACCTCCAAGACCTGGCCCTCTCCCGCCGCCGGGCGTAGCCGTGATGTCGGCGCCCGTTTCGGTCCGGCGAGAGTTGCGGCTCGGGGTGGCCCCCGGCTTCGTCCTCCCGCCGCTCGATGCGCTGGCCGCGACCCGGTCTCTTCACGTCGATGGCTCGACGTCGGCCATCGAGGTCGGCGAGCCCGAGCGCTTCAGCAGCGAGCACTTCGACACGGCCGACCTGCGGCTCGTGCGTCGCGGCGTGACGCTTCAGCGCCGGCAGGGCGAGGGCACGTCATGGATCCTCGAGCTCCCGCGCCCGACCAAGAGCGGGAGCAACAAGGCCGACTGCCGGCTCGCCGCCGTCGACGGAGGCGCCGCATCACCACCTGAGGTCTTGCTCGACCTCCTTACCGCCTACGTGCGCACGGGCACGCTGGCGCCGGTGGCGCACTTGCAGACCGAGCGCGTCACGCACGCGCTGCGCGACGCGGAAAGCCGCCTCGTCGCGCAGATCGACGACGACACCACCGCGGTCTACCGCGGCGACGTCGTGGCCGCCCGCTTCCGCCACCTCGAGCTCGACGTCGGCCCGGGCGCGTCCCCGGAGCTGGTCGACGCGTTGGTCGACTTCCTCCGCGACGCGGGCGCGTCGGCGCCCGATCCTCTGCCGACCCTTGTGCGCGCGCTCGGGCCGCGGGCGTTGGCGCCGGCCGAGCTGGACCGGCCCGACCTTGGCGATGCGTCCTCAGCGGGCGAGGTCGTGACGAGCGCGCTCATCGCCGCGACCAACCTTCTGCTCGACCACGATCACGTGGTCCGGCTCGACGACGATACCGAGGGCGTGCACCAGGCGCGCGTGGCGACGCGGCGACTTCGCTCACACCTGCGTGTGTTCGCGTCGCTGTTCGACCCGCATTGGTCGGCGCCGCTGCGAAGCGATCTGAAGTGGTTGGCCCGATCGCTCGGTCGGGTCCGCGATCGCGACGTGCTGATCGGGCGGCTGCGCCGAGCGGCCGGCGAGCTTCCGGCCCGGAACGACCGCCGCGACGCGGAAGCGCTCATCTCCCGCGTGGCCGCCGAGCGAGAGCGCGCGCAGCGACGGCTTCTCGGGGCGCTCCGCAGCGACCGCTACCGAGCGCTCGTCGACGGGGTGGTGCTGGCGGTGGTCTCGCCGAAGGTCACCGATGGCGCCGAGGCGCTCGCGAGCACGGCGTTGCCGCCGGTGGTGAAGAAGCCGTACCGGACCGTCCGCAAGGCGGTCGAGCGCGTCGGTCTCGATCCCTCCGACGATGAGTTGCACGCCCTCCGCATCGACGTGAAGCGGGCGCGCTACGCGGCAGAGGTAGCCGTGCCGGTGCTGGGAGGTGAGATGCGCGCCTTCGCGAAGGCGCTGGCGGGGTTCGGCGATCTGCTGGGTGATCATCACGACGCGAGCGTGGCCGAGGACTGGTTGCGTGCCGCCGCCCGCCACGCCCCCGCCGGTGTGGGCGACGGCACGGCGCGGAGCGTGGCCCTCGTCGCGGGCGAGCTCGTCGCCGGGCAGCGGAGCGAGCGCCGAGCGCTGCGTCGCGAGCTGCCATCTGCGTGGGAGCGCGTCACGCTCGCCGCCGCTCGCGCCGGCTACGACGGGGCGAAGCCATGAGTGGCGAACCGGCGCCGCCGGCGCAACTCGAACCCTACGAGCCGATCCCGGGTTGGGACGACGACCCCAACCTGGTGTGCGCGGCAGGTGGGGTCGTGTGGCGCGTCGACGACGGCGAGCTCCAGATCTTGCTGGTGCACCGTGAGCGCTACGACGATTGGGGACTGCCGAAGGGCAAGCTCGACAAGGCGGAATCCCCAGAAGATGGTGCGCGGCGCGAGACCGAGGAAGAGACCGGGTACCGGTGCATCCTCGGCCACGAACTGCAGTGCACGCGGTACTACGACGCCAAGCGCCGCCCGAAGACCGTGCGGTACTGGGAGATGACGGTCGCCGAAGGGGAGTTCCAGCCCAACCACGAGACCAACGAGATCCGGTGGCTCGACCTCGATGACGCCCGGCAACTGCTGTCATACCGCCATGACGCCGGCGTGGTCGACTCCTTCGCCCGCTTCGCCGGCCAGTAGCGCTCGCTCAGCCCTTCACGGACTTGGTCGACAGGTTCGACGCGGAACCGATGTCGTCGCTCACGAGGCGAAGCCTTGCCATGCGCTTCGGCGAGGGGGCCTTGCGCTTCGCCGCCTTCTTCTCCTCAGCCACGAACGCCGCGAGCCGGTCGATCTCTTTTTCGAGGTTGGCGATCAGTGCGAGCGCCTCGGCCTGGGCGGGCGAGCGCGCCGGCTTGTCGCCATCGCCCTTCGCCTTGTCTCCACTGCCCATGTCGATGGCCTTCCCCGCGCGGTGCGTTCCGCGGCGCGTGAGACTACGTCTGCGGTCGGCGATTCGCCCAGTCCACCGGTGATCGTGATGAACATTCACAGAACATCCACAGAAGCGGCTCGCGTCCCTGCCCGAAGCTCGGTAGGTTCGCCGCGAAGGGCTATCCACGATTCGCCGGCCGATCCGGCGACCCGAACCGATGATTCGGAGGAATCCGATGCAGTTCCGACAAAACTTCACCGACGATCGTTTTCATGAATGGCTGAGCGCCGCCCCGACCGAGGACGAGCTTCGCGAGGCGTATCTCGTTCTCGAAGCGAAGCGGGCCGACCTCTGGAGGCCAGGCCACGTCGACAGCTTCCGCCGCGACCGCTTCGAACGCGACGCGCGCTACGTCCGCCAGCTCGTGTTGCTGAAGTCGGCTTTGGCTCGCCAGTGGGTCATCACGGGGCAGGTTGCCGAGCTCGCCCCTGCCGTCGAGCACCCGGCTGCGTAGCCATCCGCCGGCATCGCGGGTCTTGACCGCTTGAGGTCAGCGGGTGAGCTCGAGGAAGGCGGCGGCCGCCGGCGAGAGCGGGCCCTTGCGGTGGATCACGCCGATCGCGCGGCGCACCTTGGGGTGGATGGTGCGGATGGTCGCACCCCGGCGGGCCGCGTCTTCGGCGACGGGTCGGGGAAGGATGGAGACGCCCGCTCCCGCGATGACCAGCGGGCCGATCGTCTCGCGGTGAGCGGTCTCGACCGCGACCGTTGCTTCGAGCCCCTCGCTGGCGAATGCGTCGTCTATCACGCCTCGTGTGGCTGTGCCCTCGGGCGTGGTGATCAGTGGGTACGACGCGAGGACACGGAGCGAGACCGACCGGGCCGAACCGAAGCGGTCCTCGGTGTGGGGCGGAACCACCGCGACGTAGTCGTGCTGTTGTAGCGGTCGCGTAGCCAGGTCGGTGGCGGCGAGCGGGAGGTGGGTGACGCCGATCTCGGCGGTGCCGTCGCGCACGAGCCCAGGCAGTGATCTGGCTTCGGGCGGGTCGAGAAGCCGGACCGCGACGTCAGGATGTGACTGCCGGAACCGGCCGATCAGGCCGGCGACCGGTTCCACCGCCAGCGTCGGCAGGCAGACGAGGTCGAGCCGGCCGGCGCTGAGCCCGGCGACTGCTTCCACAGCCGCGCGGGCGGTCTCGGCGTCCCGCAGGGTCAGGCGGGCCGGCTCGAGCAGCGCCTCACCCGCGGCGGTGAGCACGACGGACCGGCCGGTGCGGTGGAACAGCCGCACGCCGAGCTCGGACTCCAGCGATCGGACCGCTTGTGAGAGCGACGGCTGGGTGATGCCGATGCGATCGGCCGCGGCCGTGAACCCTCCTTCGTCCACCACGGCTACGACGTACGAGAGCTGGCGCAGGTCCATAGGTAAATCCTATCGGAGCCATCTATGCATCCACTTTGACCTATCAATGCGGATGCGGTTGGCTGGACCCATGGCAAGTTCTGCTCTGATCGTGGTCGCCGGTGGCGGCGTTGGCCTTCTCTACGGCCTCTTCGGCGTCGGCTCCGCGTTTGCCACGCCTGTCCTCTCGTTGCTCGGTGTGCCGGGGATGGCGGCGGTGGTTGGCCCGCTGCCCGCGCTGCTGCCGGGCTCGGCCGCGGGCGCCTGGACCTACACGCGCCACGGCAAGGTGGACTGGACGATCGCCCGTCGCACGCTGGCCGGCGCCGTGCCGGCCGCGGTGGCCGGCGCGGCGATGAGCCGGCTCGTCGGCGGGCCGCTGCTTCTCCTCCTGTCGGGCGCGGTGCTGCTGGCCGTCGGGATCCGCATCGTTCGGGGCGTCGAAGGGGTGGGCTCCGGCGCCCGGGCCGATGCCCGCCGAAACAGCATCGTCTTCGTCGTCACCAGCGCCGCTGCCGTCGGGTTCGTGAGCGGGTTGCTCGCCAACGGCGGCGGCTTCCTGCTCGTGCCGCTGCTGCTCGTCGTGCTCGGCCTCGATATGCACGAGGCGGCAGGGACGAGCCTCGTCGTCGCGGTCGCGCTCACCGTGCCGACGATCATCACGCACGCGTTCCTGGGCGACCTCGAATGGATGCTCTCGCTCTGGTTCGCACTCGGGCTCGTGCCCGGTGCGCTTGCCGGCGCCCGCGTGGCGCAGCGGCTGCCGACGGCGAGGTTGAAGACCCTGTTCGGTGTGCTGCTCGTCGGGTTCGCCCTGTGGTTCCTCGCCCGCCAGGGCCTGGCCTACCTCGGCTGAGGGGCCGCGCGTGGTCAGGCCTGCTTCACCCGGCCCGCCAGGGCCCGGAAGCACATGGCCATGCTGAGGGTGGCAACGATGCCGATGGCGAGCGCCGCGGTTGCGAGCTCGCGCCCCTGCCGCCCGGTCAGCGCGAGCGAGCGCAGGCCGTCCAGGATGTAGGTGACGGGGTTCCAAGCAGCGACGCGCTGTAGCCACGGCGTCAACTGCTCGCGCGGCACGTACGAGCTGGTGAGGAAGAGGAACGGAAAGAACAGGAGGAAGCTCGACTGCACCGCGGCCGGGTTGCCGGTCTTCAGCGCGATGGCGTAGCCGAAGGCGGCGAAGGCGAGGCTCCACGCCGCGGCCATGACGATGAACACGAGCACCCCCAGCGGACCCGCTGCGAAGCGCACGCCGAGGATGAAGCCCACCAGGAGGATCGGGACGGTGAGGCACGCCGCCACGACGACGTCGGCGACCATGTGCCCGACGAGTATCGACAGCCGCCGCACCGGCGTCAGCAGCAACCGATCGAGGTAGCCGTCCTGCACGTCGAGCACGACCGCGGGCGCGCGGGACACGCCGGTCACGCCGAGCAGGATCGCCGTCGGCATCTGGAAGGCGGTGTAGTCGAAGCCGGAGATCGAGCCTTCGGTGAGGCCCTTGAGCGTTGCGACGTTGACGACGAAGAAGAAGACCGCGATCAGCACGGGTGGGACCACGGCGGACAGGTCTTTGGGCACCGCCCGCAGCGCGCGGCCGGCGATGGTGGCGGTGTCGTGGAAGAACCCGGTCGGGCGAGGCCGGACGGCGGTGATCACGAGGGGCTGATCGAGGGCTGATCGAGCGGCTGGACGTTGATGGTGGTCATCGGACTGCCTCCATCTTTTCGGAGCGGGTGGTGGTCGGGTGCGTAGGGGTCGCCGTGAGATCGGTGGCGTCGACCGGCGAGTCCGACTCGTCGGTGCGCGAGTCACCGTTCTGGATGCGGGAGCCGGTCAGCTCGAGGAAGACGTCGTCGAGCGTCGGTGTGCGCAAGGTGAGGTCGCGGAGTGCGACCTCCGTGCCGGCCAGCGCGACAGCGACCGGGCCGATGGTTGCCGCGCCGTTCTCGACGCTGACGAAGAGCTCGTCGTGGCGCCGCTCTACCGTCGTCACGCCGGGCACGCGGCCAACCGCGTCGACGGCCGATGCGGCGTCGCCGTCGAGCCGGACGATGATGACGTCCTGGCCGACACTTCGCTTCAAGTCGGCGGGTGCACCTTCGGCCACGAGTCTTCCGGCATCGATGATGCCGACCCGATCGGCAAGCGTGTCGGCTTCCTCGAGGTACTGCGTCGTGAGGAAGATCGTCATCCCCAACTGTTGGTTCAGACGGCGGACCTCCTCCCACACGCGCCTGCGGCTCACAGGATCGAGCCCAGTCGTCGGTTCATCGAGGAACAGGACATCGGGGTTGTAAACGAGCGCTGCCGCGAGATCGAGGCGCCGTTTCATGCCGCCGGAGTAGGTCTGGATCGGGCGGTCGAGCGCGTCACCGATGTCGACAAGGTCGGCGATCTCGCGCAGCCGATCGGCGATCTCGGGGCGGGTAAACCCGTAGAGCCGTCCTTGGAGCCGAAGCAGCTCGGTTCCGGTCTGCTTCGGGTCGAGGGCGACCTCTTGGAGCGCGGCGCCGATGCGCGAGCGCACGGCGTCGGGCTCGCGTGCCACGTCGTGGCCCGCGACCATCGCCGTGCCCGCAGACGGCGCGAGCAACGTGCAGAACATGCGGACGGTGGTCGATTTGCCGACGCCGTTCGGGCCGAGGAAGCCGTAGATCTCGCCGCGGCCGACCGAGAGGTCGAGGCCGTCGACGGCGGCGGTGGTGCCGAAGCGGCGGGAGAGGCCACTCGCGGCGATGGCCACGGCGCCGGGACCGCTCGGGGAAGGAGGGGTGGTCATGGCTGGCCTTTCGCGGGTTCGAGGAGTGTCTCGGGCATGGAAGAGACCGTACGAACCAATGCGGTATGTTTCGTTCCGCAATCTGCGAAAGAATCAAGGTCGTGGCCGATTCTTCGGGTGCCGCGTCATCGACCCACGGGCGGCTGTTGCGGATGCTGGCACTGCTCCAGAGCCGGCCCGACTGGTCCGGGCCGCAGCTCGCCGAGCGCCTCGACGTGTCGACCCGCACCATCCGCAACGACATCGGTCGGCTCCGCGAGCTCGGCTACCCGGTCGACGCCGTGCCCGGTGTCTCCGGTGGCTATCGCTTGGCGGCCGGCACGCACATGCCACCCCTGTTGCTCGACGACGAGGAGGTCGTCGCCGTCGCGGTCGGGCTGCGCACGGCCGCGTCCACGAGCATCGAGGGCATCGAGGAGACGTCGCTTCGGGCGTTCGCGAAGCTCGATCAGCTGCTACCGAGCCGGCTGCGCAAGCGCGTCGGCGCGTTGCAGAGCCACGTGGAGCCGTTGCAGTGGCGAGATCCTGACGCCACTGTCGACCCTGAGGCGCTCGCGGTGTTGTCGATGGCGTGCCGCGATCGCGAGCAGGTGCGGTTCGACTACGCGGACAAGGAGGGTTCAGAGTCGCGTCGACTCGTCGAACCCTTCCGTCTCGTCCCCGCGGGCCACCGCTGGTACCTGGTCGCGTGGGACGTTCGCCGCGAGGACTGGCGCACCTTCCGGGTCGATCGTGCTTCGCGCCCGCGACTTGCCGGTGTGCGCTCCAAGGATCGCAAACTGCCCGCGGCGGACGCGCCCAGCTTCGTGCGCCAGTCGATCTCGCGGACCGAGCCGAGCATCGCCGCGGTCGTGCTGTTCCACGCGCCGATCGACAAGGTCACCCCCCTGCTGCCCTCACACGTCGGCTTGCTCGATGCAGTGGACGAGAACACCTGCCGCTTCCGCACCCTCACCTATGACCTCGACTGGCTGGCGGTGCAAGTCGCTCGGCTGGGCGTCGAGTTCACGGTCCAAGAGCCGGCAGCGCTCGTCGACGTGCTTCGCCGCATCGGCGAGCGGATCGACGCGTCCCTTCGCCGGAGCGACGGGTGAGGTGACCCGAACCCGATGCCTGTCAGCTCGCGCAGCAGATGTCGGCGTCCGACGAGGTGCCGCAGGCGCCCGGTCCGCAGCTCGGGTCGACGTTGCGCGGCTCGCCGTTGGGTGTCTCGGAATCGGCGAGGACCGAGTAGATCTCCCACGGCGTCCCGTCGGGCGCGTCGACCCAGACCTTGTCCTGCACGGCGTAGCAGCACGTGACCTGGTCTTCGGTGGCGGTTGGCAGGCCCTGATCGCTGAGTCGGGCGTTGGTAGCGGTGACGTCGTCGGTCGACTCGACCTCCACACCGAGGTGGTTGAGGGTGCCGCCGTGGCCGGGGTTCTCGATGAGGATGAGCTTGAGGGGAGGCTCGGCGATGGCGAAGTTGGCGTAGCCGGTGCGAACCTTGGCCGGTTCGGTGGAGAACAGCTTCGAGTAGAAGGCGATTCCTTCATCGATGTCGTTCACGTTGAGGGCGAGCTGGACTCGTGCCATGGGCGGTCCTTCCAGTAGATTGACGAATGTCGATACGAGGAACATACTGAGCGTATCGACATCTGTCAATATAGAGATTCGTCAACATCTAGAGAACGCCGGAGGTGTCCCGTGGCGAAGGAGCCAGCAGTGCGCATCGAGACCGCAGGCTGCTGCGGTCCGGTCTTCGCCGGTCCGCTCGACGATCGTGATGCCGTGCCGCTGGCCCACGCGTTCGCCGCGCTCGGCGATCCCGTCCGTCTGAGACTGCTCGGCTTGCTCGCGTCGGCCGAGGCCGGCGAGGTGTGTGCTTGCGACCTCGTCGAGCCGCTGGGCAAGAGCCAGCCGACGGTCTCGCACCATCTCAAGGTGCTCTCGGAGGCAGGGCTGATCATCGGTGACAAGCGGGGCCGTTGGATCTGGTACTCGATCGTGCCGGAGCAGATCGATGCACTGCGCGACGCCCTGGCGGTCGGTCCGGATCGTGTCCCACCCAGTGGCGCGAGAGTCAGCGGCAATTGACTCAATCTGTGTTGAGTAGTTATGGTTGGCGCGTGAATGCTGTGCAGCAACGGGCCGCCGTACACGCCGCACTCGGTGATCCGCACCGGCTCGCCATCGTCGACGCGCTCCTGCCGTCAGACCGGTCCGTGGCCGAGCTCGGTGAGCAGGCCACTCTGGCCGGCAACCTGCTGGCCCACCACCTCGACGTCCTCGAAGATGCCGGACTGATCGTGCGGGTCATCTCATCTGGAGACAAGCGCCGGCGATACGTCCGCCTTTGCCGAGGCGCGTTCGACAGCCTCCGCCCGTCGGCGAAGGTGCCCATCGACAGACCCGTGTTGTTCGTGTGCACCCACAACTCGGCCCGCTCGCAACTAGCGGCTGCGCTGTGGAACGACATCACGCGGCAAGTGGCCGGCAGCGCGGGCACGCATCCAGCCACGAACGTCCATCCGGGCGCAGTCGCCGCCGCCCGCCGAGCTGGCATCGACCTCACCCGCGCTCGACCTCGGCTGCTCGTGCCGCGCGACCTCCGCGGCCGCAGGGTGATCACGGTGTGCGATCGAGCCCACGAAGAGCTGTCACCGAAGAAGAGCTGGTTGCATTGGTCGATCGCCGACCCGATCATCGCCGGCGACCGCCGCGCGTTCGATGCAACCGTCGACGAGCTGCGCGGCCGCATCGAGGGCCTTGCGGCGTGATCGACGAACCCGCGACCGAAGAGAGTGGCGTGCACGACAAGCCGGCAGTCCTGTTCCTGTGTGTCCACAACGCCGGTCGCTCGCAGATGGCCGCGGGATGGCTGCGTCACCTCGCCGGTGACTCGGTTGACGTGTTCTCCGGTGGCTCCGACCCCGGCACGCGGGTCAACGCGGTCGCCGTCGAGGCAATGAAGGAAGTGGGGATCGACATCTCGTCCGAGCATCCGAAACCATGGACCAACGAGATCGCAAGTGCCGCCGACGTGATCGTCACGATGGGCTGCGGCGACGCCTGCCCGATCTTCGCGGGCCAGCGCTATGAGGAATGGGACCTGACCGACCCGGCCGGCCAACCGATCGGGGTCGTGCGCGAGGTGCGGGACCAGATCGAGCAGCGTGTGCGCGGCCTCATGGCCGGCCTCGACGTTCCGGCCGTCGCATGACCTTCACCGAGAAGCGCCTGGCGACCGAGCGGCACACCCGTTCCATGACAGCAACGGCCCGTTCGGTGTCGCCCCTCGCTCGCAAGCTCGCGGCCGAATTCATCGGGACGGCCTTCCTCGTGGCCGGCGTGGTCGGCTCCGGCATCATGGCCCAGCGGCTCACCACCGACCCCGCCCTCCAGCTCTTGCAGAACGCCGCCGCCACCGCGGGGGTCCTCATCGCCTTGATCCTTGCGTTCGGTCCTGCGTCGGGCGCGCACTTCAACCCCGCCGTCACGCTCGTCGATCGTGTCTTCGGCGGCATCGATACCCGCACCGCTCTCGCGTACATCCCCGCCCAGATCCTGGGCGCCATCACCGGCTCGATCGTCGCGAACCTCATGTTCTCGCTGCCGGCCGTCGAGTGGTCGACGCACACGCGGACGGGAGGCAACCTGTGGTTGTCCGAGGGCATCGCCACACTTGGCCTGCTGCTCGTGATCTTCGGCGTGGTCCGATCTGGTCGCGGGTCTGCCGCCGCGTTCGCGGTCGGCGCGTACATCGGCGGCGCCTACTACTTCACGTCATCGACGAGCTTCGCCAACCCGGCGGTCACGATCGGTCGTGCTTTCACCGACACGTTCGCCGGCATCGCCCCGGCTTCGGTCCCGATGTTCGTCGTCGCCCAACTCGTCGGTGCCGCCGTAGCCATCCCCGTCATCTTGTTGATCTACCCGCGCATCGGCGAGGTGGCCGACCGCGTCATCCTCGAACACGACGAAGACTGACAGCGCAACGACGACCGGGTTCACGCGGCTTTGGTGCATTCGGGCGTGGGGTGGGTCGGTACGGGGTGCTCGGTGGCGTCGAGCTCGTGGAGGTGGGTGTAGGGGTGGTCCAACGCCAAGTTGTTGTCGATGTGGCAAGCGCTGGCCGGCGGCGCGACCGCCAGAGGGCGGGTCCTGCCGGGCCGAATCGTGCGGGGGATGATCGTGGTTTTTCTTGTGTTTCCTGTTGCTCTGGGTGAGCCGGCCCGGTAAGCTCGCACACATGTTCGATGGGATGGAAGCGTTGGAGTGGGGCGGCAAGATCGCCGGTCTGGACGCGGGGGCGGGGTCTGATGATGACTTGTGTGCGGCGGCGGTGGCGATCGAGGCGGTGCGCGGTTTGTTGGATGCGGGCCAGGCGAAGGTGCTGGCCGAGTTGCACGGCCGGGGGGTGTGCGATCGCGAGTTCG
>JACPNV010000015.1 GCA_016185305.1 Actinomycetota bacterium | reverse complement strand
GGAGCGGTCGCGTTGACGGGGGTCGAGGCCATATCCAACGGCGTGCCCGCCTTTCGCCAGCCGCGAAGCAAGAACGCGGCCGCGACGCTCGTGATCATGGCGGCCATCCTCGGCGGTGGCTTCTTCGGCGTTTCGGCGTTGGCAACGCGGCTCAAACCCGTCACCGATGCAACGACCACCGTGCTGTCCTCCATGGGCGAAACCGTGTTCGGCGGCAAGACGATCCTCTTCTACCTGCTGCAGATCTCGACGCTCGCCATCCTCACCCTCGCCGCGAACACGAGCTTCGCCGACTTCCCGCGGGTCGGTTCGATCATGGCTCGCGACGGCTTCCTGCCCAAACAACTGTCCGATCGGGGCGACCGGCTGGTCTACTCGAACGGGGTCATCCTCCTTGCGCTCGTCGCGGGGCTGCTCGTCGTGGCGTTCGGCGGCGACACCGATCGTCTGGTCCCGCTCTATGCGATCGGCGTGTTCTGCGCGTTCACGCTCTCGCAATCGGGCATGGTCCGCCATCACACGCGCCTGCGTGAACGCGGCTGGCGCATCAAGCTCGGCATCAACGCGCTGGGCGCGGTCACCACGCTCGTCGTCCTGCTCGTCGTCGCCTTCTCGAAGTTCACGGAAGGAGCGTGGATCCCGCTTGTCGTGATCCCGCTCCTCGTCGTGCTGTTCCGCACGATCAACCGGCACTATGCCCGCGTCCATGACGAGCTCGAGATCCCCGCCGGCTACCAGCCGCACCGCCATCCGAACACGGTCGTGGTCTTGTTCGAGAGTCTGCACGTCGGCGTGGTCGAGGCCTACGAGTACGGCGAGTCGCTCGGCGGCCCCGTCATCCCGGTGGCGATCGTCATCGAGGACGCGGACGCGAGCGTGATCGACGCTCAGTGGAGGCAGCTTGGCTTGCCCGGTGTCCCGCGATTGCTGGTCTCACCGACCGCGGATCTCGCGGGAGCGCTCATCCCGATGCTCGACGAGCTCCAGGCCGCCGACGCCACCATGCTCGTGACCATCGTGCTGCCGGAGTACATCCTCCACCACTGGTACGAGCAAACCCTGCACAACCAGAACGTTGTCGCGCTCCGCGCCCGCCTGCACCAGCGACCGCGCACGATCATCGCCGCGGTTCCGATCACGGTTCCTCGCAAAGGCGAACACACGACGCAGGCCGCGGCCGAAGCGGCCCGCGGGCACGAGCACCCACCCCCCATCGATCACGACGTGGTCCCGCCGGCCGCCGGTGGGCGCGCGTGAGCGGCGTCACGCTTCTATGTCGGCCTCGACCAACCCGAGCTGATCGAACAGCTCCGCTTCGTCCCAGTACTGGCGAAAGGCGTCGATGCGATCGCCGTCGAACTCGGCGATGATCGCTCCGTGGATGGTGAACCGCACGCCCGTCGGCTCGACGGTCACGTCCTCGTCGAGATGCAGCGGGCCGCTGTGGGTCGCGGTCAAGCGCCACTCGACGATCACCTTGTCGCCAACCACATCGGCGTGATCGATGGCGAGGTCGATCTCACTCAAGAGCCCAGCTCTCAGCGCAACGGCCTCGACGAGCTCGGCCCTATCGGCGTGGCCGATCTGCGGTGCCCAGCCCGTTGCGCCCTCGGTGTAGAGCTTCTCCAGTGTGCTGGCGTCGCCGCTCACCGCTGCTTCGAGCGCGGCGCGCACAGTACTCACTCGTGCTTGGTCATCAGCCATCGGCTGGTCTCCGATCTAGAAGGCACAATCAGATCCCGAGCACCTTGGCCTTCGCGGCCGAGAACTCGTCGTCGGTGAGGACGCCGCTGGCGTGGAGTTGCGCGAGCCGCTCGAGCTCGGCGGTGCTGTCACTGACAGCGGTTGCGGCCGGCGGTGCGGGCGCCGCTGCCGGCGGGGGCGGTGCGGCCGGCTGCTGCTGTTGCATGTCCTGGGTCGCAGCGTACGCTGCCTGTGCTTGCTCGTTGATCTCCTGCTGCTGCACGTGCTTCTTGCCGGCGCCGTAAGCGACCGCGCCAACCGCGGCAGTCGTGGCCAAGCGGGCAACGGGTCGTCGCCGTCTGAAGGGCATCATGATCGGGTGCCTCCTTGCTCCGGCGACGTCTTTCGCCGGCGAGTTCGCGGAGCCTATCGGCGGGGAGGTGACAACGCCGGTCGACCAGTCGATGAGACTCTCGACCAGGTGCAAGAGCCGACGGGGATGGGAGCGAGGCCCGAGGCTGTGCCTCGGTGGCGCTGGCTCCAAGGCGACTAGGTTCAGGGGGTCTTCGTCACAGGAGGAGCCATGGTCCACGTTGTGGTTGCCGTCATCAAGCCGCACCGGCTGGAGGAAGTGAAAGACGCGTTGAAAGAAGTGGGCATCAACGGGCTCACCATGTCGGAGGTGAAGGGCTTCGGGCGCCAGGGCGGCCACACCGAGACCTACAGAGGCGCGGAGTACACGATCGACCTCATCCCCAAGGTGAAGATCGAAGTCATCTGTGACTCGGCCGACACCGACAAGGTCATCGACGCGATCGGTGCCGCGGCGCGAACGGGGAAGATCGGCGACGGCAAGGTCTGGGCGTTCCCCATCGATCGCCTCGTCCGCATCCGCACCGCCGAGCGCGACACCGAGGCGCTCTGAGCGGTCCGAACTGCTCGACGCCGAACGCGGCCGCCAAGGGCACTCGGTTTGGCAGACTGCACCCGCTTGCTCAGCATCGTGAGTGTTCGCAGAACCTGACGGCAGAACCGAGGTAGCAGCCGTGTGGCGAATCAGCCTGGCCAACTTGCGCCACAAGCCCGGGCGGTTCATCGCGACGACGCTCGCTGTCATCGTGGGAACCGGCTTCCTCGCGGGTGCCCTCGTGCTCCGCGACTCGGTGGGCCCTGCGCTCGCCGACACCAAGGCGATCGCGTTGCAGGGCGTCAGCGTGGTCGTGCTCCCGTCGGCTGGCAACGCTCCCAACGGGGCATCGCGGCAGGCCAACCAGATGCTGCAGTCAGTTCCTGCGAGCATGCTGAACACCGTGCAGAAGGTGAACGGCGTGTCAGACGCTGCCGGCATCACGAGCGGGCCGCTCAAGCTCCAGGGACCCAACGACAGCGTCCGGTTGAGCAACCTGATCGGCCAGGGATGGATCGACGTCCCAACGCTCAACCCGTACACGATCGTGCAAGGAAGCGCGCCCCAAGAGCGCGGACAAGTCGCCATCGACGCCGACACGGCCAGAGACCAGAGCATCGCCATCGGCGCCACGATCACCCTGGGCACGTCGTCGGGCGCCCAGCAGGCCACGGTCGTCGGGCTGACGAACTTCGGCACCAACGTCTCCTACAACCCGCAGGGCGACGTCCTGGTTAACCCGAGCGACGCCTTCACCTACCTCACCGCCGGCCGGCAGGTCTACGACGCCATCTACGCAGCGGCGCAGCCGGGTGTCTCCCCACAGACGCTGGCGAACGACGTCGCTCGATCCACACCCGGTCTCGAGGTTCAGACCGCGGCCGACTACCTCGGGCAGCAGGACGCCGCGCAGACGATCGCCGAAGCCATCACCACCGGGCTCCAGTACTTCGCCTATGTCGCCCTGTTCGTTGCCATCTTCATCATCTACAACACGTTCACGACCGTCGTGACGCAACGGACCCAAGAGCTCGCCCTGCTTCGGGCCGTTGGTGCGAGCGGCGAGCAGATCAAGCGGGCGATACGGGTTGAAGCCATCGGGGTCGGGCTGGTCGCGAGCGCGATCGGCATGGCGGTCGGCATCGCGTTGCTCGTGCTCCTCATGCGGCTCGTACCGCAGTTCAAGAACTTCGTGGGCACCGACGTTGCGATGCGCGTCAGCGTCAGCTCCGTGCTTCAGGTGCTGGTCTCCGGAACGCTCATCACCTTCCTGTCCGCGGTGGTCCCGGGCTGGCGGGCGGCTCGCACGCCACCGGTCGCCGCGATGCGAGTGGTCGATATCGATCGATCACCGACGAGCAGGTTTCGGATAGGTGCCGGTTCCGTGCTGCTCATCGTCGGCGTCGGCCTCCTCTTGCTCGGCGCAGGCATCTCCCAAGCCCTCGTCGTCCTGTTCGGAACGTTCGTCGCGTTCGTCTCGGTGCTCGTCGGCGGGCCCGTGCTCGCCCACTACTTCGGGCGGTTGGCGGCTCTGCCGGCTCGGCTGGCGGGAACACCCGGCCACCTCGCGGTCGAGAACGTGGAGCGCAACGCCCGACGCACCGCGACGACGGCGAACGCGCTCGTGATCGGTGTGTTCCTCGTCGTGTTCGTCACCGCGGCCGGCGGTGCTGTGCGCGACTTCGCCTCGACGCAGCTCACCAAGCTCTCGGGGTCGGACTTCACGGTGCAGGCCGAACAGAACGCGACGATCCCTCCGCAAGTGGTGCAGCAGATCCCCTCCACACCCGGCGTCGCGAACACTGCGGTCGTGTACGGCAACTTCGCTCCAACCAACAACGGCTTCCCGATCTGCGCGGTCGACATCCAAAAGGCCATCGACGTGTTCGGCTTGAAGCAGGGCGCGGGCCCGCCGCTCCGCCAACTGACCGCCAACCAGATGGCGGTCGTAGCGTTCCCCGCGGCCGGCGGAGGCGGCGGAGGAGAGGGAGGCGGCAACGAGATCCCGCGGGTGGGTGACACCATCCCCGTGACGTTCAGCAACGGCCAGACCCGCGAGTTCCAGGCGGTGTCGTCTTACCAGATCAACTTCAGCGTGCCGCTCTGCCTGCTGATCAGTCAGCAGGCTGCCCTGGCGGTGGAGCCGTCGCTGCAACCGGTCACGGTCGGGGTCGTCGTGCAATCGGGCGCGGAAGAGCAAGTCCAGAACGCGCTCGACAACGAGGTGGCCAGCTACTCGAGCATCGAGGTCCAGCCGGGCAACGGCATCGCCCAAGCCGTGAAGAACTTCTTCAACCTGCTCATCAACTCCGTCAGTGCCCTGCTCGGCGTCGCGATCGTGATCGCGCTGTTCGGGATCGTGAACACGCTGATCCTGTCGAGCTCAGAGCGCACCCGCGAGATCGGGGTGTTGCGGGCGGTCGGCATGGCTCGAAGCCAGCTCCGTCTCATGGTACGGGTGGAGGCGATGATCGTCGCCTTGCTCGGGACCCTGATCGGCATGGGCTTCGGGCTGCTCGTGGCCTTCGCGCTTGTCCGACCCATGCTCGAGCAGACATCTTCGGGCCTCAACCTGCCCTTCGTCCAGCTCGGCCTGATCCTGCTGCTCGGCATCCTCATAGGTGTCGTCGCGTCGCTGATCCCCGCGTGGCGGGCCACGCGCTTGGACCCGCTCGACGCGATACGCGACTTCTGACGCGACCGAGGTGGCCTACGATCTCGCCAGCTCGAGCTCGTCAAGCGGCGGACGGCGCAAACGGCGTGCGTGCGACCACGAGGCAGCCGAGCCGAGACCGGCAGCCTCAGCGGGGCCAGTCGCGGGATTCGAACACCCCCGACGGCGTGAGCATCATGCCGGTCAGGGTGCGGTCGGCGTGCTCGATGCGCCAGTTCAGCATGCGGTCCTTCATCGCGAGCAGATCGTCGCGGTAGTGCGCTTCGGCGCTCACGTCCCGCAGCTCGGAGGGGTCGTCGGCGAGGTCTTCGAGCACCATCGGAAGCGTCGGGAAATGGACGTACTTCCGGTCGGCGGTGCGCACGACCGAGAGAACGGCTTGGTCCATCCGCATGCCGAGCGGATGGGGCAGTACCTGGGGGATGCGGAAGTCGAACTCCCAGCGCACGTCCTCGCGCCAGGCCGCGGGCACGGAACCATGCAGGAACGGCAGGACGCTGCGGCCGTCGCACTGCAGCGGGAGTGGGTCGACGCCGAGCCAGTCGAGCAGCGTGGGCATGATGTCGACGTTCTCGGTGAACGCGTCCACCGTCGTGCCCCTCGTGCCATCGGCCGTGGCGCGCGGATCTCGGATGATCAGGGGTATGTGGTAGGACTCGTCGAACCAGCCGAGCTTGCCCTGCATCCAATGGTCGCCGAGCTGCTCGCCGTGGTCACACGTCAGAAGCACCAACGTGTCGTCGATGTGCCCGCTCGCGTCCAGCCAGTCGAGCACTCGGCCGATCTGGTCGTCGACCTCGTTCATCAGCGCGTAGTACGTCGCCGCCCGCTGGCGCTGCTCGAGCTCGTCATCGGCGGAGCGAACGAAGTTCAAGCGGAGAACCGCCTCGAGGAACGGGTGTCGGGCTGCCTCGTCCCACGACGTTTCGAGCCGATGGGGCGAGAGCATGTCGGCCGGGTCGTAGCGTTCGTGGTGCTCGCGGGTCGCGCGCCAAGGCGGGTGGGGCCGCAGGTAGCTCGCATGGACGAACCATCCGTCGCCGGCCGTTCGAAGGTGATCGAGGAGCTCGTCGGTGAGGAAGGCGCTGATGCTGTGCTCGGCCGGGAAGCGCGCGGGTGCCCACGTCGATCCGCGCCCGCTCGCATCGAACGACGGATCGGGCGCGAACGCTCCCTCGGATCCGCTGTCGAGCTCGTGACCGTTCGAGCGCAGGAAGTCGAGCCAGGGAGCGAAGGGTTCAGGCATCGTCAGGCCCTCGGTGAAACCGGGCAGCACTCCTTCATAGGTGCAGAGGAGTGGGTGCGTCGGATCGTTGAACAACCGGGGATCGAGGCTCGTGTCGGTGTAGCCGAACAGCACGGGGTCGTAGCCGAGTGAACGCGCCTCACGGGCGATGTTCGTGAAGCGGTCGTCGAGGGGCGTGCCGTTGGTGCCCGATCGGTGGTTCATCAGGTACTGCCCGGTCAGGAGCGTTGCCCGGCTCGGACCGCACGGTGCGCAGTTGGCGTAGTGCTGGGTGAACCGGATCCCCTGTGCCGCGAGCCGGTCGAGGTTGGGCGTCTGGACGATCGGGTGGCCGGCCGCGGACAGGCACTCGGCGCGCCACTCGTCGACGGTGATGAACAAGACGTTCGGGCGAGACACGGCGTCGGCAGGCAGTCAGTTGTTGGAGCGGGCCTCCCTATACGTTGGCACCCACTTCAGGAGCAGCGACCTGCGCCATGTCGTCGGCGGTCGGCAGGTCGGCATCCATCGCCTCGCCTTCCCGCTTGGACCAGAAGATGGCGATCATCAAGACCACCAGCGAGACCAGCGTGATGCTGAGCCGTGCCGCCTGGTTGTCTTTCAGCGACAAGATGGCGGGCAACACGAGCAGCGACACCAGGTTCATCACCTTGATGAGCGGGTTGAGCGCGGGGCCCGCAGTGTCCTTGAACGGATCGCCGACGGTGTCGCCGATGACCGCCGCCTTGTGCGCCTCCGAGCCCTTGCCGCCTTCGTGGCCGTCCTCGATGTACTTCTTGGCGTTGTCCCAGGCGCCACCGGAGTTCGACAGGAAGTTGGCCATGAGCTGGCCGGTGAGGATGACGGCGGCGAGGAAGGCGCCCAGCGCGATCTCGCCGAGGCCGAAACCGATTATGACCGGGGTGAG
The DNA here is from genome assembly GCA_016185305.1 of Actinomycetota bacterium. GTDB lineage: Bacteria > Actinomycetota > Acidimicrobiia > Acidimicrobiales > Acidimicrobilacustridaceae > JACPNV01. The sequence continues at coordinate 21,312 of JACPNV010000015.1, read as the reverse complement.
CACCGCGAGCAGCGCCGGCGTGGCGAGCTCGCGCAGCGAAGCAGTCGTGCAGATGTCGATGACCGGGCCGTAGTCGGGCTTTTCGGAGCCGTCCATGATGCCGGGCTTGTCGCGGAACTGCTTGCGCACCTCCTGCACGACCACCGCAGCAGTGCGGCCGACGGCGCGGATGGCGAGGGCCGAGAACATGAAGGCGATCGAGCCACCGATGAGCAGGCCGATGAAGGTCTTCGGGTCGGCGACGTTGATCGGGAAGGCCGCGAACACGCTGTCGCCGACGTAGCGAACGCCGTCGACGACCGCCTCGCCCTTGTTCTTCAACTCCTCGACGCCGAGCTCACCCAAGGCACTCTGGGCGATGGTCTCGGTGAACGAGGCGAACAGCGCCACCGAGGCGATGACCGCAGAGCCGATGGCGAAGCCCTTGGTGACGGCCTTGGTCGTGTTGCCCACGGCGTCGAGCTGCACCATGATGCGCTCGGGCTCGCCGTGGAACTCGCCCGACATCTCGGCGATGCCGGCCGCGTTGTCGGCGACCGGGCCGAAGGTGTCTTCAGATACCACCACGCCGGTCGTCGCGAGCATGCCCATCCCGGCCAGCGCGACCAGGTAGAAGGTGAAGTTGAGGTTGCCGCCGCCGAGCGCCACCGCGACGCCGATGCCGCCGGCGATGGCGAGGATGGCCCACACCGACGACTCGAGGCCGAGGCTGATGCCGCTGAGCACGGTCGTGGCTGGGCCGGTGCGGGCCGATTCGGCGACCTCACGCACGGGGCGGGTCTCGGTCGAGGTGAAGTACTCGGTGATGTAGGAGCACACCTGGGCGAGGATGAGCCCGGCGAACACGGCGCCGAACATGCGCAACCAGGGCATGCTGACGACGGTGCTCTCCTTGGTGCCGATGTAGAAGTAGGCCAGGACGAGCGTGCCGAGCGTGGCGAGCACGCCGGCGACGATGAAGCCCCGCCGTATCGGCTTGAGGGCGTTGGTCTCTCCGGCGCGCGCCTTCACCGCGTAGACGCCGACGATCGAGGCGATCACGCCGATCGCCCGAGCGGCAAGCGGGAAGATGAGGCCGACCGACCACATCGCCGGGTCGTTGGGGTAGAGGGCGACCATGGCCGACACCCCGAGGATGATCGAGGCGACCAGCGTGACCTCGTAGCTCTCGAACAGGTCAGCGGCCATGCCCGCGCAGTCACCGACGTTGTCGCCCACGTTGTCGGCGATGGTGGCGGGGTTGCGGGGGTCGTCCTCGGGGATGCCCGCCTCGACCTTGCCGACGAGGTCGGCGCCGACGTCAGCGGCCTTGGTGAAGATGCCGCCGCCGACCCGGAGGAACAAGGCGAGCAGCGAGCCACCGAAGCCGAAGCCGATGAGGATGGCCGACGAGGTGTTCTGGAAGATGGCGATGACGATCGTCGCGCCGATCAAGCCGAGTCCGACGGTGAACATGCCCGCCACCGAGCCAGTGCGGAACGCCACCTTCAAGGCGGCTGGCATCGAGCCGGACTTGGCGGCCGCAGCAGTCCGCACGTTGCCTCGTACCGCGAGGCTCATGCCGATGAAGCCGGTGAGACCCGACATCAAGCAACCGATGAGGAAAGCGATCGTGCGGGACGCGCCCGACAGGGCGAATCCCATCGCTTCGGTGCCGTTGGGTCGGGTTATCGCCGTCGACGTGAAGAACACGATCGCAACCAGCGGGATCAGGATGAAACCGATGGTGCGGAACTGGCGGCTGAGGTAGGCGAGCGCACCTTCTTGGATGGCGCTCGCGATCTCCTTCATCTTCGGGGTGCCCTCGTCCGCCGCGAGCACCCCCTTCATCAGGGTGAACCCGACGAGCAACGCGACGATCGCGGTCACGGCGGAGAAGATGATCAGCGCCCAGTCCGTTCCGCTGAGCGTGAACTCCTGCCAGCCGCCTTCTGCAAGAAGCAAGCCGGTCATGCGTCAGCTCCTCTCGATACCGCAGCGTCTCCCGAATCTTGCGCCCTCATACGTTGGTTCCTTCCTTCTGCGCGGCGGACGCGCCGCCCGTCTCGTTGGTGGCAGCGCCACCGTTCTTGCGTGCAGCCTTGCGGCCACCAGCCTTGGCGGACGAGGCCTTCTCACCCAGAGCACCGTCTGTCTTCCGCACGTAGATGTGGCGGGCGATGCGCTCGCCCAGCGTGCGGTCCTGCCCGTCGACCCGCACCACCAGCGGACCGTCGAAGGGATGCTTCTCGCGAACCTCGACCATCACGCCCGGCCGCACCCCGAGCTCTTCGAGGAAGCGCACGACCTCTGGATCGGTCGAGCTCGGCAGCGCGACTTCTGCATGGTCGCCAGCTTCGAGCTCGTAGAGCGGTGGCATGGCGGGGATGTCGTCCTCTTCCGGCGCGGGGATCGGGAATCCGTGGGGGCACGTGGTCGGCCGGTTCAGCGCTCGGAAGATGCGCTCTTCCACCTCGTCGGGCAGATCATGCTCGAACGTCGGCGCCAACCGGTCGGCTTCGTTCCACGAGTAGCCGAGCATGTCGGCGAGGAAGCGCTCGACGATGCGGTGGCGGCGGATGAGCGCCACGGCGGTGCGGCGACCCTGCGGCGTGAACGTCACGCCGTGGTAGGGCCTGTGGTCGACGAGCCCCCGATCAGCCAGCCGCTTCACCGTTGCCGTCACCGTGCCGGGCGTGACGCCGAGCGTCTCGGCCACGTCACCGGTGTGGGCCTCAGCCCCGTCCTTGGTGTGCCGGTACACGGCCTTGAGCGTCTCGCGTTCGGATTTGGAGAGATCAGTGATCATTTTTCGGGTCACCCAAAAAAGGTTTCGTCGGCCGAGATTTCAGCCGCCCAGCCCGCCAAATGCAAAACGACGCGATCATGTCGCCGGGCGCGAACCATGGCGGACGGGGGCATGCGCCAAGCTCCCTTTGGGCGGCGTCAGATGGCGTCGTAGCAGGCGTTGATGAGATTGAAGCTGCGCAGGTCGCCGGCCAGCCCGATGTCCATCCGGTTCATGACGTAGCCCACTGCGAGATCGGCGTCGGGGTCGGCCCAACCAACCGAACCGCCCGCGCCGAAATGGCCGAAGGATCTCTTCCCACCGAGCGGCAGCAGCGAGGAGTACACCATGAAGCCGAGGCCGAACTGGATGTCCATGCCCAAGAGGACGAAGTTCGGCCCGCTCGTCTGCTGGGTGGTGGCGGCCTTGAGCTGCTCGGCCGAGAGCACGCGCACCCCGTCGACCTCGCCGATCGTGGCCGCATACATGCGGGCCAGCGACCGCGCGTCGGTGATGCCGTTCGCCGCAGGGACCTCGGCCGCGTGCATCGCTCGCGAGTTCCAGATGTCTTGGTCGGTCAGGGCACCGCCTGGCGCGAACAGCGCTCGGCCAAGCGGCGTGTCGGGCCCGAGGAACGCCTGCATCATCTCGGCCAGCGGGTTCTCGCTGTCCCCGTCCGACATCGCATCGGCTGCCCCCGCGGGGATCATCGGGAGGAGCTTGCCGACGCGCGGCTCTTCGGATTCGGGCAGGCCGATCCAGAAGTCGAGACCGAGGGGGTCGGCCACATGCTCCCGGAAGTAGGTGCCGAGGCTCTGGCCAGAGATGCGCTTGACCACCTCACCCACCAACCAGCCATAGGTGGTCGCGTGGTACCCGTGCTGCGTCCCCGGCTCCCACACCGGCGCCTGCTGCTCGAGCGCGAGGATGACTGGGTCCCACGACAGCGCCTCTTCGGGGGTCATCGTGCCGTCCACCCAGGCCAGCCCGGCCTGGTGCGACAGCAGGTACGAGACCGGGATGTTCTGCTTGCCCTTGGCCGCGAACTCGGGCCAGTAGGTCGCGACCGGCGCGGCCATGTCGAGCTTGCCCTCTTGCGCGAGTTGGTTCGCGCAGATTGCCGTCGCGCCCTTGGTCGTGGAGAAGACCGGGATCAACGAGTCCTGCTCCCACGGCGTTCCCGCATCCTCGTCGCGGACGCCTCCCCACAGGTCAGCGACCTTCTCACCCTTGTGATACGCGGAGAACGCGGCGCCGACCTCTTTGCCCTCGGCGAAGTTCTTCTCGAAGGCCGCGCGCACACCCTCGAAGCCGTCAGCAGCCCAGCCCTGGATCTCAGCCATCAGTTCCCCCTGGTCACGCGGTGAAACCGCCAGTTTCGCCACCGGGGATGCAAAAGACAACTTGACCGTGTCGACCGAACCTCGACCGACGATCGCGATTCCTCTGAGCGGTACCGTTCACTCGTAGGCTCGGTCCGTGAGCATGAGCGACCGAGATGGCCGCTTCGACGATCCTCCCGAGATCGCCGAGACGGCACGCACCTATCCCCGAGCCCGCCGGCCCGACCGGTCGTACTGGGTGTCCTCGTCGGGACTCCGCATCGCGGCCTACGAGTGGGGCGACGATTCGGCGCCCGTCCTGTTGCTCGCCCACGGCGGCTTCGACTTCGCTGACACCTTCGACGTGTTCGCGCCGCTGCTCGCCGGCGCCGGCTGGCGGGTGGTCTCGTGGGACGCACGGGGCCACGGCAACTCCGAGCAGGCTCTGCTGTACTCGTGGCAGGGGGACTTGCGCGACGCGGTCGCGGTCCTCGACACGGCGGCACCGGACGACCCCGCCGTGCTTGTCGGCCATTCGAAAGGCGGCGGGCTCATGCTCGACGTCGCCCATGCGCTGCCCCACCGGCTCACGCACCTCGTCAACCTCGACGGCTTGCCCTCCAAGAACAACTGGCCTGATCTCGCCGAGCACGAGCGCACCAAGATGCTGCGCGGCGAGCTCACCGGTTGGCTTGACCATCGCCGCAAGGTGGCCGGTGCCCAGCGCAAGCCCGGGACGCTGGAAGACCTCGCGGCGCGACGGAAGCGCATGAACCCGCGCCTGCCGGTCGAGTGGCTGGAGTACCTCGTCACCATCGGCGCGTACGAGAGCGCTGACGGGTGGCGCTGGAAGATCGATCCGGCCATGCGGTTCGGCGGCTTCGGGCCATGGCGGCCGGAGTGGTCGATGCAGCGCCTTCCTGGCATCGGCGTACCGGTGCTCGGCGTGCTCGGCCTGCAGAACGAGGTGATGGGCTGGGGCACCAGACCGCATGACGTCATCCCGAACCAGCCTCCGGAGTTCGTGTTCTCCGCGCTGGAAGACGTCGGCCACTTCGTCCACGTCGAGCAACCCGATCATGTTGCAGGTCTCGTGCTGTCGTTCCTCGAGGAGCACCCGGGGAGAGCGGCATGACCGCTGGGCACGAGGAAGCGACTGGCGCCAACATCATCCCGCTCACGCACGGCAAGTCGTCGCTCGCCCTGCACCTGTTGCGCGAGGGCTGGGGTCGGCCGCTGTTGCTGCTGCACGGCCTCGGCGAGCGGACACCGGTTGGCGTGCCCGCGCAGTTCGAGCCATGGGAGGGGCCCATCTACGGCCTCGACTTCACCGGCCACGGCAGCTCGTCCCTCCCGGTCGGCGGGGGCTACACCGCCGAGATCCTCATGGCCGACGTCGACGCGGCGCTCGGCCATCTCGGCAAGGTCACCATCCACGGGCGCGGTTTGGGCGCGTACGTCGCGCTCCTCATCGCCGGCGCGCGCCCCACGGACGTCCGCGGCGTGATCCTCGCGGACGGACCCGGTCTTGTCGGCGGCGGCATCCGCCCCGGCTCACCCCACGTTCCGGTGGTCGACGCTTCGCGCCATGGCACGCCCGACCCGTACGCACTGAGCGAGCTGTCTCGCGACGTCCGTCCGCCGGACTACGCCCTCGAGTTCGTCCGCCAGATCATGCAGTGGTCTGAGCTCGACTCCCCCATCGCGGTCGCCACCGTGGTCCGCCCCGAATGGCTCGCCGCTGTCGTTGCCGAACCTGGCGTGATCGAGGCGACCGTCGCCGAAGCGCTCACTTTGTTCGCCGACGCCCGTTGACCGAATCTGCTTACGTCCCCGGTCGCAACCCGGCGATGACGGTGTCGAGGACCGTGTCGATCAGCAGCTCCCTGACTGCGTCGTCGAAGGTGAAGCCGAGGAGGAGGACGTTTGCGAGACCGTGTGTCGCCGTCCAGGTCGTGAAGGTCACGACGAGCGGATCGAGATCGTTGCGAAGGTCGCCCCGTTCGATCGCCGCCAAGACGGCGCCCGCCGCGTAGTTGAACGCCTTCGTCGCCAAAGGCAACTCATCGCCCCTGATCTCGGTGAGGTCGAGCTCTGGCGGAAAGAGGAACATCGTCTTGAAGAGCTCGGGATTCTCGAGCGCGTACTCGATGTAGACGCGGCTGAGCCGGCGCAACCGTTCGATCGGGTCGTTCTCGCGAATGCCGTCGAATCGTTCGAGCAGGCTGTCGAACTCGTGCTCGGCAACGCCTCGGAGAAGGTCACGCTTGTCATCGACGTACGCGTACAGCGCCGGAGCGGTGACGCCCAACGACGCACCGACCTGGCGCAGCGAAACCTCCTGCACACCCTTCTCGACGATCTGCGCTCGCGCCGCGGCGACGACGATCTCGCGGGTCAAGGTCTCGCGGCCGGCGGCGGAAGAAGAAGGCATCGCACCGAGTTTCGCGCAAGCTCGGCAGGAGTCCTGGGCTCAGCACACCGAAGCGGTCACCACATGGGACGCTCTTCGAGCAGCTCAGCGATGTCGTCGCCGCTGCTCGGGCGAGCGATGTGGAAGCCCTGCGCTTTGTCGCAACCAAGCGAGCGAAGCTCATCGAGCTGAGTCGTCGTCTCGACCCCCTCGGCCACCGCCTCGAGCCCCAGCGTGTGCGCCAGCGTCACGATGGCAGCGACGATCGCCGAGTCACTCGGGTCTGTGCCGAGACCATCGACGAACTCTCGGTCGACCTTCAACAGATCGACCGGAAATCGCCGGAGGTACGACATCGACGAGTAGCCGGTACCGAAGTCGTCGACGACGAGGCGTACGCCGAGCTCGTTCAACCGTCCCAGCATCTCTTCCGACATCTCGACATCGTCCATCAGCACGCTCTCGGTTATCTCCAGCTCGAGTCGATCTGCGGGGAGTCCGGTCTCTTCCAGTACCTCTGCGACATCCTCGACAAGCTTGGGATGCCCGAGCTGGCGGCCCGAGAGGTTCACCGATACCACCAAGCCGTCGAGGTCGGGAATCGAAGCCTGCCACCGCTGGACCTGCCGGCAGGCTTGGTCGAGCACCCACAGCCCGATGGGAACGATGAGCCCGGTCTCTTCAGCGATGGTGATGAAGTCGCCAGGCAGAAGCAGCCCGCGTTCATGATGCTCCCAGCGGAGCAGGGCCTCAACCCCGGCGATGCCTCCCGACTCGAGGTCGATGATCGGCTGGTAATAGACCCGCAGCTCTCGACGATCGAGGGCGCGGCGAAGGGCGTTCTCGATGTCGAGCCGGTCGACGGCACTCGCGCGGAGGTCGTTGTCGAAGATCTCCCAGCGCCCTCGTCCGCGCTCCTTCGCTCGGTACATCGCCGCGTCCGCGTCGCGGATGAGCGTGCCCGGGTCGGCATCAGGGTCGTCCGGGAACGCGATGCCGATGCTGACGCCGACGAACACCTCGGCGTCGTCCACGACGAACGGCCCGCTCACAGATGCGATGACACGATCAGCGATGGCGATGGCGTCGGATCGGCTGTGGAGGTTCTGGCACAGCACGACGAACTCGTCTCCGCCGAAGCGGGCGATGGTGTCACCCGGCCGCAGTGCAACCTGCAGCCGCTCCGCGATGGAGACGAGCAGCCGATCGCCGAGATCGTGTCCGAGGCTGTCGTTCACGACCTTGAAATGATCGAGGTCGAGGAACAGGACCGCGACCCGTAGGTTGTGGCGCTTCGCTCGCGTGAGCGCGACGTCGAGGCGGTCGAGCAGCAGCGAGCGGTTTGGCAGGCCGGTCAGGGGGTCGTGCGTGGCCTGATGCGCGAGCGCGGATTCGAACCGTTTGCGCTCGCTGATGTCGTGGAGCACGCCCGAGAAGAACTCCATCTTCTGCTCCGAGTCGCGATGCATGAGGAGCTGGGCCAGCATGGGGACGAACTGGCCATCAGCGCTCGTGACCGTCAACTCACCGCTCCACATCCCCTCCTGCTCCAGCGCCGGCTGGATCTCGGTCGCCAGGCGCTCGGCGGCCGACGGTGGGAACGACTGGACCAGGTCGAACCCCGAGATGCTGCCTCGTTCGGGAAGGCCGAAGAAGCGCCGGGCTGATGCGTTGAAGTAGAGCAGCTCCCCCCGAGGATCAGCGATGCCCACAAGATCGTTCGTTGCGTCGAAGACGTCGATCAGTCGCTGGTTGTCGCGCTGGGTCTCGCGCCGTTCGGTGATGTCTTCGATGGTGCCTACGCTGCCGATCACCACACCCGACTCGTCGAGGATCGGCGAGGTGCGCAGGGCGACCCACCGAACCTCTCCGGTCGGGCGAACGACGCGAAACTCGGCTTCGAGCGGAGCGACGCGAAGCTCGAAGCCGGCGACGCCACCCAAGCGGTCCGCATCGGCGGGGTGCAGGATGCGCCGCCAGTTCCTGCCGCTGACCTCGTCGAACTGGTAGCCGGTGATCTCCTGCCACCGTTCGTTGACGTACACGCAATCGTTGTTCTCGTCCTGCTGGTAGATGCCGACCGGCGACGACTGCGCGAGCCCACGGAACAGCCGCTCGCTGTCAGCCAGCGCCATCTCGGCCAGCTTGCGATCCGTGATGTCACGGAAGTTGCCGATGATGCCACCGACCACCGGATCGGCCATCCGGTTGGTGAGCACGCACTCGAACCAGCGCCAGCCGCCCGCGGCGTGCTCGATGCGGCACTCCATGACTTGAGAGCTGTGCGGCTGTGCGATCACGTCTGCGAACTGCTCCCGCGCCCGGCCGACGTCATCGGGGTGGATGTGCTCGACGGCGGAGTGACCTTGAAGCTCGTCGGGTCGATAGCCCAGCATCCCCTCGGTGTTGTCGCTGATCCACGTGATGACGCCGTCCTGGTCGAGGATGTCCACGATCGCGTCGGAGTGCTCGACCAGTGACCGGAAGCGCTCCTTGCTTGCGCGCAGCGCTTCCTCGGCTATTCGGCGGTCAGTGATGTCGCGAATGTGGATCACGACTCCCCGCACGTGCGGGTTCTCGGTGAGGTTGTTGTAGGCGCTCTGCACCCAGCGGTACTCGTCCTGCGCGTTGCGAACGCGGATCTCGATCGTCGTGCTTGCGCCAGGCGTTGCGTACACGGCTGCGGTCTTCTCGACGACGATCTGCAGGTCGTCTGGATGCACGAGATGCCGAGCTTGGGCGCCGACGAGCTCCTCGGCATGCCGGCCGAAGAGGTGCTCGATGGCGGGAGAGGCGTACACCACCACGGCGTTCGAGTCGGCCACGACGACTGCGTCGGCACTGTTCTCCAGCAGCGCGCGGAACCGCTCCTCACTCTCGGCCACGGCGAGCTGGGCCGCGTGCCGGTCGGTGATGTCGCGCAAGTGCACAACGACGCCCTCCACCGCTTCGTCGTGCACAAGGTTGACGGCCTCGGCCTCGAGCCACCGCTCTACGCCCGACGCATCGACTCCACGAACCTCGACGTGCATGCTCGCATTGGGTTCGGCGAGAACCTCCGCCAGCCCATCGGTGATCAGGTGACGGTCGTCCTCGTGCACGAACTCGGTTCCCATGGTGCCCATGAGCCCGTCGACCGGTCGCCCCCAGAGCTGCTCGATCGCCGGGCTGGCGTAGCTGATGCGGCCGTTGGCATCGAGAACCAGCACGGCGTCGAAGCTGTTCTGCACCAAGGCCCGGAACCGTTGTTCGCTGTGCCGCAAGGCTTCCTCGGCCTCGGCACGCCACCTCGCATCGCGAAGGTTGACGATGACCGTCTGCACGTCGCCGTCCTCGTCTCGAATGGCCCCTGCGGCAACTTCGACCGGCTGCCACGTGCCGTCGGCGGCAGCCATGCGGAGTGTCACCGGGTCGATGTGTGAGTCCGTGAGGTAGGCGTCCGCGGCCCGGAGCAGGCCGGTCTCGAGGTCGTCGGGATGGACCACCTCGAACGCGCTCCGACCGACGAGCTGATCAGGGGTCCAGCCCAGGATCTGCTCGACCACCGGGCTGATCCAGGTGATCGTCCCCGCGGTGTCGAGGAGGCCGGAGGCGTCACGGCTGTTCTGCACGACCAGGCGAAACCGCTCTTCACTCTGACGCAAGTCCTCTTCCGATCGCAGACTCTCACCGATCTCGTGCCGGCCGGCTGTCGTCACCACTTCCCCGATCGTCTCGCCCGGGTCGGGCGGCGCCCATGGTAGGTGGTCGAGCTAGGTCCGGTTCTCTGGCTGAACCCGGCCTAACCCGGCGGCCACATCAGGACGGCGAATCGCCGCTGTCGAGCTCGGCGACGATCTGTTCGACTTCCATCTCCACTGCACCGATGCGCTGACGGCACAGGCTGATCAGTGCCGCCGCCCGGCGGACGTTGGCCGCCAACCGGTCGACGTCGACATCGTCAGACTCGATGTCGGCCAGGATCGCCTGAAGTTCACCCATCGCCTCGCTGAAGGTCTCTGGCTCGCTCGTCACGGGACCGCGTCTACCACGCTGGTTGCCGTCCCGTCCGCGAACGTCGTCACCAGCCGGTCGCCGTGCTGAGCCTCGCGGGCAGACCGAATGGCCCGGCCATCCTCGGTCCGCGTGATCGTCCACCCGCGAGCCAACACGCGCGCGGGATCCAACGATCGGATCCGGGCGTCGAGATGCTCGAGGGTGGCTGTAGAAGAGACAACGGCGCGACGCGCGTTGGTGATCAACGACTCCTGAGCGACAGAGAGCAAAGAACGGGCGTGGGCGACGTGTACCCGGGTGTGTCCCTCGACGACTCCTGCGGAGCGGTCCGTTCGCCGCCGCTCTTGCTGCAGAGCATCTGACGCGGCGACGAGCACGTCCGACCGGACCGTGTCGAGCGAGCCGAGGAAGGCTCCCACTCGCGCGACGAGGGCAGCAGCGCACGCGGTCGGGGTCTTGTAGGACAGGTGTGCGACACGATCCGCGACGGACTCATCGATCTCGTGGCCGATGCCGGTGACGACCGGCACCCGGCATGTTGCTATGGCCCGCGCCAGCGGCTCGGCGTCGAACGTGGCGAGCTCGGTCCGCGCACCGCCGCCGCGCACGATGGCGATGACGTCGACGTCCCTCGCTTGTAGCACGCGCAACGCCGCGGCAAGAGTCGCCTCTGCACCGGCGCCTTGCACTCGTGAATGGGCCACGATCACATGCCAGGCGATCGTGCTCTGCTCCAGCTCGTGGAGGAAGTCGGCGGCAGCGGCGCTCCCCGTACTCGTCACGAGGCCCACGGCAAGGGGAACCTCGGTCATCGGGATGCTCGCGTTTCGCTCGAGAAGCCCCTCCTCGACGAGTGCGCGCAGGACGCGGTCGCGTTCGGTGGCCAGCAGCGCCAACGTGTACGTGGGGTCGAGCAGGCTCATACGCAACTCGACCTGGCTTCGCGCCGCGTAGAACTGCAACCGGCCCTTGATGCGGACGCGCACGCCATCGGTCATCTTGATCGAGCCGTATCGCTTCAGGTGGGCGTTGACGCGCTGACGCTGCGAGTCGAAGAGCTTGACCGGCAGGACCGGCCGAATCGAGCCGGGCTCGCCGTCGGTCGTCGGGTCGACGAGGTTGAAGAAGACGTGGCGGCCGCCGCCGGTTGGCATCGACCTCAGCGCGCTGATCTCGCCTTCCACCCAAATCTCATCGGGGAAGCACACTCGCAGCGCAGCATCGACGGCAGAGAGGAGCTCGGAAACCGACAACGTCTCAACGGCCACGCCCGAAACGCTACTAGTGCGTATGGCCCATCGTTCACCGCAGACTCAACACCGTGCGGTGGCGACCGATGGGTCAGTGGTCTTTTCGACCGTGGCGCCGCGCGAGGGAACACGACGTTTCGGGAGAGGTGGCCGACCTGACTCTTCGCTGGAGCGAACCATCACCGATCGATCTGCGGACCGAGCCGATTCCGGCTGGGAGAGCCTGGGCGACCTAGGTGTCTTCGGCGCGCTTGCCACCCACTCCGGTGATGCGCTTCTGGTCAGCCGGTCGACGGCGGACGATCCGACGATCCGCATCGCCTTCGCCAACGACGCGTTCTTCCGGCTCACGGGTTTTGACGGTGGGGCGATTCGGGGTCAGTCACCCGGCATCCTCGTCGGGCCCGATACGAACCTCGACACGCTGCGCAACATCGAGGCCGCCCTTCGCACGGGCACCACCGTGTCGGACAGCCTGCTGCTCTACCGGCACGATCAGACGCCATTCCACGTCGAGGCGTTCTACGTACGGCATGACGGTGCCGACGGGTCGACGTGGTACGCGTCGACGTTCCGCGAGCTCGCAACCTACGGCGCGCAGGCTGCCACATGGCGAAGCGATGCGTGGGCGCAGGCGATCGTCAAGGGGATCTCGGATGTCGTTGCTGTGGCCGACGCGGACAGCACCGTGTCGTGGGCTAGTCCTTCGGTCCGCGCCCGGCTCGGCTACGAGCCCGAGGAGATCATCGGCGAGTCGGTGTTCGGCTTCGTGCATCCCGATCAAGTGGAGCTGGCGCGAGCCGAGTGGTCGCTGGTTGCTGCGGAGGGGACCCAGGAGCGCCCGACCGACTACCGCGTCCGTATGAAGGACGGAGGTTGGAAGCTGATGAACATCAGCGCCAACCCGCAGTTCGACCACCCAGCCGTGCGTGGGATGATCCTGACGCTCAGCGACCTGAGCGAGCGAGCCGACGCCGAAGACCGGCTTCGCCGCAACGAGCAGTGGGCCCAGGCACTCGTGCAAGGAGGCTCCGACCTCGTCGTGGTGCAGTCGGCCGATGGAAGGGTCAAGTACGCGAGCCCGGCGGTGAAAGAGGTGCTCGGGTTCACACCCGAAGAGTTCGTCGGTCGCGGACACCTCGACCTCGTACATCCCGAAGACGTCGGGCTGTTGCGCCGCGTCCTTCGCCCGAGCGACGTGCAGGAGGGCGCTTACCAGATCCGAGCCCAGCATCGCGACGGGAGCTGGCGGTTGCTCGACCTCGCCATCGCCGACATGTCCGACGACTCGGCGGTCGAAGGGGTCGTCATCAACATTCGCGACGTGACCGACCGGCGGCAGGCTGAGCAGCTCCTGTCCGAGCAGGCCGACCTGCTCGAAGCCATCGCCAGGGGTGCTCCTCTCGAGATCACGCTGCAGAAGATCACCCAGATGATCGAGAACACCGTTGAAGGCACGTTGTGTGCGATCGGAGTGCTCGACACGGACGGCACGATCCGCGTGAGAGCTGCTCCGAGCCTGCCTCGGCAGATCATCAACGTGCTCGACGAGCTCAGCCCGAGCTCCGGGCCCGCCCAACACCTTCGCGACCAGGTCGACGGCAGCTTCACTACGTATGACCTCGAGAACGAGTCTCGCTTCCGCGACACGGAGGTCTTCCGCCATCACGGGCTGGCCGCATGTCGCGTCGCGCCGCTTCTCGCACCCGGTTCCTCCGACCTGATCGGCGCGCTCACCGTCTTCGATCGCGACAGTGGTCCGCTCGACGAGCTCGAGCAGCAGTTGCTCAGCCGTGCGACGAACCTCGCATCGATCGCCATCGAGCGCCGGCGATTCGAGTCGACGCTCGAATACCAAGCGCTGTACGACAGCCTTACCGGCCTGCCGAACCGAACGTTGCTTGTGAGCCGCATAGCCGATTCGCTCGAGCGTGCCGCGCGGCTGGGCTCTGGTGTCGCGGTGCTGTTCTTGGACCTCGATCGGTTCAAGGTCATCAATGACAGCCTCGGCCACGAGCTCGGCGACCAGTTGCTCCAGATGGTCGCCGATCGCCTCCGTGAGCCATTGCGGCCCGGCGATACGCTCGGCCGCTTCGGGGCCGACGAGTTCATGGTCGTGTGCAACCGCATCCCGAACGAAGCGGGCGCTGCGGCGGCTGCCGACCGCTTCGGCGGCGTGCTCGACGAGCCGTTCGAGCTCGACGGCGGCGCGGTGTTCGTCACTGCCAGCATCGGAATCGCCTTCGCCGAGGATGGCAACGTCTCGCCCGAGAGCCTCATCCGCAAAGCCGATGTCGCCATGTATCGCGCGAAGGACCAGGGCCGCGCCCAGCATGTCGTGTTTCTGGACACGCTCGACAACGTCAAGGTCGAGCAGCTTGCGCTCGAGCAAGCGCTACGGAACGCGATCGAGCGTGGTGAGTTCGAGCTGCACTTCCAGCCGGTAGTCGAGCTCGCCGACGGTTCCATGACACATGCTGAGGCCCTTGTCCGTTGGCAGCGGCCGGGGCACGGCATGGTGATGCCCGGCCTGTTCATCCCGCTTGCCGAGGAGACGGGGCTCGTGGTGCCGCTCGGCTGGTGGGTGCTCGAGGAAGCCTGCAACCGGCTGGCCGCCTGGCCCGACGTCCCGGGGAAGGGCGAGGTTGAGATCGCGGTGAACCTGTCGGCCAAGCAGCTCGCGTCGCCCGAGCTGTTGGAGATCGTCTCCGGCGTGCTGGCGCGGACTGGTGTCGAGGCCCATCGCCTTTGCTTTGAGATCACCGAGAGCGACCTCGTGCGCGACGTGAACGATGCGGTCATCTCGTTGAACCGGCTCAAAGAGTTGGGTGTGCAGATCGCGATTGACGACTTCGGTACGGGTTACGCCAGCCTCGACTACATCCGCCACTTCACGATGGCCGACTACCTCAAGATCGATCGTGCTTTCGTCGACGGGGTCGAGAAGGAAGGTTCGCAGGAAGCCGCCATCTGTACCGCCGCCATCGCGCTGGCGAAGTCGCTCGGCCTGCGCGTCATAGCGGAAGGTGTCGAAACCATCTTCCAGAAGCAGGCGCTCGAGGCGCTCGAGTGCGACCTCGCGCAGGGCTATCTCTTCAGCCGGCCAGTCCCGGTGCACGAAGCGATCGAGCTGATGACCGCCAAGTCGGGCTGAACGGCGTGAACCGCGTCGGTCGCTCAGGCGTAGCGAAAGTGAGCGGCGTCGGGGATGCGGATCAGGAAACCAAAGACGGTCTGCAACAGCACAGGCCACGCGTCGGCTTCCGCTCTGGGGATGTGGCCGAGCAACGAAGCACCACCCAACTCGAGGCGTACCGGCAAGTCGACCGTCATCAGCCACGAGCGCAGGTGATCGTCGAGGACGAGCTTGGTGGCGTCGGGATCGCGACCGAACACCCGGTACTTCTGGGCGAACGGATTGCGGTCGCGCTCTTGCGCGAGCGAGAGGCGGCTGTGCGGGCTGACAGTCAACACCGGGAACCTCGCATCGAGATGGAAGAGCACGCACGATCGTTTCGGGACCGACGACTCTTCGCGGTAGGTGACGAGCTCGAGGTTGAAACCCTGCACGCCGAAACCGCCGAAGATCCCATACATCAGATCGCGAACATCGTCGTCTTCTGCTTGCTGCAACAGCGGGAGGTCGGCCCACGGGATCTCGGCCGGTGCCTGCTCGCGATAGATGCGGTTCGGCTTGTTGACATAGACGAGACCGAGACCCGAAGCCAGCGCCGCCATCGAGTTCTCAGCTCCGAATCCCCCAGCCAGAAGGTCCGACATCGCGACGGAGGATAGACAAGTTTTGACTGTCTCGGACAAGCCGCCCTGCGAGGCGCTTGCCAAGACGCTCAGAACGGCGTGGGTTCGACGCCAGGGCGCTCGACCCAGCGGTGCGGCTTCGCCGACGGGTTGCGCTCGTCGTGCAGGCGTTGCAGGAAGTTGAGGAAGCATGCGTGGCAACGCAACTGCGCCGCCAGAACGGTCGTGTCGACCTCATCGACCGAGAGCGTTCCCCCGCATTTGGGGCAGCGAATGTCGGTGGTCATCGTGGCGTCGGCAAGCGAGCCGCCTCGCAGGTCGATGGTGAGGCGGGCACCGGACGTTATGTGAGCGCGCGCCGATCGATCGGCCACGGTGATCGTCGGGGGATCGGGGTGGAGTGTCTGCGTCAATGGCCTCTCCGTCGACTCTCAGGGACGCTGAGCTGCTCTGGCAGCGGTGATTGCAGCGCTCACTGTCACGTTACCAGACGTCATATCAGGGAACAATGGTGAGGCTCGGCTGGTGTTCGTGCTTTGGTTGCGACTCCCGATGTTTGACGGGCCGATTCAGAATGGGACTCTTGGACTTGATCCAATCTTGAGACAACGCTGATGAGCTGTTGAGGAAGCGAACCTAGATTGCGTCAGCAGTACGGCCCGTTCCGTTGGTGTTCCCGCCGCCAACGGTACGGGCCGCTCCACTTCTTCGCCCGCCTGCTCAGGTCGGCAACGCGTCGTGTTCGGCGCGGACGAGCGTGCGGTAGAGATCGGCGTACAGGCCACCGAGCTCGAGCAGTTCCGCGTGCTGGCCGGTCTCGACGATGCGGCCCCTGTCGACGACGAGGATCTGGTCAGCCGCGGTGATCGTCGAGAGCCGGTGCGCGATCACGATCGAGGTCCGGCCGTGGAGGGCGACAGAGAGCGCCTCTTGCACGAGCGCTTCGTTCTCGGAGTCGAGGTGGCTGGTGGCCTCGTCGAGGACCACGATGGCTGGGTCTTTCAAGAGCATGCGTGCGATGGCGAGCCGCTGCTTCTCGCCACCCGACAAGCGATACCCACGCTCGCCCACGATGGTCGAATAGCCGTCGGGCAGATCGGCGATGACGCCGTGGATCTGCGCGGCCCGGCAGGCGGCCTCGACCTGCCCCATCGATGCGTCGCGGTTCGCGTAGCGGAGGTTGGCAAGAACCGACTCGTGGAACAGGTGCGGGTCTTGGCTGACGACGCCGATGGCTTCATGCAGACTGTCCTGGGTGAGGTCGCGGACATCGTTCCCGTCGATGAGCACACGGCCGGTCGAAACGTCGTAGAGCCGCGGGACGAGCGAGCACAGCGTTGACTTGCCCGCACCCGATGGCCCGACGACCGCGACGAGCTGCCCGGGATCGATCGACAGGCTGACGCCCTTCAACACCTCCACCGGTTCTGATGGAGTCGGGCGCTTGCCGTTGCCGGTCGGCGCTTGGAGATCGTCGCTCTCATCGCCGTCAGAGATCGGCGGGACAAGCTCGAGCGAGGCGAGCGAGCCGTGGTCACCGCTGGGGTAATGGAACCGGACGTTGTCGAACTGCACCCGCCCGGCCGGCTCGACCAGATCGTACGCGCCAGGCCGGTCTTCGATCGGGTTGGGCGTGTCGACCACTTCGAAGACACGGTCGAACGAGACCAGGGCCGTCATGATGTCGACTCGAGCGTTGGTGAGGCTCGTCAGCGGCGTGTAGATGCGGGTCACGTAAGCGGCCAGCGCGACGAGCGTCCCGAGCGTGATGGCGCCGGAGATCACGAGCTGGCCACCGAGCCAGTACACGACGGCCGTGCCGACGGCGGCCACGAGGCCGAGGGCGATGAAGAACGTACGGCCGAACATGGCCGAACGGACCCCGATGTCGCGCACCCGACCGGCTCTTGCGGAGAACTCATCGGCTTCCTGGCGGTAGTTCCCGAACAGCTTGACGAGCAGGGCGCCGGCGACGTTGAACCGCTCGGTCATCGTCGTGTTCATGTGCGAGTTGAGGTCGAAGCCCTCCCGCGTGAGCGCTTGCATCCGGCGCCCCACCCGCTTGGCGGGGAGGATGAAGACGGGCAGAAGGACCAGCGCGAGCAAGGTCAACCGCCATTCGAGGATGAGCATGGCCGTGAGGGTCGTGCTGAGGACGATCACGTTCGACAGCACCGAGCCGAGCGTGCTCGTGACCGCCCGTTGCGCCCCGATCACGTCGTTGTTGAGCCGGCTGATGAGCGCGCCGGTCTGGGTGCGCGTGAAGAACGCGACCGGCATGCGCTGCACGTGATCGAAAAGCTTGACCCGAAGGTCATAGATCAGGCCCTCACCGATGCGTGCCGACCACCAGCGCTCACCGAACGACAGCGCCGCCGAGATCAGCGCTACGCCGACGACGACCATGGCGAGCGTGTTCAGCTGGCCCCGATCACCCGACGGGATGGTGGTATCGATGATCTGGCGGAAGACGAGAGGCGGGGCCAGGTCGAGCAGTGCTTCGAGCACGATGGTGGCGAGGAACCCGCCCATCATCGCCCGGTACGGCCGAGCCAGGCCCAACACGCGGCGAACGATTCCTGAGGAGACCTCGATCCCTTTGATCGACTCGGGATCGGATCCCATCGCCATGTGCGGACCCATTCGCATGGTCATCAAGCGTACGGCACGAGATCTGAGTTTCTTCTCTCATCGCTGTTGTAAACCGGTGCCTCGTCGCCGCCGACAAGATGCTCAGGGATCCCGTCCCGACCCCACATGACGTTGCTCCTCGCCACGGGTCGCCAACAGTCCTTTGCACGCGGGGTCACCTCCGAGGTCGCGGTCGACATGACTAGCGAAGCGTTTCGGGTCTCATCGATCGACTGGCATGCCCTCGGCTTCAGTCAGAAGGACGTCGACGAGCTCGTCGACGTCATGCTCCGGATCGTCGCTTCGATGCTCATCGACCCACCCCATCCCCCGTGCACCAACGTCTAGCTCCGCCGACATGCGCCGATGGATCTCGCCCGCCGTGGAACGGATCATCCTCGATGGCGATCGATCCGAACAACGAGGTCGACAACACGCCTGATCCGTACTTCGGCCGCACTCCCCCCAGCCCGCTCCTGTTCGGCGAGATTCAAGATTCGGACCAGCGTGATGGCAACGCTCCGAGGACGGCGCCGGACCCCTCATGCACTCCAACGGACCTGCACCCCGCATCCATCAGCCGTTTCGGGGGCCGGTCCGCACGCCTGCGGACCGGCCTGGACTCGGTGGCGGAGGGTGTGGGATTCGAACCCACGGTGAACCGAAGGCCCACAACGGCTTTCGAGGCCGCCCCATTCGTCCGCTCTGGCAACCCTCCGGAGCGGACGTTAGCCGGCGCGGAGCAGCGGAAGCGAAGAGGTAGTGGTCGCTACCGGCGCTCAGCGAAGAACCGCTCGAGCATCGCCGCGCACTCGGGCGCGAGCACGCTGCTCGTGACCGCGACCTCGTGGTTCAGGCGAGGGTCAGAGCACAGGTTGTAGAGCGAACCGCAGGCGCCGGCCTTGGAATCGAAGGCGCCGAAGACCAGGCGCTTGACACGCGCGTTCACCAACGCCCCGGCGCACATCGGGCACGGCTCGACCGTCGCCACGACGGTCAAGCCGTCGAGCCGCCATGTTTCGCACGCCTCAGCGGCCTTGCGCAAGGCGAGGATCTCCGCGTGCGCGGTCGGATCACCGGCGCGCTCGCGCTCGTTGTGCGCGGTCGCGACGACGGCGCCGGTCTCGTCGACGACGAGTGCGCCGATCGGCACGTCGTTGTGATCGAGCGCCCGCTGCGCTTCGTCCAGCGCTCGCCGCATGAGAGCTTCGTCGTCGCGCAACTGACCCATCCCCGACATCGTGGCATCCGGCTGGCGCTGGTGAACCATCCGGCGAATGTTCGGAGGCGCTTGAGAAGAGCGATCGATGATTTGTTGTCGACGTGGCGAGCGCCTTCCTGCGGCGCGACCGCCAGGGAGCCCGCCGGCGATGGGGAGCGCTCAGAGCGTCAGCGGAGAGTGCGTGGGGGCGCAGACCCCAGGCAACTGGGTAGGTTGCGAGATCAGGTTGGCGGAGGGAGTGGGATTCGAACCCACGGTGGGTTACCCCACACACGCTCTCCAGGCGTGCCGATTCGTCCGCTCTCGCATCCCTCCGGACGCTGCTGGGCTGCAAGACGCACCGATGGTTCGGGTGGAGGGCCCGAGGTGTCGCAATGCGGCCCATCAGGGTATCCTCCCGGGCGGCCCGCTCTTGCATGTGATGGTCGGGCCCTGTGCAACTGGAACCCGTGAACCGAGTCAGGGCTTGACAGCAGCAGCTCTCAGCGGCAACTCCGGTGTGCCGCAGGTCGCCTGACCATCACATCCAGGGGCGGGCTCCGCGTTCGGCCGCCGGCGCCACACCCCACCGGTAGAGTCTCGCCGATGGCCTACCAGTCGCTCTACCGGCGTTACCGACCCCAACGTTTTGTCGAGGTGCGCGGGCAGGAACACATCGTCACCGCCCTCCGCAACGCTGTCCGCGAGGGACGCGTCGGCCATGCCTACCTCTTCAGCGGGCCACGGGGCACGGGCAAGACGACGACGGCGCGCATCCTCGCCAAGGCGCTCAACTGCCCGAACGTCGAAGATGGCGAGCCCTGTGGCACCTGCGAGTCATGTCTCGCCATCCAGAACGGCACCTCGTTCGATGTCCACGAGCTCGACGCCGCCTCGAACAACAAGGTCGAAGAGATCCGCGATCTCATCTCGAAGGCTGCGCTCGGAACACCCGGGCGCACGAAGGTCTACATCCTCGACGAGGTCCACATGCTCACGACGGCGGCGTCCAACGCGCTGTTGAAGACGCTCGAGGAACCGCCCGCACACGTCGTGTTCGTGCTCGCCACCACCGATCCGCAAAAGGTTCTGCCCACGATCCGCAGCCGGACACAGCACTTCGACGTGCATCTGCTGACGGCGGGCGAGTTGACCGCGCTGGCCGAGTTCATCATCGAGGACGCCGGGCTCGACATCCCCGACGGAACGATTCCGTACGTGGTCGCTGCGGGCGCGGGTTCGGCGCGCGACATGGAGTCTGCCCTCGATCAGGTCGTGGCCGCGGGCGGGCTGCCCGGAGGCGGCGAGCTGCTCGACGAGCTGGTCGACGCGCTCGCCGACCGCGACACCGGCGGCGTGTTGGTTGCCGTCGACCGGGCGGTGCAGAACGGCCGGGCGCCCCGAGCGCTGGGCGAAGAGCTGATGGGCCGGCTGCGCGACGTGTTCTTGTCATCGATGCAAGCCGACCTCGCCCGGCTCCCCGACGACGAGCAGGCTCGGGTCGCGGACCAAGCGAAGAAGCTGGGTCCCCGGGGCGCGACGCGTGCTCTCGAGGTGCTCGGTGAGGCCTTCGTGGGCATCCAGGACGCACCCGATCCGCGCATCACGCTCGAGATCGCGCTGGTGCGCATCACCAGACCCGAGGCCGACGTCTCGCCGGCCGCGCTGCTCGATCGCATCGAACGGCTCGAGCACGCCCTTCCGGTCGGCACGCCTTCGGCTGGTGACCGCGCCGCGGGAACAGAGACTGAACCCGATACGGCGCGCGATACCGCGCGCGAAGTGCCGCCCGCGCGGCCGGCCGACTTGGCTCGCGAGTCACTCACCCAGACCAAGAGCCAGCGCCGGTCGACCAGCGAACGAACCACACCGAAACCGTCCCGACCCGCGGCAAAGCGGGCGCCTGCCCCGCCCGCGGAGGACATCGAGAAGCACCTGCCAGCGCCAGCGACATCGACAGCCGGCGACGATCT
>JACPNV010000057.1 GCA_016185305.1 Actinomycetota bacterium | reverse complement strand
GCCGTCGAGGGATTCGGCCAGCTTCTGGGTGACGCGGTTGCCGCTCTCGTTGTCGCGCTCCTCGAGCGCGACAACGGTCTCGGGTACCGGAGCGACCGTGAGCGGCACTTCTCTGTAGTCGGCCAATGCGTCCACCGTCTCGCTCAACCCTGCGGCCGCGACCGGATCGAGTTGGCTCGTGCCGTCGGTCTGCAACGCGACCGGCGCGTCGATCGGGGCGACGAGCGACACTGCGAGCGGCGGGTTGTTGTTGCGCGCGCTGGGCGGGAGCCGGATGAGATCGGTGACGAACACGTCGAGGTCTTGGCCGGTGGCCGTCTGCAACGACACGCCGAATGGGTAGACGCCCTCTTGCTGGAGCCGGAAGCCGAGGAACGGCTGGCGGTTGGCGTCTACCTGAAAGGTGGCATCGACGGAGATGTTGTCGTCGGTGGGCAGGTTGCTCACCGGCACCGTGTATGGCGGCTGGACCGGCGCGCCGAGCTGCTCGCCGCGCATCGTCTGGAGGTAGCGGAAGCGACCTTGCGACGCCGTGTTGTCGTACAGCTTGAAGGACAGCACGGCATCAGCCGGTGCGTCGGTCACCTGGAGCTTGATCCGGAACGATCCGGATGGACCGACGAACGGCGTCTGTTCGACGAGCCTCAAGCGGGGCTTGGGTGCCGTCGCCTGTGCGCTCGACACGCGGGCAGGACCGATCCACCACGGCACGGAGATGAGCAGAACCAGCAGTGAGGCCGCCGTGACCAGCCGTCGCCCGGTCACTCCCACGCGAGGACCCGCTCCAGCACGGCGAGGCCGTGGGACTCGCGCCGGAAGCCCAGCCGTTCGTAGAGCGCGAGCGCCCGGTGGTTGCCGGCCTGAGTGTTGACCATGACGGCGGCGACGTTGCGCCGCTGTGACCAGCGCAAGGTGTCGATCACCAGTGCCGCCCCGATGCCACGACCTTGCAACGTCGGATGCACCGCGAGGCGCTGCAGATACCCGACCGCCGCGGCTCTTCCGGTGACGGCGTAACCGACAACTCGGCCGCCGTGCTCTGCGACCCGGAACCGCGACGTTGGAGTCGCGGCGCGGGCATCGGCGAGGCCCGGCGCGTCGAATCGCCAGAACGAATCGAACGCCAACTCGTCCACCTTCAACACCGTGCGCTCGTCGCGCCGGCGGCCGCGGCGCAGCGAGACCGGAGGAGGGTACGGGATGGTGCGCAGGTCGTGCCGCAGGAGGTGGAGCTCTTCGTGCACTTGGAATCCGGCTGCGAAGAACGCGCCTTGTTCGTCACGGCCCAACGCAGCCGTGAGCACCGAGCGGAAGCCGCGCTCGCGAAGTTCATCCAGGCAACGGTCCAGGGTCTGGGGCTGGGGCGAGCGTCCGGGGAACGGGGCGAGGTACGCGATCGAGGAGTCACCGCGCCAGGGGCTCACGCGGAGTCGGTCGGCGCCCCAGTCGATGACGTTGCTCTTACCCATAAGAAGCCAGTGGTCGAGGGATGGACCTAGCGCACGAAGGATAGGCGGCGCGGCGCGAGGACCGGCAGCCGCGCGGTCCGCGGGCCGCCGGCATGCGGGTCGCCCCGGTAGATTGCCGAGCATGCAGATCGGTCCGTCGGGTGCGGCGAGGATGCGACGGCCGCTCCTTCGGTTGCTTTGCGAGCCGAGCTTCGCTGGTCTAGGCGCTTGGGACGAGCGATCGACAATTTGTTGTGGATGGGGCAAGCGCCGGCCGGCGGCGCGACCGCCCGGGAGCCCGCCGGTGATGGGGAGCGCTCGGAGCGCCAGCGGAGAGTGCGTGGGGGCACGGCCCCCCAGGCAACTAGGGCCGTGGGGCGGCGGGGCTCCCAGCCGGGAGGAGCTTTGACCATCCTTCTGGCCACGCACCCCGCGTATGAGCTGCATGACACCGGAAGGAGCCATCCCGAGCGCCCCGAGCGGCTCAAGGCAGTGGCGGCCGGTGTCGCCGCCAGCGAGCTCGATGCCGATCTCGTTCCGTTCCGCCCGACTCCGGCACCGGTTGTGGCGATCGAGCGCGTGCATCCTGGCCGCTACCTCACCGCGCTCCAGGAGTTCACCGCCGCGGGTGGCGGCTATCTCGATGCGGATACTGCTGTGTCGGAGGAGTCGTTCGACGTCGCTCTGCTCGCCGCGGGGGCGGGCCTCGAAGCCATCGCCCGGCTCGACGCGGGTCAAGCCGACGCCGCGTTCTGTGCGGTGCGCCCGCCAGGACATCACGCGACCGGCGAGCGTCCGATGGGCTTCTGCCTGGTGAACAACATAGCGGTCGCCGCCGCAGCCCTTGCTGATCGCGGCGAACGAGTGCTGATCGTCGACATCGACGCGCACCATGGCAACGGAACCCAAGACATCTTCTACGCCGATCCGCGCGTGCTGTACGTGTCGTTGCACCAATACCCGCTCTATCCCGGCACCGGGGCACTGGATGACACGGGTTACGGCGACGGGGTCGGGTTCACGATCAACTTCCCGTTTCCGCACGGAACGACCGGTGACGTGTATCGAGCCGCGCTCGACGAAGTGATCCTGCCTGTCGCGGACGCATGGGCTCCCACATGGCTGCTTGTGTCAGCCGGCTACGATGCCCACCGGCGCGACCCGATCACCGGTCTCGGGCTCGCGGCCGGTGACTACGCGGATATGGCTCGCAACCTCGCGCAACTTGTCCCCGTCGGCCGCCAGATCTGGGTCCTCGAAGGCGGCTACGACCTCGAGGGCCTGGCGGCGTCGGTCGCGGCGACGCTCTCGTCGCTCGCGGGTGGCGCTGTGCGGCCCGAACCGGCGACGGCCGGCGGTCCCGGCCACGAAGTGGTCATGGCGGTCAGCGCCTTGCGCCGCCGTGAATGATCAGATCGGCCACGATCACCTTTCGAGCGTCTCACGCCCCACCACTAGGTTTGCGCCGTGGTTCCTGAGCACTGGCAGCCGGTCATCGAGGAGGTGCGTCCGCTAGCTGAGCGGTTCGTCGCCGCGGGCAAGCGCGTATACCTCGTCGGTGGGATCGTGCGCGACTTGCTGGTGCGCAAGCGTTTGAGCGCCGACGCCGACATCGATCTCACCACCGACGCGCGGCCGGACGAGATCAAGGCCGTCCTTGTTGGCTGGGCCGACGCGGTGTGGACCCAGGGCGAGCGATTCGGGACGATCGGTGCGAAGAAGGACGGCCGTGCCTTCGAGATTACGGCCCATCGAGCCGAGGCGTACACGCCGGAATCGCGCAAGCCACGGGTGGAGTTCGCCGATGCGGTCGAGACCGACCTGTCACGTCGCGACTTCACCGTGAACGCGATGGCCCTCGCATTGCCAAATCCCGAGCTCATCGATCCCTTCAACGGTCGATTGGACTTGGCGGCGAAGCGGCTTCGCACGCCGCTCACGCCGGAGGTGTCGTTCGGAGACGATCCGTTGCGGATGCTGCGAGCCGCGCGCTTCATCGCGGGTTACGAGCTCGATCCCGCGCCCGCCCTGATCGATGCGGTGAGGTCGATGCATGCCCGACTGGAGATCGTGTCGCTCGAGCGGGTGCGAGACGAGCTCGACAAGCTGATCGTCGTCGACGATCCGTCACGCGGCTTGTGGTTCCTGGTCGACACCGGTCTGATGGGTGAGTTCCTGCCCGAGCTCCCGGCGATGCGGCTCGAGCAGGACCCGATCCACCGGCACAAAGACGTGCTTGCCCACACCATCGCAGTCGTGCGCAACGTCAGTGCCATCGATGCGCATGGCCAGCCCAACCGGATCACGCGACTCGCTGCGCTGTTCCATGACATCGGGAAGCCCAAGACGAGATCGATCGGCCCGAACGGCGTGAGCTTCCATCACCACGAGGTCGTCGGCGCGCGCATGACGCGCGACCGGATGCGCGCGCTGAAGTACTCCAATGACGACGTTGAGGTGGTGAGCCAACTGGTCTTCCTCCATCTCCGCTTCCACACCTACGGGATGGGATGGACCGACAGCGCAGTCCGGCGCTTCGTACGGGATGCGGGCGCTCTTCGCGACGAGCTCATCGAGCTGACGCGCTGTGACTGCACCACGCGGAACAAGCGCAAGGCCGCCGAGCTGGCCGGGCGCATGGATGAGCTCGAAGCACGGATCGCGGCGCTTGAGGAGAGCGAGCAGCTCGCCGCGCTTCGGCCCGACCTCGATGGCAATCAGGTCATGGCGCGCCTTGGCGTGCCGCCGGGCCCGGTGGTCGGCCGGGCGCTCGGCTTCCTGCTCGACCTGCGGCTCGACGAGGGACCCCTCGGCGAGGCCGAGGCCTATCGACGCCTCGACGCGTGGTGGCAACGGCAGAAATAGATTAGCTAGCTAGCCGCTGTGCCGTGCCACTTTCCGGACGCGAACGTTCGTGGTACGTTCGGCCGATCTTGGAGCGAGTTGGGGAGTCGTTCGATGACCAAGCTGTTCGCCACCGACCCGTCGACCGGGCGCTCGGCCTACGTGACTGAAACAGCGATCGGTTTGGCGCTCGTGGCCCTTGCCGTCATGATCGTCGACGTTGTCGTGCATGGGTGGGATACTGACACCCAGCTCTTGGGCTTGGCGCAGCTCGCGCTGGCGCTGAGCTCGCTGGTGTTTGGCTCGATCTACCTGTTCCGCAGCCGTGCAGCACGAGCCGACGGCGCCACCATCGACCTCCGCGAGCCCGAACCTGAGCCAGCAGAAGCACCCCGCCAGGTGCCCGACGCCCGGGCCACCAGAGTCTTCGCCCGCTGAGCGTTGCCGCGTCCGCGCGTCAGATCCCTTCCTTGCGCGCTCGCACCAGAAGCGTCGCTGGCACCCAGGCCATCGTCGTGGACCAGTACGGGCTGTGGACGGCATCGGCTGCCGGCTCGGGTTCGAGGATGGTGTCGACCCGGAAGTTGGCCCGCTGGAGCGAGGTGAAGATGTCGCTGATCGTGCGGGGATGGTCGTAGCCGGCGGTCTGCTCGGTCGCCCACGGCCGGGGCGAGAGGTCCCAGTAGGTGCGGGCCAGCTTCAGCGGATCGGGCGCGGACGGGTCGAGCATGCAGAACGCGGGATGGGGGACGCTCAAGACGATCGGCATCTCGGGGCTGAGCACCCGATGCACCTGCCGAAAGGCCCGATCGGGGTCGTCGACCGTCGCGAGGGCGTAGACGCTGACGACGGCGTCAACGGTGTCGGCCCGCACGAAAGCCAGATCGGCAAGGTCGCCTTCGTGGAGCTCGATCTTGACCTCTTCGCGGTCGGCAACGAGGCGCACGCGATCGAGGCGCTCGGCGGACGGGTCGACGGTGATGACCTTCGCACCCTGCTTGGCCAGCGCGATGGCCCCTTGACCGCCGCCGCAGCCAAGCTCGAGCACCCGCTTGCCCTCCACGTTGCCGAGCAGCTTGTAGGTGCGCTCGTTGGGTATGTCGGGCCCGTAGCTGACGACATCGTGGGGGAGTGTGGCCTCGGCGGGGAAGGTCGCCGAGATCGGGCGCGGATCGGGGCGGCCGGCGCCGTCGGGCGGCTCGGCGGCCCTCAGGTGTCGAGCGGTGGGATGGCTGGCGGTGATGTCGCTGTCGGGCGGTGTCTCGTCGGGCATCGCCGCAATTCTGGCGCCTCTTCGCGTAGGGCGGAGGGATGCCACCTTCGCGGCGGCGAACCCGCCAGGCGGAGCAGCGGGGATCGTTGGTGGGGCTGCGGGCAACGCCGGGCGGCGGATTATCGCTGGCGAGGCGGCTTGGAGAACTCCTCGACCATCTCGCGCGCGACCTCGTCGCGGTACTGGATCGGCGGGCTCTTCATGAAGTACGCGCTCGGGCCGAGCAGGGGACCCCCGACGCCGCGATCTTGTGCGACCTTGCAGCAGCGGAGGGCGTCGATGATCACCCCGGCGGAGTTGGGGGAGTCCCACACTTCGAGCTTGAGCTCGATGTTGAGCGGGACGTCGCCGAAGTTGCGGCCTTCGACGCGGATGTAGGCCCACTTGCGGTCGTCGAGCCAAGGCACGTGGTCGCTTGGTCCGATGTGGACGTCGTGATCGGAGATACCTTGATCGATCTGGCTGGTGACCGACTGCGTCTTGGAGATCTTCTTCGACACCAAGCGCTTGCGCTCGAGCATGTTCTTGAAGTCCATGTTGCCGCCGAAGTTGAGCTGGTATGTGTGGTCGATGGCAGTGCCGCGGTCTTCGAACAGGCGCGAGAGCAGGCGGTGGGTGATGGTCGCGCCGACTTGGCTCTTGATGTCGTCGCCGACGATCGGCACGCCGGCATCCTCGAACCGCTTCGCCCACGTCGGGTCAGAGGCGATGAACACCGGGATGGCGTTCACGAACCCGACCTTGGCGTCGAGGCAGGCTTGCGCGTAATGCCGCTGCGCTTGTTCTGAGCCGACCGGCAGGTACGAGACGAGCACATCGGCGTTCGTGTCGCGCAGGACCTGCGCGACGTCGACCGGCTCGGCCGGCGACTCCTCGCAGGTTTCGCGGTAGAACTCGCCAAAGCCATCGAGGGTCGGCCCCCGCTGCACGAGCACGCCGAGGTCGTCCACGTCCGCGAACTTGATCGTGTTGTTCTGGCCGGCCCAGATGGCTTTGCTTGCGTCGAGACCGACCTTGTCGGCGTCGACGTCGAACGCAGCCACCAGCTCGATCTGGTTGATGTGGTAGCCACCCAGCACGACATGCATCAGGCCGGGTACCGCGTCGGCGGGGTCGGCGTCCTTGTAGTACTCGATGCCTTGGATGAGGGAGTTGGCGCAGTTGCCGACACCGGCGATGGCCAGGCGGATCGTGTTCGTGTTCGTCGTGCTCATGGTTGGGAGGTGCCTCCTGTGGCGGGAACCGCCTCGGTGCTCGGGGGTCGAGTGTCGGGATCGGAGAGCTCGGCCCGGGTGAGGGCCACGAGCTCGTCAATCCATTCGAGGTCGCGGTTCAAGGTGTTGGTGGTGTGCTCATGCAGTGAGCGGAGATAGGGATCGGTGCGGTCGGGCGGCGCGGCGCGCGGGCCGAGCTCGGCGGTGAGGTGCGTGCGGCGCCGCTCGAACAGCTCGATGCGCTCGGCGGCCGGGAGCTGGACGCAGAACGCCACTTGGAGCCCGAAGGAGCGGTCGTCGCTCGGGTCAGCGCTCGCGAGCAGCTCGCGCAGGCGGGCCCGGCCTTTGTCGGTGATGTCGTAGACCTTGCGGTTGCGGCGGTCGGCTCGCTTCGCCGCTGGTGTCTCAGCGTTGGCGCGGCGCCGGTGGGCGGCGAGCTCACCGGTGATCGCTCCGGTCATCGGCCCGGTGAACGTGCTGCTCGGGCGGGGCTTCGGTTCGTCCAGGGCACGTACGTAGCCGCCTCGCGCCAGGCGATTCAGCGCTGGGTACAGCGACCCGTAGGACACGCCCCCCAACTCCGACATGCGCTTCTTCAGCTCGTAGCCATGCACCTGGTGTTCATCGAGTATTCCAAGGATTGCCATCTCGATCACCTCCCAAGAATATCGAGTCGATATATCGAGTCGCAACTCGGACCCGGCACGGGCCGCTGGGTAGGGCGGTCGGTGTCATCGTTCGGCGTCGGCCTCGGTCGGCGCCCCGATGCGCTGGCCGGCCACCGTCGACCGCGGGGCCGGTTCGGCGGCGGGCCGGATGCTCGCTCGCTACCCTGGCCAGATGACGTCGTTCGGTCAGGGTGCGATCCAGGGAGCGTCCAGCTCTCCGGGTGAGATCGACTACCGGCTGGCGCGGCGGGCGCTTCTCTCGGAGTTTCGCAAGGGCCGATTGACCCAGCACGACGTCTGCGACGCGCACCCCGAGCTTGTGCGCGCGGCCCGCGAGTGCAGCGAGCCGTCGGAGCGCCCGTGCCCCATCTGCGAAGAGCACAACGTCGTGTTCGTGACCTACGTGTTCGGTCCCCGGCTTCCCGCGCACGGGCGATGCATCACGACGCGGACGGAGTTGCGTCGCATCGCCAAGCGGGCCGGCCAGTTCGCGGCCTATGTGGTCGAGGTGTGCCCTTCCTGCAAGTGGAACCACCTGGCCCGGACATTCCTTGTGAACCCGGCTCGTTCTGCCTGATCGGGCCGTGTGATTTGCAGGATTGGCACGTACGGCCCTGACGGTCCACCATCGAAGGTTCGCTGCCGCCGCACAGCGAGGATTCTGTGGAAGCCTCGGGGCGTCCGCGGACGACAGCTCCCGCTACCCCGGCGGTGGCCCCGCCCTCCTGCCCACCATGGTCCGACCCGCTCCCGAGCACGCTCGCCGAACGCCCCCGAGTCAGAAGAAGCGGGCGAGGCCGATCCAGCGCGGCATCTTGTGGCGCAGCCGGCGGATGTTCCTTCTCATCTTCGTGGTCCTCGTCACCGGCACCAGCGGATTTGCCTATGCGGTCTGGCAAGCGGTCGAGCTCCCACCCGACACGCCCCCGTTGAAGCAGACGACGTTCATCTGCAGCGGCGAGGTACAGGCGGACTGCAACGAGCGCAACTCGATCGCGCAGCTCTCGGCGGAGGAGGATCGCGTCGCGGTCAAGTTCGACCAGATGCCGAGCGTGCTGGCGCAGGCTGTCGTGGCGGCCGAAGACAAGGAGTTCTTCGCGCACAAAGGCGTCGACCCGGCCGGCGTCACTCGCGCGTTCATCGCGAACCTGCGAGACGAACCGTTGCGGCAGGGCGGTTCGACCATCACCCAGCAGTACGTGAAGAACACCTATCTCACGAGCGAGCAGAGCATCGAGCGGAAGATGAGAGAGGCGGTGCTGGCGATCAAGCTCGAGCGCGAGCTCCCGAAGAAGGACATCCTCGAGCGCTACCTCAACACGATCTACTTCGGCCGGGGCGCGTACGGCGTGCAATCTGCCGCTCGCATCTACTTCGGCAAGGACGTCGGCCAGCTCGGCCTGCCCGAAGCGGCGTACCTGGCCGGCATCATCCGTGCCCCCGAAGGCGCCGACGCCAACCGGCCTGCGACCGATCCCCTGGCCGCCTCCGGGCGCCAAGCCGCCGAACAGCGCCGCCGCGACGTGTTGCGGCAGATGCGGGAGCAGAACTACATCAACGAGGCCCAGTACGACGCCGTCGACAAGATGGGCTGGGACTACGTCCTCCCCCGCACGAAGGCCAACAACCTCGGAAACCTGAAGTACACCGAGCTCGGTTCTGAGTACTTCGTCGAATACGTTCGCCGACAGCTCACCGACCCCAACGGTCCGTACAAGTTCAGCGACGCGCAGGTCTTCGAGGGCGGCCTCCGCATCTACACCACGATCGATTGGAACATGCAGAAGGCGGCCTATGACGCCATCGACTCGACGCTGAACCTGCCCACCGACCCGGCCGCGTCGATCGTTGCGCTCGATACGTCAGGCCGGGTGAAGGTGATGGTCGGCGGAAAGGACTTCAAAGCCTCACAGGTCAACCTGGCGGCGGGTACCGAGGGAGGTGGTGGCGGGCGGCAACCCGGTTCGTCGTTCAAACCGATCGCGCTCGCGCAGGCACTCTCCCAAGGGGTGCCGCTCAACCAGACGTTCGACGCGCCCGGTGTCACGACGCTGAAGCTCAAGGACGGCTCGAGCTGGCGGGTCGGCAACTATGGCGACGCCGGCCTCGGAACGCTCGACATGGTGGAGATGACCAAGAAGTCGTCCAACACGGCGTACGCGCAGCTTATCGACATGATCGGGACGCAACCGGTGGTCGACCTCGCTGCCAAGATGGGCATCAAGAGCAAGCTGCCCAACGTGCCGTCGATGGTGCTCGGCACGGGCGATGTGTCGCCGCTCGAGATGGCGTCCGCGTTCTCCACGTTCATGGACAAAGGCGAGCATGTCGAACCGATGGTGGTGACCAAGGTCGAGGACTCGAAGGGGCAAGTCATATACGAGGCGCGCAACCAGCGCACGAAGGTGCTCGACCCGGCCGTGAACGAGGCCGTGAGCTGGGTTCTCAACCAGGTCGTCGAAGGCGGCACGGGAACGGCGGCGAAGTTCGGCCAACCGGTGGCCGGCAAGACAGGGACGACCGAGAACTACCGTGACGCCTGGTTCAACGGTTTCACCTGCCAGCTCACCGCTTCGGTCTGGGTGGGCTATCCCGGGCCGGAGACGAAGTACATGGACAACGTGCATGGCAAGCAAGTCGCGGGCGGGACGTTCCCCGCAGAGATCTTCAGCAAGTTCATGGGGAGAGCGACCTTCGGTCTTCAGGGCTGCCCGTTCCCGCCACCCCTTGCGTCGTTGACGCTCAGGCCCGCATCACCGGTGGTGCCATTCCCGAACTTCGGCACGCCTGCTCCCGCCGGGCCGCCGGCGCCGGCGGCCAACCGGTCGACGACGACGGCGCGGCCGGCACCTGCGGGTCCGACGACGACGGCAGCGCCCTCGACCACCAAGCCGCCCAGCCCGTCGTCAACGGCCGCCCCGACCTCGACCGCCGCGACCTCGATTCCTCCCTGATCAAGACCCGGCGTCGGTCGTGCCGGGATCGTCGTGGGGGTAGTGGGTGCGGCAGACGAAGCACCATTGCTCGATGTCGCCTCGCTCGACCTTCCCCGGCGTGTCCCATGCTTCAGGCGTGACGTAGAGCCGCCGCACGGCCATGACCTCTTCGTCGTCACGCCCGCAGCTCTCGCATCGACCGATCATGGCCGGGAAGGCTACGGGATTTCGCTCGCGCGCTGCACGTGCCTCTACACTTCGCGGTACCGCCGGCAGCCCGAATCGCTTCATCGAAGTGAGCGCTGGACGGGAATGCAAAGGAGGCTCGCTATGAGCAAGCTCACCGCACCCGCTGTGCGCGCCCGGAAGGTGCGCGCGGGCGGCGATCCACTCGTCATGCTGACCGCCTATGACGCCCCTGGTGCTCGCATCGTCGATGAGGCCGGCGCCGACCTCATCCTGGTCGGCGACTCCCTCGCGATGGTGGTGCTCGGATACGACGACACCCTCCAGGTGACCATCGACGACATGGCCCATCATGTGGCCGCGGTGGCCCGGGCCAAGCCGCGAGCGCTCGTCATCGGTGATCTCCCGTGGCTCAGCTACCACGTGTCGGTCGAGGACACGGTGCGGAATGCGGCGGCGCTGATCAAGGCCGGCGCGCAAGCCGTGAAGCTGGAAGGCGGCGCCAAGCGCGTCCCGATGGTCGAGTCGATCATCGCCGCCGAGATGCCGGTCATGGGCCACATCGGGCTCACGCCGCAGTCGATGCACGCGTTCGGTGGGTACAAGGTGCAAGGCCGCGACCGCTCGGCCGCGCTGCAACTCGTCGACGATGCGCGAGCTCTCGAAGCCGTGGGCTGCTTCTCCATCGTCATGGAGTGCGTACCCGACGAGGTGGCCCGGATGGTCACCGACGCGGTCGAGGTGCCGACCATCGGCATCGGCGCGGGGCCGCATTGCGACGGCCAGGTGCTCGTCTTCCACGACGTGCTCGGCATCGAAGATCGCATCACACCGAAGTTCGTGCGCCGCTACGGGTCGGTGAAAGAAGATGCGGTCGCCGCTTTGAGCTCGTTCGCCAGCGACGTGCGCACGCGACGTTTTCCCGCGGACGACGAGAGCTACCACCTCAACGTGGAGACGGCTGAAGCCCTCGGCCTCTACGGGAGTGCTACGAAGACGGCGTGATCCGTCGTCTCGCGGCCGGAGCCACCGCGCTCGCGATGGTGCTTGCCGCGTGCAGCAGCAACCCGGCGACGCCGGGGTCGTCGGCATCTTCGCCGGACCCGACGGCGCGGGTTGCGACCCCGGCAGGCAGTGCCTTAGGTGCGCGCCGGCCATTGTCCGGATTCAAAGAGGTCACCGTGTCTGTTCGCCGGCCCGACGGTTCGGTGCGCGACTTCTGCTTGTTGCTTGCTGACACCGAGGAGCTCCGCCAGCAGGGACTGATGCGCGTGAGTGACCCATCGCTCGGCGGATATCCGGGCATGTTGTTTCTGTTCGACCGGGACGAGCAAGGCGGGTTCTGGATGAAGAACACGCTGTTGCCGTTGTCGATCGCGTATGTCGCGAGCGACGGCAGCATCGTGTCGAGCAACGACATGGATCCGTGCCCGCCCGACGAGCAGCGCTGCCCCGTCTACAAGGCCGACGGCTCGTACCGCTACGCGGTCGAAGTTCCGAAGGGCACCCTCGCCGACGTCGGCCTGACCGGCGGGGCCACGCTCACCGTGGGCGACAAGTCCTGCGCGGCCACCTGACCGACGCCGTCTTTGTTTGCCGGCCCCGCGGACACCGCTGATGCCGACCGTGTCATACCCCGCGGGGATACTGCAGAGGTGGGACACGTGCCGCCGGGCCACCCAATGCAAGCGACGTCGCTGCGGTTCGCGGCGGGCGCGCGGACGCTGGGCAGTGTGGGCCGGTCCGCCGGGCTCGTCGTGCCGTCGTTTCGAAGCCCGCCGCGGCTCTCGGGCGTGGACCGGACGTTGCGGCGCCGGCCCGACGGTGGGGCCACGGTGTCGGTTCGGCTGCGAGGCCGGCCGTGGGTGGCCGTGCTGACAGACATGATCGACGGCGTGCTGGCGACCAACCGACTTCCGGCCGGCGACGCCGCCGACGCCAGATCGGCTCTGTGGGCGGCCGCGGAACGGGCGGATCTGGTCGACACCGCTCCGCGTGCGTCGTGGGCTGCGCCGGCGACGAGAGAGGAAGCCGCGTGAGGTGGTTCCAGGTGGTTCCAGGTCGCCGAATACGCTCGTTGGCGCGCGTCCGCCCGGATGGCGAAATCTGGTAAACGCAGGGGGCTTAAACCCCCCGGCTCCTCGTGGGCTTGTGGGTTCGATTCCCACTCCGGGCACAGGCGGAATCTCGACGTTGGCGAGGTTGCGGGGCGTGTTCGCCTCGTCTTGTCGTCGGCCGGGAGGGTGTCGAGTTGGAGGGGCCGGTGGTCAGCGGATGGGGTCAGTGGCTGGTGATCTGTTGTTGGAGGGCGGCGAGGCGCTCGCGGAACTCCGGTTGGGTCGTCGACCAGATCTGATCGAGTAGCTCCTTGTCGACGGCTTCCTCGTGGGTCGCGACCGTGTGCATCTCTGAGATCGTCTGCTTGATGCGCCCTACGAGCTCGCCGGGCACGGCGGCTCCGCGAGCTGCCAGCGCGATCGCTGCCGGCAGCAGCTCGCCGTCGGTGTAGCACTTCCAGGCGAGACCGATGCGCTCGGCTCGCACCCCATCGACGCGCTCGCCGAAGATCACCATGGCCGCGGTGGCTTGCGGGCCGACCAGGTGGCGGAGCATCCACGTGTGGCCGCCGCCGGGATGCAACGCGAGGCGAACGAACCCGGTGTCGATCACCGCGCTCTCGGCCATGAGAATGACGTCGGCGACAAGCGCCATGTTCACGCCGGCCCCGACTGCGGCGCCGTTGACCGCGGCCACCACCGGCAACGGCGACTCGGCGATGCGGAGGAAGCCTTCGTAGATGTCGCGCAAGCTCGCTTGGCTCGCTCCGGCCAGCGCGTTCAGATCGGCGCCGGCGCAAAAGGCGTCGCCCGCCCCGGTGATGACGACCGCTCGGGCTTCGCGTTCCCGCTCCAGCCAGTCGAACGTGGACACGATGTCACCCACCATCGCCTGGCTCAGAGCGTTCCGGCGGTCGGGGTCGTTGAGCGTCAGCAGCGCGACGCCCTGCTCGTCGATCTTCCGCTCTACCAGAGCCATCGTGGCGCCTGCCTTTCAGTTCTCGAGCTCGCGGACGACCGCCGGCGAATGGCGGAAGAACTGCTCGACGTCACGCTCGTACCGGTAGGTCGGTGTGGTCGTGCCGACGGTCGAGCGCAATCGCATGGCTTCGACGAACGCCTTCACGGTCCCCGCCGAGGTGTAGTTGTACTGGAAGCCCGCTTCCTTCAGCCGGCGGTTGTCGATGCCGCGGCCGAACTTGAGCAGCGCCAGCATCTCTTCACCGATGGGTTTGCCGATCCAGTTGAGCGGCAACGTGGTGTACTGCGCGCCATAGGTCGGGAGCGGGACGGTGCGCTTGCCACAGAGCTTGGCCACTTCGGTCCACGGCAGCAGCCCGTCGCCAGCGACGTTGTAGATGCCGGGAAGGTGGTTGTCGAGAACGAACAGGATCGAGCGGATGACATCTTCCTCGTGCACGAACTGGAAGCGGGGGTCGAACCCGGCCAGCTTGGGCACCATCGGGAGCTCGAGCGCCCGGCTGATCGAGGTGACGATGTCGGGGCCGAGGACGTTGGAGAACCGCAGCATGGTGACGTTCACGTGGGGGTTGTCGACGGCGAAGTCGCGCACGTAGCCCTCGACGGCTTCGAGGCTGCGCTCGACCCGCTCCTTCGGTGGGTGGCTGCGCGGGATCTCTTCGGTGAACCAGACCGGGTCTTGCTTGGCGGTGCCGTAGATGTAGGACGACGACTTGACCACCACCTCGCGCACCGAACTGCCGGTGGCGCCGGCGGCGGCGAACAGGTTCATCGTGCCTATGACGTTGATCTCGTGCATCGTCTTGGCCCGCATCTGGGTCGAGTCCACGACGAGGAAGGTGTGCACGATGGTGTCGACCTGGGTTGCCTTCACGATGCGGCTGAGGATCGAGTAGTTCTCGTCGGTGCGGACGTATTCGGTCCGCTCGAGCTCGACCTCGGGCTCGCGCGTGTCGAGCCCGATGATGACGTCGACGGTCGGGTCGGCTTCCATCGCCTTGGCGACCAGCCCGCCCCAGAAGGTCGCGAGCCCGGTGATGAGCACTCGTCTCATCCGAACCACACGGACTTGCGGTCGCGGAGCATCTCGTAGAGCGCGGACTGGATCAGCTCGCGGATCTGCTCGCTCTCGTCCATGATGCGGCTCTTGGAGTAGCGGTCCTGGTCTGGCGGCACGTCGAAGTGCACCGGATCGAGCACCTTCAGCCGCATCTTCACCGGGAAGTGCAGCACGGTGCCGAGGAAGGGCCCGAACACGATCTGGTTGGCCGTCACCGGGAAGTACGGGATTCCGGTCAGCTTGGCCAGCGTCGTGTTCTTGTAGATGATCGGCATCGACTCCTCGGCACCAACCACTGCGATGGGCACGACGGGTACGCCGGCCCTCATGGCGTTCTCGATGAAACCGCCGCGGCCGAAACGGCGCAGGCGGTAGCGCTGCGAGTAGAGCTTGCCCGGCCCCTTGCTGCCTTCGGGAAAGACGAGCACGAGCTGCTTCTGCTCGCGCAGCAGGCGGTACGCGTTGTCGGGATGGGCGACGACCCCACCGCCGCGCGACCAGAGCACGCCGACGAACGGAAGGCTCTTGAAGAGCTGGTCGGCGAGCCCATACACGGGGCGCTGGAGCTCCTTCTCGATGCCGTGCATGATCACCGGCGCATCGGAGGGAATGGCTGCCGCGTGGTTGGCCACGAGCAACGCGCCGCCATCGGTCGGGATCTTCTCGAGGCCCTCCCATTCGACGCGGAACCACTTGCTGTACATCGGGTCGAACGCCCGCCGTGCGATCGAGCGCATGTGCTCGGACCGGCCCCACTCATCGACGTCGCTCATCCGCGGATCATGGAGCGGGGGAGCGCCGGCCGGCGGGTGCGCCACGGGAACCAGCGAGCGCCCGGCGGTGAGGTCGTCGTCGACCGCTTGGAGGTGCTTGAGCGCTTCGGCCGCCGCCGTCGCGTCTTGTCCGGATTTGGCCGTCCGGTCCGGCCGAGGCGCCATGCGGCGATGTTATCGGTGGGCGGTCGGCCGGCTTGCACGCGCCGGTCCGCCCCGGTCTCACCACCTTCCAGGCCCGATCGCGGAGGGCGCCGGTAGGGTGGCCCGATGGCTCGCGCGGTCGAGGAGGATGCACGGGCGGTCGGCTCGCCGGTCAAGCCCGGCCTCCGCGATGCGCTGGCGGCGTTCCACTACCGGAACTTCACGTTGTTCTTCGCCGGAGCCGTTCTGTCCAACAGCGGCACCTGGATGCAGATCATCGCCGTGCAGTACGTCGTGTTCCAGCTCACCGGCTCGACGTTCATGCTGGGCGTCGCCGGCTTCTTGCAGTTGCTGCCGATCGTGTTCCTCGGCCCGATCGGTGGGTGGCTCGCCGACCGGTTCGCGCGCCGCCGCGTCCTGCTGGTCACCCAGGGGCTCGCCGCCGGCGAGGCGCTCGTGCTCTGGGCGGTGTGGGCTCGCGGGAGCGATTCGTTGGCGGCCCTGCTCGTGCTCGTGGCCATCAGCGGCGTGATCACCGGGCTCAACATCCCGTCGTGGCAGGCGTTCATCAGCGAGCTCGTTCCCCGCGACGCGCTGCTGAACGCGGTGACGTTGAACTCGACCCAGTTCAACGCGGCGCGGGCGCTGGGTCCGGCGGTCGGTGGCGCCGTGCTGGCCGGCTTGGGCGCGAGTGCGGCCTTCCTCCTCAACGCGATCTCCTACGTCGCGGTGATCGGCGCGCTGGTGCTCATCAAACTTCCTCGCCCGGTCGACCGGCCATACACGGCGGTCGGGCCACCCAAGCGCCGCATCATCGGCGACTTCTTCGACGCCGCGCGCGCCACTCGTTCCTATCCCGGCATCCGCGCCTGCTTCTTCGCGGTGGTGGCGCTGGGTCTTCTCGGTGCTCCGCTGGCATCGTTGCTTGCGGCGTTCGCCGACCAGGTCTTTCGCGTCGACGCGACGCGGTATGGCTTCCTCGGTGCGGCACTCGGCATCGGGTCGATCATCGCGGCGCCGTTCATCGCCGGTCCTGGCTCTGGTGTGCGGCGCAGCAAGCTCCTGCTCGTGTCGATGGTCGCCTACGGGACGGCGCTGGTCGCGTTCGCCGCCACGAGCTCGTACGCGTTCGCGATCTTCGCTCTTGCCGTCTCGAGCGCCGGGTATCTCGGCATCGCCTCGACGCTCAACACGACGATCCAGCTCCAGGTGGCCGAATCGATCCGCGGGAAGGTGCTCGCGCTCTACGTCATGTTGCTCACGCTCGCGATGCCGGTCGGTCTGCTCATCCAGGGGACCGCGGCCGAATGGTTCGGCCTGCAAGCCACCGTCATCGTGGCCGGCCTGCTGTTCGTGGCGGTGACCGTGTGGCTGGCTCGGTTCTCCGGCCTCTTCGGCCATCTCGACGACGACGGACCGCTCGGATCGGCGGGGGCGTCATGCCCCACTCCCAGCGAAGGCATCGACGGGTCGGTCGACGTCGAGGAAGGCTTGCCCCTCGGCGCACGACCCGAGGGCGGCGCACCAGCGGCAGGAGGTGCCCGGCAGCTTGCGGGCGACGGCCCCGCCGTGCAGCAGGCCGGCGAGGCGGAGCGTGCCACCGATCGTGCGCTCGACCGCCGCGTGTAACACGCCCTCGGTCACCCGCTCGGGGAACGGTCGCCCGCTGTCGAGGTAGTAGCTCGCGGTGAGTCGCGGCGGCACGCCGACCCGAATGGTCTCGAGCAGCGCGTAGAAGCGGAGGTCGTCCCCGTGGCTGGGTGAGAAGCCCCCGGTCTTGAGGTCGATGATGACCTTGCGTGCGGCGGACCCCTGCGATCGGCCGAGGGTGAGGTCGGACCGCCCGATCAGCACGATGCGAGCATCGAACAGTTCGACTCGCAGCCGGCTCTCGGTCACCGGCGTCCACTGCCGCCGGAGAGGCGGGAAGCACTCGAGGAACTTGGCGACTCGATCGTTGGCCTCCTGCTGCAGCTCGGCACGGTCGACCGCGCTGGACTTGTTGAGCCAGTCGGCGAGACTGGTGTCTTTCGCCATCAGCGACGCCACCGCCTCGTCGACGAGGGTCATCGGCGTCTCACCCGAGAGCTGGGTGGAGAGCTCGATGGCCTTGTGGGCGACCGTGCCGCGCGCCAGCGGTACCGTCCACTCGAACGAGCAGTCGCGCTCGGCCAGCAGCCGTGCTTCACAGCCGAGCGCCATCGTGAGCTGATGTTTGGAGACGTACAGCGATGCCTTCTCGGGGAGCAGTCCGAGCACCGGTTCGAGGCCAGCCTCCAGCTCGGTTCGCAGGTTGTCGCGCAGTGCCGGGTCGAACGCGGGAAGCTCGTCTTCGGGTTTGGTGCCCAGCAGGTCGACCACCTGCTGCTGCGCGGGATTCAGGACATCGGTGAGCGCTCGTGCGACGGCCATGTCCGAGTATCCCCGCGGGGTGTGACACGGTCTCGCCTGGGGGTCCCATGATGGCCGCCCCGCTGACCCGAGATGAGTTCCTAACCGACGTCAAGGGTTTCATTGACTGAATCACGCGATTTTTCGAGCGGTAGCGTCGTCGGTGGACGGGCCGGACGCCGGAGCGGCTTCGGTCGACTCCTGACTGCGCCGGCCCGTCCTTGTCTTGAGCTTT
>JACPNV010000056.1 GCA_016185305.1 Actinomycetota bacterium | reverse complement strand
TTCGTTTCTTGTACCCACGAATTGCACCGAAGGGAACACCCATTGCGCGCATTTCGAGAGAGATCCATCCCCGGCTGTGGACCCGCGGTCGGTGATGGCTCAGTCAAGGACGGCTTCGAGCATCGAGACGTGCGCGCTGACGATCTTCCACCCGTCGTCGAAGCGGACCCAGGTCTGGGATTGCCGGCCGCGCCCGGGCGCGCCGCCGTTGGTGAACTCGCAGTCGACGACCGCGCAGCTGTCGTCGAACGTGGTGATGACGGTGGTCACGAGGCGGCGGCTCGCGGGCACCGGATCGGCGGTCGCCCGCCATGCCGTGATCGCCTCGTGCCCGTAGAGCGACTCGGCGATCCCGTAGCGGACCGTGCGGGCGTCGTCCCAGAACCACGAGGCCAACTCGCGGGCGTCGTTGGCGAGCAGCGCGGCTTCGTAGCGTTCGAACGCGGCGCGAACCTCGGTGACGGTGTCTTGTCGGTTGGTGGCGGGGCGGCTGGTGTGCATCGCTCCCGTGTATCACGACCGGCCGCCTTCCGGAGCTGGGCCATCCAACGTGCCATACCAGACGTGCACGATGGCCCAGGTGCTTCCCGCCGGTTGACCTGCCCGCCCCCGGGGTGGTGGTCAGGTTCCGATCAGCTCCACGACATGTTCGGGTCAGACACCCTTGGCCGGACCGAAACAGTCGGGCCACAGGCCAGCAACACCGGTTCCTTAGGTTCACCTGCGTGTATACAGGGTCGCATACAAGCGGGAACACGACGCCCGAAGGCATGCCCGCCGCGCCGGCGGCGCCGGCGCCCCCTGGTCTGCGCAGCGAGCAGGCCTATGCCGAGCTGAAGACACGATTGCTGGTGGGTGAGTTCCCGCTTCACCGGCGCCTGGTGGAGGAGAAGCTGGCCGGGCTCGTCGGGGTGAGCCGCACGCCGGTCCGCGAGGCGCTCGCCCGGCTGCACGCCGAGGGCCTCATCGCCCGAGCCGCCGACGGGGGCTTCACGCCCACGGTTCCCGACGTCACGCTCGTGCAAGACCTCTACGAGGTCCGG
Source organism: Actinomycetota bacterium (assembly GCA_016185305.1). Taxonomy (GTDB): domain Bacteria; phylum Actinomycetota; class Acidimicrobiia; order Acidimicrobiales; family Acidimicrobilacustridaceae; genus JACPNV01. The sequence goes on along the minus strand of JACPNV010000056.1, from coordinate 41,732 downwards.
GCGGGGCTCGAGCTGCAGGCGTTGCGACGACCAGCGACCCTCGGGCAGAAGCACGACATCGAGCAGCTCGAAGCGTTGCGCGACGAGTGGCGAACGATGTCGGGTGACTCGGAGGCGGGTGAGGCCGATCCCGGCTTCGTGCTGCTCGACGAGTCGTTCCACGTCACGCTGGCTGAGTCTGCCGGCAACCCGGCGCTTGCCGAGGTCCTGCAGCAGGTCAACGAACGCATCCGTGTGGTTCGCATGCAGGACTTCATGTCGCCCGAACGCATCGAGCGAACGGTCGACGAGCACCTCTCGATCGTCGACGCCGTGCTTGCCGGGCGGCTGGTCGAGGCCGAGTCGCAGTTCACCAGCCACCTCGACACGTCGCGGGCGGTCGTAGAGCGGCGCGTCTCGCGCGCCATCAGCCGAATGGCCCGGGGGTCTGGCGAATGACGGGCAACGCACATGACGTCGTGCTGAAGCTTCGGGGGGTGACGCGCACCTTCGGTTCGCTCGTGGCCAACGACGACGTCGACTTCACCGTCCGCCGCGGCACGGTCGTCTCGTTGCTCGGCGAGAACGGTGCCGGCAAGAGCACGCTCATGAAGGTGATCTACGGTGTGCATCCCGCCGATTCCGGCACGATCACCTTCGACGGCGCCGAGGTGACCATCGCCAGCCCGACCGACGCCCGCAAGCTCGGCATCGGCATGGTGTTCCAGGACATGCGGCTCATCCCGGCGTTGACCGTGCTGGAGAACCTCTCGCTGGCGCTGCCGCTGAAGGGGCCGAGGTTCGATCGCAAGGGCCTGGCAAGGCGAATCGAAGCGGCGTCCGAGCAATTCCGGCTGGTGGTCGAACCGAGTGCGATGGTGCGAGACCTCTCGATCGGCGAGCGGCAGCGGTGCGAGATCCTCAAGGTGCTGCTGGCGGGGGCAAAGCTGATCATCCTCGACGAGCCGACGAGCGTTCTCGCTCCCCAGGAGGTCGACGGGTTGTTCGACGGGTTGCGCCTCCTGCGAGAAGACGGCATGTCGATCGTCATCATCACCCACAAGCTGCACGAGACGCGGTCCATCGCCGACCGCGTTTCCGTGCTGCGCAGGGGGAGGGGGGTCCTCGACGATGCCGCCATCGAGACGATCGACAACGCCGGACTGGTCGAGGCCATGGTCGGCAAGAGCGTGCCCCCGTTGCCGGCACACAAAGACGCGCGCAAGGAAGGGCGTCCTCCCGCACTGAAGCTCGACGCGGTGACGGTCAAGCACGGTCGCGAGAAGCCGGTGCTCAAGAGCATCGCTCTCGAAGTGGCTGCCGGTGAGCTGGTCGGCGTGGCGGGCGTTTCGGGCAATGGGCAGCGCGAGCTCTTCGAGGTGGCATTGGGCCTGCTGCCCGCAACGGCCGGCACGGTCACGATCGCGGGAAAGGCCATCGGGCGTTCCCCGGTCGCGGCGATCCGCGCCGGCGCGTCCAACGTGCCCGAAGACCCGGTCGAAGACGCGGTCGTTCCCGGTTTGTCGGTTGCGCAGACGCTCGCGCTGGCCGACCTGCCCCGGTTCCGCAAGGGCCTCGGCATCGACTGGAAAGCCGTGCGCGCCCATGTCGCCGAGCTCGACGCCCGTACCGGCCTGAACGTTGCTGCTCCCGAACGGGTGGTGTCGACGCTGTCCGGCGGCAACATCCAGCGGGTCATGCTCGTCCGGTCCCTTGGCGAGACGGGCCAACTCGTGGTAGCGGCCTACCCCAGCCGCGGGCTCGATGTCGTGACGACGAGGCGGACCCAGGAGCTGTTGCTCGAGCAGTGCGCGGCTGGGGCCGGGGTTCTGCTCATCTCCGAAGACCTCGACGAGCTGCTCGAGCTCTCCGATCGCATCGCCGTGCTGCACCACGGGGAGATCGCCGGCATCGTCACACCGAGCAGCACCGACGTGTACGAGATCGGCAGCTTGATGCTGAGCGGGGCACACCCGGCGCCGTCCGGCCCGACCCGGCAGGACGCCGCATGACCGTGACGCCCACACCGCCGGCCACATCGCCAGCGGCGGACGATTCGACGACGGTCACCGATCCAACGGTGGAAGACGTTCTCGTGCCGGCCGTGCCGGCGGAGGAGCCCGACGCGGTTGACGATCGATGGCTGCGGGCGTTGCGCGTCACTGGCAGGACGATTGCTGCGATCCTCGGTGCGCTCGCGATCTTTGGTGTGGTCATGGCGATGAAGGGCGCCAACCCGTTGAACGCGTTCGCGGAGATGATCACCACCACCTTCAGCAGCCCGAAGGCTGTGGGTGAGATCTTCATCCGGGGCGCGCCGATCATCTTGGCTGCGTTGGCAGTGACCGTTCCGGCGCGAGCGGGCCTGATCAACGTCGGCGGCGAAGGCCAGCTTGTCATCGGCGGCGTCGCGGCCGCCGGGGTGAGCCTCGCGCTCGGCACGGGTGCGTCACCGGGCCTGGCGATGGCGCTGATGATCATGGCGGCTCTGGTGGCCGGCGCGCTGTGGGCCGGTCTCGCCGCCGCGCTTCGCCTGTGGGTCGGCATCAACGAGTCGGTGACGACCTTGCTGATGAACTACATCGCCCTCGACTTCATGCTCTTCTTGATCTATGACCCCTGGAAGGACCGGCAGGGGTCGGGCCAGCCCGCCACCCCCGCGATCCCCGTAGGTGAGCGGCTGCCGCTCATCGGGACGAGCCGCGTGCACATGGGCATCGCCATCGCACTCATCGCCACCGCGGCGGTGTGGCTGGTCTTCAAGAAGACTTCCTGGGGCTTCCGGCTCGGAGTCGTCGGTGGCAACGCGGAAGCGGCCCGCCGCGCCGGGTTGCGAGTCGGTGTCTTGTTGCTGAGTGCGATGGCCGTGGGCGGCGCGCTCGCAGGTCTGGGCGGCTTCGTGCAACTGGCGGGCACCGAGTTCAAGCTGCGACCCGGCTTCCTCGTCACCTACGGCTACATCGGTTTCCTCGCGAGCTGGCTCGCCAAACATCGACCGGTGCCCGTCTTGCTGTCGGCGCTCTTGCTGTCGGCGATCGCCATCGGCGGCGACAGCCTGCAACTCGACTCGAAGCTGCCCGCCGCGTCCGTGAACATCCTCATGGCGCTGTTGCTCCTGGCGGTGTTCGGGTTCTCGAAGTCGAAGAAGGCGATGACCGCGTGATGGACTTGGCGACCGAGGTTCTGGCTGGTGGTGTCCGTGGGGGCACCTCGATCCTGTTCGCCGGCTTGGGCGAGACGATCTCCGAGCGGGCCGGCGTGGTGAACCTCGGCACCGAGGGCAACCTCCTGGTCGGAGCGCTCGCCGGCTACGCGGTGGCGTCCACGACCGGAAGCCCGTGGGCGGGCGTCATCGCGGGCGCGGTTGCCGGCGGGATGCTCTCGGCGATCCACGCCTACTTCGTGCTCGATCGCAAGACCAACCAGCTCGCGACCGGTCTCGTCGTGCTCTTCCTCGCTCTTGGGCTCACGTCGATGTTCGGCGTCGCCTACATCAAGGCGACGATCAACCCGTTCGAGGCGCTCACCATCCCCGGCCTGTCGTCGATTCCGTTCCTTGGTCCCGTCTTGTTCGACCAGACGATCCTGACCTACCTCGTCTACGTGCTCGTCCCCGCCACCTGGTGGCTGCTGTTCCGCAGCCGGTGGGGTGTCGTGCTCCGAGCCGCGGGTGAGCGCTCGAACGTGCTTGCCACCTACGGCCATCACGTGCTGCCCGTGCAGTACCTGGCGGTGATCGGCGGTGGCATGCTCGCCGGCATCGGTGGGGCGCAGCTCTCGACCGCGTACACCAACGCCTGGTACGAGAACATGACCCAGGGCCGGGGCTTCATCGCCGTCGCGGTCGTGATCTTCGCCGGACGCGAGCCGTTCAAGGTCGCCGCCGGTTCGCTGCTCTTCGGTGCCGCCTTGGCGCTGGCACCAGCGCTGCAAGCGCGGGGCATCGGCATCAACCAGTTCGCCCTCGATGTCGTCCCTTACGTCTTGACCATCGTGGTGCTCGTCGTGTTCGGCAAGCGCATGGCGGCCCAGCAACCGGAGGGGCTGAAGAAGGTCTTCGAAGGCGCACCGGCTGGCTAGCGCTATCGGCGCTCGCCGCTCTCGATCTGCATCATCAACCGATCCATCTCACGCGCCCGGACAGGACAGCGACCGGGTCCAACGAAAGGAAGTCAGTACAAATGCCCAGACGCCGAATAGGACCGCTGCTGGCAACGGCCATAGCCGTTGCCCTGCTGGCCGCCGCCTGCGGCACCAACCAGACCCCGCAGGAAGCCGTCGCATCCGGCGGCACCGCCGCCGGTGGTGCCGCGCCCGGCCAGGGCGCGACGAAAGTCGGGTTCATCTTCGTTGGTCCCAAGGACGACTACGGCTACAACCAGGCCGCGTACGAAGGATCGCAGGCCGTCGCCAAGAAGTTCCCCAACATCGAAGTGCTCACGGCCGAGAACGTCCCCGAAGACGACAACGCCACCCGCACGATGGAGAGCATGATCAGCAAGGGCGCCACGATCATCTTCGCCACGAGCTACGGCCACCTTGACCCCGCCATGAAGGTTGCTGCAGCCAACCCGAACGTGGTCGTGGTGCAGCAGGGCAACCTCATCAAGGGCCCGATCCTTCCGAACACGGGCACGTACTTCGGCACGGTGTACGAGCCCGTGTTCCTTGCTGGCATCGCGGCCGGGAAGTCGACCAAGACCAACAAGCTCGGCTACGTGTACGCCTTCCCCATCCCCCAGACCATCGCCAACATCAACGCCTTCGAGCTCGGAGCCAAGTCGGTGAACCCGCAGGCGCAGACCTATGTGGTCAACACGTCGAATTGGTGCGACCCGGGCAAGCAGTCCGAAGCAGCCAAGAGCCTCATCAGCCAGGGTGTCGACGTCATCTCCCAGCACCAGGACTGCACGGCCACGATCACCAAGGAAGCCGAGGCAGCCGGCATCAAGGTGGTCGGCTATCACGCTGATGCGTCGTCGCTCGCCCCGAACGGGTGGCTGACCGGTTCGGAGTGGCGTTGGTCAGACATGTTCATCGACATCGTCCAGACCTCGATCGACGGAAAGTTCACCGGCTCGAAGTACAACGCCAACTTCCGGGTCGGCTACAAGAGCCCAGCCGATCAGGGCAAGAACCCGTTCGACCAATCGAAGTTCGGGCCGAGCGTCGACGACGCGACCAAGGCGGCCATCGAGAAGGCGAAGGCCGACATCATGAGCGCCAACGGCTCGCCGTTCAAGGGACCGATCAAAGCCCAAGACGGGACTGAGCTGTTCCCCGCCGGTGTCCCCGCGGACTACGCAACGATCGAGGACAAGAACACCGTCTTCGTCGAAGGTGTCGTCGGCCAGATCCCGAAGTCGTAAGTGGGTGCGCCGAACTGTCGGGGGGAGCGATCCTTACCCCTGGCCGTACGACGGTCGCCTCGAGGGCGCGTCGGTCGCCCTCGTGGTGGTGGGCGTGCAGCAACATTGGTTCGATCGCTCGGACCATTCGCCGCGGGTCGCCGCGGTCCTCGAACGGGTTGCCCTCGCGGTGCAGGCCGTCGGTGGTGTCGTCGTGCTCGTTCAGCACTGCGAGCCTCCGGCACCGGTCGGCTGGCCGGCACCAGCGAAGCCGCGTCGCCTTCCGGAGCGGGGCGCGGCGGGGGCGGCGGCGCCCGCCGCGCTCGGATCGCTCGTTGCGTCGTCCGGTGGTCCGCCGCCGCTGTTGCTCGAGGCCTCGGGGCTCAACGGCTTCCACGGCTCGCGCCTCGATCACGAGTTGCGGAAGGCCGGCCGCGATCATCTGATCGTTGGTGGGTTCGGCGCCGAGCTCACCGTCGACACGACCTTGCGGGGCGCCAACGATCGGGGCTACGAGTGTCTCGTGCTGAGCGACGGTTGCGCACCGATCGATGTCGCGCTGGGCGCTCGTGCGCTCTCCAGCGTGACCATGTCCGGCGGGATCTTCGGCGCGGTGGGTGAGTCGGCCGATCTGCTCGCTGCGCTGCCAACACCATGTCGCCGACCGACTGACTGACTGACCGGAGGAGCATCATGACTGGAGTGGTCGACGCCGACCCGTACCCCTGGCCCTACGACGGGCGCATCGATCCCGCCAGGACGGCGCTGCTGTGCATCGACTGGCAGACCGACTTCTGCGGCCCCGGCGGGTACGTCGACGCGATGGGCTATGACCTCTCGCTGACTCGAGCCGGTCTCGCGCCCACCGCCAAGGTGCTCGAGGCCGTGCGCGATCAGGGCTGGCTGATCGTCCACACCCGCGAGGGCCACCGGCCTGACCTTGCCGACTGCCCGCCGAACAAGCTGTGGCGGTCGAAGCGGATCGGCGCGGGCATCGGCGACGCGGGTCCGGCCGGGCGCATCCTGGTGCGCGGCGAGCCCGGTTGGGACATCGTCGCCGAGGTCGCGCCGATCGAGGGCGAGCTCGTCATCGACAAGCCGGGCAAGGGCTCGTTCTACGCGACCGACCTCGACCTGCTGCTGCGCAACGCCGGTATCACCCATCTCGTGTTCACCGGCATCACCACCGATGTCTGCGTGCACACGACGATGCGTGACGCGAACGATCGCGGGTACGAGTGCCTGCTGCTCTCGGACTGCACCGGGGCGACCGACTACGACAACTACCTGGCGGCGCTGAAGATGGTCACCATGCAGGGTGGCGTGTTCGGTGCCGTCGCCCCGTCCTCGTCGTTGCTGGAGGCCATCGGGGCATGACAGCCGTCCAAGGCAGCACAGCCGGCGACGCGTTCGTGGACGCCCGCCGGCAATTGGAAGGGTCCGCGCTGACGAACGTCCATCTGCGGCCGGCGTTCGACTTCACGCCGGCCGCCACCCGCGCGGCACCCGGGCTGGCCGGCTCGGGTGCACCGGTCGGCCCGCTGCACGACGCGATGGGTGCCATCGCTCGGCGCGAGGTGTCGTGTCGCGAGCTGGTGGAGTCGGCGCTCGCCGCCGTGGACGAGCACAACGACGAGCTGGTCGGCCTCGTCGAGGTGGCCGCGTCCCGCGCACGTGGCGAGGCCGATCGGCTCGACGCCGAGCTGGCGGCGGGCAAGTCCCGAGGGCGGTTGCACGGCATCCCGATCACCGTCAAGGACGTCATCGACGTCGCTGGTTTACCCACCCGGGCTGGCTCGCTCGCGTACCACGAGGTTCCGTCGCGGGACGCCGCCGCGATCGAGCGCCTGCGACTCGGTGGAGCGGTGGTCATCGGGAAGGCCAGCACGCATGAGTTCGCGCTGGGTGTGACATCGCCGCAGAGCCGCAACCCGCACGATGCGACCCGCATCCCCGGCGGGTCGAGCGGTGGTTCGGCGATCGCGGTGGCCACCGGGATGGGGTTGGCGTCGGTCGGCACCGACACGCGAGCGTCGATCCGGGTGCCGGCCGCGCTCTGTGGAGTGGTCGGGTTCAAACCGACCTACGGTCGCATCCCGACGAGTGGTGTCGTCTCGCTGTCGTGGACGATGGACCATGTGGCCTCGATGGCAGCGACGGTGGCTGACGCGGCGTTGTTGATCGACGAGCTGGCCGGTCGAGATGGCTGCGCGGGCGCGGCCGGCGCTTCGGTCGACGGGTTCCGCGTGGGCGTGCCGCCCGCCGCGTTCGAAGGCGCCGATCCGGCAGTCGCGTCGGTCGTCGCTCGGGCCATCGAGACGTTGTCGGATGCGGGGTGCTCGGTCATCGAGTCGGACCGCCCGAGCATCGACGACTTCGACCTGGCGAGCGCGGCGGGGCTGGTCGTGAGCCGGTGCGAAGCGGCCACCATGCACAGAGGGCTCGGCCTGGACCGCTCGCTCTACTGGGAAGAGGTCGCCGAGCAGCTCGTGGAGGCCGAGGGGTTGCGGGCCGTCGACTACCTGCACGCCCAACGCTTGCGGGCGCAGCTCGGCGCCGAGCTGTCCGAGGTGTTCGAGTCGGTCGACGCGCTCGTCATGCCGACCGCCGGCGTGGTAGCCCAGCCAGTCACGGACTTCGCCGACTACCTGATGGTCCTCGCCCGCAACGCCATCCCGTTCAGCTTCCTCGGCTTCCCTGCCCTCTCGGTCCCATGCGGCGCCGTCGGCGGGTTGCCGGTGGGCCTGCAGTTCGTCGCCGCTCCCGCCGGCGAGCCGTTGCTGGCCGCGGTCGGTACCGCCTTTGAGGCCGCCCGCCCGGCCTGACTCGCCGCGAGATTCCGAACTGGGCCAGCGGGCGCGCCGGTTGCGGCGCGGTGGATGGCCCAGATCGGTGGGGGAGGTTTTCGACGAACGCGTCGTAATCTTGCCGATGGCCAGGTCAAACGACGAGTTCCGCCTTTTCGTTGACAGGACTGTCAGCGACGCGTATGGTGACCGATGTCACCGAGTTCGGGCTCAAGGTTCGGTTCGGGAGAACCGAGTGCCGGGCGGCCTCGGCCCCGGGGGTGACGGGGAGAGCGGTGCAGCTCGCGCCGCCACGATGCGAACGGGGTGGTCCATGTCGTTGCGACGCAAGCTGTCTGTTGTTCTCGCCGTTCTGCTCGGTGCCTTGGTGTTGTCGGTGCCGGCCAGCAGCCAGGCCACGAACGCGAAGCAGCCCGTGATCATCGTCGCCGGCACGATCTCGCCGGCGTTCGCCAACGAGCCGCTCGCGCAGCGCATGCGGAACGACGGCTACCGGGTCTGGATCTACGTGCTGCCGAACGGCGGGCTGGGCGACATCCGCAACTCCGCGGCCGGGCTGGCCCCACTGGTCGACTCTGTGCGCGCCCAGACCGGTGCCAGCAAGGTGTCACTCGTCGGTCACTCGCAAGGCGGCCTGGTGGCTCGCGACTACGTGAAGAACCTCGGTGGCTCGACCAAGGTCGACAAGATCGTCACCCTCGGGGCACCGAACTACGGGACGGCGATCGCGAACATCGCGTCGTTCCTGGGCTTTGGCAACTGCGTTGGCATCGTCGGTTGTCAGCAGATGGCGATCGGGTCGTCGTACCTCGCCAACCTCAACGCCGGCGATGACAGCATCGGCAGCGTGCGCTACACGAACATCGCCACCAAGCTGGACGAGGTCGTGAACCCATACAAGACGTCGTTCCTCAACACCGCCGACGGCAACATCCAGAACGTCGCCATCCAAGACAAGTGCTGGTTGCGAGTCGTCGGCCATGTCGGGCTCCTCAACACCGCCGACGGCAACATCCAGAACGTCGCCATCCAAGACAAGTGCTGGTTGCGAGTCGTCGGCCATGTCGGGCTGATCCTCGACGGCACCGCCTACAGCGGCGTGCGGCAGGCCTTGGCCGGCCAGTCGGTGAACCTCGACTGCTGGGCGCTGTAGCGCTTCGCGCTTGGTAGGTGGGCAGGCTCACCTACACGCCAGCAGCGCTATGTCGCGCCGGTAAGATCCTCGGGCAGCTTTGCCTCCCGCGTCTTTGAGCTCTTGACGTCTCGGGTATAAGAGTCGAGTCGAAGTGGTGCCATAAGACGCGACGATGGAGGAACGGGTGCCCACCAAGCAGCGAGAGCGGTTCGTGTTCGAGGTCGATGCGTCGCCCGTGCATGGGCGCGGCGTCTTCGCCAGAGCCGATCACAAGGCGGGCAAGGTCCTGTGGACCGATCCTGTTTTGCTCGTGCCTGTCGACGAGCTCGAGGGAATCGTCTCGTGGTACGTCGTCGAGTGGGACGAGGATCACTCGGCGCTCGTGCTCGGCCGCACCTCGTTCTTGAACCATTCGCACAAGCCGAACGCCGAGTTGCAGGTCGACGAGCACGAGCAAGCCGTCAGCGTGGTGGCCATCCGTGCGATCCAGTTCGGTGACGAGATCTTCATCGACTACGGGCCTGATCACGCCGCCCAGCTCGACGACGAGTAGTCGCGCCCACAGATCTACGCCGGGACGACGAGGATCTTGCAATGCTCGTCGGGGTGGCCGAGCGCATCGAACGCGCCGGGCACGCCGTCGAGGCCGACCTCTCCGGTGATCAGCGGCACGACGTCGATCGCGCCCTCGGCGATCGAGCGCAGGCTGCTGGCGAACTCGGTCGGGTCATAGCCCAGCACGAACTGGATGTTGAGCTCTTTGCTGATGCCGAAGAACGGGGTGATGCCGTCGGTCTCCATGCACACGCCGACGACGACGATCCGCGTGCTGTGCGGCGCCGACCGGAGGGTCGAGTCGATGATGCCGGGGATGCCGATGGCCTCGAACACGACGAGCGATTTGCTCTTGCCGGTGCGGGCCCAGACGCCGAAGGGGGGCTCCTCCGCCGGATCGACGACCTCGTGCGCGCCCATCGCAGCCGCGAGAGCTCGCCGAGCCTGCGAGTAGTCCGAGGCCACGATCGGCGCGACGCCCCGCAAGCGCAACGCGGCGATCACCGCGAGCCCGATCGGACCGCAACCGAGGACCAGCGCCCCGTCTCGTTCGGTGATGCCCGACCTGTTCACCGCGTGCAGGCCTACGGCCATCGGCTCGGTGAGCGCGGCGTGCCGGGGGTCGAGCCCGTTGGGGACCTCGTTCAGCAACGGTGCCGACAGCAGCATGCGCTCGCCATAGCCCGTCGGCAGCTCGTTGCTGTACGCGAGGTCGCGCATGCCCGTGGCCGTCAACACGATGGGGATCGACGTGACGATCGTGCCGGGTTCGGGTGCAGCGGTGTCGGGCCCGGCTGCGAGCACTTCGGCGGAGAACTCGTGGCCCATGAAGACGTCGCGGCTGAGATCGACAGGCTCGGCGCCGAAGTCGGGCATTCCCTCCAGCTCCTCCATGCGGGAGATCATCGTGTGGCCGTGCTTGGCGAAGTGCAGATCGGACCCGCAGATGCCACAGGCCTTGACCTGGACGAGGACCTGCCCTAAGGCCGGCTCGGGCTCGGGCAGGTCGTCGCGCACGAGCAACTCGCCGTCGCGCAGGACTGCGGCGCGCATCAGCGGCCGTCCTTCGTGGGAGTGACGCACACGGGCATTTCACGAGTCATGGTCGCGCCGCCTCGTTCTCGTCGCGAACAGACAGGAGAAACCCGAGGAGCGCGGCATTGACCTCCTCGGGCCTCTCCTGCTGGACCCAGTGGCCGGCGCCGTCCACCAACACCGTGCCACGGTGGTCGGTGAGCCAGCCTTCGGTCGCGGCGGGTGGGGTCATGAGCAACACGGGGTCGAGCGACCCGCCGATGAACAGCGACGGGACGTCGACCTTGGCCCCGGCGAGCTGCTCGGTGAGCTCCCAGTTCCGGTCGAAGTTTCGGTACCAGTTGATGCCGCCAGTGAAGCCCGTCCGCGAGAACTCCTCCACGTAGTGATCGAGCTCGGCGCGGGTGAGCCAGTCCGGCAGCCGGTCGGGTTCGGGCAGGCGGTCGACGAAGCCGCGGCCGTCGTTGGCGAACATCGTGGCGGGGTCGGGCATGTTGTCGGGCAGGATCTGCAGGCCGGCAAGCATGCGGCGCATCGTGCGGGCCGGGTCGGCGCCCAGCTCGCCGTCGGCGACGCCCGGCTCCTGGAAGTAGAGGATGTAGAAGAAGCCGTCGCCGATGATCGAGCGCATCAGCTCGAGTGGCGGTCTCTCGGGGCGCGGCACGAACGGCACGCTCATGCCGACGACGCCGGCGACACGCTCACGCGCGAGCTGCGCCAGCGTCCACACGACCATCGACCCCCAGTCGTGGCCGACGAACACGGCCTTCTCCTCGCCGATGTGGTCGAGCAACCCGAGCAAGTCTCCGGTGAGGCTGACGATGTCGTAGTCCTCGACAGCCTCGGGACGGGAGGACTGGCCGTAGCCGCGCTGGTCGGGGGCGAGCACGTGGAACCCCTCCGCCGCGAGCGCCCGCATCTGGTGGCGCCACGAGTAGGAGAGCTCGGGGAAACCATGGGCGAGGATGACCGGGAACCCGGCGCCCGCCTCCTCCACGTGCAGCTCGACGCCGTTGGTCGAAACCTTCATCGGTGCCTCTTTCTACGCGGCGACCGAGCCGAGTGAGTCGAGCAACTCGGCGCGGGTGGGACCGTGTCGTTCGGGGAGCGGGAAGTCGTCGGGGTTCGCCATGACGGTGACGGCTCGGGCGAGGAACGCGGGGTCGGACATGAGTTCGGATGGCGTCATGAGCAGGTTCATGCAGCGGGCGATACCCCGACCGATCACGGGGTCGGTCGCGGCCGCGGCGAAGACGGCGCCCATGGCCGCGGCCTCGGGTGTCGGCGCGGCCGCGCCCTCGTTCAAGTCGGCGCCCATCGCATCGAGCTGGACGGCGGAGTGGAACCAGGGCTCGACCTCGCGCTCGCACGCGGCCTCGTACATCGCCGCGCGTGCAGCCGGGTCATCAGGATGAGCGTCGAGCGAGTCGGCGAGCAGGGTTGCCTGCACCGTGGCCAGCGCGCAGCCGCGTCCATAGAGCGGGTTGGTGCACGTGTGGGCGTCGCCGATGGCGTGGAAGCCGAGCACCGTCGGCTGCCCGTTCTCGTCCAGAAAGCGCCGCACGCGATTGAGGAGCCCCGCCATCGGGCGAACGTCACCGAGGGGTTCGATGGGCCCCCTCGCGAAGAACTGGTTGGGGCCAGGCAGCAGCTGGCACGTGAGGTCGAAGCGCGCCGGGTCGGCCAGCGCGCGCCGCAGGTCGGCATCGTTGCTGGCGATGGCGAGGGTGATCGACAGGGTGTCGCCGTCGCCCGGTACGCCGAGGAACTTGACGAACCCGAGGTCGCCACCAAGCTTGGGATCGAGCCCGTCGAGGCCGGCAGTCCAGCGGTACCAGCGCGACAGGTACATCAGCCCGCTCTCGTGGACCGTCTCGGGCACGTGGACTCCGAGCTCGCCGAGCCACTGCGGGAGTGGCGCGCGCCGGCCGTTGGAGGCGACCACGAGGTCCGCGGCGAGCTCGGTGCCATCGTCGAGGTGGACACCCGACACGGCGGGGATGCCGCCGTGTCTTCGGGGCGCGCCGACGAGCCCGGAGACACCGACACCCGCGCGGATCTCGACGCCGTCCTGCTCGCTGGCCTTCTGGCGGAGCACCCACTCGAGCGTCGTGCGGCGCATGATGAGGACGCGCAGATCGTCGTCGCCGGCTTCGGGTTCGCCGAAGTCCGCGGTCGTGGGCATCGTCGTCGCTCCCGCCTCGAGGACGGCGTCGAGCACGTCGGGGAAGCGGTCGCGCAGCACAACCTGGAGGCGAGCGAGGAAGCCGTGGGTCTGGTGCACCTGTGGCGCGCCGTGACGGTCGGCGGCGAACGCCTCGTCGGGATCGGCCGCGTGCGGCACGCGGTCGCGTTCGAGGACCGTCACCCGGTGCCCGGCCCGCCCGAGAGCCAGCGCCGCCGTCAGCCCGCCCACGCCGCTTCCGATCACCGCGATGTGCTGGGACAACCCGTGCCTCCCCCGGCTGTGGATGACCTTGGCCACGAACGTTACCGCGAGGCTACAGACTGGCAACGCTCGTTACCAGTCTGGAGCGAGGCCGGTCACGGGCGGGTGCCGGCGACGCGCTGGGCCGCCTCGCCGAGCGCGAGGAACAGAGCGGTCGCATCGTCGACGAGCTGCTCCCGAGACACGCCGATGCGCCCGTCGAGCCACGAGATGATGAGCTCGCTCGTGCCGCCCACGACGATCGCGGCACCGATCATCCCGATCTGATCGGCGGTGTGCTTGGCGCCATGGCGAGCCGCGGTGAACTGCTCGATGGTGGCGACGATTGCGTGGCCGGTCTCCATCCGCCGCTTGTTGAGCGCTTCGTTGCCGAGCGCCTCGACGTAGAGCACGCGGGCGCGGCGCGGGTCGTCGGTCACGAACCCGACCACGCGGTCGATGGCGTTGTGCAGTTGGGCGGCGGGATCGTCACCGCCGGCGTCGATGGCGGCGAGGACCTCGGCGCCGAGCTGGTCGATGAGATGGTCGTAGAGCCCGACGACCAGCGCGTCGAGGTCGTCGAAGCTCTCATAGAAGTAGCGAGGATTGAGGCGCGCTGACTGGCACACGCCGCGCACCGTCGTGCCCGACCAGCCGGCCGTGCCGAGTAGTTCAAGGGCGGCGTCGAGCAGCAACATGCGGCGGTCGGTCCGCCGGTCTTCGGCCGGAACGCCAGCCCACCGGGCGGGGGCCCGGTCAGGCGCTGGTGTCTCGGTACGGTTCGGCACCGCTTCACCGTACCGTGTCGCTTCTGCCGCAGGCCCCCACGGTGATCTGGCACGCGGATCACTCGCAGGTGAAGACGTTGTCGACGGCGTCGACCACACAGGTGTCGGTGCCGGCGTCGCCTCGAATCGTGTCGGACGCGGGGGCGCCGTCGTCGGAGAAGATCAGATCGTCGTCGGCGCCACCCGAGCCATCGTCACCGATCCCGTCGTCGTCGGTCGCGAGGTCGATGATGTCCTCGCCGCGCCCACCGTTCGCGACGTCCCAGCCCTGGCGACCGAGCATCCAGTCGCTGCCGTCACCGCCGTAGAGGTAGTCGCCGCCGGCCTCACCATCGAGCACGTCGTCGCCGCTCTCTCCTTGCAGGAGGTCGATGCCGTCGCTGCCCTTGACGTAGTCGCTGCCATATCCGGACCGGACAACGTCGTCGCCGGGTCCTGCGTAGACGTAGTCGTCGCCGGAACCGGCGCAGATCTTGTCGTGGCCGCCGAAGCCGTAGATGAAGTCCGTGCCGCCAAGCGCCACGATGACGTCGTTGCCGTTGGTGCCGGCGAGGAAGTTGTTCCCGTTCGTGCCGACGATCGTCGCGTTCAGTCCTTCGCACTTGTAGATGCCGGGATCGGCAACCGGGAAGTCGACCGCGTGCGCGGCCGCGGGCATCGCGATGACCGCGGCGCCCACAGCGGCTGCGGCGGTGAGGCGGCGGGCGCGGGTGCGTGCAGGGTTGGAAACCTTGGGCATGATGGTGCTCCTCGAGCATGGGCGGCCGGACGGTTCCGGCCGGATGCAGGTCAAGACCGCCGAACGTCGGATCTCTTACGCGTCAGCGATGGTCGTAGAAGCCCTTGCCCGACTTGCGGCCGATGAAGCCCGCCGTCGCCATGCGCCGCAGCGTCGGCGGGCACACGAACTGCGGTTCGCGCCATTCGGCGTAGAGCGCGTCGAAGACCGCGACGCAAACGTCGATGCCGATGAGGTCGTAGAGCTCGAATGGACCCATCGGGAAGTTGCAGCCCTTCCTCATCGCAACATCGATGTCTTCCATCGACGCGGTCGACGACTCGAGCATCCGCACCGCGTGGCCCAGGTAGCCGAACAGCAGGTGGTTGACGATGAAGCCAGTGGTGTCTTTTACGACGACGGGCGACTTGCCACACGTGTCGAGAAACGTGGTGGCCGCGTCCATGGTCGCCTCGGCGACGAACAACGTCTTCGCCACCTCGACCAGCTTCATCACCGGCGCGGGATTGAAGAAGTGCATCCCGCACACGAGCTGCGGCCGGCCGGTGACCATGGCGAGCTCGGTGATCGAGAACGTCGACGTGTTCGACGCGAGGATCGTGCCCTGCTGGCACACGCGGTCGAGCTCGGTGAACACCGCCTTCTTCAGCTCGAGGTCTTCCACGACGGCCTCGACCACGAGGTCGCAGTGGGCGAGCGCGTCCCACGTCGAGCTGCACAGCAATCGCGCCGCGATCTGGTCTCGGTCATCCAGCCCGAGGTTGCCCTTCTCGACCAGCCGATCGAGCTGCTTCGCGAACCCGGCCACGAAGACCCCCGCCGTCGCATCCCGGCGGGAGCGCACGACCACCTCGTAGCCGGCAGTCGCCGCGACCATCGCGATGCCTGACCCCATGGCGCCCGTTCCGACAACACCGATCCGGTTCGTCTGCATCGGCCAAGGCTAGGGAACCAACCACGTCCCCCGGGCGAGAACAAGTTCTGCCGGTCGCATCCAACGTCACGGACGCAGCCAGGGATCAGCGGAGGACGTAGTCGTCGGGGTCGGGGGTTCGGGTCTGCTGCCAGTACTCGAGCATGGAGAAGGGCCAGTTCTGCGCGACGCGCCCGCTCGCGTTCTTGTACCAACTGTTCACCGATGACGCGCCCCACGCCATCGCTCGGTTCCCGGCGTCGACCCGTTCGTTGTACGCATCGTGGACGTCGCTCTTGCACTCCATCGACTCGAGGTTGTGCTCGAGCAGCATGCGGATGCTCTGGATGAGGTAGTGCACCTCGCACTCAGAGAAGTAGACGATGCTGCCGTTGATGACGATGTTCGTGTTCGGTCCGTAGAGCAGGAACAGGTTGGGGAAGCCGGGCACGGTGATGCCGAGGTAGGCGCGGGCATCACCGTCCCACGACTCGTGCAGATCGATGCCGCCGAGTCCGGTGACCTTCATCGGGGTGAGGAACTTCGACGCCTGGAACCCAGTGCCGTAGATCACCACGTCGACGTCGTGCTGGGTGCCGTCGACCGTGCGGATGCCCTTCTCGTTGATCTCGTCGATCCTGTCGGCGATCAGCTCGACGTTGTCACGCAGCAACGTCTTGCCCCAGGTCCCGTTGTCGAACACCACCCGCTTGGCGATCGGCGGGTATGCCGGCAGGATCTTCTCGAACACCTCGGCGTCGGGCACGCTCAGCTGGAGGTAACCGGTGAGCAGTTGGCGGATCATGTCGTTGGACTCGCTCACCGACCGTTCCTGGTCGGGCCAGTTCGGGTCGACCTTCGCCATCGGCAGCAGGCCCTCATGCGTCCGCCAGAACAGCCAGAGCCGGTCCCACCTCGCGTAGGACGGGACGTGGCGGAGGACCCAGCGCATCCCGTCGGGTAGGTCTTCTGCGTACTTCTCCGACGGCACCAACCAGGGCGGCGTGCGCTGGAAGACGAACAGTCGCTCGGCGCGCTCGGCGACGTGGGGGATGAACTGCACAGCACTCGCTCCGGTGCCGATGACAGCCACGCGCTTGCCATCGAGGCTGATGTCGTCGCGCCAGCGCGCCGAGTGGAACCACTCGCCGGCGAACGAATCGGTGCCCTCGATGGCCGGCATGCTCGGCCGGTTCAACTGGCCGACGGCGCTGACGACGGCGTTGAACACCTCGGTCGTTACCTTGCCGCCGGCGTCGCGCGTGTACACCTGCCAGGTCTGGTCGGCGTCCTCGAACTCGACCCGCGTGACCTCGGTGCAGAACCGGACGTGCTCGCGCAATCCGAAGCGGTCGGCACATGTGCGGAAGTAGTCGAGCAGAACTTCCTGCGACGAGAAGAACTGTGGCCAGTCGCCGGTTTGCGCGAACGAGTAGCTGTACAAGTGGTTCGGCACATCGACGCGGCAGCCGGGATAGGTGTTCTCCCACCACGTGCCGCCGACGTCCTCGTTCTTCTCGAACACGACGAAGTCGATGCCGGCCTGGTGCAACCGGTGGGCGGCGATGAGGCCGGACATGCCCGAACCGATGATCGCAACGCTGAACTCGACGTCGGGCGCGACGTCGTCCTTGTGCCAGTCAGGTGCCCGCAGGTCGCCTTCGACGGCGAGCTCTTCCCGCAACAGCGTGAAGTACTCCTCGGGAGCGGGCGCACCGATGAGGAAGTCGAACATCGCGCGAAGATCGTCCGTGGTTGGCACCGGTGCGGGCGGGCTGCCCGCGTCGCGGTATTGCGCGAGTGCCGCTGCGGCGATGGCTCTGCCTTCGGCGACCCTCTCGGGGGAGAGGCCGCCATCGGGGACGAGCAGCATCGCCTCGGGGTCGGGCTGGAGGTCGTCGCGCAGGATGGACAGGTCGCCGGTGCAATGCGCGACAGCGATCAGCAGCGCGTGGACGTCGGCATCGGCGACCGCGGCACGGATGGCGTCGTCATCCTCGACGATGGGTTCGGGAGTCGGGTCGATCTGCACCGGTCGAGTGTGACACGTCGCCGGCGGGATAGACCCAGCGAGGGATCTGTGGCCGGGGTCGTTCAGGCCTGGGGACGCGGCGTGATGATCGCGACGGTGACCGCCGTCGGTCCGACGACGTGGTCGACTCGGAAGTCCGACGATGACGAGTCTTCGGTGCCACACACCCACACCGAGTGGAGGGGGAGCCCGGCCTTCTGGGCATCGGCGATGGCCGAGCGGTAGCCATCCTGCAGCGAGCGGCGAACGACCGTCGCATCCACGCCCGGGAAGTACGAGCCCGACAGCCAGTGCCGATCGAGGTGATCAAGCGGGTCGGGGGCGCTCTGTTGGGTGATCTGCTGGACGCCCGCGACGGTCTGGCCCAACACGTCGAAAGCGGCGTCGTCGAGTCGGTCGAGCGCGGCGCCGTACCGGCGGTTCCGCTCGGCGCTGTCGTCGGTACCGAAGAACTCGTCGAGCCAGCGCAGGGCGCGGAACTGGTGGATGGATAGCGCGTTCTGGGGCACGGTCCCACCTCCGTTGTCGTAGATCCCGAGGGTTCCGCCTGTGGTTCTCCTTGTCGGCTGATGGCGCGGCGACTTGAGTGCCTACCGGTGAGGATGGATGGCGCTCAGCACCTGACCTGATCGATCTCTTGGCCAAGCAGGTCGAAGTCGTAGTCGTCGGCGATCCGGTGAGCCGACCGGAGGAGCTTCACCGCGTCTGCGGGCCGCCCCAAGGCGGCAACGCAGCGGGCGGTCTCGACGTGCGTGCGGCCGAGCTCGAACGTCAGGTCGCCAGCACGTGCGAGCCGCTCGGCCTGCTGCACGCCCTCGTAGGCGAGCTCCGCGTCCCCGGCGAGGCGGGCCGCCGCCGCGACCAGGCGGGGGATGAGCTGGGGCCAACCGGTCGTGATCATCTGCCCGGCCGCGTAGGCGTCCTCCAGGTAGGGCAGCAGCAGCGCGCCGGTCTCGGGCTGTTCGAGCGTCTGTGCGGCCTCGACGGCAAGTCCGAAGAACGTGGAGCTGCCGATGATGCGCAGGTACGCCGCCGGGTTGAAGGGTGGAGGCGTCGCGCCGGACAGCCAACTGCGGTCGCGGCCGCCCGCGAGCAGTGCGAGGTACGCATGGTGCGCGTCGATCATCGCCTTGCTGAGGCTGCCGGCGCCGCTCGGCCGGGTCGGCAGCGTGGACTGCCAGCGATCGAGTTGCGCACGTGCCTCGCCGAGGTGGCCGTGCCACGCGGCGCTGGCTGCCGCCGTCGGGAACGCAAGCGCCGCCGACCAGTTGTCGCCCGAGAGGGAGCTGAGCAGCTCGGCTTCGGCCGTCCCGCTGAGAGCGCGCTCGTGGTCGCCGCGACACGCACTGATCGCGGCGCTAGCAGTCAGGGGGATCGCCCGCTCCAGCGGCGTGCTGGCCCGATCGGCGGCAGCCAGCGCCGTCTCGGAGCACTGCATGGCCCTTTCGGTCGCGCCGAGCCACCAGTAGGTCAGCGCGAGCCGTCCCTCGGCGATCGCGGTGCTCGTGGGCGTGCGCACGAGCGCGCCCCACGCGCTCGCAGCGCGTAGCTGGTCGAGTGCGTCGTCAAGCGACAAGCGCAACCAATGGCCGGTCGCGTTCGACACGAGGGCCTGGGCGCAGAGGTCCGCGGCGCCGACCGATTCGGCTTCGCGGTACGCCTCGGCTGACCACAGCAAGCAGCTCATGCTGTTGCCTGCCATCCATGCTGCTTCTGACGCGACGAGGCCGGCCTCTGCCCGCCGGGCTGGCGACACACGCACGTCGCGCGCGACCTCGGTCACGCCGTCGACATCGATCGAGTCACCGAAGCTGCCCGCCCAGATGCGGCACCGGACCGCGGTGAGGATCGCGGCCGCGTAGGTCTCACGGTCTCCCGCCGCCTCGGCTCGCTCGGCGGCGCGCTCGGCCCACCGGCGAGCCCCGACCACTTCGCCTGCTGCCTGCAGCGCCTTGGCGGCCTCGTGCGCGAGCGCGGCCAGCGCGCGGTCGTCGACCGAGACGAGCTTTCGCCCCGTATCGCTCGCGAGTTGGAGGCAGCGGGCGGCCGAGTCCCACTCACACCGCTTCGCCGCGAGCCGTCCCGCATCCACGGCTTCGTCGAAGAGGTCTTGCGGTGCCACGAGGGTCCCAGCCCGGCGCAGATGTTCGACGACCTCGAGGGTCGGACTGCCGTTGGCGCCGCGCACGAAATGCGCCAGCCGGACGTGCAGCGCCTCGAGCTCGCGGGCCGCGAGCTCGGAGCGGGCGCGCTCGCGACCGAGGGGATGGGTGAAGCGGATCGTGTCGCCCACCTCGATGACGCCGAGCCGGGCCGCGGTCTCGAGCGCGTGCTCGATGGTGGGGTCGTCCTCGCCCGTGAGCTCGTCGAGCCAGCCGGCTGGTGCGCCGGCGTCCATCGTGGACACCGCGGCGAGAACCCGGCGGGTCGCGGCGTCGAGCTCGTCGAACTGCCTCTCGATCAGGCCGACCGGTGAGCGGGGGAGGCCGACCAGCTCTTCCGCGAGCGCGAAGTGCCGGTCGTGCGAGCTCGGCCCGAGCTGGCTGCTCGACAGCAAGAGGTCGGTGACCACCCGCGCCGTCAGCGGGTTGCCTTCGCACCGCTCGGCGACGGTCTCGGCTGCTGCCCGAGGCACATCGCCCAGCCCGAACTGGCGTACCAACTCGACGGTCTCGAGCCCGGGAAGCGGCTGGAGGTTCACCAGACCGAGCGGGGAGTCCTCGCGCCGATCGAGGCGGGGGACGTCGAGCGCCAGCAGGGTGGGATCGGCAGCGGTGACGACGACGAGGAGCTTGGTGCCGACGGAGATTTTGTTCTCGTCGCACCATCGGAACAGATGGCGAATCGCGATGACCGTGGCCCCGTCCGCGCCGTGCACGTCGTCCAGGCACAGCACCAACGGCCCCCGCCGAGCCTCGGCCGCGATCTTGGCGACCCAAGCCGCGGCTTGTTCGGCGCGCGACGTGCCCGGCGCGGCCCAGTACTCGTCGCGCTGGCTTGCCCACCGCCGGGCAAGCGGGCGAAGTGATGCGAAGTCGCCGACGCCGCTGTACGCGCAATCCAGCATCACCGGCTCGAGGCCGCGTTGCGACGCGAGTGAGGCGGCTTCCTCCAGCACCCTCGACTTGCCGATGCCCGTCGGCCCGGTGATCAGCACGGCGTGCGGCCGGCCCTTGGCCGCGGACACCGCCGCGAACCGGAGCCGCTCGCGCTCGGCGACCCGGCCGACAAGCGGTGTGCGCGACCGAACCACAACCGTGTGGCCGACGCGTGCATCGGCGACGGCGAAGCCTCTCGACCCGACATGGCGCCGAGCCGCGGCCCTCGGCTTACGACTCCCCCCGGTCACGGTGCCTCAGTCTGTCACGTCAGCGCGTTGAACCACTGCGTGTAGGCCCAGCCGCTTGCCGAGCTTGCGAAGCCGGCGGGTCATCGCGAGCGCAGTAGCTTGTTTCTCTTGGGTCGATTGGACGGATTGACGGGTTACCTCGAGAAGTACGAAGGCGACGCGGTGATCCTCAACTTCGATGAGATCGAGGCCTTGATGGGGTCGCGCCTGCCGCGCTCGGCGCGCAAGACAGGCTCGCCGTTCTGGGCCACCCACGAAGGCAACGTCTACGCCAAGGCGTGGACACGGGCAGGGTTCGTCGCCTGCTTCGACGAGTGCGGCCCTGAGGAGGTGAACTTCACTCGCGCGAACAGCCGCGAGATCGCGGGCGGGTCCGGGCCGGCGGGCGGCGAGAGCGACGCTTCGGAGCGACCGCCGCCGGCCGACCTGTCGTCGCTGCCGCCACCACCAGTCTCGATCGAAGAGCGGGCGGCGGCAGTCGTGGCCGAAGTGACCAGCGCGTTCACCCAGGGCTCGTTTCTGCTTGGCGCACGGGGATCGGTGCCCATCGGGTGGGAGGCGCTCCCCGATGTCATCGCCGTGCGGGCGCTCGAGGCCCGCGAGGTCGACCCGGTGTGGTGCCGCCTGCTGTTGGCCTTCGGCGCGTCGCTCGACCGGGGCCGGGGAGAGCCCCGTCGGTGGCGCGCGGTGAGCGCGGCCTTCGATGCCGACGTTTCGCTGTTCGACCCAGAGGCCGTCTGCTCGCGCGAGCTGGCGACCCTGGCCGACGCGCTGGCAGTGCAGGGGCTCACGACGCGCCTCGGCGAGGTGGCCGGGTGGAGGATGGTCGCCGAGGCGGTGATCGGCGAACCGGCGCCGTCGCCGAACCTTCAGCGGGCGGTGTACGAGGGGACAGCCGATGCAGGCGAGTTGCTGGCCGAGTTGTCCGGGCCACTCCCGGCGGGTTCGCGAGCACTCGTACCCGGGCTCGCGTCTCGGGCGGCCGCCATCCGGTTCGTCCGCATGCTCGTCTTCCCCGGGCGGTCGAGCGTGGCCGGGGTCGAGAGCTTGCCGGTGGTGGTCGATGCCAACGTGCGGCGCGTCACGGAGTTCCTCGGGCTCACGAACACCGGTGGCTCGAGGCTGGTCGACGCGGTCCCGCTCATCGAAGCCCTCTGGTTCGCGGCGGTCGCGTCCCAGCCGCCGGCCGGTCCGCCCGAGCTCGCCGGCACCGCGCTTGCGCTCGATCAGGCGCTGTCCTTTCATGGCCGGGTCGGCTGCCGCTGGTGTCGCCAGAAGCTGGTGCTCGAACCGATCGCCGCCGCGTGCGAGAGCTGCAAGCTGAAGGGTTGATCTCGCTCCGGCTACGGCAGCAGCAGCGCGCCGAGGCGCCGGCTGGCGACCCAGAGGCCGCCAGCGCCCATGACCACCAAGTACGCCATCGGGACCAAGAGCCAGACGCTCACGTCGCCGAACACCAGCGCCCGCTCCAATACGACGCCCTGGTAGAGCGGCGTGATCTGGATGATCCACTGCAGCCCCTCGGGATAGCGGCTGAGGGGGAAGAAGGTGGCCGAGAACAAGAACATCGGGACGATGGCGAGGTTCACATAGTCGAAGTCGACGAACGATCGCATGAACGTCGTTGCCCCCAAGCCCGCGCCGGCGAAGGCGAAGCCGATGAGGACCGAGACGGGCAGGCTCAGCACCGCCCACCACGATTCGATCAAGCCCATGATCGACATCGTCACGAGGAACGCCGTCGCGTAGATGCCGGCGCGGACGAGCGACCACATGAGCTCGCCGCTCACGATGTCGCGGGGACGCATCGGCGTGGCGAGCGTCGCCTGGTAGGTCTTGATGTACTTGAGCTTCACGAAGAAGTTGAACGTCGAGTCGAAGACCGGCCCCATCATCGACGAAGTTGCGAGCAGCGCGGCTGCCACGAAGTTGCGGTACGGCACCGATTCGCCGCTCGCGAGGATGACGTCGCCGACGAGCGCGCCGACGCCTATGCCGATCGAGAACAGGAACAGGATCGGCTCGATCAGCACCGAGAGGAAGGTGAGCCACATCCCCCGCCACGCGACGATGTTGCGCTCGACCAGTCGAAGCGGGGGCGCCATCGACGCACCCGGAAGGAGACGGGTCCATCCCGGCCGGCGCGGGATCGTCGGTGCTTGCGCCGTCTTCATGTCGCCAGCCGTCTGGTGTAGGTGCGCGTGCCCCACGCGCAGCCGGCCGTGATGTACAACGCCAGCACCAGCACGTGCGCGACCGCGCCCATCGCCCCCGCCGGGACCCCATTGCCCTGTCGTAGCGGACCGGCAGAGCTCGACGCTGTGCCACAGCGGCGAGACCCATGCGAGCGATTGCAGCAACGGCGGGAGCTGGCTCAACGGGAAGAACGTGGCCGAGAACAGGAACATCGGCAGCGTGATGAACCGAAGGACGAGCGGGAACGCCTTGTCGGTCTCTTGGGTCGCGGCGAACGCGGTGAGGGGAGCGGCCAGTGCGATCGCGCCGCCGACCGCGGCGGGGATCGCCAGGATCGCGAACGGGGACTGGATGGCGCCGACGAGCGTGGCGACGAGAAGGAACGCCGTGGCCGCCATCGAGAACCGGAGCGCGAGCCCCATGAGGTTGCCGTAGTAGACGTCGGCTGCCCGCATCGGCGACGCGACCATGCCGTGGTAGAAGCGCATCCACTTGGTGCCGGCCATCACCGGCCAGAGTGACTCGGCGGTGGCGTTCTGCACGACGGTCGCGGCCATGAGACCAGGGGCGACGAACTGGAGGTAGCTGAGGTCGCCGACGCGGTTGCCGGCCGCTTCGATCAGCCCGCCGAGACCTATGCCCATGGCAAGGAGATACAGGACCGGTTGGACGATCTGGCTGAAGACGACGCCGCGCCAGAGGCGCCGGTAGATCAGCACCTCCCGCTCGAGGTAGTGCAGCGCCGATGCGGCCATGACGAGGCGTCTCCGTCCCCGACTCAGTCCTCGACCAGCGCGCGGCCGGTGAGCATCAAGAACACGTCTTCCAGGGTGCTGCGGCGCACCAGCGTCGACGTCGGGCGGAGGCCGTTGTCGAGCAGCGAGGCGACCAGCGAATCGCCGTCGTCGTCGTAGATGAGGGCGCGATCGGCGAGCAGCTCGATCCGCTTGCCGAGCTGTTCGACCGGCTGCAGCGCGACATCGCGTGCCTTCGTGTCGTTGAAGCGGAGCTCGATGACCTCGCGTGTCACATGCCGGCTGACGAGCTCGGCCGGCGAACCTTCGTCGACGATCTTGCCGCCGTCCATGATCACGAGCCGATCGCACAGGCGCTCGGCTTCGTCCATGTAGTGGGTGGTGAGCACCTGGGTCACGCCGTCCTGCTTGAGCCGGTAGAGCCGCTCCCACACGAGGTGGCGAGCTTGGGGGTCGAGTCCGGTGGTCGGCTCGTCGAGCAGGAGAAGATGGGGCTCGTTCACGAGCGCACGGGCGATCGTGAGGCGGCGCTTCATGCCGCCCGACAGCGGGTCGACCTTGCTCTTCGCCCGGTCGCTCAACTGCACGAACTCGAGCAGCTCGGCCGCCCGGTCCCGCAGCGTTGCCTTGGGGATGCCGAAGTAGCGGCCGTAGAGGATGAGATTGTCGAGCACGCTCAGCTCGATGTCGAGGTTGTCCTCTTGCGGCACCACGCCGAGCCGGGCCCGGATCTTGGGCCCGTCGTGCTTCGGGTCTTGCCCCAGCACCGAGAGCGAGCCGGCCGTGATCGGCGAGACGCAGCCGATCATCCGCATGGTCGAGCTCTTGCCCGCGCCGTTCGGCCCGAGGAACCCGAACACCTCACCCTCGCGCACTTCGAAGTCGATGCTGTCGACCGCGACGAACCCCTCGTCGAACGTCTTCGTCAGCGAGCGCGCGACGACGAGCGAGCTCTGGTCGAGCTGGTCGCGTGGTCGAGCTGGCGGCTACTTCTTGGGCACTGTGGTGGTCGGCGGGACCGAGGGAGCCTCGTCGGTGTCGGGCGCCGCCGGCGGCTGGACGTTGCGAGGCTGCAACGTGATGGTCTTGGAGACCGACTTTCCAGCAGCGTTGTAGGCGGTGAGCTTGAAGCTGTGGGCGCTCGAGCAGTTGAACGGCAGCGAGTCGCTGGCGTTCGGCCCGTAGGTCTTGTAGATGCCAGGACCGTCGATCGAGATCGTGGTCTTGGTGGCATCCTTCGTCGTCCACGAGGCAGAGAACGTCTGGAAGTTGCCGTTGTGGCAGTCGATGTTCTCCGGCGTGGTGAAGCTGGTGATCACCGGCGCCGGGCCGGTCTGGGCGGGCGGCTTGGCGCCTCCGCCGTTGTTGCCCGCCGGGGTGCCGGGCTTCACTGCGCCGCCGCCCGAAGGAGCGTTGCCGCCCGAAGGGGCGTTGGCAGCTGCTGGGAACGCCGGCGCGCCGTTGCCGGTCGCGGCGGTCTCAGCAGACGCCGCGCTCGTGCCGTCGGCGGTTGCCTGCTCGTCTGGTCGAACTGTGCTCGCGGTCCCGGTGGCGCTCGCGTTGCTGAGCCTGACGTTCTGGAAACGGTTGAACAGGAACATGGTCAGGAGCACCGCCACCAACGCGGCGATGCAGGCACCGATGATCGTCAGCACCTTCTTGGTGCTGGTGCCGGCGTCGTCGTTGGTGAAGTTTGGTTGCTGCTGGTGGTAGACGGGCTGAACCGTCGTCTCGTCGTACATTGGGCCTCCCCCAAGGTCATGTGGCGTAGCCACGGAGTTGCGGCTACGGGCTTCCAGACGTGAGACGGACGCCTGGTTACGCGCTGTGACCGCAGTCGCCTTCCCGCCGTGTGTGATCTCGCCCGCGGGCAAGGTCACGCGCGCAGCGGTCGACAGCGACGAGCGTTGGGCTCGCGTTCGGGTCGCTGTCGGTGTGTCAGTGCGGGCGAGGTGATGCGTACGATCAACCCGATGGACGACGTGGTCGAGGCGTTCGAGGAAGAGGGGGCGGCGCTCGATGTGTTCCTCTCGTCCCTCGATGGCGAGCAATGGCAGCATCCGAGCTCGTGCGAAGGCTGGTCTGTGGCCGATGTCGTCCTGCACCTCGCGCAGACCGAAGAGTCGGTCGTGGCGACGTTCGAAGAAGGCGGCGCGGGACGGCCGTTTGCGAAGCACGTCGCCGAGGCAGCTTCCGCCATCGGAGGGACCGTGGACGCGTTGGCTGACGCTGCGGTCGTGGCCGAGCGGCCCGATGATCCCCTTGAGGCACTCGAGCGCTGGCGGGTCGCTCATCGCCGAGGACTCGAAGGCTTCAAGAACGCCGGGCCAAGCGATCGCCTCAACTGGATCGCCGTCCCGCTGTCTGCACGCACGCTGGTCACGACCCGGCTGTCCGAGCACTGGATCCACAGCATGGACATCCGCGAGCCGTTGGGCGATCCCGTGCCGGATACCGATCGCTTGCGCTTCATCGCTCGGCTTGCGTGGCGCACGCTTCCGTACGCGTTCGGCCGGGTCGGTGAAGATGCTCCATCGGTCGCGCTCCGTCTCGCCGGACCGAACGGAGACGTCTGGTCATTCGGTGACGACGACGCCGAGGTGACCATCACGGGCCCGGCCGGAGACTGGTGCCGCCTCGCCGCGCGCCGCATGACACCGCCGGAGTCAACGTCGGTCACGGCCGGCGACCGAGCCGATCGAGTGCTCGAGCTGGTTCGCACCTACGCCTGATGGTGGCGAGAGGTTCGGGGCCGAACGAATCGAGTCGTGTGTGGGGGCCCGCCCGCGCGTGTGATCATTCGTGCCGGTCGCAGCCCTCGCCCGTAACATGCTGCGCGGAGCAACCTCTCCACCCAAGTGCCCGAGTAGCTCAGTTGGCCAGAGCAGCTGCCTTGTAAGCAGCAGGTCGTCGGTTCGAGTCCGACCTCGGGCTCCAGATAGCGCAGGTCAGGAGGCACTTCACGCAGTGCCTGCATTGATTCTCGGCAGCGGGCCATACGTTGTGCTAAGTCCGTCCATCACAGTGCGCACGCCTCCCTTAGCGGCGAGCCGCCGACTTGCCGACTCCGTGGGGTCGGAAGCTCGCGTCCACGATCTCTAGCAAGTGAGCGCTCCGTAAGCGTCGGGCCGGTTCGACGAACCGTACGTACGCTGGCGCTGTGGCTGCCGGCCGGAAACGCCCCTACCGATCATTCAGCGTCGTCCATCTTCTTTGGTGGCCAGCAGTGGTGATCGCGACCGCCATGTTGCTCGTCCTCGTGCCTGTCGTGTGTGCCGCGCTCGTCGTCGGCGACAGGTCGTTCGGCGTTTGGTACGGGCTCTTCGTCGTCGCAGTCCTCATCGCGCACGAGTTCTTCGCTGTCCGACTTCTTCGCTCCGGGGCAAGGGTCTCGTCGAGTGGCGTCTCGCTGCGTGGGGCGATTCGCAACCGGATGCTCACTTGGGATGAGATCGAACGTGCGGAGGTGGTCCCGGGTGTCGCTCGCATCGGTCGGCCGATCCCCAAACTCGTTCTCGTCACGGCCGAGGGGAGTCGAGTGACGGTGCCGACGTTTGGGCGATACTCAGCACCGTTCGCGACGCGGCAGCGGCTCGCGATCATTGCCGAAGCGATCAACGACAGCCGGCCGAATGATGCTCCGGCGCTGACGGCCCGGTAGACGGCTCATGGCCGATTACGTATCCAACCCGCCGTGGTCGAGTGCCGCGGGGAGCTGGTCGAGGCGTTCGGTGACGCGTTCGTGCTGAAGTCCAGCAACGGGTCATAGCTGACCGTGGCCATGATGCCCACTTGGTTGAGCGCTGCTGCCGCATTGTCGGCCTGCGCGTGAAACTCGAATACGGAGCTCGCCGTTTCCGAGGACCGTCGGGCAACTGCAATTGCTCACGTGCCGTCCAACTGAGCGCATCGCTCCTGTCACGACCGGGTAGGTCTCTATCGTTCAGAGGAACGACTCCCCAGAGGAACACAACCGACAACCGTTGATCTCAGACAGGAGGACCCGCCGATGGCAACGCAGACTCCCTACCAACCCCGCGCTGTTGTTCGTCCCACCGAGGCACCTCCTGGTCAGCCGATGGCAGTCCGACCGCGCGTGATGCAGGCGGGACATCCGATGCTGAACTGGCGGGGCATCGTTGCTGGAGGTGCGGGTTCCGTTGCCGTGACGGTCATCGGCGCGACGTTGTGGAACGCGCTGGCCTACTCGAGCGGCTACTCGTGGTTTGCGGACAACATCGGGTGGCTCAACGCCGCAACCCTTATCGGCTCGTTCCTGATCGGTGGGTTGCTCGCTGGCTTCTTCGGCCGGCACGGAGCGCTCGCGGGGTTCATGAATGGCCTGACCATGTGCGGCGGGCTGCTCGCCGTCTATGTGGTGCTGGGGTTCGCCGCTGCGCTCCCGCTCACCAACCTGAACCAGGCCAACCGGCAGACTCCGCTTGGACAACCGGGTTCGTTCTGGCCCACGTTCGTCGCCTACAGCATTGGCCTGATAGCGGCCGTCGGCGGCGGAGTCGTTGGCGCACTCGTCCCGCGGCCATCGCGGTACGAGGACGAGACGACGATCGACCTGAGGCAGACCTCAGTCGGCGTGCCGACCGAGCGCGAGCAGCTCATCTCTGAGTAGGAGGGCTTGGCCGTCAGGGTGTTACGGCAAGCCGCTCGTTTTCGCGACCGAACGTGGGTTAGATTGCTCGGGCCGCGACGGGGTCAGCACGGGACACAACCTCGACGAAGCGAAGGCGCGGGCGAACAGCGATCAAAGCACGAGGGAGACATCGGTGAGGCGAACACGGCGGACGAACCTCGTGCTGGCACTCGTTGTCGCCGCCGCGACGCTTCCGGTCGCGGCCGGTATGGGCACGCCTGCCAGCGCGGCATCGGACAACTTCCCCTGCTCGAACCCGCCGCCGGCCGACCTGCAGCTGCTGCTTCCCGCGTGGGGTGACCTGGCCGGCTGGGCGAGCCCCACCCAGTACGAGACGATCCTGACGGCGGACATCGACGGCGACGGCACCAAAGAGCTGTTGGGGCGGAACGCGCAGGGCTTGGAGGTCTACAAGTGGGGCCAGCCCTACCAGGCGGCCGCGTCGGCCAACGCCGGCTGGGACGTCGCCGGACTTCCCGCACCGGGCCAGTGGTTGCCGATGGGAGTTGCGGGGCCGACCATGTCGGAGGTCGACGGGTTTTGGGATCCATCGATGTACACGACCCTGCGGGCGGCGAACATCGACAGTGACCCCGCCGAGGAGCTGATCGCGCGCACGTACGCCGGCGTGGCCGTCTACCAGTACACCCCGGGGCCCAACGGGTCGCCCGGGTCGTGGTCGACGAGCGTGACGGCAGGCGTCATGGCCGACAACGGTGGGAGTTCGACCGTCCCGGGGGCCCAGTGGTGGTTGCCGCCGTACTACAGCACGATCATGACCGGCGACGTGGACGGCGACGACAACGGCATTGCCGAGGTCGTGGGCCGGGGCCCCAATGGCTTCCAGACCTTCGAGTGGAACGGTAGCCAGTTGGTGCAGATCGACCCCGGCAACGACATCTTCACCGACGGCACGGGCTGGAACGCGCCCGACCGCTACGAGACGTTTCGGCTCGCCGATGTCAACGGCGACGACAAGGCCGAGATCATCGGGAGGGGACAGACCGGCCTGGTGGTCGTCTCGTTCAACAACGGCACCTGGAGCGTGATCTCCCCGAGCAACGGTCCCTGGCCCGACACCACCACGCCGTGGACGAACACGCCGAGCTGGTACACCACCATCGGCACTACGGACTTGAACGGAGACGGCCGCGCTGACGTGTACGGGCGTACCCAGTACGGCATCGACGCCTGGACCCTGACCGCGAACGGCACCTGGCTGGAGTTGGTGACGCCGGCTCCGAGCGCGGGAACGCCGTCGATCCTCACCGACGCCCAGACGTTCAACCAGCCGCAGTACTACGCAACCATCCAGCCGTCCACGATCGACGGGGCCGGTTCGCCGGGCAAGCCGGGGCTCCTCATGGCTCGTTCCTCGACGGGCGTTTCGTTCTACCAGCTCGGAGCGAACGGCCAGTTCGGCTCGCCGGTCCTGTCCAACACGCAGTTCAGCGACGCCAACGGGTGGGACCAGCCTGTCCGATACAGCACGCTCACGACCTCGACCATCGCGCCGGGCCTCGACCTGCTGCTCGGCAAGGACGCCACCGGTGAGCGCCAGTTCCAGCTCTCCGGGGGTGTCCCGAGCGGCGGGTGGATCTCGCCGTCGGCAGCGTTCCCGGCTTGGTCCGCCGACAACCCGGTGCAACCGCCCGGCTACCCGAGCGACCTCTGGGCCCAGCAGGTGGCCGCGTACGGCTACCTGAACACGTGGTGGCAGAGCAACGGCGGCACGCAGAGCAGTCCCAACATCCGCGACGCCATGATCGAGCCGACGTTCTTGATGTCCACGCCCAACGGCGTCGCCTCCACGCTGTCCAACCTCGAGAAGCTCGATCCGCCGACCGGGCTCAACATCCCCCAGGACGTGTGGGACGGCGTGTACTACCAGGTGTGGGGCTGGCTCTACCAAGCCGGGAACATCCAGCAGTTCCTCTTCAACTCCAACACCAGCATGCAGCAGCTGATCGTGCTGGCGCAGATCGTTGCCTCGGGCGACAACGCCAGCGACATCGCGACTGCCTACTTCGCCGGGAAGTCGCAGTCCGTCGCCGCCGTCGTCCTCAACTTGCTGCGCGTGATAGCGATCGTCGCCTCGGGTGCGGTCTCCGGTCCGGTGGCGGGAGCGACAGGCGCTGGCCTGACCTTGCTCGGCGCCGGCATGGCCGCGAGCTCGGCCCTGAAGGCCAACCCGACCGGAGCCATCAACCAGACCGCCGAGAACCTCGACGCCGCGCTCAACTGCTCGTTCACCACGGCCTACAACTTCCTGAGCACGGCCTACGGCCAGCTCATCAACGATGCCGGGCTGCTGGGCGCGATGGGGCAGATGACCATCCAGGGTCCGCTCGTGTTCCAGGATCCTTCGAGCTCCCGACCCATCACCATGAACTTCAACCAGACGCTCAGCTTCGTGACCAACCAGCGCTACGTCTGGACCTGGCAGCAGCTGGCGGCTGGCTCCGGCAGCGACGGCTCGGGCGGCTGGAGGGTGGGCTACTGCTCCAACATGAAGAGGGGTCCGGGACCCGGAGTGGGCAACGAGACCGCGAGCTGCAGCGACGGCTTCCGCAGCCGCGTGTCCGACGGCTACGGCATCGCGTACGAGATGCCCGACACCTGCGTGCCGGGCATCGATGATGGGCCCTGCCAGTACGGCTACCAGTACCGGGTGTTGAACGGCTCGTGCAAGGGCTCCGACACCAAGGGCGACTCGGCATGGAAGGCCCTGCTCGACAAGAACGTGGGGTTCGACCCCAACACGTTGTTCATGCCGCGGGTCCCGATCGCTCGGGTGTACGACCAGAGCCCGGCCAACGCTCCAAGCGGCGTCAACTCGCAGGGCTATGGTGCCTTCGCCGGGCCGATACCGATCAACCCGGACGGCACCTTGAACGACAGCGGTCGCCTCGGCATTCTCGGATGGAGGGTCCTCGGTGAGAGCTGCAACTGACCCCCGCACCCGCCGAGCCTCCCGGTGGATCGTCATCGCCATCGTCACCTCCGTCGTCCTCGTCTCCATCCAGGCGGCACCGGCCTCGGCGTCGCCGATCGTCGAGGCGAACAGCGTCGCCCTCGACATCTCGGCCACCTGTGAGCGAGGCAACGTCAACATCAACTACACCACGGGCGGCAGCATCGACCGACAGACGGTGAACTTCACCTCCGGGACCGGAACGGTCTTGGACACGTTCGAGAGCGATGTGTACGGGCCCACCTATGACGGCACGGAGTACATCCTCACCAAGGCCGGCTCCCAGCGGGGCGGTGGTCAGGCCCAACCCCCGGCAGGCACCATCCTCGCGGTGTACGTCACCCTCGGCGCGGCGCCGCCGGTGGCCACGAACGCCGAGTTCTTCCTGCTGTACCGGTGCGACGTGGCGCGCAACGATCGGGGCGGGCAGAACACGGTGCTCGACACCTGCGTCGGTGACTACGGCACCTGCCCGAAGACCGCGCAGGAGGCGCTGGCCGCCGGATCCACCACGACCCAGCCAGCCGCGTCGCCCACCACGCAGCCGGCGTCGAACGTGTCCGCGCCCGCCGCCGTCGTGGCCGTTCCGCGCTTCACGGGCTGAGTGCGTCGCAGCGCAACGCGTACACGGGCGCGGCCAACCTCACTCACGCCACCCTGTCGAACGCGACGCTGCTCGGGACGATTGGCTCACCAAACGTCGCCTTCGCCACATTCCGACGACACGCCGAGCGATGAGCCTGCGGGCAGGCGACGAACAACGCCGCCGGGATTTCGAGCAGTGGCAACCTCGTCGTGGCCGCTGTGGTCTGGCTCGCCACGCCCCCTCGCACTAATCTGACACGAGCGTCAGATTTCCGCTCTCACATGGGGGAACGCGCGAATGAGCATGCCGGACGTTCCGAAGATCATCAGTGTCGACGATCACGTCGTCGAACCACCGCATGTGTGGCAGACGTGGCTCCCGGCCAAGTACCGCGGGAAGGGGCCTCGGGTCGAGCGAGCGAGGTGGGCGCCGTTCGAGCACAAGCCGGGAGCGAAGTACACCAACGTTGTCGACCCTGATGGCATGGAAGGCGACTACTGGATCTTCGAAGACAAGGTCATCTACGTCCACAAGCGGTTCGTGGCGATCCCACTCGATGCGACGCCAGACGGCGACCTGGCCCGCTTCGACCGGACGGTCATGGAGATGACGCCGGTGACCTACGACGAGATGCGCCCCGGGTGCTACGACCGCGATGCACGTGTCGCAGACTTCGAGCTCAACGGGGTTGACGGGTCGCTGCCGTTCCCGACCTTCCCGCGGTTCTGCGGACAGACCTTCAAGGAAGCCGCCGACATGGACCTCGCGCTCGCTTGCGTCGAGGCCTACAACAACTGGATGGTCGAGGAGTGGTGCGAGCCGTCGGGCGGCGTGAACATCCCGCTCTGCATCATCCCGCTGTGGGATGTCGAGTTGGCCCGCAAGGAGATCGTGCGGATGGCGGCCAAGGGCGTGCACGCGGTGTGCTTCTCGGAGATCCCGACTCGACTCGACCTGCCGTCGATCCACACCGGCTACTGGGACCCGTTCTTCGCCGCGTGCAACGACAACGCGGTGACCATCTGCATGCACGTCGGATCGTCGTCGACCATGCCGGCCGCGTCACCCGACTCACCCGAAGCCGTCGGCGGCACGCTCGCGTTCAACAACGCCATGGCGTCGATGGCGGACTGGCTGTTCTCCGGCAACCTCATCAAGTTCGCCGAGCTGAAGCTGGCGTATTCGGAAGGCCAGATCGGCTGGATCCCGTACGCGCTCGAACGAGCCGACACCGTGTGGGAGCACCACGACGCCTGGATGCACACGCGCGAGCGCATCCCCGAGCCGCCGTCGACGTACTACTGGGGGCGCATCTTCGGCTGCTTCACCGCCGATCGCCACGGGCTCGCCAACCTCGAGTCGGTGGGACCCGACAACATCTGCTTCGAGACGGACTACCCGCACACCGACACGACGTGGCCCTATTCGAAGGAGTACGCGGAGAAGCTGGTCGCCGGTCTCGACGAGCAGACCGCCTACAAGGTGCTGCGCGGCAACGCCATCTCGATGCTCTCGCTCGATCGCGTCTGACGTGGGGTGCTGAAGTCACCGGGCTTCCAACGCACCCGCGGGAGGCTCAGGGGATGGGTTCCGGATCGGCCTGCCGGCGGTTCCTCTACGTTGAGCGGATGAACGATCCCGTGCTCCGCCAAAAGCTGAGTGCCGCCGTCGTCGGCGAGCCCGTTTACACCGTCGATGAGCTCATGGAAGCGACCGGCACCCCGCGGGCGCTGGCCGACGAGCTCTGGCTCGCGCTCGGTTTCCCGCTCGCCGGGGCCGATGATTCGGCACGTATCTACTGCGAGATCGACGTGGAGGCGCTGCGCAGCCTCAACGGCCTGCTCTCGTTGGGCCTCGTCGATCACGACGCGCTCATGTCACTCACCCGCGTCATGGGGCAAGCCATGGCGCGCCTGTCGTCAGCCGAAGCCGAGATCTTCGACGAGGTCCTGCGAATGCTCGTCTCCCGTGACGCGGACGGGCTGCTCGACGAGGAAGCGCGAGAAGCGGTCATCGAGCTGCTCGTCCCGGGCGTCGAGCGCTTCGTGACCTATACGTGGCGCCGCCACCTGCTCGCGTCGATGAACCGGCGGCTCGACACCGGCACCGATGCAGTGGTGGTCGGCTTCGTCGACTTGGTCGACTTCACGAAGACGACGCGCCGGCTTCCCGAGGAGGAGCTCGCCGGGCTCGTCGCCCGTTTCGAGCGCCACGTGTACGAGACAGTCACGAACTCGGGGGCGCGGCTGCGCAAGCTGCTGGGTGACGGTGTCATGTTCGATGCGCCCGACGCCGCGACCGCGGCCGGTGCGGCGCTCGCGCTGGTCATGCGCTGCGCGGAAGACCCGCACATGGAAGGAGCTCGCGGCGGGCTTGCGGCCGGCGGGGCGCTCGAGCTCGAGGGCGACCTCTATGGCGAAACGGTGAACCGTTCCAGCCGGTTGTCTGCGCTCGCCTATCCCAACACCGTGCTCGCCGACCGCGCCGTCGGTGACGAGATCAACGGGCAGGCCGGTTTCTCGGTCAAGCGGCTCGGGTCACGCTCGGTCAGAGGTTTGGGACGGGTCGACATCTCGGTGATACGCGCCACGTTGCTATGAGTGTGTGGTGGTTGGTGGGCCTGCTTGCCGTGACCGTCGTGTCAGCCAGATGCGGCGGGGTACGCGGGCGCGCCGAAGGGGCGCGGCGGATCAGCGTGATCGTGACCGGTTCGTTCGATCCCGCGCCCATCGCCGAGCGGTTGCTGCAGGGCCAGTGGGATGTCTTGTGACCGGGAGGCCCTTTCACGACTGTACTGAGTGAGTGCTCACTCAGTACACTGCCCGGATGCCCGCGACGGCCCCCGCTCCCGCCAACGATCCAGCCGCCCGTACTCGTGCGGCGGCCATGCCCAGGTCAGAACGGCGCGCGGCCATCATCGGCGCCACGCACCGGTTGATCTTGGAGCACGGTTCCAACGTGACCACTCGGCAGATCGCCGAGGGGGCCGGCGTCGCCGAGGGCACGATCTTCCGGGTCTTCGCCGACAAGGACGAGCTGCTCGCCGCGGTTGCCGACGAGGTCTTCGACCCCCGCTCGACCAAGGACGCGCTCGAGCAGATCGACCTGACCTTGCCGCTCGAGGGGCGCCTGGTCGCCGCGGCGGAGATCATCCAGCGCCGGGTCGCCGACCTGTGGCGCTTCATGACCGCCGTCGGCATGACCAAGCCACCCGAGCGCCACCAGCGATCGCCGCAGTCGCCGGAGATGAAGGTCCTCGCCGGGCTCATCGAACCGGACCAGCACCTCTTGCGCCGCGACGCCGGGCAAGCGGCGCAGATCCTGCGCAGCCTGACCTTCGGGTGCAGCCATCCTGCCTTCACGACCGAACCGCTGGCTCCCGACGAGATCGTCTCGATCCTGCTCGAGGGCATCGGCTGCCGGCCCGGTGGCGCGGACGAATCGCCATGAACCTCCTCCACCTTCTGAAGACCCACCTGCGGCCCTACCGCGTCATGATCGGCCTCGTCCTCGTGTTGCAGTCCGTACAGACGATCGCGACCCTGACCCTGCCGACGCTCAACGCGGGCATCATCGACCAGGGCATCGCGCGCAACGACACCAGCTACATCCTGCGAATGGGTGCGGTCATGCTCGGGGTCACGATCGTGCAAGTCGTGTTCGCCATCGCCGCGGCCTACTTCGGTTCACGCGTCGCGATGGCGTTCGGCCGTGACGTGCGCGATTCGCTGTTCCATGGGGTCACGAGCTTCTCGAGCCAAGAGGTCGACCACTTCGGGGCGCCCTCGCTCATCACCCGCATCACGAACGACGTGACGCAGGTGCAGGTGCTTGTCGTCATGTCGGCGACCCTGCTCATCGCCGCGCCGATCATGGCGGCCGGTGGCGTCGTCCTGGCGGTGCGCGAGGACGGGCCCCTGTCGCTGATCCTTCTCGTGAGCATCCCCGCGCTGGTGCTGAGCGTCGGCAGCGTGATCGTGCGCATGGTGCCGCAGTTCTCGCTGATGCAGGAATGGATCGACAAGGTCAACAAGGTGCTGCGCGAGCAGATCGCTGGCATCCGGGTCGTGCGCGCTTTCGTGCGCGAGCCGTACGAGATCGAACGCTTCGCCGCGGCCAACGACGACCTCACCCGTACATCGCTGCGCGCCGGCCGGCTGATGGCGTTCATGTTCCCGTCGGTCATGCTCGTGTTGAACCTGTCGAGCGCCGCAGCGGTGTGGTTCGGCGCCAGCCGCATCGGCGCGGGCGAGATGCAGATCGGGACGTTGATCGCGTTCCTCAGCTACCTCGTGCAGATCCTCATGTCCGTGATGATGGCGACGTTCGTGGCCGTTCTCGTGCCTCGGGCCTCGGTGTGTGCTGACCGCATCGAAGAGGTGCTCGCCACCGAAGCGACGATCCGTGAGCCGGCGCAGCCGGTGTTCGAGCTCAACCGGCGCAACACGGTCGAGCTCGACGGAGTCGGGTTCAGCTACCCGGGGGCGGAGGCCCCGGTGCTCACCGACGTGCGCCTCGTCGCGCGGCCCGGGCAGACGACAGCGATCATCGGCAGCACGGGCGCGGGCAAGACGACGTTGCTCAACCTCATCCCGCGGCTCTTCGACGTGACCGCGGGCAGCGTGCGCATCGACGGCATCGATGTCCGCGACGTCGACTTGGAGACGTTGTGGTCTCGCGTCGGGCTCGTGCCTCAGAAGCCGTACCTGTTCACGGGCACGGTGCGCAGCAACCTCCTGCATGCCAACCCCGAGGCCACCGACGACGAGCTCTGGGACGCGCTCACCGTCGCGCAAGCCTCTGACTTCGTGGCCGCGACGCGGGAGGGTCTGGACGCTCCGATCAACCAAGGTGGCTCAAACGTCTCGGGCGGGCAGCGCCAGCGGCTCGCGATCGCTCGTGCCATCGTGCGGCGGCCCGGCATCTACCTCTTCGACGACTCGTTCTCGGCCCTCGACCTCGCGACCGACGCTCGCCTCCGCGCGGCCCTCGCTCCGCTCACGGCGGACGCCACCGTCCTCGTCGTCGCCCAGCGCGTCTCGACGATCATGCACGCCGACCAGATCATGGTGCTGGAGGACGGGCACGAGGTCGGTCTGGGTACGCACCGCGAGCTGCTCGAGACCTGCTCGACGTACGCGGAGATCGTGGCATCGCAGATGACGGCTGAGGAGGCCGCGTGAGCGACTCGACGCCCACGAAGGGCAACGGCCGGGCGGTGGATGGCAGCCCGGCGCCGGGCAACGGCAGCCGCCCCCCATCCGGGCCGGCGACGAGCAGCGGCGCGCCGAAACCGCCCGAGCCGCGCACGTCGTTCGGCTCGCGCTTCTCCGCGGCGGGCATGCCGGCCGAGCACTCGAAGGACTTCAACGGTGCGGTCCGCCGGCTGCTGGCCGAGATGCGCCCCGATCGGTTCGGCATCGTTGGCGTCCTCGCTCTCGCGGTCGCGAGCGTCACGCTGTACGTGCTCGGTCCCAAAGTGCTCGGCAGCGCCACGAACGTCGTCGTCCGTGGCGTCCAGACACGGGCAGGCATCGACTTCGGCGAGCTGCGCAGCCTGCTGCTGCTCGCCGTCGCGCTCTACCTGGCGTCCGCGGTGCTGAGCTACCTCCAGAACTACCTCTTGGCCGGGGTCGTGCAGCGCTCGATGTTCCGCCTGCGCGCCAGGGTCGAAGAGAAGCTGAACCATCTTCCGCTGCGCTATGTCGACGGCCAGCCGCGGGGCGATCTGTTGAGCCGCGTCACCAACGACATCGACAACCTCGCGCAGAGCTTGCAGCAGACCTTGAGCCAGATGCTCACGTCCTCGCTCACGATCGTCGGCGTGCTGGCCATGATGTTCGTCATCTCGTGGCCGCTTGCGCTGATCGCGCTCGTCACCGTGCCCGCGTCGATCTACGCCACCAAGACCATCGCCAAACGATCGAAGAAGCGCTTCATCGCCCAGTGGACGCACACCGGCACGTTGAACGCACAGGTCGAGGAGGCGTTCACGGGTCACGCGCTCGTGAAGGTGTTCGGCCGCCAGAAGGACGTTGAAGAGACGTTCCGCACGAAGAACGAAGAGCTGTACGAGGCCAGCTACCTTGCGCAGTTCATCGCCGGCATCATCCAGCCGGCGATGATGTTCCTCGGCAACCTGAACTTCGTGGCCATCGCGGTCATCGGTGGCCTGCGGGTCACGTCGGGAGCCATGACGATCGGTGACATCCAGGCGTTCATCCAGTACTCACGGCAGTTCACCCAGCCACTCACCCAGCTCGCGTCGATGTTCAACGTGTTGCAGTCGGGCATCGCTTCGGCCGAACGCGTCTTCGAGCTGCTCGACGCGGCGGAGGAGCGCAACGACCCACCGGAGCCGTTGCACGTGGTGCAGCCAGAAGGACGTGTCGCGTTCGAGCACATCTCGTTCAGCTACGACACGGACAGGCCGCTCATCGAAGACCTCTCGCTCGTCGCCGAGCCCGGGCAGACCGTCGCCATCGTCGGGCCGACAGGCGCCGGCAAGACGACGCTCGTCAACCTCCTCATGCGCTTCTATGACCTCGACGGGGGCGCCATCACGCTCGACGGGAAGAACATCGCCGAGATGACCCGACACGAGCTGCGATCGAACATGGGCATGGTGTTGCAGGACACGTGGCTGTTCGGCGGCACCATCCGCGACAACATCGCCTATGGCAACCTCGACGCGACCGAGGGCGAGATCCTCGCCGCGGCGAAGGCCGCCTACGTCGACCGCTTCGTCCACTCGCTCCCCGACGGATACGACTCGGTGATCGACGACGAGGGCGGCAACGTGAGCGCCGGCGAGAAGCAGTTGCTCACGATCGCTCGGGCGTTCCTCGCCGATCCCACCATCCTCATCCTCGACGAGGCGACCAGCTCGGTCGACACACGCACCGAGGTGCTCATCCAGGAGGCGATGGCGGCGCTGCGCACCAACCGCACCAGCTTCGTCATCGCCCACCGGCTCTCTACCATCCGCGACGCCGACACGATCTTGGTGATGGAGCA
Organism: Actinomycetota bacterium; assembly: GCA_016185305.1. GTDB lineage: Bacteria > Actinomycetota > Acidimicrobiia > Acidimicrobiales > Acidimicrobilacustridaceae > JACPNV01. Next base: position 2,445 of record JACPNV010000056.1, on the reverse strand, counting down.
CGGCCGCATCGTCGAGCAGGGCAACCACGAAGATCTGCTCGCCGCTGATGGCGCCTACGCCCATCTCTACAACGCGCAGTTCGCGGCGCCGGCTGTCGACATCGATGCCGAGGAGCCGCCGCCGAAGGCGCCGGCACGGCCGCCGATGTTCAGCCGGCCGTGACGGTGATTGCCGCCGCTCGATCGACTCGGCGCCGTCGGCATGTCATGACGGCAGTTCGCCGAAACGGGTCGTGCGACTCATCAAGGCTGCTCCGGGGATCGACGATGAATGAGGCGTCGTCGCGGGCGGATCGAGACGCGGATCGACGCCGGATCAACGTCGAGAGGGGCGAAGTTGCACACCGAAACGATCTCCGAAGAAGCAGGCACGGGAGTCGATCGGCCCGAACGGGGTGCCTGGTTCGTCCGGGACGAGAAGTTCGACGTGGCCGTCCAGTTGCTCGAGCTCAACCAGCTGCGCGCCGACGGCCTCGTGACAGAGGCCGAGTTCGCCAGCCGGGCAAGCCAGCTTCTCACCGACGGCTGACGGAACACCGATCGGGAGAGGTTCGACTCACTCGCCGATTCGATTCCCCGTCCGACGGAAGATCGCGCACGCCCGCGGTGCGCGATCTTCCGCAGGTTGGCATCGCGGATTCGCCTCGTCGCCGGCGAAGCTGCTTTGATCTGCCGGACAGGCAGTCGAATCTGAGGGGGATCATCGTGAGTGCGCAAGTACCACTCGTCGACTATCTCGTGCTCGGCGACGATCCGCACCTCGAAGCGCACGAGTGCACGTCTTGCGGCGCTCGCTACTTCGACAAGCGCATCGTGTGCGCGAGTTGCGAGGGCACCGAGTTCAGGCAGGTGACGCTCTCGACCGAAGGCGAGCTCAAGGCCTTCACGATCGTGTCGCTGGCCGCTCCTGGCATCCCGGTGCCCTTCGTCGCCGGCGTCATCGACTGTGATGGCACCAGTGTGCGGGGCAACGTCATCAACTGCGAGCCCGACCCCGACCATGTGCGCGTCGGGATGAAGCTGCGCTTGGCGACGTACTCCCTCGGATCGGACAGCGCGGGTACGGAAGCGGTTGGCTTCGGCTTCGAGCCGGTGTCGTGAGGAGCAACCCATGAGTGAAGACCTTTGGATCCTCGGCATCCACATGACGAAGTTCGGCAAGCACCCCGATCGCGACATGATCGATCTCGCGTCGGAGGCCGCCCGCGGTGCGCTCAGCGACGCCGGAGTCTCGATGAAGGACATGGGGCTGCTGGCGGCCGGGTGCCTCATGAACGCGAATGCCGGCGTGGGCCAGATGTTGCAGAAGCAGATCGGCCAGACCGGCATCCCCGTCTACAACGTCGCCAACGCGTGCGCGACGGGAGCGACCGCGTTGCGCGTCGCGGCGATGGCCGTGAAGTCCGGTGAAGCCGACTACGCGATGGCCGTCGGCGTCGAGAAGCTGGCGGGCGCCGGCCTGCTCGCCGGCGGTGCCCGCAAGAGCGACGGCGACGGCACCTGGCAGCCCCACGGGCGTTTCGGTGCGGTGGCCCCGCTCGACGGTCGCGTCGGCACCGAGACCATGCCCGGTGTGTTCGCCCAGATCGGCATGGAGTACGGCCACAAGTACGGCGGCACCAGCTTCGAGCTGTTCGCCAAGATCTCCGAGAAGAACCACGCGCACTCGACGCTCAACCCGCTTGCCTCCTACCAGAAGAGGTTCACGCTCGACGAGATCATGAACGACGTCATGATCGCCTACCCGAACACGCGCCCGATGTGCTCGGCCAACTGCGACGGCGCCGCGGCGGCGGTTGTGGTGAGCGGTTCGACGTTGAAGACGCTCAGTGCCGAGCAACGCAAGCGGGCGGTGAAGGTGTCGGCGTCGGTCCTCACGACCGACCCGTGGGAAGAGGCCTGCCAGGTGCTGCCGAACGTCAACACGCTCACGCGGAACGCGGCGACCGAGGCCTACGAGCAGGCCGGCATCGGGCCTGAAGACCTCGACCTGGTCGAGCTGCACGACTGCTTCGCCACCGCCGAGCTCGTCCACTACGACAACCTCATGCTGTGCGAGCAGGGCGGAGCCGTTGACTTCTTCCAGTCGGGCGCGACGTGGCGCGACGGGAAGACGCCGGTCAACGTGTCGGGCGGTCTCGAGTCCAAGGGCCATCCGATCGCCGCGACCGGCATCGCCAACATCTGGGAGGTCTGCACGCACCTGCGCGGCGAGGCCGGCGATCGCCAGATCGAGGGCGCCAAGGCTGGTCTGGCCCACGTCATCGGCCTCGGCTCCGCGTGCGGCGTCCACATCCTCGAAGCCGCCGCGTAGCTCCGCCGGACAACGGCAGCCGCCGGATTGTCGGCGGCGCAACGATTCGGGGGGCCGGGCCTGCGTAGCCGTGAGGCGGAGCAGGGTGTGCGGTTTGTTGGGCTCCGTGCAACGGCGGCCGCCGGATTGTC
>JACPNV010000055.1 GCA_016185305.1 Actinomycetota bacterium | reverse complement strand
CTCCGCCAACACCTTCGTGATCGCCGCCGTCAACGTCGTCTTCCCATGATCAATATGACCCATCGTCCCAACATTCAAATGCGGCTTCGTCCGCTCGAACTTCTCACGTGCCATCGTGGGCTCCTGGTCTGCGGTGGTGGTGGTGTCGTTTGGTTGTGCTTCTCGTGCGGTGGCGGCGGTGGGACTCGAACCCACGACAACTCGATTATGAGCCGAGTGCTCTAACCGTCTGAGCTACGCCGCCGCGGCGGTGTCGGGCCCGCCAGCTGGACGCCGGCGGCCTCCGAGGTGAGCCCCCTGACAGAATCGAACTGTCGACCTTTTCCTTACCATGGAAACGCTCTGCCGACTGAGCTAAGGGGGCAGGGCAACGAACAGGCTGACCTGCCCGATTGCGGCCGCCCATCATGCCACGTGAGCCATCGGATTCCCAAGTGGTTGCACTTCCCTCGGCCCGCCGAGCCGCATCTCGCCTCGGGCGATCAACTTGGCACCATCCATCTCACGCGATGATGGCCAACCACTAGTCCGTCTGACCCAGATTGCTGGGCCTTTTGGCTCAAGTTCGCACGTGAGCGCGTCGAAGAGGGATTCGTGCACTTCGAGCGACTTGCCATCGAGGCGAGTGACACCACGTTCACGCTTGACTTCCACGAACGGCTCACGGTCATCGCGGGCGTCGGCAAGCACGAGCGTGACGGACTCATCAGCGAGCTGGTCGGAGCGCTGAGCAACGGACGGTCCGGCGTGCACCTCGAGATCGTCTCGGATGCAGGCAGCCGCTACGCCCTCTTCCGGCCGGTGGGGGCCGTACACCGTGTCGTCGACATCGACCGGGCCGAGGACGTCACCTCGGCCTTCACCGATGAGCAAGGACGGGTCAACATCCTCCAGCGCGCCGGCCTGAGCGACGACGCGGCCAAGAGGTCGATGCGCGTCAACGCGTCCGACCTCACGACGGAGAGCAATCGCGAGCACTTCGTGATGGCCCTCGCCCACATCGACCCCGGCCGCTTGTGGGACGTCGCTCGCAAGGTCAAAGATCGCGAAGACCGGCTCAACCGGGCCGCCGACGCGGCAGGCTCCCGGCCCGCGGACGCCGAGCTCTTCCAGGCGGTCGAGGCCCACCACCAGGAGTTCGAGGCGGCCCAGGCCGAAGTCGAGCGCATCCGCCAGCTCACGTTCCTCGTCGCGATCGCGGCGACCATGCTCGCCATTCCCGGTGCGATCCTGCTCGGCCCATGGGTGACGATCCCCCTCCTGCTCGCGGCCGCCGCGCTCGGCGTGTACTCCGCGTCGTTCTGGCAGCGGCTGCACGCCGCCCGGCGCAAGGAGGACGAAGCACTCAAGGCGGCCGGCGCCAACTCGTACCTGAACTTCCAGATCAACCGCGTGAACGGGCTGCTGGCCAACGACCATCATCGCCGCGAGCTCATGCAGGCCGCGGAGGACCACCGCGCTGCTCTCCTGGAGTGGCAGGTGCTCGCGGCTGACGTGCCCATCGAGTGGGCGCTCGACCATCGCCGGGCGATCGTGAGGGCACACGCGGAGCTGCGCGACACGCTGGGCCTCACGCACGCCATCGGGATCAACCTCCCGCCGATCGACGAGACGTTCGCCGACCTCAGCGACGCGCTGCGGGAACGATTGTTGAACACCAAAGTTCTGGGTGCGGGCGGGGAGAGCTTTCCGACCTTTCTCGACGATCCGTTGCTCGGCGCCGAGACCAAGACCAAAGCCGAGCTGCTCGAGTTCCTCGTGGCGGCTTCGGCCAAACAGCAGATCATCTATTTGACCAACGACGAAGACGTTGCGTCGTGGGCCCGTGTGGAAGCCATGACAGGCTTGCTCTCCATCATCGAACCGGGGCAACCGGCCGAGACCGAGGACCACACCGGCGACGACGGAAGTCCTCGGCGTTCCCGCCACGTCGCTGCTTGAGCCCATCCCGCCGCCTTGCCACTCGGGCGGTGACGTGACCCGGGTCGCGGTTTCCCGCCGTGAACAAACGCCGATACGAGCAGCCGGGCAGTTGCCACCGCCCGGCTGCTCGGCATTTTTCCGCGCCGCGCCAATCCACCGATCGACCGCGGTTGGGGACTGCCCGAGTCGGGAAGCGTCGACGACCACCTCTCGTCGGACACATCTCTTGCCCCGTTAGCCTGCGTTCGTGGACAACGCAGTCATGCGGATGGCGACGGTGGAAGACGCCGCGTCGATAGCGGCCATCTATGCGCAAGCCGTCGCGACGACGACGTCGTTCGACCTTCGGCCCCGTTCCCTCGACGACCAGCGACGGTGGCTGGAAGAACGGTCAGGTGCGTACGCCGCGATCGTCGCCGTCGCTGCTGGCGAGGTCGCGGGGTTCGCGTCGCTGTCGCCTTACAAGGACCGGCCGGCCTACAGCACGACGGTCGAAGACTCCGTCTATGTCGACGAAGCTCACCAGGGCCAGGGCTTCGGCCGGCTGTTGCTGGGCGAGCTGCTCGACATTGCCGAGGCACACGGCTTCCATTGCCTGATTGGCCGTATCGGCGGACACAACGAGGTGTCCATCCGCCTCCACGAGTCGTTCGGCTTCCGACTTGTCGGCGTCGAGCGCGAGGTCGGCCGCAAGTTCAACCGCTGGCTCGACGTCGTGGTGATGCAGCGGATCCTGACCGAGCCGCCCCACTGACCGGCCCCGACCGCGGTGGCCACCAGCCTGTGCAGCCCGAGCGCCCCAACAAGCGAGGCCGCGCACCGCTGGCTCGTGGGCCGGGGAGGATTCGAACCTCCGAAGGCAATGCCGACGGGTTTACAGCCCGTTCCCTTTGGCCACTCGGGCACCGACCCAGGGCGGCCGATCGTAGCCGTGGGCGACAGCCGCTCCGAAACCGGTTGGTCAGGGAAGCAACACCTTGGCCAGGGCTCGACTCGGGCGAGCCGCAACGTGGTGTGCTACCAACTGAGGTCTGCGCGGCCGTCGACACCGGGGGGTTCGCTGCGCATGCCGAGTCTCTCTGCTCGTCTCGCGACGACAAGACGCCGAGTTGGCCACCACCGGCGGGCCCGCGCCTGCCCCTTCCCCGAGAACTCGTCGATCCGGCCGCGCAAGAGCCGAGCAGCGACCCTTCTCGCGCTGATCGTCGCCATCGCTCCGCTGGTCGCCAACGACCCGGCGGCAGCACAGACCGTCTCGGATGGGGAGAGCCGCCCCTCCACGACGACAGCAACGAGCACGGGAGTGACTCGTGAACGTGCCGCGCCCGATGGTGGTTCCCCGCCTGCTGACGTTCCCGCCGGCGCGCCGGGCTCGCGGCGAGCCGGTGACCCACCGGTGGCGAACCCCGCCGAAGGGGCGGCCCCCACCGAACAGGCCGCACCGCGGGCGAGCGCAGCCACTCGGATCGCCGGTGTCGACGTGTCGAACTACCAGCACCCCAACGGCGCGGCCATCAACTGGGGAGCGGTGGCGGGCTCGGGCAAGCGGTTCGCGCTGATCAAAGCGACCGAGGGACCGGTCGGATGCACGGGCGGGCCCTACACGAATCCCTACTTCGCGAGCGACTACGCGGGAGCCGGCGCCGCCGGCATGTGGCGAGGTGCCTACTCCTTCGCCCGGCCGCGCCTCCCCCTCAGCTCCGCGGGCGACGACGCGCGGCGCTTCGTTTCGGTCGCCGGCACCGGCAACGGACCCCGCGACCTGCCGGCCGTGCTCGACATGGAGGTGTCCTGCGGCCTGAGCGCCGGCAACCTCGTGGCGTGGACGCGCGCCTGGCTCGACACGGTCCGCTCGCTCACCGGGGTCCGGCCGATCGTCTACACCGGCTACTACTTCTGGCGCGACAACCTCGGAAACGACACGAGCATCGCCGGCGCGGGCTTCCCGCTCTGGATGGCCCGCTACCAGGCGGCACAACCCGAGCCGCTGCCCGGGGGCTGGGCGACATGGTCGTTCTGGCAGTGGACAGGAAGCGGTATGTCGCCGGGCATCAGCGGACTCGTCGACCTCAACTACTACAACGGCGACGAGTCGAGGCTCGGGCTGCTCGTCGCGGCATCGAAGGGCACCACACCAACGCTCTCGATCGACCACAACGCCGACGGCCGGGCCGAGTTCGTGTTCGTCGACGGCCTCGGCAACTTGCTGCAACGGTGGGAATGGGACGACCGGACCTTCTCCGCCGTCGTGTTCCGGCAGGCCAACATCGCGAAGGCGACGATCGCCCGCAACGCCGACGGCCGGCTCGAGATCTTTGCCATCCGCAACGATGGCTATCTCATCCACTCCTGGCAGGAGTGCGCCGGCTGCGACTGGACCGGCTGGTTCCCGATGGCGTGGGCGGTGTCACCCCAAACGCTCGCCGTCGCACCGAACGCCGACGGCCGGCTCGAACTGGTTGTTCGGAACGGATACGGCATGCTCGTACACAGCTGGCAGTTGTGCCCGAACTGCGGTTGGTCCGGGTGGTACTCGATGGGTGCCGCCGGACGTGGACAGGTCGCGCTGGCCGCGAACGCGGATGGCCGGCTCGAGCTGTTCACGGTCAGCCCGTCCGTCTCGCATGCCTGGCAGGAGGCACCCAACGGCAACTGGTCGGCGTGGTACGGCCTGGCGCCCGGGGGCGACTTCGCATCGACGATCGCCGCCACCCGCACCGCCGGCGGCAGCCTTGTCGCGACGTGGCACGGCACCGACCTGCAGACCGCCTACGCCGCCCGGCAGGTGTGGGCGGGAGGATGGGGTGGCTGGGACAACCCGCGCCCGCTGCCGTGGAAGACCGTGGATGGCCCGAGCCTGTCCGACGACGGGAGCACGACGTGGGTGGCCGCGTGCAACGCCCAGAGCCAAGTCGTGAGCGCGCGGCTCAACGACGCGAACGGCGTTTGGACGGCGGCACCCGTGTCCACCGCAGTCGCGTGCCGCGCCACCGGTGTCCTCGCCGATCGACCCGGCCCGCTCATCCTGACGCTCGGCGACGGCGTGCTGGCGGCCATCCCCGGCAAGCCCGCGCAAGGCTTCTGACGGTCCTCGTCGCCCGGCCCAGCACGGGCCGATACGTTGTCAGGATGCCGTCATTCGATGTCGTCTCCGAAGTTGACATGCAAGAAGTGCGCAACGCCGTCGACCAGGCATCGCGCGAGATCGCCAACCGCTTCGACTTCAAGAACACCAACTCCAGCATCGAGCTCAAGGAGAAAGAGTCCGAGATCGAGATGAGGACAGTCTCCGAAGATCGTCTCAACGCGCTGCGCCAGGTGCTCGAGGAGAAGTTCGTCAAGCGCAAGGTCTCGTTGAAGGCGCTGTCACACGGCAAGGTCGAGGACGCCGCCGGAGGTACCGTGCGGCAGGTGACCACGTTGCAGGCCGGCATCTCGTCAGAGAAGGCCAAGGAGATCAACAAGCTGATCAAGAACATGGGCCTGAAGGGCATCCAGTCGCAGACCCAGGGCGATCAGGTACGCGTGTCGGGCAAGAAGCGCGACGACCTCCAGACGGTCATCGGCAACCTGAAAGAAGCCGACCTCGACATCCCGCTGCAGTTCACCAACTTCAGGGACTAGTTGCCTGGGGGCTGCGCCCCCACGCACTCTCCGCTTCAGACGCTCAGTCGTAGTAGCCCGAGTGGATGTAGATGCAGGGGACGCCTTCATTGTGGAACATGAGGTAGTTGCGGCGGTCGTCCTCGAAGGCGAGGCGAAGGTCGAAGCCGAACCCACGAAGCTCGGCGACCGAGCGGCGCTTGAACTCGCGTGACGCCGCGTAGTCGCCGAAGTCACGCATGATCAACAGATCCCAGCGCAGCTCGTAGCGCTTGAGCCACGCGAGGGTCTGTGGTTGGACGCGGATCGGCCTAGTGCTGGCGGCCGGCTGCGTCGGAGAGCACGCCGTCCATGTCGAACACGACCGCCGGCCCCCCGCCGATCGGCACCTCCCGCCACTGCCAGTTGTCCGGCACCGCGAGCGGGTCGTACCCCAGGGAATGCACGCCCTCATTCTCTCGCACCCGCGTCGTCAATCCTCCTGCGGCGCCTCGACAGCTCGGGTGCGGATCTCGTCGACGACGCTGGCGTCGGCGAGCGTGGTGGTGTCGCCGAGGTCGCGGTCTTCGACGACATCTCGCAACAGGCGGCGCATGATCTTGCCGCTGCGGGTCTTCGGCAGGTCAGGGACGACGAGCACGGCTTTCGGCCGCGCGGTCGGGCCGATCTTGGTTGCGACGTGCTGGCGGATCTCCTCGACCAGCTCCGGCGTCTGCTCAACCGAGCCGCGAAGGATGACATAGCCGACGATCGCCTGGCCGGTGACAGGATCGCTCGCGCCGACGACGGCCGCTTCCGCGACGGCGTGATGGTCGACCAGCGCCGACTCGACCTCGGTCGTCGAGATGCGATGCCCCGACACGTTCATGACGTCGTCGACGCGACCGAGGAACCAGATGTAGCCGTCGTCGTCGATCTTGGCACCGTCGCCGGCGAAGTAGCGACCGGGGAACCGCGACCAGTACGTCTCCTTGTAGCGCTCGGGGTCGCCGTAGATGCCGCGCAGCATGGCCGGCCACGGCTTGGTGAGCGTCCAGTAGCCGCCGCCCTTCTCCACCGTGTTGCCTTCGTCGTCGACCACCTCGCCGAAGACGCCAGGCAGGGGAATCGTCGCCGAACCGGGCTTCGTCGCGATGACGCCGGGCAGCGGCGAGACGAGCTGCGAGCCGGTCTCGGTCTGCCACCACGTGTCGACGATGGGACACCGGGTGCCGCCGATGTGCTCGTGGTACCACATCCAGGCCTCGGGGTTGATCGGCTCGCCGACTGTCCCGAGCAACCGCAACGACGAGAGGTCGTGCTTCTGCGGCTCTTGCTCGCCCCACTTCATGAACGTGCGGATCGCGGTCGGTGCGGTGTAGAGCTGGGTCACGCGGTACTTCTCGACGATCTCCCACAACCGATCGCGGCCCGGCGTGTCGGGCGTGCCCTCGTAGATCACCGACGTCGCGCCGTTCGCGAGCGGCCCGTAGACGATGTAGCTGTGCCCGGTCACCCACCCGATGTCGGCCGCACACCAGTAGGTGTCGTCGTCGGGGTGGAGGTCGAACACGTACTTGTGCGTGAACGCGACCTGCGTCAGGTAGCCGCCGGTCGTGTGCATGATGCCCTTGGGTTTCGCGGTGGTGCCGGACGTGTAGAGCAGGTAGAGGAGGTCTTCGGAATCCATGTGCGCGGGCGGGCAGTCGCCGGACGCACCGTCCATGAGCTCGTGGTACCAGTGGTCGCGACCAGCCACCATCGTCACGTCGTTCTCGCCGCGGCGAACCACGATGACATGCTCGACGCACGGCGTCTGGTCGACGGCGGCGTCGACGTTCGGCTTCAACGGTGCGACCTTTCCCCGGCGCCAGCCACCGTCGGCGGTGACGATGACCTTGGCCTCGCCATCGTTGACCCGGTCGACGATCGAGTCAGGGGAGAACCCTCCGAAGATCACCGAGTGGGGGGCACCGATGCGAGCGCAGGCCAGCATCGCGACCACAAGCTCGGGGATCATCGGCATGTAGATGGCGACGCGGTCGCCGCGCTGCACGCCCAACGACTTCAGCACGTTCGCGAAGCAGCACACCTCGCCGTGCAGTTCGGCGTAGGTGATGGTGCGGGTGTCTCCGGGCTCGCCCTCCCAGTAGTAGGCGACCTTGTCGCCCCGGCCTGCTTCGAGATGCCGATCGAGGCAGTTGTAGGAGACGTTGAGCTTGCCCCCGACGAACCACTTCGCAAAGGGTAGGTCCCACGCCAGGGTCGGCCCGAAGTCGTCGAACCAGGTCACGAGCTCACGCGCCTGGCGGGCCCAGAACGCCTCGAAGTCGCGCTCGGCCTCGTCGTACAGCGAGCGGTCGCGGACCAACGCTTTGGCCACGAAGCCGTCCGGCGGCGGGAACGACCGCTGCTCGATGAGGTAGTCCTCGATGGTGGGTTCGGCCATCTGACGTTCTCCTGTGCGGGGTCTGGTTTGGTGAGTGGAGTGGAGGCGAGTGGACACTACCCCCGCGGCCTGACCATGCGCCGCCGACGAATTAGGTCGTGACCAGGCAAGCACCACCAAACGCCAACCCGGGACGCACGGGACCGACGGCCCAGTTCCCTCAATTCAGTGTGACTGCATGCCGATGGAGTTGCGGTACGGGAAGGCAACCCGGGAGACAGGCATGCCGTTGTCGCGGCGCACGCCGTCTGGGCAGGCGGCGAATCGTTCACGGGCTCCGCTCTCGCGGCGGTTCACCTATCGCTACCTGCTGGCACTCGCACTGGTCGGGGTCTTCGCGATCCTCGCGTTCTGGACGGTCACCCGGTCACTCGACGCGATCGACGCGAAGTCCCGCCAGCTCGAAGCCGCGTCCAGCCAGGCGGCCCGGATCTACAAGATCACCTCCGAAGCCGAAAAGCTCAACGTCGAGGCGTCGAAGTTCATCGTGTCTCGCGATGCGAACGGCAACCCCGATCCGAACGGGCGCACCCAGTTTGTCGGTGATGTCGAGAAGATCGACAAGCTCGGGCAAGAGCTGAAGGACGACGCCGGCCGGCTCCGCCAAACCGAACGTGGCTTGTTGAACGGTGATCCGGTGTTGGGTCTGGAGGCCACCGAGATGACCCCGCGGCTGAAGGAGATCTACTTCGACAACGAAGCCCTCGACACGCAGATCACCACCATCGCCGACACCGCCGACCAGGTGTTCAACCTCAAACCAGCGCGCGAAGAGAACAACTCGGCTCGCCAAGACAAGGTGATCGCGCTCCAGAACGCCCAGGACACGGCGGTGCAAGCTCTCCAAAAGAGCGTCGACATCTACCGTGACGAGGTGACGAGGGTCGTTTCCGAGCAACAGGATGCGAACGCGCTGATGCTTGCGGGCGGCGTGATCCTCGGGACTGCCATAGCCCTTCTGCTCTTCCGGCCGATGGCACAGAAGATCCGCAGCGAGACGACCCAACTCGAAGAGGCGGAAAAGGTTCATCGCGAGAACAACGAACGTCAGTCGTTCCGCGCCGCGCTGAACTCCGCTCTCGAGGTGACCGATTCCGAAGACGAGGTGCTTGCGGCAGTCGGTCGGGCAGTCTTGGAGATCATCCCCGACAACAAGGCCGAGCTGTTGTTGATGGACTCCAGCCAGTCCCACCTCCGCAAGGCGCAGGTGAATCCCGTGCTCGGTGCGCCCGGCTGCCCCGTCGATTCCCCCCGCGGCTGCGCCGCCATCCGTCGAGGCCAGACCCAGGTGTTCGAGAGCAGCCGCATGCTGAACGTGTGCCCCAAGCTGCCCGAGCATTCGGGTGGCGCGTGCTCGGCCGTGTGCGTCCCCGTGATGTTCAGCGGCCAGGCCCTCGGCGTGCTGCACACGGTTGGCAACGACAACCAGCCGCCTGACCACACCCAAATCGAGCGTCTCACGGTCCTCGCCTCAGAGACCGGCAACCGCACGGGCACGTTGCGCGTCACACAGATGACCGAGCTGCAGGCCTCGACCGACGGCCTGACTGGGCTGCTGAACCGGCGGAGCGTCGAGTCCAAAGCCCGCTCGCTGATGCTCGACGACGACCAGTTCAGCGTGGCCATCGCCGACCTCGATCACTTCAAGGACCTCAACGACACCTACGGCCATGAAGCCGGGGACCGAGCGCTTCGCCTCTTCGCCAAGGTCATGAAGGACAACCTCCGGCCCGGCGACATCCCCTCGCGCTACGGGGGCGAGGAGTTCGTGGTCCTGCTCCCCGACACGAACATCGTCGAGGCACTCGCGGCACTGGAGCGCCTCCAATCTGCGCTCGCTCTCGAGATCGATCGCGTGCAGAGCATGCCGTTCACGGCGAGCTGGGGTCTGACCGATCACAGCGCCGGCTCGACCTTCGACGAGATGATCGCCGTCGCCGACGCGGCGCTCTACTCAGCCAAGCGAGCGGGCCGGAACTGCATCATGGTCGACGGCGAAGCCGCAGCCGCACTCGGAGGCGTACCAGCGGCGGAGCGGTGGCAAGAGAACGGCGGGGACAAGGCTTCACCACCGCCGGCGGACGACCCGTCGAGCAACGGCGACGCACCGATCAAGGTCGACATGGAGCCCCTCGAGACGGAGACACCACGCGCCGCCCAAAAGCAGCGGGTGACGGGCAAGCGGCCGGAGGAGTAGGCATTCGTGCGCCCGGCGTTCGTTCGCCGGGGGCGAGGCTCTGCACGTGGTTCATCGCATGACCCACTGGAGGACAGCGAAGGAGCCGAGGCCCGCCGGGTCGAGGAGTGCCTCCGCCTCGCGCACGCGACTGCGGCCGCGGATCGCTCCGAGATCGCCGATCGCGGCTCGCTCGTGCCAGGTCGTCCGCCCTTCTGCGACCAGCTCGTCGATGCCGAAGGTGCGGAGGAGCTCGGCCTGGGTGGTTCGGGACGTCGGAGGCCGGACCCGGGCCAGTTGATCGACCGCGAGGTCGGCCGTGATGTCCTGCTCGCCGAGGTCGAGCAACGGGTCGGTGCCACGCTCATGGGCGCGATAGGTGCGCAGCCAACCGCGCCCGCGGGCGGCGAGCTCTGGTGACGTCGCCGCGTAGTCGACGATGACGAGCCGGCCGGCGGTCAGGCGCTCGAGGGCCGCGGCCAGCCAGTCGGCCGCGGCGAGCTGGAGAGGAAGCCGCGAGCCCGGTATGACCTGGGGAGCGACAGCATCGGCGACAGCCGTGAGCTCAGGCGGGCACTCGGTGAGGATCTCGGTGAAGCCAGCCGCGCCATGCCCGACGCGCACCTCCTTCCACCCATCCCGCGCCCGCTCGACGATGCGGAACGGGAGGTTGTCGAGGAGCTCGTTGGCTATGACCACACCCGCGAACGGCGCGGCCGGCAGTTCGGCCATCGAGACGGCTCGCGGGCCGGTGCCCGCATCGACGGTGACCGCGAACCCGTCGCCGTCGACGGCCGTCGGCGGGAACGCGAACGCCGCCGGCACGATGGGCAGCCCGCGCGCCTGCTGGCCTCGCCGCGCGGCGGAGCGTTCGACCAGGAGGTAGGTCAACGCGCCCACGCACTGCGGCTTGGCCGCGAGCACGGCGCGCGCCAGCGCGCCGGTCCCGGCACCCGCGTCCACCACGACGAACGGGTCGGGCGAACCGAGCTCGCGCCACCACGTGTCGAGCGCCCGGGCGATGACCGCACCGAACAGCGGGCCCACCTCCGCGCTGGTGAGGAAGTCGCCGCGCCGCCCCGCGGCGCCGGTCGTCGTGAAGAACCCGCGGTCGGGGTCATACAGCGCCAGCTCCATGACCTGATCGAACGGGACCGGGCCGAACCGGTCGATCAGGTCGCTGAGCTCATCAGCCAACGACCTCATCGCTGTTCCCCGCGCCGGCGCGTCAGCCTCCGAAGCCGACGAGCGACGCGCTGCTGGCGAACTGGCTCACGATCGCGGGTACCACGCCGGTGAGGACGGTGACGACGACCGTGATGCCCATCGCGACGAGCAACGAGGAAGGCACCTTCACCGGGGTCATGTCCACATCGTCGGCAGGCTCGAACGCCATCACCCGGACGACGCGCATGTAGTAGAAGGCGGCGATGACCGAGTTGACCACCAGCAGCACAGCGAGCGTGTAGCCCGCCGGAGTCGCCGCGGTGAACAGCGCCTGGAAGATCGAGAACTTCGCGAACCACCCACCGAACGGGGGGATGCCGGCGAGCGAGGTGAGGAAGATCGTCAGGCACCATGCCAGCCCCGGCGCGTAGTGGAAGGCGCCACTCATCGACGTGATCTCCGCAGAGCGGGTCTTGCGAGCAAGAGCGATCACCACCGCGAACGCCCCGAGGTTCATCGCCGCGTAGATCAACAGATAGGTCACGATCGACCGCACGGCGACGTTGGGGTCGGTGCCACTCGAACCGGCCACGGCGAGCGGCGCGAGCATGTAGCCCGCCTGGGCAACACCGGAGTAGGCAAACATCCGGACCACGTTCGTCTGCCGGAGCGCGATGAGGTTGCCGACGGTCATCGTCAGCGCCGAGAGCGCCCACATGAGCGGCTGCACGATGTCGGCCCGGCCGAGGAAGCCGATGAACACCAGGTTCATGAGGGCGACGAAGCCGGCGGCTTTCGAGGCGACGGCGAGGAATGCCGTCACCGGCGTCGGCGCGCCCTCATAGGTGTCGGGTGCCCACGTGTGGAACGGCACCGCGGACACCTTGAAGCCGAACCCGACGAGCACGAAGATCACCGCCAGTATGAGGATCGCCGGCGGTTTGGTGCCGGTGCTGATGGCCGCGTTGATCTTGGTCAGCAACGTGTCGCCGGTGAGGCCGTACAGCAACGACATGCCGTACAGCATCACCGCCGTGGCGAAGACGCCCATCAGGTAGTACTTCATGCCCGCCTCGTCGGACTTGAGGTCGCGCTTGCGCCACGCCGCCAGCATGTAGGCGGGGATGGACAGCAGCTCGAGGGCGATGAAGATGCTGATGAGATCGCGGGCCGAGGCCATGACGAGCATGCCGAGCACCGAGGCCAGGATGAGCTGGTAGTACTCGCCCTCCCAGTAGTCGCCTTCGCCGATGTAGTTCGTGGAGATGAGGATGACGACGTAGCCCGACAGCAAGAACAACGCCTTCATGATCAGCGCGAAGTTGTCGACCACGTACGCGCCACCGAACATCGACTCGCTGTTGTTGGCCGTCACCACGACCACGCCGACGAACAGCAACGACAGCAGCACGCCGATTCCGGCGAGCGTGTTGATGGCGCCCTTGTCGTAGCGCTCGGTGAAGACGTCGACCAGCACGACCACGACCAGCGTCGCGGTGAGGACCACCTCCGGCGAGAACGCGACCCAATTGACGGGCGGGCCCTGGAACCCTCCAGGGGCGATCTGGGCGAGGATCGGTGCGACAGCAGCGAGCACGCTGGTCAGCCTCCGTTCCCGCCGCCGGACGGGGGCGGTGCTGCTTCACCGGTGCCGCTGCCTTCTCCACCCGTGCCGCCAGTCTGCTCGGACTGCCGCGTGAGCACCGCCGTCGCCCGCTTCGCCGAGTCGTTGGTCGTGCGGAAGATGAGGTTCGGGTACACGCCGAGCACGACGATGAGGACGAGCATCGGCAGCCACGCGATCCATTCCGGTTTCGTCACGTCGTGCAGGTGCGGATCGTGGGCGAACTCTTCTTTCGGTGTCCCGAACGCCACGCGCTGGTAGAGCCACAGGAGATAGCCGGCCGCGAAGACCGTGCCGAGCACGGCCACCACCATGTAGCCCTGGAACAGCGGCTGCATCTCGACCCCGAAGAACGACGTGACGTAGTCGGGGCTCGTCGGTTTGTAGGACGAGAGGATGGCCGGGAACTCACCCCAGAACCCGGCGAGGCCGGGAAGTCCGAGCGAGGCCATGGCCGTCAAGCCCAGGATCCAGCCCATGCGGGGCGCGGACACGAGCAGGCCGCCGAGCCGGTTGATCTCGAGCGTGTGGTAACGCTCTTTGGTGGAGCCGGCGAGGAAGAAGAGCATGCCGGTGATGAGGCCGTGGGCGACCATGCCGAACACGGCGGCGTTGAAGCCGAAGGGCGTGAGGCTGGCGATGGCGAGCATCACGAAGCCCATGTGCGCGACCGACGAGAACGCGATGAGGCGCTTCATGTCGGTCTGCGCCAGGCAGCACAGCGCGCCGTAGATGATGCCGATGACGGCGACCAGACCGATCCATGGCGCCCAGCTTCGGGCCGCATCGGGAAGGATCGGGACGGCGATGCGCACGAAGCCGTAGGTGCCCAACTTCAAGAGGACGGCAGCCAGGATGACCGAGCCGACCGTCGGCGCCTGGGTGTGGGCGTCGGGCAACCACGTGTGGAACGGGAAGATCGGAACCTTGATGCCGAAGCCGATGAAGAAACCGCCGAAGATCACCAGCGCCCACGTGGCCGAGATCCCTCGCGCCAGTTCGGGCAGCAGCATCATGTCGAAGCTGTTCATCGGCTGCCCATCGACCATCACCTTGGCGGACAGGAAGTAGAGGGCCAGGAAGCTGATGATCATCAGAGCCGACCCGAACAGCGTGAAGAGGAAGAACTTGATCGACGCGTACTGCCGTTGCTCGCCACCCCACACGCCGATCATGAAGTACATCGGTAGCAGGACGATCTCGAAGAACACGAAGAACAAGATGAGGTCGAGGGCGATGAACGAGCCGACCATGCCGGTCTCGAGCACCAGGATCAGGATGAGGAAAGCCTTCGGGTTGTGCGGCTCGGGGAAGTGCTTCCAGGAGTAGATGATGCACAGCGGCACGATGAAGGTGGTCAGCAACAACAGCGGGAGCGAGATGCCGTCGATGCCGACGATGTAGCGGCTGTTGATCACCGGGATCCACGGCAGGTTGGCGAAGAACTCGGGCTTCGCCGCGTTGTAGTCGAACTTTGCGGCGACGAAGAGCGACACACCGAAGGCGAGGAGCGACGTGATGAGCGCGGCCCACTTGATGAAGGACTCTTGCGCCCTCGGGATCAGCATCATGAAGAGCGCGCCGACGATGGGGATGAACACCACGTAGGTGAGCGGCGTTCGGAAGAACGACCCGGTGTCTTGGACGACGATTTGTGCAAGTTGCATGGAGGTTCCCAGCTCTTACCGGATGAAGACGACGAAGAAGATGGTGAGGACGGTGGCACCGAAGAAGAACAGCGCCGCGTATTGCTGGACCTTGCCGGTCTGGATGCGGCGGAGGAGCTGCCCGCTCTCGTCGGACACGATGCCCGTGCCGTTCACCGCACCATCGATGGCGCCCTGGTCGAGGTACTTGTAGAGGAAGTTGCCGACCGAGCGCGACCCGACGCCGACCGCGTTGACGATGCCGTCTACGACGTACTGGTTGAACCAGTAGCTGGCCCGCGCCAGCGGGAAGACGCCGCGATCGCGGATGACGTTCTCGTAGAGCGCGTCGAGGTAGTACTTGTTGGCGAGGAAGGTGTAGCCGGCGTGCAGCACCTTGCTGCGCTCGGTCAGCTTGCGCTCATAGAGGCGGTTCGCGTACCAGCCGATGCCGATGAACATGCCGAGCAGCGCGAGCAGCACCGAACCGGTCGCCAGCCACGGGTTGAACTCGGCCACGTCGAGCGTCGGGAACCGCCCGGCCCACTCGGGCTGCACGTAGTGCTCGAGCCGCCCACCGAAGGTCTGGGGGAGGCGCAACCACTCGGTGAGCTTGCCGGGGAAGTTCACCACGCCACCGATCGTCGCGAACGTGGTGAGGATGATCAGCGGGATCGTCATGATCTTCGGCGACTCGTGCGGATGGGCGTGCCCGCGGTACTCACCCTCGAACGTGCGGTAGTACGTGCGACCCATGTACGCGGCGGTCATGAACGCGACGACGAGGCCGAAGACCAGCATGATCGTGTACGCGTTGCCACCCTGCCCGTTGGCTGCTCCGGCGAGGATCTCGTCTTTGGAGAAGAACCCGGCGAACGGGAAGATGCCGGCCAGCGCGAAGCCCGAGAACATGAACGTCCACCGCGTGATGGGCATCTTCTTCTTCAACCCGCCCATCTCGTCCATGTCGAAGGTGTGATGGCAGGCGTGGCTGACCGAGCCGGCCCCGAGGAACATGCTGGCCTTGAAGAAGGCGTGGGTGAACAGGTGGAAGACCGCCGCCGTCCACGCACCGACGCCGAGGGCCATCACCATGTAGCCGAGCTGGCTTACCGTCGAGTACGCCAGCACCTTCTTGATGTCCTTCTGGACGAACGCGAGGCCCGCGCCGATGAGCGCGGTGAAGCCACCGATGAACGCGACGTAGTTGATCGTGTTGTTGTTGATCTGCAGGCCGGCGTAGAAGACGCCGTAGAGCCGGGCGATGAGGTAGACGCCGGCAACGACCATCGTCGCCGCGTGGATGAGGGCGGACACGGGCGTCGGGCCGGCCATGGCATCGGGGAGCCACGTGTGGAGCGGGAACTGGCCGGACTTCGACGTGACCCCCCAGAACAAGGCGATGGCGCCGATGAGCAGCAAGGTCGAGCTCACCTTGCCGCTGAGCGCGGCCTCGTTGAGCCGGAAGACGTTGAAGCTGGTGGCACCGGCGGCGAAGAACGTCACGATGACGCCGATGATCAGCCCGGTGTCGCCCACCCGGTTGGTGAGGAAGGCCTTGAGGGCGGCATAGGTGTTGTTCCCCTCTTCCCACCAGTGGCCGATGAGCACGAACGAGCACACGCCGACGAGCTCCCAGCCCACGAGCATCTGCAGGCTGTTGGACCCGAGGACGAAGAAGAGCATCGACGCGGTGAACAAGCTCAAGAACGCGTAGTAGTGCGTGAAGCGGCGGTCGTCGTGCAGGTACTCCTTGGAGTAGATGTGCACGAGCAGCGAGATGATCGAGACGACGAACAGCATCAGCGCCGACAGGCCGTCGAGGACGGTGCCCGCCTCGAACTTGATGGTCTGGCTGGTGGACACGGCGGTCTCGAACCAGGTGATGCTCGCGCAGACCGGGATGGTCTCGCCCCGTTTGGCCTGGGCCGATTCCGCCTGACCACCTTCGGCGCTCGGGCTCTCGGTCGATCCGCCGCCCTCCTGGCCCAGCACCGCGGCCGACTCGCCCGGGGCCGCGCCGGTGGGTGCACCGCGCTCTGCGGAACCTGGCTCGGCGCCACGGCCGCCGCCTTCGCGGGCCTGCGGATCGTCGCCGGGCCCGCCCAGGCAGGCCTCTTCCGCCGCCACGGCAGCCGCCCCGGTCGGGGGGTTGTCGACCCGGTTGATCCATTGGGCGCCGATGACGAGCGACAGGACGAAGCACGCGCCGACCGCGCCGATGCCGATCGACGACGTGACCCGTTCGGAGAAGCGCTTGCCGACGAACAAGATGATGACGAACGAGCTCGCCATGATCAGGGGCAGCAGGAACACCTTGTCCATGATCCCGACCGAATCCATCACCGGCCCGCCTCACCGGCCGCTACGCGGCACCATCCCTCGACGCGATCCACGTTCAGCCCTTCATCGAGTCCACTTGGTCGATGTCGATGCTCTTGAAGTTGCGGTAGAGCATCAACACGAGGGCGAGGCCCACGCCCACCTCGGCGGCGGCCACGGTGATGACGAACAAGGCGAAGACCGGCCCGATGGTGGCTGCGCAGCCCTGCGCGGCGCCGCACGGCTGCTGCGCGCCCCACCAGGCGCCAAAGGCCACCAGGTTGATGTTGACCGAGTTCAGGATCAGCTCGATCGACATGAGCACGAGCACCCCGTTGCGGCGGGCGAGCACGCCGTACACACCGATGCAGAACAGCACCGCGGCCAGCAGGAGGTAGGCGTTGATCAGCACGTGATCAGTCCCTCCTCGCCAGGACGATGGCGCCGATCAGCGCGGCGAGCAACAAGACCGACACGACCTCGAACGGGACGAGGTAGGTGGAGAAGATCGAGTCGGAGATCTGCTCGGTGGTCTGGCCCAACTGGCGGGTGCTGGAGCCGACCAGCTCGATCTTCTGGTCGCTCCACCGGTTGACCAACCCGTACACCATGACACCGAGCAGGCTGAGCCCGACGAGGGCGCCCACGATGCGTTGGGCGACGTTGTTGTCGAGGTCGGCCGACTTCCCGAGCGGCGCCCTGGTCAGCATGATGCCGAACAGGAACAGCACGACGATGGCGCCGATGTAGACCAGCACCTGGGTGATGGCGGTGAACTCCGACGCCAGCAGGATGAACAGCCCAGCCACACCGCCGAGCACGAGGACGAGCCACAGCGCGGCGTGCACGACGTTCTTCGTCGTGACCACGCGCACCGCCGCGACGACCATCGACGACGCGATCAAGCCGAACATGATGTACTCGGGCAGGTAGGTCGGAGCGTTGGTCATGTCGGGACCTTTTTCGCCTTGACGTCGGCGCCGCCTTCGTAGGCCTCGAAGTCGGGGACCGTCTCGAACCACAGGCCGAGCTTGGTCTTGTCGTGCAAGAGGTCGGCGATCTTGGGCTCGGAGTACTCGAACTCGGGGCTCCAGAACAGCGCCTCGAACGGGCACACCTCGACGCAGATGCCGCAGTACATGCACAGCGAGTAGTCGATGTCGAAGCGGTCGAGCGCGTTCTTCTGGCGGGGCTTGCCCCCCTCTCGTCGCGGCGGCGCCAGGTACTTGTGGGCCTCGATGTAGATGCACCAGTCGGGGCACTCACGGCTGCAGAGCATGCAGGCGGTGCAGTTCTCTTCGTACAGCGCGATGACGCCACGGGCGCGGGGCGCGGGCTCTTCTTTCTCGCGCGGGTACTGCACGGTGACCGGCCCGCCGCCCATGCTGTCGGGCTTCAAGGTCTTGACCATCTCCTTGAAGGTCACCCCGAGCCCTTTGAGCATGCCGGGCAACTGCGGCTTTTGGAACCTCGGTGCTGGACTCATGCCACCCAGACCTTGAACAACGCGGTCACCGAGATCCACACCAGCGAGATCGGGATGAGCCACTTCCA
Organism: Actinomycetota bacterium; assembly: GCA_016185305.1. Taxonomy (GTDB): domain Bacteria; phylum Actinomycetota; class Acidimicrobiia; order Acidimicrobiales; family Acidimicrobilacustridaceae; genus JACPNV01. Next base: position 53,933 of record JACPNV010000055.1, on the reverse strand, counting down.
GGCGAACCTCTGGAGCTGGTCTTCACGGAACCGGGGATAGGTGAACCGGAACCAGAAGATCAGGAACGACACCAGCATGATCTTGGTGAACAGCACGATCGGGCCGAGCACCCAGTAGATGCCGCTGTTGATGTCGAGGCCGGGCACGTAGTAGCCGCCGAGGAACAGCGTGGCCGCGATGGCGGCGAAGGCGAACGCGGTGGCGAACTCGGCCATGAAGAAGAACAGGAACCGGAAGCCCGAGTACTCGACCTGGTAGCCAGCCACGAGCTCGGACTCGGCGACGGGCATGTCGAACGGCGCCTGCGTGAGCTCGGCTTGGGTCGCGGCCAGGAAGACGAGGAACATCGGGAACTGCGTGACGATGTAGGGCACCGGGATCGGGCCGATGTGGAAGCCGGCCTGGGCGACCACGATGCCGTTCATGCTGAGCGTGCCGGCCTGGATCACGACGCCGACGACGGCGAGCACCATCGGCAGCTCGTACGCGATGAGCTGGCCGGCGGCGCGGATGCCGCCGAGCAGCGCGTACTTGTTGGCCGACGCCCAGCCGGCCATCAGCACACCGATGACCGACAGCGACGACACGGCGAACGCGAAGAACACGCCGTTGGGCAGGTTCTCCACCACCAGGTTGGGGCTGGCCGGGATGATGACGAACAGCAGGAACGTCGACATCAGCACCACGATCGGCGCCATGCGGAACACGCGCACGTCGGCGCTCATCGGCGTCAGGTCTTCTTTCTGCAAGAACTTGGCGCCGTCGGCCAGCAGCTGCAACAGGCCCTTCGGACCGGCTTCTTGGGGGCCGAGGCGGCTCTGCATCCATGACATCACCTTGAAGAGGAAGACGATGCCGAGGATGAGCGCGGTGGTCGGGATCAACAGCGCGACGACCAGCACCTTGATGACGGTCTGGAACCAGTAGACGTCGAAGATGGTGTCACCGAGCATCACCGGTCGATGTCTCCGAGGATGAAGTACAGGCTGGCGAGGATGGTGATGACGTCGGGCACGAAAACGCCCCGGGTCACCCACGGGACGATCGACACGTTGTTGAACGACGCGGAACGGATCTTGACCCGGAACGGCACGAGGTCGCCCTTGGAGATGACGTAGTAGCCCATCTGGCCAAGCGGGTTCTCGGTGGCGACGTACGCCTCGCCCTCGGGCACCTTGATGATGCGGGGCACCTTGGCCATGACCGGGCCGCTCGGGACCGAGTCGAGCAACTGGTCGACGATCTTGGCCGACTCGCGCACCTCCTGGAGGCGCACCCACGAGCGGCTGAACGAATCGCCGTCGGGGTGGGTACACACCTTCCAGTCGGCCTTGTCGTAGACGAGGCCCGGCGGGCAGTGGTCGCGGCGGATGTCCCAGTCGACGCCGCTGCCGCGGATGTTGGCGCCGGACAGACCGTAGGACAGGCCGACGTTGGCGGGGATGACACCGATGCCGCGCGTGCGGGCCTGGAAGATCTCGTTGCCGATCAACAGGTCTTCGAGCTCGTCGCAGAAGTCGTGCACGCGCGTCATGCACTTCTTGGTCTCGGCGATCCAGCCCTTCGGCAGGTCGTCCTTCAGCCCACCGATGCGATCGAAGTTCGGGTGGAAGCGCCCGCCGGTGACCGCCTCGATCTGGTTGAGCACGAACTCACGATCGCGGAACGCGTAGAACACCGCGGTCACGCCGCCGAGCTGGGCCCCGAGGTCGCCGAGGAACAGCACGATGTTGGCCATGCGGCTGAGCTCGAAGAGGATCGTGCGGATGTACCGCGCCCGCGGCGGCGCCTCGATCTCCATCAGCTTCTCGGCGGCGAGGATGAACGGCACCTCGTTGGCGAAGCTGCCCAACCAGTCGATGCGGTTGATGAGCGTGGTCACCTGCGGGTAGGTGCGGACCTCGGTGAGCTTCTCGTAGCCGCGGTGCATGTAGCCGGGCACCGGTTCGCACGAGATCACCTGCTCGCCGTCGAGCCGGGTGATGATGCGCAAGGTTCCGTGGGTCGCCGGGTGCTGCGGCCCGATGTTCAGCGTCATGCCGTCTTCGGTCTCGAACTCGACGTTGACGCGGCTGTCGGCCGCTTGCTGCGAGATGTACTGCAGCTGTTTGCTCTCAGGAACGGTTGGCGCAGCCATCAGCTATCGCCCCCCTCAGCGCCTTCGTCATCATCGGACCCCGGCATGGGCTCGACGTCGACGATGCCGGGCCACGGCTTCACGCGCCGGGCCAGCAGGGGGAAGTCCTTGCGCAGCGGGAAGCCCTCGAAGTCGCCCGGCAGGTACAGGTTGACCGGGTAGGGGTGGCCGTTGAACGTGAACCCGTACATCTCGTGGCACTCACGCTCGTGCCAGTTGGCGCCGGCGTACACGGGGACCCACGAGTCGATCGACAGGTCGTCGTCGGGCAGATCCGCCTTGAGCGTCACGCCCTCGTGGCTGGCCGTCGAGAACACCCGGGCGAACACCTGGAAGCGGGTGTCGCCGCCGGCGTAACCCGTCGCCATGGCCGGAGGCTCTTTGGGCTCGGTGCCGTGCACCACGATGTCTTCCTGGCTGTCCATGTCGCGGCCGTAGGGCGACGGCCGCCAGTCGATTCCGGAGAGAAAGTCGAAGAAGTCCATCCGCAGGCGCTGCTGGGCGAAGCGAGCGGTCTCGAGCCACGCCTCACGAGTGATGCGGATCCACAGATCGTCACCGGCGCGGATGTGGGTGCCGACGACCGCGTCACCGATCTCGGCGCTGAACAGGCTGATCAGCGCCTCTCGCCGCTCGTCGCGAGGCGCCTCTGCTTGTTGGTCAGCGGGGGGAGCTTCGGTGTCAGCCGACGACAATTGGTTCACCTCGGAACCGCTCGACAGGGTCTTCGCTCTGGATGCGCTCCTGCAGCAACACGATGCCCTCGAGCAGGGCCTCGGGCCGGGGAGGGCAACCGGGCACGTAGACATCGACGGGGATCAACTGGTCGACGCCTTTGGTGACCGAGTAGCTGTCCCAGTAGGGGCCGCCGCAGTTGGCGCACGAGCCCATGGAGATCACGTACTTCGGGTCGGGCATCTGCTCGTAGAGCCGCCGCACCGCCGGCGCCATCTTGTCGGTCACCGTGCCGGAGATGATGACGAGATCGGCCTGCCGGGGGCTCGCTGGGAACGGGATGACGCCGAGCCGCATGATGTCGTAGCGGGGCGACACGAACGCCGCGCCCATCTCGATGGCACAGCACGCCAGGCCCCACTGGTAGCACCAGATCGAGTACTTCCGGCTGAGCGCGAGCAGATCGTTCAGGCGCTTGGGGATCTTCCCCTTCTCTACCAAACCCATCAGACGACGCTCCCGGGCTCTCGTCCGCAAACCTCTGGTTTGCCGACACCTACAGCCACTGGAGGACCTTCTTCCGGATCGCATACACGAGGCCGAGGAGGAGCAAGAAGATGAAGATGGCCATCTCGACGAGGCCGAACCAGCTGTAGGCCTCCAGCCGCGTCGCCCACGGGAAGATGAACACCGCTTCGACGTCGAACAACACGAAGAGCAGGGCGAACACGTAGTAGCGGACCTGGGTCTGGGTCCAGCCCAGGCCAACCGGATCGACCCCGGACTCATAGACGATCTGCTTTTGGGACTGGAAGTCGCCTTTGCGGCCGCTCGACGGGCGGAGCATCGCACCCATGCCGAGCATGAGGGCCACCATGGCCAGCGCCAATCCGCTGAAGATGGCGACCGTGAGGTATTGCCGCACGAAATCGGAGTACTCGACCGCGCCCGACGATGTCGCGGGGTCGGCAACCGCCTGTGAAACAGCCTGGGAAAACGGCGCGGAGATCGCGGCGAGCATCGTTCGCGGAGACTAGTGAATACGAGCACAAGCGACGAAATCGGCGAGCAGGCCCACGCTCGCCCGTGCAACGGCGAAAACCGGCTGTGAGCGGCCGCGGCGCGCCACGCCGGCCGCGCGGCCAGGAGTATCCTTTGCCCGTGCACACCGGAACGAGGGCAACCGCAGCACTGGCGGCGACGCTCCTGATGAGCCTGCTCGCGGCGTGCGCCGCGAACGGGACGACGACGACCGATCAGGCCGGCGTGAGCAAGCGGCTCGGTGGCGGGCTCGGCCAAGCCGCAGCCGATCTCGGCCCCGGTCTCGGCGGTTCGAGCTCGACGGTCCCCGACGGCGCGGGCGAGACGACCACGGCCCCACCCGAGGAGACGACCACGGCGCCGCCGACCGTGACGACGTCCCGGGTGACCGTGTCGCAACCGCCGCCGACCCAGCCGCCGCCGACCCAGCCGCCGCCGACCCAAGCGACCGTCACCCTGCCGCCGGCCAACAACGAACCCTCGCCCACCGTCCAGGCGTCGGTCACCGGCGGCGGCGGGCCCAACTGCGGCGCGGGTACGGTCAGCCTGAGCTGGTCGAGCAACGTCAGCACGGTGCAACTGAGCGCGACGAACGGTACAACCGAGACGCTCGGCGCGACCGGTACCAAAGACTTCCCGTTCAGCTGCCCCGGCACCGTCACGTACAACTTCAACGTCAGCAACTCGCGGGGGACAGCCAAGGCCAACGTGACCGCAAGCGGGTCGTCGTAGGGTCGCGGCTGGAGCAACGCCAGCCACTACCGTCCCCACCCGTATGAGCGAGCAAGCATCGTTCCACCCCGCCGATCGGTTCGACCTCGACACGCTGGCGGCCGACGCCAAGCGAAAGCCCGACGGCGCGGCGGTCCGGTTGGCTGGCCGCGTGATGCTCTTCCGCAAGATGGGGGGCATCGCGTTCGGCCAGCTCCAAGATCGCTCGGGCGAGCGCGTGCAGTTCTCGCTGCGCAAGAACGACCTCGGTGCCGAGACGTTCAAGGCATGGGCCGGCTCGGTCGCCCTCGGCGACTTCGTCGGTATCGCCGGCGAGGTGTGGACGACCGACAAGGGCGAGCACACCGTGGGGGTCACCGAGCTCGTGCTGCTGAACAAAGCCGGGCGACCGATGCCCGACAAGCACGCCGGGGTGGCCGACCCCGAGCTGAAGTACCGCAAGCGCTATCTCGATCTGCTGACCAACGACGAGAGCCGGGCCCGGTTCCTCACCCGCTCGCGAGCCATCTCGTTCATCCGCGCGTTCCTCGACGAGCGCGGCTTCGTCGAGGTCGAGACGCCGGTGCTGCAAGCAGCGGCGTCGGGCGCCGCCGCTCGTCCGTTCTCGACCCACCACAACGCGCTCGATCGCGACTTCTTCCTCCGCATCTCACCGGAGACCTATCTCAAGCGAGTCGTCGCCGGCGGGCTCGACCGCGTCTACGAGCTCGGGCGCAACTTCCGCAACGAGGGGATGGACTCGTCGCACCTGCAGGAGTTCACGTTGCTCGAGTGGTACGCGGCGTACTGGGACTACCGCGACAACATGGTGCTGGTGCGCGAGCTGCTCCAGCAGACGGTGCAGCACGTCCTCGGGCGGCAGACGGTGTCCTACAGCGGCGTCGAGCTCGACTTCGGCGGCGAGTGGCCCACGATCGACTACCGGTCCGCGGTGCGGGACGCGACGGGAATCGACCTGCACGCCATACGCGATGTCGATGCGTTGAAGGCGGCGATCAAGCGCGCCGAGCTCGACCCCGACGATCAGCTCGGCGATCAGGTCTCCTACGCCGGCCTGGTGGACGTCCTCTACAAACGGACGGTCCGCCCGCGGTTGGTGCAGCCCTGCTTCCTCGTGCACCATCCTGTCGAGCTGGTCCCGCTCGCCCGCCGTTCCGACGAGGACGGGACGAGGCTCGACATGTTCCAGGTCGTCGTGAACGGGTGGGAGATCGTGAAGGCGTACTCCGAGCTGGTCGACCCGATCGACCAGCGGGCGCGCCTCGAAGACCAGATCGCTCTGCGGGAGGCCGGCGATCTTGAGACGATGATGATGGAGGACGACTTCCTCGAGTGCATGGAGCACGGCATGCCGCCGATGTCGGGTGTCGGGCTCGGCGTCGACCGGTTCGTCTCGTTGCTGACCGACGCCCCGACGCTTCGCGACGTCGTGCTGTTCCCCCAGCTCAGGGAGGTGCCCCCCAACCCGACGGCGGGTCAGCCGGAGGCGCCATGACGGTCGATCACCTGGGCGATCGCCCGTCGCCCGCCGACGGGAAACAGCGAGGTCACGCCAGGTTTGACTTGAGTGTGACGGTTTGGCTGCCGACAACCGGAAGATGCCGAACACCACCCTCGGGAGCTGGCGCTCATTCGTAGAGAGCCCGCTGGCCGTCGTCGCCGGTTTCCTCGCCACCGCTGCGCTCTTGTTGATGGGTCTCGCACCGCAATCCACCGGCATCGTGTCGGTCGGCCAGTTCCTCCTCTCACTCATCGCGTTGGGCTGCGTCGCCGTCCTGGCCTACCGCGACCCCGACCCGAGGACGGTCGACGCCCGCTGAGCAACCGGGGGCGGCGCGATCGCGCGACCATGCGTGGCGTGCACCAAGACGACGGCGAGACGCCTTCGAGCCAGTGGGGCGCGACAGACGTCACCCCGGGAGGCGTGTGGCCCGAGACGCCAGCCCGCGTCCCGCCACCAGCAGGGCCGACCGGCTGGGGGCCGATGCCCGCCCGGCCGCCCGAATGGGGGCAGCCGCCGTGGGGACCGCCCGCCGGAGGGCCGCCGTCGGCGCCGCGGAAGCTCGGCCGTTGGGCGCTCCTGATCGTCGCCGTCACGTTCGCCTTCATGGTGGTCACCGTCGTGGTCATCGCTCCGAAGCTCAACGGCACGAGCCCGGGCACGCCCGCCGACGCCGCCCTCCCCACCGCTCCGTCCAACCGCTCGCCGAGCACCACCGCCGAAGACCCGGGCGCGGGCCGAGCGAGCGGGGCGCCCCCGAGCACGGCCGCGCCGACCACAACCGCGCCCCGCGTGACCACGACGATCCGCGAACCGTCGCCGGCGGAGTACCTCCGCGAAGACCTCACCGCGGCCCAACTCCAGGTTCCCCCGAAACCCGCGAACCAGGGTGAGGCCAACGCGCTCTTCAAGTCGACGAGCGGCAAGCCGGCGGGCTTCAACCCGTGCAAGACCATCAACTACACGGTGAACGTGGGCGCCGGCCCCCGCAACGGGCTCGCCCTGGTGCAAGAAGCCGTCCGGCGGGTCGAGGCCGCGACGGGGCTTCGCTTCAACTATGCGGGGCCGAACAACAGCATCCCCCAGGTGGCGCGCCGTGCCGGTGGCATCGCCGACCTCGGCACGGCGTTCAACCCGATCTTCATCGGATGGGCAACAAGCAACGAGACCAACATCTGGGCGCTCGAAGGCGGCGACGCTCTCGGCGTGACGTCACCGGAGGTGTTGACCTTCGACAGCGGCGATCAGCTCTTCGTGTCTGGCGCCGTCGTGTTGTCGCCGACCAGCGGGGTCTCGCCGACCTTCGGGCCGGGCGCCACGGCGGGCAACGTGCTGCTGCACGAGCTCGGCCACCTGGTCGGGCTCGACCATGTGAGCGACCAGAGCGGTCTCATGGTCCCCCTGCTCTCCCCGCAGAGTCCCGACGGCTACGGCCCCGGCGACCGGCGCGGTCTCTGGACGCTCGGCGCGTCGCGAGGCTGCGCGTCCGCCTGGCTCAAGCTGCGTTGATCACCCATCACGTTCGCCGAACCGCCCCGGTTCGTGAGGTTCGTGAGGCGGCCGCGCTGCCCGTCGGTCAGCCGCCCGGTCCGCCGGCTGGAGCGCCGGTCGCGCCGCCCGGGGACCCGCCGCCGGTAGGGTCGACCGCGATCGGACCGGTGGGACCGCCCGCAGTCGCCTGGCCCGAGCCGGGCGGCGTGACCTCCTCGACCAGCGCCGGGGTCGCCTGCTCGGACAGGCGCGTCAGCGTGTCGGGAAAGAGGCCGAACCCGATGGTGACCAGCACGCAGAGGGCGATGCCGAACCCCGCGGTAGCGGGGACGCGGATGTGATCTTCCGGCGTGGGGCGGAGTTCCGCGCCACCGTCGCCACCCTCGCTCATGTACATGGCGACGATGATGCGGAGGTAGATGAACGCGGCGATGACCGACGAGATCACGGCGACGACGGCGAGGTAGGTCGAGCCGGCCGACACCGCCGCGCCGATCGCGTAGAACTTGGCGAGGAAGCCGCTCGTGAACGGCACGCCCGCTTGGGCCAGCAGGAACACCACGAGCGAGGCCGACAGCAGCGGGTTGGTGCGGCCGAGGCCGCGGTAGTCGTCCAGTGAGTGGCGGCCGTCGCCCTGCCGCCCGACGAGGGCGGCGACGCCGAACGCCCCGGCCACCATGAAGACGTAGACGGCGAGATAGAAGAGCAGAGCGGACGTGCCGACGCCGTTGGAGGCCTCGACCGCCATCAGCAAGAACCCGGCATGGCTGATCGACGAGTAGGCGAGCATGCGCTTCACGTTGGTCTGCACTGCGCCGAGCACGGCCCCACCCGCGAGCGACAGCACGGCGAGGGCGTAGACGATCGGCTGCCAATCCGCGGCGTACTGCCCGAAGGCCACGACGAAGACCCGGACCATGCCGGCGAACGCGGCCACCTTCACACCCGACGCCATGTAGACGACGGCGGGCGTCGGGGCACCGTCGTAGACGTCGGGGCTCCAGGAGTGGAACGGCACGGCCGAGACCTTGAAGCCCAGACCGACGAGCACGAAGCCGAAGCCGAGCATCAACAGCGCGTTGTTGAGCGGGATGGTTGCCGAGAGGACGTTCTTCATGCCGATGAGGTTGGTGGTGCCGGTCGCGCCGTAGAGCATGGCGATGCCGTAGAGCAAGAACGCGCTCGAGAACGCGCCGAGCACGAAGTACTTCATGCCGGCTTCTTGGGATTGCACCCGCTTCAGGTGCATGGCCGCCATGACGTAGACGGCGATCGACATCGTCTCCAGCCCGAGGAAGAGCGCGATCAGGTCGTTCGACGAGGCCAGCAGCACCCCGCCCGCCGCGCTGATCAGCATGAGGACATAGAACTCGGGGCCCTCGAGGCCCTCGCGCCGCAGGTAGCTGTCGGCCGCCAGCGCGCCGAGGGCCACGCTGATGCAGATCACGAAGGTGGCGAAGATCGTGAAGCCGTCGACGCCCACCGCGCCGGCGACGGCGCTGAACGGACCGAAGAACGGGGGCTGGTACTCGAGGCCGAGAAAGGCCGTTTGGCCGGCGATGTCGGTCCAGCCTTGCACGCGTGCCCACAGGGGCACGGCCGTGGCCATGGCGATCAGCACGGTGATGATCGTCCACGCCGCGTAGAAGCCCTTCGGCTTGCGCCGCATCAACGAGGTCACGGTGATGAGGAGCACGGCGCCGGCGAACAGCACGACCATCGGCATGATGGCCGACCAGTCGATGGGCGGCGTGGCGATGGTGTTGATGGCGTTCGGGTCGGTGCCCGGAACGGCGGTCGTCACCGCCGATGCGGCCGGCGCCCCCGAAAGCGACGGGATCGTGGACGTGGCCGCACCGGCCTGGGCAACGAGGGCGGCGACCATCAGCGCCCGGCCCCCGCTTGCGGGCCCGCCTCAGGGGCCCGCGATGGTCGCTCGCACCGACGGCTCGATGCGTTCGAGCAGGGGCTTCGGGTACACGCCGAGCAGCACGATCAGGAAGAGGAGCGGCACCATGACCAGGCGCTCGTTGAGCTTGAGGTCGGCGAACCTCGCGTTCTTCTCGTCGGGGATGCCGTGGAACGCCCGCTGGTAGGCCCACAGGAGGTACAGCGAGGAGAGGATCCCGCCCGTCGCCGCGATGATCGCCCAGAGGTGATTGGCCAGGAACGTGCCGAGCAGCGCGAGGAACTCACCGACGAAGCCATTGAGGCCGGGGAGGCCGACCGACGCCAGCATCACGAGCATGAAGATGCCTGCGAACACCGGCGCGCTGCGCTGGATGCCGCGAAGCTCGGACATCTCGTAGGTGTGCCGGCGCGAGTAGAGGTAGCCGAGCAGGATGAAGAGTCCGCCGGTGATGATGCCGTGGTTGACCATCTGGAGGATCGCGCCCTCGATGCCTTCCACGTTCAGCGCGAACAGACCGATGATGGCGAAGCCCATGTGCGAGACCGACGAGTACGCGACCAGGCGCTTCAAGTTCTTCTGCATGGCCGCGACGATGCCGCCGTAGACGATGCCGATCGTGCCGAGCGCGAGGAAGGCCGGGGCGGCCCAGATCGACGCCTCGGGGAAGAGGAACAGGCCGTAGCGGAGGAAGCCGAACGTGCCGAGCTTCAAGAGGATGCCCGCGAGGTCGATGGAACCGGCGGTCGGGGCCTCGGTGTGCGCGTCGGGAAGCCACGTGTGCACCGGCCACATCGGCGTCTTCACCGCGAACGCGACCGCGAAGCCGAGGAACAACCAGCGGCCGGTACCAGTCGACAGGTCGGCCTCGACCACCTTGCGGAAGTCGAAGCTGACGGTGCCACCCGGACCGGCCTTCGCGATGTAGGCAAGCGCCACGATCGACACGAGCATGAACATCGAGCCGAGCATGGTGAAGATGAAGAACTTCGTGGCGGCGTACACCCGGCGGCCGTGGCCCCACTTGCCGATGAGCATGTAGAGGGGCACCAGCGTGATCTCGAAGAACAAGAAGAACAGCAGCAGGTCGAGGGCGAGGAACACACCCATGCAGCCGGCCATCAGCAGCGTGAGCCAGAAGTAGTAGCCCTTCTCGGAGTGCTCGGGCTTCGCCGCGAAGATCGCCAGCGGGAAGATGATGCCCGTCAGCACGACGAGGAAGAGCGAGATGCCGTCGATGCCCAGCGAGAACCGGATGTCGAGCGAGCCGATCCAGGTGACCTCCGAGACGAACTGGTAGCCCGGGTCGGGGACCTCGAACACCTTGAGGACGTAGAGGGAGATGACCCCGGACATGGCCGACGACACGATGGCGAGCAGCCGGTGCATGTCGGGTCGGGTGGCCGGCACGAGCAGGATGGCGACGGCGCCGAAGAGCGGGACGAACACGAGCGCCGGCAGGATCGGGAACTCGGGTCCGGCGGTCTCGGCCGCGTTCGCGACCTGGGCGAGGAGCGTTGCGATCACGACAGGCTCAGCACCCTCGTGACGACGAACGCGAGGATCAGCACGGCGCCGAGGGCGACCCCGAGGGCGTAGGTGCGGACGTAGCCGGTCTGCACGCGCCTGATCCCCTCACCGGCGACGGCAACCACCTTGCCGACCCCGTTGACCGCACCGTCGATGATCGTCCGATCGAACCACTCGACCATGTCGAAGATCACGCGACCGGGATGGCCCATGAACCACGTGACGAGCTGGTTGTACGGGTCGAGCGGCAGCTTGCCGACGATCGGTAGCTCTTGCAGCTTCTCCGCTTTGAACAGGCGGTAGGCAACGAAGATGCCGGCGGCGCCGAACGACGTCCCGATGGCGAGCATGACGATCGTCTGCAGGTTGTTGACCGGTATGGCGGCGAGGTTCCCGGCGGGAGCCAACTCGAGGTTGCTCACCTTCTCGAGGAAGCTCTGGAGGAAGTCGGCCTTGCCGAACGGCAGGTTGATGAAGCCCATCACGACCGAGAGGAACGCCAGCACGGCGACCGGCCCGAGCATGAGCCACCCCGGCTGGTGCGGGTGGATGGGTTCGTGCGCGTGCCCGTCGTGGATCTCGATGTGGTCACCCTCGAGATCGCCATCGGCGTACTCCGCCTCGCTGATCGCGTTGTCCTGGAGGATGTCTTCGGGCACCGGATCGTCGTAGCGGGCCCGGCCGTGGAAGGTCAGGTAGACGATCCGGAAGATGTAGATGCCCGTGAGCACGGCGGTGAAGAGGCCGACGAGGTAGAGCACGATGCCCAGCGGGCTGCTGTTCGGACCGTTGAACCCGGCGTTCCAGGTGAACGCCAAGATGTCGTCTTTGGACCAGAAGCCCGAGAACGGCACGATGCCAGAGATGGCGAGCGACGCCATCATCATGCACCAGTAGATGACCGGCATGGGCTTCTTGAGCCCGCCGAACCTCCGCATGTCCTGCTCGTCGCCCATGCCATGGACCACCCCGCCGGCGCCGAGGAACAGCGTGGCCTTGAAGGCCGCGTGGGTCACGAGCTGGAAGACCGCAGCGGAGTAGCCGCCGACGCCCACGGCCATCACCATGTAACCGAGCTGGCTGACCGTGGAGTACGCGAGCGCCTTCTTGATGTCGCGTTGCACGCAGCCGAGGACGGCCGCGACGAACAGCGTGATCGCCCCGATGACCGCGATCACCCACGGCACCCAGCCGTAGGAGGCGGCGATCAGCGGGTTGAGGCGCACGAGCAGGTAGACGCCCGCGGTCACCATGGTGGCGGCGTGGATCAGAGCCGAGATCGGCGTCGGGCCCGCCATGGCGTCGGGGAGCCACAGGTACAGGGGTATCTGGGCCGACTTGCCGACCACAGCCACGAGCATGAACAGCACGATGAACGTCGCGGTCGCCTGCGTGACACCCGGTGCCTTGGGGAGGATGTCCGCGTAGCTCAGCGACCCGAAGACGAAGAACGACATGAACATGCCGACCAGGTAGCCCCAGTCACCGACCCGGTTCGTGACGAAGGCCTTCTTGGCGGCGGACGCATTCGACTTCCGCTCGAACCAGAACGAGATGAGGAAGTACGAGCACGCGCCCACGCCCTCCCAACCGAGGAAGGTGAGCAGCAGGTTGTCGCCGAGCACGAGCATGAGCATCGAGAAGACGAACAGGTTGAAGTAGACGAAGAACTGGTGGTAGCGGGGGTCGCCCTGCATGTAGCCCACGGCGTACAGGTGGATGAGCCCGCCGATGCCACAGATCACGAGCAGCAGCGTCATCGACAGCGGATCGAGGTAGAAGCCCACGTCGACGTTGAAGTCGCCCGCCGGGACCCACGTGTACAACACCTGCTGGAACGTGTTGCCGGGCTGGTTGACGAGACCGGTCAGCAAACCGAGGCTGACCACGAACGCCGCGCCCACCATGAAGGTGGCGAGCCACCCCGCGAGCGGATCGCCGATCTTGCTGCCGAAGAACAACAGGACGAGGAAGCCGAGCAACGGCAACGCGGGAACGAGCCAGATGAGGTTCAGCATGTGATTACCCGCGCAGCACCTTGAGGTCGTCGGCGGACGCGCCGGGGCGCCTTCGTATCACGGCAACGATGATGGCGAGGCCCACGACGACCTCGGCCGCCGCGACCACCAGCACGAAGAACACGATGACCTGGCCGTTGAGATCGTTCATCATCCGGCCGAACGTCACGAACGTGAGGTTCACGGCGTTGAGCATGAGCTCGACGCACATGAGCATCACCAGCGGGTTGCGCCGGTAGAGCAGGCCGAAGGCGCCGACTGCGAACAAGCCGCCGGCGAGCACGAGATAGGGCACGTCGAGGTTCGTCACGCTTCGCGCACCTCCTCGCCGGCGGCGTCGATGGCAGCGAGGTCGGCGCCACTGTCGAGCGACTCGGGTTCGTCGGGGATGGGCTGCACCTGCTTCGATCGGTGCGCCATGACCACGGCCCCGACGACGGCGATGGTGAGCAGGGCGGCTGTCACCTCGAAGGCGAGGATGTACTGCGTGAAGATCTGCTTGCCGAGCAGGTTGATGTTCGGCACGTCGGCGGTGTCGATCACGCCGGCCTGCGGGTTGCTCACGGCCTGTTGCGAGATCGGTTGGTACGTCGACGTGCCGCCGAAGGTGGCTTGGGCCGGCTTGCCGGTCACGATGGTCCTGCCGCCGAAGAAGAACACCGCCAGCAAGACCGCGAGAAGCGCCACGGCGACGACGCCGCCCGCGACCCGGAAGCCGATGCCCAGCGGCTCGTCGGCGAGGTTCTCCAGCTTGTCCACCCCGAGCAGCATGATCACGAACAGGATCAAGATCACGATGGCACCCGTGTAGACGATCACCTGCACGGCCGCGAGGAACTGGGCGTTCTGGTTCAAGAACAGCACGGCGATGGCGAAGAGCGTGGCGACGAGGCTGAGAGCCGAGTGCACCGGGCTGCGCGACCACACCACGCCACCGGCGCCGAACAGCGCGATGAGCGCACAGATGAAGAACACGACGAGCTGCACCGACATCACGTCACCTCGACGTTCTCGATCCGGCGGCGGCGCGGCCGCGGTCGGCGGCCATCAGTGGTGCTCCTCTTCCATCGCCGCTCGCTCGTGGCGGTCTTCGTGGGCCTGGCCCTGTTCGGGATGGCGCACGCCGTAGCCGAGCTCGCCCGACCAGGCGACGATGCCTTCGAACACGGCGCTGCCGGACGGAGACGTCGCCCGCATCCACGCCGAGGTATGGACGTCCTCGCCGTCGCGCCAGTCTTCCCACGGGAGGTGCTGGGGCTTGCCGTCATCGCCCACGACGAGCTCGTCTTTCGTGTAGATCGCGTCGGCCCGGCTGGTGAAGGAGAACTCGAACAGCTTGGTCTCGGTGATCGCCTCGGTCGGGCACGCCTCCACGCACAGGTCGCAATGGATGCACCGCAGGTAGTTGATCTCGTACACGTAGCCGTAACGCTCGCCGGGCGAGACCGGGGCGTCGGGCGGGTTGTCGGCACCGCGCACGTAGATGCAGCGCGCCGGGCACACGCCGGCGCACAGCTCGCACCCGATGCACTTCTCCGTCCCGTCCTCGTAGCGGTTGAGGACGTGGCGGCCGTGCTGGCGCTCCGGCTTCGGCGCTTTGGGCCCCTTGCCGATCGTGTACGGGTCGGTCACGCGCTCTTCGAAGAGCTTCTTGAACGTGACGCCGAACCCTTCGAGGTAGCCCATCTACGCTGCTCCGCCTGGCGGCTGCGCAGCGTCGGTACTGGTCAGCCCGGGCCCCGTCACAGCACGACTCCACCTGGTTCGAGCTCGGCGAGGCGCGCTTCGAGGGCGCGGCGGCTGGCGACCCGTATCAACCCGGACGCCGCCGCCATCACGACAAGGGCGATCGGGATGGCGATGCCGAGGGGCCAGCCCTGGTCAGACGCGATGTGGCCGGTCGCGAGGAGCAGCAGCCAGCCGAGGGCGAGCGGTATCAGCACGCGCCAGCCGAGATGCATGAGCTGGTCGTAGCGGAAGCGGGGCAGCGTGGCCCGGAACCACACGAACATGAAGAGGAACACGAACAGCTTGAGGAAGAACCAGACGAGTCCCCACACCCACGCCGGACCGATCGGCGCGGGGCCGGCCGGTCCGCCGAGGAACAGCGTCACGAAGATCGCCGACATCGTGATGGTGTTCATGAACTCGGCGAGGAAGAAGAGCGCGAACCGGATGCTGCTGTACTCGGTGTTGAACCCGCCGACGAGCTCTTGCTCGGCCTCGACGAGGTCGAACGGCGGGCGGTTGAGCTCGGCGGTTCCGGCGATCACGAAGATGACGAAGGGGATGACCGCGGTGAGGATGATGCCCCAATTGGGCACCCAGCCGAAGGGTCCGGGGCCGGCTTGGACGAGCACCATCTGGGTGGTCTCGAGCGTGCCGGTGACGAGGACGACGCCGACGACGGCCAGCCCCATGGCGGCTTCATACGAACACATCTGGGCCGATGCCCGAACCGAGCCGAGGAGCGGGTACTTCGAACCCGACGACCAACCCGCGAGCATCACCCCGTAGACCGCGACCGACGACATCGCGAGCGCGAACAGGATGCCGATCGGCGGATCGGCCAGCTGCACGTACGTGGTGTACCCGAAGATCTCCACGGTGCCGTTGCCGCCGTCGGCGAAGTTGCCGGTCACCGGGACGATGGCGAAGAGCAAGAACGCCGGGACGAACGACAGGAACGGCGCCAGGACGAAGACCGCCGAGTGGGCCCGTTCGGGCATGAAGTGCTCCTTGAAGAACAGCTTGATGCCGTCGGCCAGCGTCTGCATGATGCCCCAGGGCCCCGCCCGGTTGGGGCCGATGCGGTTCTGCATGTCGCCGATGAGCTTCCGCTCGAACCACACCATGAGCATGGTGGCGATCAGCAAGAACACGAAGGTGACGACGACCTTCACGATGACGATGAGGACGACCGCGAGGTCGACACCATTGCTGAAGAGCGGGTCTCCACCCATGATCTACCGAGTCCTCCGCCCGGCATCTTCGGTCGGTCGCACGCGAGGGACCAAATCGGTCGGGGGTGTGAAGGCTTGCGCCTCCGGCTCGCTCGCGCACCCGCTCATGAGGGGCCGCCGGTCTCGAGGCGGACTTCGGTCACGCGGGCGGTGGCGTCGATCAGTCTCGCCGCATCGGCGCCGGGCTGGTTGAAGAACATCACGGCGGTGCCGCGGGGAACCTCGCGATCGGTGTGGACCTCGATCTCGACCAGACCGCGCGGTGAGCGCAACGGCAACGTCGTGCCCTCGGCAACGCCGAGGCGGTCGAAGTCGTAGGGATTGATGCGCAGCACCGTCCCCGGCGCGAGGCCAGCCAGATGGCCCGCCTGGGAGACCAGCGTGCCCTGGTCGTACAGCCGACGCCCGGTGACGAGCCGGTACGAGTAGGCATCGATCGGTGGCGCTTCCAGCGCGTCCGTGCGCTCGAGCTCGATCGGGGCGGGGCCGGGGCGCTCGAGATCGGCACCGACGGTCTCTGGTTCGCCGGCTTCGTCGCTGGCTTCGTCACCGGCTTCGTCGCTGGCTTCGCTGCCCACACCATCGGCATCGCCGTCGCCATCGGCACCAGGCGCCGGCTCGCTCGGGAGAGGGACCACGACACCATCGCCGTAGGCCATCTTGGCGAGCACGTCGACCGTCAGGCCTCGATGGGCCGCCGACAGCTCTTCGATCTCGTCGCGGATGTCGTCGACCGACTCGAGCTGGAGATCGGAGCCCAAGATGCGCGCGAGCTCGGCGGCGATGATCCAGTCGGTGCGGGCCGAACCCGGCGGCGTGACCTTCTGGTTGAGCACGCTCACCCGACCCTCGATGTTGGTGGTCGTGCCCTCGCACTCACCGAAGCCCGCCGCCGCGAGCACGACATCGGCCTGCTGAGCGGACTCGTTGAGGAACGTGTCGAGCGCGATGACCGTGCGGGCGCCGGCCAAACCCTGCTCGGCCAGCGTGCGATCGGGGAAGTCGGCCAGCGGATCGGCGCCCAGCAGGATGAGCACGTCGACGTGGCCGGCGGCGGCCGCCTGCAGGATGCCGGTGGTGTCGAGGCCGGTCTGGGTGGGGACCTGCGGCCACACCCGGCCGAACCAGCCGCCGGCCGCGGCAAGCGTGGTGCGGCCGGGCAGCAACCCAGGTGCCAGGCCCATGTCGAGCGCGCCGTGCACGTTCGCGCGCCGGAGCCCGGAGAGGAACTTCACGCCCGGCACCCGGTCGACCAGCGCGGCCGCCGCATCGACCACCGCGTCGGGTTGCTCGGAGAGCGAGGTACGGCCGAGCAACACCGTCAGCGGGGCGCCGCTCGTGACGAGCGCGCGGGCGGCATCGAGCACCCGGGCGTCGGCCCCGCCGCCATCCTTGCCGGCGGGGATGCCGTCGAGCAGCGCCCGTACCGCTTCGTTGGCTTCGGCGGCACGATGGCGGATCGAGACGGACGCGTACTTCGTGAAGCCGGTCGGCATCGACGACACCTCGATGACCTTCACGCCGTCGTTCTGCACCGCGTGCTTGAGCCGCAGGAAGAGGACGGGAAGTTCTTCTTTGATGTCGGGTCCCAGGAGGATGACCGTCGCGCCCGGCGCGCACAGCTCGTCGATGGTCGCCTTCGGGAGGCCCAGCACCGCGCTCGCCGGCAAGCCGTCGCCGAGCTGGCAGTCGACGTTGTCGGTGCCGATGAGACCCTTGGCGAGCTTCGACCACGCGTAGGCGTCCTCGTTGGTCAGCCGCGCCCCGCCGATGACCGCGATGCCGCTCGGGCCGGTCGAGCCCAGCGCGGCAGTGATGGCAGTGGCCGTGGCGTGCAACGCATCGGACCACCGCACGACCGAGAACTGGTCGCCCCGCCTCACGAGCGGATCGCGCAGCCGGTTCCCGGCACCCACAGCCTCGAATCCGAAGCGGCCCTTGTCGCACAACCAACCCCAGTTCACCGGGTCAGCATCGACGCCGAGGTAGCGCAGGACCTCGTTGCGCGACTCCTGGATGGCGATGCGGCATCCGACGCTGCACCCCTGGCACGTGGACTCGGTCGCTTCGAGATCCCACGGGCGAGCCTTGAAGCGGTACGGCAACGCGGTCAGCGCGCCGACCGGACAGATCTGCACCGTGTTGCCGCTGAAGTACGACGCGAACGGATCGTCGGGGAAGGTGTTGACCTCGGTCTCGTTCCCGCGGTGGAGGAACGAGATGAGCGGGTCGCCGGCGACCTCCGACGCGAACCGCGTGCAGCGATCGCACAGGATGCAACGCTCGCGATCGAGCAGCACGAGGTCGCTGATCGGGATGGGCTTCTCGTGGTGGCGCTTCTCCTCCACGAACCGGCTCTCGCCCGGCCCGTAGGTCAAGGTCTGGTCCTGCAGCGGGCACTCGCCGCCCTTGTCGCACACCGGGCAGTCGAGTGGATGGTTGATGAGCAGGAACTCGAGCACGCCGTCCTGCGCCTTCTTGGTGACCGGCGACTGCGTGTCGACCTTCATCTCAGGCGTGCACTCGATCATGCACGACGGCTGCAGCGCCGGACCGCGACCGGTGTCGATCTCGACGAGGCACATGCGACACATGCCCACCGGCTTCATCCGCGGGTGGTAGCAGAAGCGAGGGATGTAGACGCCGTGGCGCTCGGCCGCGTCGATGACGAGCTCGCCCTTGTTCGCGACGATCTCCTGCCCGTTGATCGTGACGGCCACGTCACTCATGCTGCGCCGCCGATGATGTGGCGGCTGGCGTTGCCCGCAGCCGCAACGCCGGGTCGAGCTGCTCGGCCCGGGCGGGCTCCGCGAGTCTGGCTGCTCATTCCAGTCCTCCGTGGTCTCGCCCCGCGAACGCTGGCTCCGCGACCGCCTGGGCCGGAGGTGGTTGCTCTCCTCGCGCTCGCATGCCACGGTCGATGTGTGCCTCGAACTCGTGGCGGAAGCGGCGGATGGCCGACGCGGTGGGCGCGGTGGCGGACGGGCCCAACGGGCAGATGGTGGTTTGCTTCGGCGGCCACACCAGGCCGGGGCTGATGTTGTCGCTCACGTCCATCAGGAGGTCGATGTCGGAGGGGCGGCCGTAGCCGGCCAGGATGCGCTCGAGGATCTGGCGCAGCCACGTGGTGCCCTCACGGCACGGCGTGCACTTCCCGCACGACTCGTGTGCGAAGAACGACACCACGCTGAGGCAGGCCTTCACCATGTCGGTGGTCTCGTCCATCACGACGATCGCACCCGACCCGAGCATCGACCCCGCCTTGTCGACGATCACCTTCTCGAGCGGGAGGTCGAGGTGCTCCTCGTACAGCCAAGGAGACGACGCGCCACCAGGGATGAACGCCTTGAGCTTGCGATCGCCGCGTACGCCAGCCGCGTAGACCGGGGCCATGATGACGTCGCGGAAGGTCGTGACGCCGTACTCGACCTCGAACACGCCGGGGTTCTTCACGTGGCCCGAGACGGCGAACATCCGCGTGCCCTTCGACGTGTCCGCGCCGAGCTCGGTGAACTTGGCGGCGCCGTTGCTCACGATCCACGGCACGTTCGACAGCGTCTCGACGTTGTTGACGACCGTGGGCTGGAGGTAGAGGCCCTTGGCGGCGGGGAAGAACGGCGGCTTGAGACGGGGCATGCCGCGGTTGCCTTCGAGGCTCTCGATGAGCGCGGTCTCCTCTCCCACGATGTAGGCGCCCGCGCCCCACGACAGCACGACGTCGACCGAGAAGGGCGTGCCCATGATGTTGCGGCCGATGTAGCCCTTGGCGTAGGCATCGTTGAGCGCCTGCGCCACGCGTTCGTGCGCGAGCGGCATCTCGCCCCGGATGTAGAGGAAGGCCTGGGCGGCGCCGATCGCGTAGGACGCCAGCAGCACCCCTTCGATGAGCTGGTGCGGATCTCGCTCCATGAGGAGGCGGTCCTTGTAGGTGCCGGGCTCGGACTCGTCGCCGTTGACGACGAGGTAGCGCGGCCACACGCCGGGCGGGCAGAAGCCCCACTTCACGCCGGCGGGGAAGCCGGCGCCCCCGCGCCCGAGCAGGCTCGCAGCCTTGACCTCATCGGCGACGTCGCCCGGTGACAACGTCGTGAGCGCCTTGCGCAACGCCTGGTAACCGCCGGTCTCCTCGTAGCGGGCGATGGTGTGGGCGTCGGCGTACCGGTCGAGGCGCGCCGTCAGGATCTTCGGCGCGTCGGTGATCGTCACGAGCTCCCCCCCTGACCGAACCGGGCCATCACGCGCGCCACATCCGGCGCGCTCGCCGGCCCAGTTGCCGAGGGGGCGGGAACGGCGACCGATCGCACGGGCGCGGTCACGAAGGCTCCCCGCCGTCGGCGCTTGCGGGTGGCTCGTTGAGGTGCATCCACGCCGGTTCGGTTTGCCCTTCGGGGGGGATCGAACCGGCGCGGCGGTCGTCGGGGATGTGCTGGCGGACGCGGGCGAGGGTTCCGTGGGCGGGCACGTCGTCATCGAGCCGGCCGGCGGCGAGGTCGTCGATGAGACCGTCGAAGCCGTCGGTCGAGACCTTGTTGAAGAACCGGTAGTTGACCTGCAGGGCCGGGGCTTCGGTGCAGGCCGCTATGCACTCGACGCTCTCGAGCGTGAACGTGCCGTCGGGTGTGGTGTTGCCCACCTTGATGCCAAGCCGCTGCTCGGCATGGTGGATCAGCTCGTCGGAGCCACAGAGCATGCAGCTCACGTTGTTGCAGATGTTCACGACGTAGCGCCCGACGGGTTCGAGCTTGAACATCTCATAGAACGAGCACGTCCCGAGCACCTCGGCGGGCGTGACACCGACCAGCTCCGCGATGTGCTGCATCCCCTCCTCGGTCACATACCCATCCTGCTCCTGGGACAGGTGCAGCAAGGGGATGAGCGCGGACTTGGGCCGCGGGTAGCGGGAGATGATCTCCTTGGCGACGCCGACGTTCTCTGTGGTGAGGCGGGCCATTACCGATCCACCTCGCCCATGATCGGGTCGACCGAGGAGATCACGGCGACGCCGTCGGCGATGAGGCCACCGTGCATCATGTGGGGCAGCGACTGCAGGTTCACGAAGCTGGGCGCCCGGATGTGCATGCGGTACGGGTGCGAGCTGCCGTCGGAGACGATGTAGCAGCCGAGCTCGCCCCGCGGTGACTCGACCGCGCAGTACGCCTCGCCCTCGGGCACCTTGAATCCCTCGGTGAAGATCTTGAAGTGGTGGATGAGCGCTTCCATGGATTCGTCGATACGAGCGCGGGGCGGGGGCGTGACCTTGCGGTCCTGCACCCGGTAGTCGCCCTTCGGCATCTTGTCGAGCACCTGGCGCACGATGCGAATCGACTCGCGGATCTCGTTGAGACGGATGGCGTAGCGGTCGAAGCAGTCGCCGTAGGTGCCGACCACGACATCGAAGTCGACCTCGTCGTAGGCGAGGTAGGGATCGTCGCGGCGGAGGTCCCACGCGTAGCCCGTCGACCGGAGGATCGGGCCGGTCACGCCCAGCGCGACGCACTCCTCGGCCGTGATGGCACCGACCCCCTGGAGGCGATCGCGCCAGATGGGCTGGCCGGTCATCAGCGTGTCGTACTCGTCGAGGCGGGGCGGGATCATGTCGAGCAGCCGGAGGACGTGATCGCGCCAGCCGTCGGGAAGGTCGGCCGCCACACCGCCGCAGCGGATGTAGTTGTGGTTCATGCGCAGACCGGTGACCATCTCGAAGAAGCGCAGCACCTCTTCACGCTCGCGCCAGCCGTAGAGCATCATCGACACGGCGCCGAGGTCCATGCCGTTGGTCGCCATGAACAGCAGGTGCGAGGCCATCCGGTTGAGCTCGGCCATGAGCATGCGGATCCACGTCGCCCGCTCGGGCACTTCGACGCCGAGCAGCTTCTCGACCGTGAGGCAGAAGACCAGCTCGTTGAAGATGGGGCTGGCGTAGTCCATGCGGGTCACGTTGGTCGGGCCCTGCAGGTAGGTGAGCTCTTCGCCCGTCCACTCCATACCGGTGTGGAGGTACCCGATCACCGGCTTCACCCGCAGCACGGTCTCGCCTTCGAGCTCGAGCATGAGGCGCAGCACGCCGTGGGTCGACGGGTGCTGCGGGCCCATGTTCATGATCATGCGCTCGTCGCCGGTGGGATCGCCGTCGAAGGTCTCCTGCACCTGCTGTGACGCTTCCTCGGTCATGCGCATGACCGCGCCGCTCTCGCGCAGCTTCGCAACGGCTGAGGTGAGGGCGGCGCTCGTCATCTCTTGGCGACCTTCGAATGTCTGTGCTGCCGGCGAGCCGTCTGCGCCCATCGTCAGCTCCCCTCCCCCGACGGGTCGCCCTTGAACTGCACGGGGATGCGTCCCGAGTTGAAGTCTTTCCGCAAGGGATGGCCCACCCAGTCTTCGGGCATCAGGATGCGGCTCAGGTCGGGGTGGTCGGTGAACTCGATGCCGAACAGGTCGAACACCTCACGCTCCATGGCATCGGCACCGAACCACAGGTCGGTGACGGTCGGGAACGTCGGATCGTCGGCCGGGACCTGGACCCGCACGCGAAGACGGCTGCTGTCGGCGAACCGGAGGAGGTTGATCACCACCTCGAACCGATCAGGCGTGATGCCCTCGGGCAGGCTCCGCCGGCGGCGCAGCTCATCGACGGGGATGGCCGTCGGCGAGACGATGGGCCGCTCGCTGCCTTCGGCCGAAGACCGCTCGCCAAAGGTCAGGTAGTCGACGCCGGCGATGTCGATGCACATCAAGAAGCCGTCGTCGCGCGCGGACTTCAACACCGCCTTGGCGTCAGCACGGGACGGATGGATGACCTGCTGGCCCCGCATCCAGGTCACGGGCGCGCCGTAGAGCAGCTCGGGCTCGGCCGGCTGTTCGTGAGCATCTTCACGAGCGTCGTCGGCGACGGCGGTTGCGGGATCGTCGGCCACCGCTCAGCTCCGTGACAGCAGGACAGGTTGTTCCAGACCCCGGCCGCCACCCGTCTGGCCATCACGTTGCTCGATGACCAAGCCGGCACCCTTCCCCGCGCCCCGGCGCTTGGTCAGCTCACCGTCTTTGATCTTTTCGTGCAGCGTCATGATGGCGTGCATGAGGGTCTCGGGGCCCGGCGGGCAGCCAGGCGCATAGACGTCGACGGGCACAACCTGATCGACGCCCTGGACCAGCGCGTAGTTGTTGAACATGCCGCCGGAGGACGCACACACACCCATCGAGATGACCCACTTCGGCTCGACCATCTGGTCATAGATCTGCCGCAGCACCGGCGCCATCTTCTGGCTCACCCGGCCGGCGACGATCATCAGGTCGGCCTGGCGGGGCGACGCCCGGAAGACCTCCATGCCGAAGCGGGCCAGGTCGTAGTGCGGGCCGCCCGCCGCCATCATCTCGATGGCGCAGCACGCGAGGCCGAACGTCGCGGGGAACACCGACCGGTAGCGCGCCCACTTGATGAGGTTCTCGAGCTGGCCGGTCAGGAAGTTGTGGTTGAGCCCTTCGAGGCCCTCGTCGAGCAACCCCCCCTCTTTCGCCATCAGGCGGCTTCCCCTTCTGCTGGGACGGACCGGCCTTCGAGGCCCACGCGGCGGATGGTGGTGGCGGTGGTGCGGTCGGGCGAGACGGCGGGATGCTGCCTCGGCTGGGTGACCGGGCCCCAGCCGAGCGCGCCCTTGCTGATGAGGTAGACGAACGACTCGAACACCGCGGCCGCGAAGATCACGATCGCCACCAGGCCAAAGGTGCCGAGCGCCCGGTAGATCGTGGCCCACGGGAAGAAGAAGATGATCTCGATGTCGAAGACGATGAAGATCATCGCCATCAAGAAGAACCTGACCGGGAAGCGCTCCGGCGGTTCCTTCCCGGGGATGATGCCGCACTCGTAGGGGGCTTCTTTGGCCTTGGACGGCTTGCGGGGAGCGAGCAGCTTGGAAGCCACCGCGCTCAGCAACCCGAAGATGACCGCCAGCACGAGCATGGCGAAGATCGGGAGGTACTGCCCCAGCTGGTTCGCTCCCTGGCTCGGCACCCGTTCAGCCTCCCCCGTCGCCGGGGGTCTTGTCGACCCCGGCGCGATCTTGCGGGCCGTGCTGGGCCTCCGCCGCCCGCGCCGCGGCGTACTGGGCGGCCGGGCTGTCGGGTTCGAGGGCTCGGTTCGCGGCGGCCGTCTTGTCGCGGAAGTGCAAGAGCAGGGTGAAGAAGATGAACAGCGCGGCCGAGATGAAGAAGAAGGCGGCCGGCTTCAAGCGCACGTTGCCCTGGTCGCGGATCATGATGACCGAGACGACGGGCTGGGTCGGGTCGACCTCGGGCACCGGGGGCGCCTCGCCCGGCGTGGTCTCTTGGGGGATCACCCGCTGCACGTTGGCGATCTGGTAGTGCGGGGGTTGGAAGATGCGGAACGTCTTGAGGAAGCGCTGCTTCAGCCGGCAGGCCCAATCCTCTGGTAGCAGGTTCTTCGGGTTGTTCTGCCCGTTCGGGCAGTCGTCCTCCGGTGTCGGGGTGCCGCCCCTGTCGTACACCTCGAGCTTCTTGTACTCGGTGGCGTCTTTGAACAGGCCGCTGTTCGCGAGCGCAACGTCGGCTGCAGCCTGGCCCTCGCCGACCTGCGAGCTGGGCACGACCTTCCAGTCGTTGAAGTCGGCGCGATCGGGCAGGAACTCCTTGATCGAGGGGTCAGCATCTTCCAGCCCGCGAACGTCGGAGAGGTTGTAGTTCTTCGGGAGCTGCGCGATCTGCGTCGCGCTCAGCTTGTTCTGGAGGTCGGCGACCTTCTGCGCGGTCGCGGTGTCGTACGGGAACGGGTAGGCGCCGCCCGCGTCGGTGGCCGGCGGCGGCGCGTACTCGCCTTCCTGTTTGGCCAGCGCGGGCTGGTCGGTCTGGCCGACGGGGTTCACGTAGATCTCGAGCGGGACCCAGCGCGGGTCGGCGCCGCCGCGAGGCCCGATGCCAGGCGGCTGGATCCACCAGATGGCGGTGAGGATCGTGAGGAAGCCGGTCAGCGCGGACAGCGTGACGAGCGCGCCCAGCCGGAACCCCACGTTGGTGCTGAGGAGGAGGTAGACCGAGCCGATCAGCACGACGACCCCGGTGCCGACCGCGAGGATGCCACGGATGGCGGGGTCCCACGAGAGGCCGGCGATCAGGTAGGCGTTCTGCATCCTCAGAGCCCCCGCTCGTAGGTCACGATGGCCTTGATCTGGTCTTCGAGGTACATGGTCTGGGTGGCATCCATCTTCTGCACCGGCGGGACGAGGCCAGCTTTGGGGTCGGTGTTGGGGTTCTTGCCGAAGCCGGGCATCTGCCCCGCCCCGGACAGCCCGCCCCGGCCGTATTTGGCCCCGGCGATCGAACCGAGGCTCACGTAGTTGACCTGGGCGTCAGCCGTCTCGAACTGGCGCAGCTCGCTGCCGTTGGTGAGGTTGGGCCCGAGGAAGCCACCGCCGGGGTTCTCGGCCTGCCCGTAGGACCATCCCTTGGTGTGGCAGCGGGCGCAGGAGAACGCGCCGCCGGAGAACCCGTCGTAGTAGCCGAGGTTGAACAACGCCTCGCCGAGGGTGTTCCAGCTCTTCTGCTTGTTCGGGCTCGTCGGATCGTTGACCGTGCACTTGGGGTTGACGCCCTTCAGCGACCCGTCGTCCTGGCGCTCGGGCTTGCACACCAGCTCGATCTCTTTGTCGAGCTCGGCGCGAGCCTCGCTCGCCGGGAGCTGGATGCTGCGGATGTAGGCGATCACGCTGTCGAGCTGCTGCTCGGTGAGGGGACCACCGCCGGGAGCGCCCCAGGCCGGCATCGGGGTGTTGCCGCGGCCGTAGTTGAGGATGAACTTCACCTCGTCGGTCGAGTAGCGGTACAGCACGGTGTTCAGCGCGGGCGCCTGCCACTTGACCTGCGAGACGAAGTCGCCGTTGTCGTTGAGGATCGCCGTCTCCTTGGCACCGCCGACGCCTTTGGGACCGTGGCACTCGGCGCACTTGGCTGTCTCGTCGTAGATCTTGAGGCCCCGGGCGACGAACGTCGCGTCCATCTGCTGGACGGCACCTTCCTGGCGGGCCGGCTCGTAGAGCCAGTAGAGGGGCAAGGTGACACCGATCACGGCGAGGAACGCCAGCCCCAGGAGCAACGTGCGGTCGAGCTTGGTGGTCTCGAGCTCGTCGTCTTGGAGGAAGGGCTTGCGGTTGGGGGCGAGCTCGATCTCCGAGCCGATCTCGGGCCGCGCCCGGCGGGCATTGATGAACAGCGCGATGCCGGCGCCGATGAAGACGAGGATCGCGATGATCCAGCCGATGTTGCTGAAGGTGTTGGACATCGATCAGTGGGGGGCTCGGGGAGTGAATGGGCGCGCGTTCCGTGAGAGCTGGTCGCCGGCCGCCGCTCGGGCCGGCGCGGTGGGATCGGTCATTCCTTGCCTCCGCTGCCCACGCAGTGAGGCCCTTCTGCCTCTTGGCCGGTGGTGTTGGTGCCGATCGGCGGGCCCTGGATGACGGTGCCGGTGTCAACGGTGAGCTCGCCGCCCGAGACCGAGGTCGAGAAGCGATCCATCCCCCGGGGGGCCGGCCCGCCCTTCTTCTCGCCCGCCTGGTTGTACTGCGAGCCGTGGCACGGGCACTCGAACCACTGCGAGGTCTGGCAGGACGGCACGCGGCAGCCGAGGTGCGGGCACTTCTGGTACATCACCGCGACGCCAGCTTCGAGGCTGTTGAGCACCGGCTGGGTGTAGGCCTTCTTGGCCTTGTCGAGCGATGCCGCCGGGTACTCGGTCAGCCACATGCGCCCTTCGGGCAGGTAGTAGAAGCCCTTGCCTCCCGAGATCTGGGCCTTGATGTCGCTGATCTTGCCGACCTTGATCTTGGAGCCGAAGCCGCCCTTGGGCTGGGGCCACAAGAAGGCGAGCACGGCGGCGCCGAAGCCGCTCAGGCCGAGGATGAAGAACGCGACGATGCTGCGATTGAGGAACTGGCGCCGGGTGACACCGAGGGCCTCGGGGTCGGGCGGGACGAACGGTGCAACGTCGCCCTTCTCCTTCGGGACGAGCTCACCCCCGATGCGCTCGATGCGGGCCGCCCGCTCGACCTCGCGGCCCGAGGCGCCGACCAGCACCTCCTCTTTGACCTCGACCTGGCTGGCCCTGTCGCGCTGGTAGGTCTCGCGGGCGAGCATGCCCGTGCCTTCCCGGCTGCTCTTGCGCCCGAAGGACGAGATGAGCAAGCCGATGAGCAACACCACGACCACGGCCACGAGGGCCACGAATCCTACGCTGATCTCGGCAAGTATCACGGTGTTCATAGTTCGGTCCTACTGCTGTACTACAGGTCGAAGAAGAGTCCTTTGTCCCACGGGGCGACGAAGTTGAAGCCCGGGCCCCGGAAGAACGTGCCCATCATGACGAGCACGGCCCAGAACATGAGCTGCACCGTGAAGACGCCGATGGCGAACTTGCGGTCTTCGGGCTTGTTGGACGGGTTGCGGTCGATGTAGGGGGCGAGGATCAGCAAGAAGATGCCCATGCCCGGGATGGTCACGCCCGCCACCATCGGGTGGAACATGGTGAGCAGCTCTTGCAGGCCGAGGAAGTACCACGGCGCCTTCGACGGGTTCGGCGTCTGGTTGACGTTGGCGAGCTCGAGGAGTGGGGCGTTCACGAAGATCGAGAAGATCAGGGTGAAGCCGGTGATGAACAGGGCAGCCACGAACTCGGCCGCCAGCAGGTGCGGCCACACGTGCACCTTGTCTTGGGGGACGGCCTTCACATCCTGGATCGAGCCAGACTTGACGACCGTGAGCAGGCGCTGGGTGTGGCCTTGTGGCCCGGTGGCGGTCGGCGGCGGGGCCGCAGTCGCGACCGCCGCGGCGGTGCCAGCAGTCGTCACCGCACCGGCACCCGCGCCCGTCTCGGCGGCGACCCCTTCTTTGCGGGCCTTGGCCGCTTTGGAGCGCTCGAGGAGATGGGCCGGGATCTTGCTGGCCGCTTCGCTCTGCTCGGCCGCGGGCACGTCCGCGGCTTCGGCGGCTTCACCCCCGCCCTCGCCGCCGGCGGCCTTCTCCGCCGCCTTCTGGCGGGCCGCTTCGGCCCGCTTGCGGAGATGCTCGGGAATCTCAGTCATGTCGTCTCCCGGCTGGGCCCGTCACAAGAAGCAGCAAAGCGAATCGCATCATCACAGTGGCCCGGAGATGCCGCCGTCCTTGCGCACCCGCCAGAAGTGGATGGCAAGGAAGATGACGGTCACGAACGGAACGAAGAGGACATGGAGGACATACCAGCGCAAGAGCGTGTCGGTACCGATCTCCTTCCCACCCAGCAGCACGAAGCGCACTTGATCGCCGAACACCGGCGTGTAGCCCATCATGTTGGTACCCACGGTCACCGCCCACAGCGCGAGCTGGTCCCACGGCAGCAGGTAGCCGGTGAACGAGAGCAGCAGCGTGAGCGTGAGCAGGATCACGCCGACGACCCAGTTGAACTCCCGCGGCGGCTTGTACGCGCCGTGGTAGAAGACGCGGGCCATGTGCAAGAACACCGAGAGCACCATCAGGTGCGCGCCCCACCGGTGCATGTTGCGCACGAGCAGGCCGAAGGCGATCGAGGTCTGCAGGGTGTAGATGTCGTTCCACGCCTGGGCCGCGGTGGGCCGGTAGTAGAACATCAAGAAGATGCCGGTGATGGTCAGCAGGATGAAGAGGAAGAAGCTCAAGCCGCCGAGGCAGAGCGTGTAGCTGACCTTCACGGCGTGCCGCTTCACCTTCACCGGGTGCAGGTGGTAGAGCACGCTGTTCATGATCACGTAGGACCGGTTGCGCGGGCTGTCGCTGTAGCCCTTCCGGAAGATCGAGCCCGGCCGGAAGATCGAGTTCCACGCCTGCGAGCCCTGCACCTTGTCGGTGAGCTCGGCCATCTTCTCGGCGCCCTTGCTCTTGCCGTCCATCTTCGTGGCCATTATCTCCTCCCGAGCGGGGACCCCAACCCCGCTCTCCTCGGCCGCGTGCTCGGCACGTCGGTGCCTTTCGGGGCGGCCGCCGTGCGTGCTTGCAGCCGCGTGCCGACGTCGAGATTCACGCCAGCCTCATTCCGTACCCGTACCCGTGGGAGTTGGTGCGCTGGTGCGCGTCACCCTCGCTCGGCGCCGTGCCCACCTTCCCCATGATGATCACGCCTGTCGGGCAGCGATCGACGCACAGCGCGCACCGGGTGCAGACGTCGTCGTCGATCAGGAACACGACATGGTCTTTCGGGTCGATGCCGGGCCGGGCCGTCGCCACCGCTTCCTCGATGGCGTTCGGGGTGACCATGTGGATGCACTTCCACGGGCAGATGTCGACGCAACCCTCGCACATGATGCACTCGGACTGATCGATGTGGATGAACTGCTTCGGCTTGACCGCCTTCGACAGCCACTCGGCATCGACCTCCTGCAACACGTAGTCGTCGCGGAACTCCGGCATGGGCGGATTTGCGTCGACCTTCGCCATGCTCAGCTCCTGGCCCCGACCGCGCTCTTGACGAGCGGGCGCCCGTACTCAGACGTGGCCACCTCGACCGACTTCTTCTCGCCGCGCTTTTGCCAGAAGGCCCACAGCCAAAGCTGGCCGCCGAGGAACACCACGTAGATGAGGACGACGATCAGGTCGCGTAGGGTCTGCATAGTGATGATTACGGGGAACGGGCCGCCCTTCTCCTGGGGCGTCAACAGCGTGCTCACCCCGGGGACGGTCCAGTACTCATAGACCAGCTTGTCGGGCCGCCAGTTGAGCTCGTTGGAGGTCCACGTCAGCCACAGGTTGGGGACCGTCCCGTAAGACCAGAACATCACGAAGAACACGTACACCGAAGCGGCCATGGCCTCGCCCCACGTGAGGGGGGCGCCGACCTTGCGCCGCTTGGCGTAGGGGAAGATCGGAGCCACGAGCAGCGCCAAGATGATCAGGCTGGCGATGAACGCAACCACTCGGCGGTGACCTCCCTCGTGAGAACTTTCACAATGCTACGGCGCGGCTCGACCGAAACGAACCTCATGGATTGGACGCAGGTTTAGCACCTGCCCCACAACGCACGCACATCAGCCCTGCGGCCGCCCCCCCGCCGCCGCCCGTGCACGGAACCGCACGTCCACCCCGGCTTGCCCCGCCGGGCGCCCGGCACCAGACGCACGGAATGGGCGGTCACGTGATTGTTCTCCCTCCGGGCTCGCGGCCTAGTGTGGGCGAGGTTGTGCACGAAAGCACAAGCGCTCTCTGGCACCGTCGTCACCATCTCGTCGGAGGATCACCTTGACCGAGGTACCTGACCACCTACTGGCACGCTCCCGGGCGCGCCGGGCTGCGCTCGGGCTCGGAGGCGAAGGCGGGGGCGAGGCCACTCCGGCGGCGGAGGCGGCGGGCGCCGAGGTGGAGAAGGCGGGCCCGACCGCGGCCGCGAAGCCGGCCGCCGCGGCGGTTCCCGCGGAGGTCGCGCCGAAAGCTCCCGAACCGTTGGCCCCGTACGTCGAGGCCAACGTGCGCCGCAAGAAGATCCCCTACTGGGCCATGCCCGTGCTCGCCTTCTTCCCGGTGTGGGGCGTGCTGTACGCGCAGACGCTGAGCAAGCCGCCCGCGACGGCGGCCTCCCAGCTCGACGCGGGCGCCGTCCTCTACGCGAACAAGTGCGCGAGCTGCCACGGGGGTGCGGGCGGTGGCGGCGTGGGCCGGCAGCTCTCCGGCGGCGAGGTGCTGAAGACGTTCCCGAACATCGAGCAGCAGATGGAGTTCGTGCGCTTGGGCGACGCCGGCTTCGACGGCAAGCCCTACGGCGACCCGAGCCGCGAGGGCGGGGCCCGCACCGGTGGCGGGTTCGGCTCGGCCCGAATGCCGGCGTTCAAGGACTCGCTCACCCAGACCGAGCTGTTCGAGGTCGTCCGCTACGAGCGCGAGAAGCTCGGCGGTGAGAAGGTCGACGCCAAGGCCTTGCCCGACGGCCCCGACGGCAAGCGGGCTCATGCCAACGGCAAGCCCTACCTCACCGACGCCGGCGTGCTCGTCACCTCTGATGGCAAGGAGCTGTTCGACAAGGACGGCAAGCTCACGACCCCCGAGACGGTGTTGGGCACCGAAGCCAGCAGCAGCGGGTGACGATGAAGGCCCACGACGACTGCCGAACGTGCGGAGCCGCCAGGCGGAGCAGCGAGACGGCTCGTGTGGATCGGCGAAGCCGCAGCCGGCGGATCATCGCCGGCGCAACCAACCAAGCCGCAGCCGGCGGATCATCGCCGGCGCAACCAACCAACACCGAACGTGCGGAGCCGCCAGGCGGAGCAGCGAGACGGCTCGTGTGGATCGGCGAAGCCGCAGCCGGCGGATCATCGCCGGCGCAGTAGCTTGATTCTCGTGGCCGCCGAACGACACGACGTCTTGGTGATCGGGGGCGGGCCCGCCGGGGCGTCCGCTTCGTACTGGCTGGCCACGGCGGGGCACGACGTCGTGTTCGTCGAGAAGAAGGCGTTCCCGCGCGACAAGACCTGCGGCGACGGGCTGACGCCGCGTGCGGTCCATCAGCTCAACGAGATGGGCTTGGCCGACCGGCTGGGCGACTTCCACCGCTACGACGGCCTGCGCGCGCTGGCCCATGGCATCACGCTCGAGATGCAGTGGCCGCAGCATCCGGTGTTCCCTTCTTATGGCTATGTGGTACGCCGGCGCGAGCTCGACACGATGGTCGCCGAGCATGCGCAGAAGGCAGGCGCCGAGATGCGCTCGGGCACCGAGGCGGTCGCTCCGCTGCTGCGCGATGGCGTGCTCGCCGGCGCGGTCGTCCATGACAAAGAGTCGGGCGAGCGCTCGGAGATCGACGCCCGCTACGTCGTCATCGCAGACGGCGCCAACTCGCGGTTCGGGCGTGCCCTGGGCACGGCGCGGCGGCGTTCCTACCCGCAGGGCATGGCGATCCGTGGCTACTTCGCCAGCGACATGCACGCCGACCCGTGGATCGAGAGCTGCCTCGACTTGCGCGACCGCAACGGCAACTCGTTGCCCGGCTACGGGTGGATCTTCCCGGTCGGAGACGGCGAGATCAACGTCGGCATCGGGCTGCTCTCGACCTTCCGCGACTACAAGTCGGTCAACACGACCCACATCCTGAACGAGTTCGCCGCCACCGCGCCGGGCTACTGGGGCATCTCACCCGAGACGGCGACGTCGGTTCCCGTCGGTGGGCGGTTGCCGATGGGCGGCTCGATCGAGCCGAAGGTGGGGCCGACGTGGATCGTCATCGGCGATGCCGCCGGGTCGATCAACCCGTTCAACGGCGAGGGCATCGACTACGCCTACGAGACCGGGCGGATGGCATCGGTCCTGCTCGACGAGGCGCTGCTGACCGGCGATGGGCTCGCGTTGCAGCGCTACCCGCAACTGCTCGAGGACGAGTACGGGCTGTACTTCAAGGTGGCTCGCCTGTTCGCGAAGATCATCGGGCGACCCGCCTTGATGCGCGAGCTCACCCGGGTCGGCATGCAGTCCCAGACGTTGATGGAGTGGGTGCTGCGGATCATGGCCAACCTGCTGCGCGAGGACGAGATCGGCCCGGCCGAAGCGGCGTACAAGGTGGCGGCCACACTCGCCCGTGCCATCCCCGAACCCACCGGCTGAGCCCGTGCTCTCGACCGACGCCGACCGGTCAGAGACGGCGCGCGCCGCCTCGCCTCGAGGTTCGACGCTTCAGTGGAAGGTGGTCGGGTGCGCGGTGCTGGCGGTCGGCATCGCGCTCGTCGCGGTGCTCCAAGGCATGGCCGGCAACGGCTCGTGGCGGCAGCCCTTCTTCTACGACGAGATGTGGCGCGTGGACTTCATCCGGTCGAGCCGGCCCATCGACCGGATGCTGACCCACGACACGCCGATCCCGATCGGCTGGGTCGAGCTCATGCGGCTGCTGACCGCGCCGCTCCCCTACCGCCCCGTCGTGTTCCGCGCCGCGGCCATTGGGTGGATGCTCTTCGGCGTGGGCGTGTTGGCGGTGCTCTTCGCTCGCATCATCGAGCGCGCCCCGGCCGGCCGATCGTGGGTCGAGCGCGCCAGCTCGCGCGAGTGGCCGGCATGGATGTCGGCACCTGTCCCGATGCTCGCCGCTCCGGTCGGGGTCGGGCTCGCGTTCTTCACGCCCGCCGTCACCGGCTTCACCCAATGGTTCAACAACTACACGTTCGAGATCGCGTACCTCGCGGTGCTCGTTCTCGCCGCCGAGGAGCTCGATCGCTCGCGCCGGTGGCCGTTCCCGACGCTGTGCACCCTCGTCGCTCTGGCACCGCTGATGGTCCTCGGTGCGCTCTTCGCCGTGCCTGCGCTGGTGCTGGGCGCCGCGTGGTGGATCTTCCACGACACCGACGGTCGAGACCGGCGACGGCCGCGGCTGCTCGCTCTCGTCGGGGCAAGCGCAGTGGCCGGCGGGTTCGGTGTGCTCGAGTGGGTAAAGGTCTACAAGCCGGTGTCGGCCAAGCCGAGCATCTCGTCGTTCTGGATCGACAAGGGGGCGTCGCTCGGGGGCCCGGACAGCATCTTCACGCTGCTGGCCCACACTGCCGACCAGCTCACCTCGGGGTTGGTCGGTCCGGCGATCTCGGGCGGCAACGGCACCGTGCGCGCCGTGGGAACGGTCGTGCTCCTGGCGTCGATCGTGACCGGCGCGGTGGTCGTCGGGCGGCGCTGGCCGTTGGTTCTCTTCATGGTGGGGTCGGCGTGGGCGCTCACCATCGTGGCGTCGGCGGTCTTCCGCTGGCCGATGACCATCGAGCGGGTCAACGTCTGCTGGCAGATCTTCTTCTTCGCGATGGCCGGTGTCGGCTTGGCGCGAGCCGTGCTGTGGTTCACCCCGAAGCACGCGTCGCTCGCCATCCCCGCGTTCGTGCTGCTGTTCGCGGCGATGTGGTTCCCACCCTATGACCCCGCGCCCGAGACCTTCGCCCGAAACCTGACCTATGACCTCGAGCGGGTGGCGAACAGTCCCGCGCAACGCAACGTCGTGTTCCAGTACCACTACTACGGCCACTTCTACGCGGACAACGAGCTCATCAACACGCCGCGAGGCGACAAACGCTTCGACATCGTTCCCCAGCTCGACGACGACCGGTCGTTGTTCTCTCCGCTCGATGGCGTGCTGCGCGACCAGCAGGTGAAGAGCGGCGACCTGGTCTGGTGCCTCATGCCCTGGGAGCTCGGCGTCGACACCCAGCTGGCGTGCCGGTTCGACGACCCCACCAAGCTCGAACCCGTCATCGACGAGCGCGGCCGCGGCTCGGTGATCAAGGCCTACCGGGTCAGATGAGGCGAGGTCAGGTCATCGCCAGTGGTTCGTACCAACCGCCGAGGGGGGCGGCGAGGTCGTCGGTCTCGCTCGGCCCCCACGTCTGGGGTTCGTACGTCTTGACCGGCGGGGGATGGTCGAGGATCGCCTGCACGATGCGCCACTGCTCGTCCACGCTGTCGGACCGCCCGAAGCGGTGCGAGTCGCCTTCCATCGCGTCTTCCAGCAGCCGTTCGTAGGGCTCGTCGGGCACACCGAACAGCTTGTCTTGGGTGATCTCGAGTTCGACGGGATGGGTGGTCATGCGATCGCCGGCTGACTTGGCCGACACGCTGAGCATGATGCCGCCATCTTTGCCGAGCCGGAAACGGAGGTGGTTCGGGCGCTGCGAGCGGAGGTCGTCGGCCGAGAAGAAGCTGCGGGGCGGCCGCTGGAACTCCACGACGGCTTCGGTCGCGGTTGCTGGCAGGTTCTTGCCGGCGCGGATGAGCCACGGCACGCCCGACCATCGCCAGGAGTTGATGTGGAACTGGAGCGCCACGAACGTCTCGGTGTCGCTGCCGTAGCCCACACCCGGTTCGTCGATGTAGCCGCGGTACTGGCCGCGCACGACCTTGTTGGGGTCGAAGGTGTCGACCTGCTTGTAGACCCGCACCTTCTCGTCGCGCAGCGAATCGGCCGATGCATCGATCGGTGGCTCCATCGCAAGCAGGGCGACGATCTCGAGCAGATGGTTCTGCACGACGTCGCGGAGTGCGCCGGCCGTGTCGTAGAACTTGGCCCGCCCCGCGGTGCCGAAGTCTTCCGCCATCGTGATCTGCACCTGCGAGACGTAGCGGCGGTTCCACACCGGTTCGAACATCGAGTTGGCGAACCGGAACACGAGCAGGTTCTCGATGCCGTCTTTGCCGAGGAAGTGGTCGATGCGGAAAACGTTCTCTTCGGAGAAGTAGCGATGCACGACCTCGTTGAGCTGCTTGGAAGAGAGCCGGTCGCGCCCGAACGGCTTCTCCACGACGACCCGGCCGTTCTCGTGCAGGCCCTCTTTGGCCAGGCCCTCTATCACTTCCTCGAACAGCGCCGGCGGGATGGCGAGGTAGAAGAGCGGCGCGCTGCTGCCCGTCTCTTTCAGCTTGTCGGCCAGCACGCGGTAGACCTCGCTGTCGCGGTAGTCGCCGCTCACGTAGCAGAGCTCGCCAGCCAGCCGCTGCCACGCGCCGCCGTCGACCGCCGGCACACGTTGCTCGACCGATGCGCGCGCTCGGGATCGGAACTCGTCGTCGGTCCACGGTCGTGACGCGACGCCGATGACCGGCATGGCGAGCTTGCTTCGCGCTTCGAGCTTGTAGATGGCCGGGAAGATCTTCTTCTCGGCCAGATCGCCCGAAGCGCCGAACAAGACGAGGGAATCGGTCGGTTGCTGGGTCACGGCGCCTTCCTCCCGGACGGGTCACCGTGACGCTACCCGCGCCGACATGACCTGATGCAGACCTCTTCGATCACCGCTCGATCCGGTCGTCTCCGCCTGTCAACCGGGCCGGCGAGCGCGCTGGAAACAGCGCGTCTGACGGCCCAGTTCGGAATGGCACGGCAACGGGGTGGTCGCGTCAGGCACGCGTGCTGCTGGCCGCGTCGGCGGCGACGTCGAGGATGCGGTCGAGGATCTCGTCGGTGTGGGCGAGGCCGGGGAACATCACCTCGTACGCGCCGGGGGCGATCGCCACGCCTCGCTCCAGCAGCGCGTGGAAGAACGACGCGTACGCCTGCTCGTCGGTGCGCTTCGCACCGTCGTAGTCGACCGGGAGGTCGGCGCCGAAGTAGAGACCGACGAGCGTGCCGAACGACGGGACCCGCACGTCGAGGCCGGCATCGCGCAGCTGCCGTTCGAGCTGTTCGGCGAACCGGCCGGCCCGCTTCTCGAGATCGGCGAACCGGTCGTCGGTGAGCAGGCTCAGCGCGGCCCGCCCGCCCGCGGTGGCCAGCGGGTTCCCGCTGAGCGTGCCGGCTTGGTAGACGGGACCGACCGGCGCGAGCGCGTCCATCACGTCGGCCCGCCCGCCGAACGCACCGACCGGCACGCCGCCACCGATGACCTTGCCGAGACACGTGAGATCGGGCCGAACGCCGAGCCGCCCCTGCGCGCCGGCGTTGCCGAGCCGGAAGCCGGTGATCACTTCGTCGAAGACCAGCAGCGCGCCAACACGATCGCCCTCCGCTCGGAGCCCCTCGAGGAACCCGCCGGCCGGCGCGACGAGACCCATGTTGGCGGCGACGGGTTCGACGATGACGCACGCGGTCTGCTCGTCGAGCGTCGGCACGACGTTGTACGGCGCGACCACGGTGTCCGCCACCTGGTTGCTCGTGACGCCGGCCGAGCCGGGCAACCCGAGCGTCGCCACGCCGCTGCCGCCCGCCACGAGGAGCTGGTCGGCGTGACCGTGGTAGCAACCGGCGAACTTCACGAGCTTGTCGCGCTTGGTGTGGCCCCGGGCCACGCGGATGGCCGACATGGTCGCCTCGGTGCCGCTCGACACCAAGCGCACCTTCTCGATCGACGGCACGCGGCGAACGATCTCTTCCGCGAGCAGCACCTCACCCTCGGTCGGCGCGCCGTACGACGTGCCGTCGGCCGCGGCCGACACGATCGCGTCGACGACCACGGGATGGGCATGGCCGAGGATGATGGCGCCGTAGGACTGGACGAGGTCGAGGTAGCGGTTTCCGTCCGCGTCCCAGAGGTGTGGACCCTCGGCCTTGGCGACGAAGTAGGGCGACCCGCCAACCGACCCGAACGCGCGCACCGGTGAGCTCACGCCACCAGGAATGACCTCCTGGGCGCGTTCGAACAACTCGTCGTTCTCGGACCAGGTGCTCATGGGTGCAGCGCCTCGGCGATGTCGCGGGCGAAGTAGGTGAGGATGAGGTCGGCGCCAGCGCGCTTGATGGCGGTGAGGTGCTCCCACATCACGGCATCGCCGTCGATCCAACCGTTGGCGGCGGCCGCCTTGATCATGGAGAACTCACCCGACACGTGGTAGGCCGCGAGCGGCACGTCGACCTCGGCCCTCGCGCGGGTGATGACGTCGAGGTACGCGAGCGCCGGCTTCACCATGACCATGTCGGCGCCCTCGGCGAGATCAAAGCGAATCTCCTCGAGCGCCTCGCGCGCGTTGTGCCAGTCCTGCTGGTAACCCTTGCGATCGCCGCCACCGCGAATCGTCACGTCGACCGCGTCGCGGAACGGGCCGTACAACGCCGACGCGTACTTGGCCGCGTACGCCAGGATCGCCACCTGCTCGTGGCCCTCGTCGTCGAGCGCGTCACGGATCGCCATCACCTGGCCGTCCATCATCCCGCTCGGCGCGACGACGTCGGCGCCCGCGTCGGCCTGGGCCACGCCGGCTTGCGCGTACAGGTCGATCGTCGCGTCGTTGTCGACCTCGCCCGACTCGGTGACGATGCCGCAGTGGCCATGGTCGGTG
Source organism: Actinomycetota bacterium (assembly GCA_016185305.1). Classification (GTDB taxonomy): domain Bacteria; phylum Actinomycetota; class Acidimicrobiia; order Acidimicrobiales; family Acidimicrobilacustridaceae; genus JACPNV01. Next base: position 16,212 of record JACPNV010000055.1, on the reverse strand, counting down.
TATTCGTCGAGGCACAGGTCGCTCATCAGCACGAGCCCGTCGCCGACCTCGTCGCGCAGGTCGCGCAGGGCGACTTGCACGATGCCGTCGGGGTTCCAAGCTTCGGAGCCTTCCGGATCTTTCGCCGTGGGGATGCCGAAGAGGATCACGGCCGGGACACCGAGGTCGGCCAGCTCGCGCACCTCCTTGCGGACCGATTCGCGGGTGTGTTGCACGACGCCCGGCAACGAGACGATCGGTTGCGGCTCGTCGATGCCCTCACGGACGAACAGAGGCGCCACGAGATCGTCGACGCCGAGGCGAGTCTCGGCGACCAACCGGCGCATCGCCGGCGTGCGCCGCAATCGCCGAAGTCGCCGTTGCGGAAAGGTCACGAGGGGCATGTTAGAGGCTGCGCCGATAGGCAGCCGTGGCCCGAGCGGCCCGGCGCGCAGCGCCAAGAGCGGGAGATTTGGCGCCGCCAGCCGCAATGACCGAACCAATCGGCTGAACCTCTTGGGCGTCGCCCGGCGAAGTCGAAGCTGCGCCGGTCGACCGCTGATAGCGACCACCAACGCGTGTAGGTCTCAGTTCTGCAGCGGCAGCAGCTCGGCCGCGACGCGCTCGAGCTCGGCGGTCCAGTCGTCGGGCTCGGCGAAGGGGAGCACCACGAACTTCGACGCCCCCGCCTCCAGCATCTCCTCGATGGTCGTGCGGACACCTTCGAGGCCGTCGGGGATGACCTTCTCGGGATCGATGCCGGGCCGACGGTTGGCGATGAACCGGGCAACGAGGTCGGGCAGTGGCCCGTCTCGATACGCGATCAGTGCGCCGAAGTGCTCGGCCTCGATGGCGCGGCCATGCTTTCCGGCCTCCGCGCTTATCACTGCGATGCCCTCGCGCACGTCGTCCACGGTGCAGAACGACGGCAGCCACCCGTCGCCGAGGCGGCCCACCCGTCGCAGCTCGGACGGAGCGATGCCGCCCATCCACACGTCGAGCGGCTGCTGCTGCGGCTTGGGGCGAACGGTCACGCGGTGGAGGCGGTAGGAGGTGCCCTCGTGGTCGACATCGTCCTCGGACCAGAGCCGGCGCAGCAGGGGCAGTGCCTCGTCGAACATCTTCGCCCGGTCCTCGCGCCGGACACCGAAGGCGTTCTGCTCGTGGACGTCTGCGACACCGAGTCCGAATGCGGGAAGCAGGCGGCCGCCCGAGAGCAGGTCGAGGCTCGCGAGCTCCTTCGCCAGGACGACCGGGTTGCGGCCGGGGAGCACCATCACGCTCATCCCGAACTTGAGCTTCGTCGTGCGAGCAGCGGCATACGCCATGCCGACCAGCGGGTCGAGCGTGTCGCCGTTGATGCGCTCGGACAGCCAGAGCGAGTCGAACCCCAACCGTTCGAGATCGTCGACGAAGGACGCAAAGCGGTCGCCCCGGTTCGTCGCCGACCGCGTCCCGAGCCCGAACCCGATGCGGATCTTCATGACAGCACGCTAACGGCGCGCAAGGAGATCGGCGATGGAGACGTCGGCCAGCGTGGTCATGATCAAGTCGGCGTGGGAGAAGTCGTGATCTCGGGTGATGTCGTTGGGGACGACGACGCAGTAGAGCCCGGCGCGCTTGGCGGCGAGCGAGCCGTTGTGCGAGTCCTCGAAGGCCACGCTGCGCTCGGGATTCGCACCGACGCGGCGGCACGCTTCGAGGAACAGATCGGGCCACGGCTTCGCTCGTTCGACGTCGTCGCGCGTGACGACCGCCAAGAACCGGTCGAGGACGCCGAGGCGGTCGAGATGACCCTCTACCCACCCGCGGCTCGAGCTCGAGGCAACAGCTGCCGGCACGCCGAGCGACGCGGCCTCGGCGAGCAACTCGACGACTCCCGGGCGGATGACCTCGAGCTCGATCATGGCGTGGTGGCGCTGCATCCGCTTCTGGCGCACCCCGTCACGATCGGGTAGCGGTCGGCCGTACAGCTCCTCGAGCTCGTCGAGCCAGTGCGCGTGGTCGGCCCGCCCGACTCGCCGCTGCCACGCTTGCAGGGTCAGCTCGAGGCCGTGGTCGGCGAACGCCTCGCGAACCGTCGTGAACTCAGAGACCTCGGTGTCGAGGATCAACCCGTCGAAGTCGAAGATCAGTGCGTGGAGTGCCATCCGCGACGATGACGGGCTGCTCGCCGTCACGGCAGGCGAAGATGCTCGACCAGCGCGTCGACCAGACCGGGGATCGTGTGCGTGATGGCCTCGACGTCGACCTTCAATCCCTCGGCACGAGCGGTCGCGGCGGTGACCGGCCCGATGCAGGCGACGATGGGAGGAACCCTGCCCGCACCGGCGGCCGCCACGAAGTTCGTCACCGTCGACGACGACGTGAACGTCACGACATCGGCCGTGCCGAGCACTTCGCGCTGCTCGGCGGTCAGCTTGACGGGAACGGTCTCGTAGGCATCCACGACGTCGACCTCCCATCCCTTCGCGCGCAGGCCGGCGGGAAGGACGTCGCGAGCGACCACCGCTCGCGCCATGAGCACGCGACCACCGTCGTCGACGTCAGGGAAGGCGGCGACGAGCGACTCAGCCACGGCCTCGGGCGGGACGAGATCGGCCTCGATGTGGAAGGCACGCAGGCGGTCGGCGGTACCCGGCCCGATCGCCGCGACCCTGACACCGCCGAGATCGCGCGCGTCACGAAGCTCGCCGAGCAACCGCGTCGCGCCGTTGGGCGACGTGAGCACGAGCCACTCGTAGGCTCCGGCCGGCAGCCGCGTGGCGGCGTCTCGCAGCGCCGCCCCGCCGTCGGGAGGCGGCTGGACCTCGATGACCGGAAGCTCGAGCGGTTCGGCCCCTTGGGCCCGTAGCGCCATCGAGAGCTGCGATGCCTGCTCGCGCGTGCGCGTGACGACGACACGCCGGCCGAAGAGCGGCTTCGATTCGAACCACTCGAAGTTCATGGCCGCGACCCGACCGATGACGATCGTCGCCGGCGGCGCGAGCTCATGGTCGGTGATGGTCGCGAGCGTGGCGCGGACCGTTCGCTGCTCGGGGCGGGTGCCCCACTGCACGGCCGCGACCGGTGTGGCGGCGTCGAGCCCGCCCGTCAACAGCCGCTTGACGATCTTGGGGAGGCGGCCGATGCCCATCAGCACGACGATGGTGCCGCCGAGCTTGGCCACGGTCTCCCAGTCGAGCTCGCCGTCCTTGCCAGGGTCTTCGTGGCCGGTGATGACCGTGAACAGCGTCGACGAGTGCCGCATCGTGAGGGGGATGCCCGCATAGGCCGGGACCGCCACGGCCGAAGAGATGCCCGGCACGACCTCGAACGGCACGCCCGCGGCCTGCAGCGCCTCGGCCTCTTCACCGCCGCGGGCGAACACGAAGGGATCGCCGCCCTTCAGGCGCACGACCCGCTGGCCCAGCTTGCCTCGCTCGACGAGCAGCATGTTGATCTCGTCCTGCGGCAAGGTCGCGTGGCCGGGTGCCTTCCCGACCGAGACCCGCTCGGCTCCTGCGGGCGCGAGGTCGAGCAGGGTCGACACCGACAGGCGGTCATAGACGACGACGTCCGCGTTCGCGAGCAGTTCCGCGCCGCGCACGGTCAGCAATCCCGGGTCTCCCGGACCCGCGCCCACGAGGTAGACGGTCACCTGCCGGAGCCTACCGACCGCCCCGGGCCACCCCCGCCACCCGGCCCCGACCACGGGCAACCGGCAACCGACCACCGACCACCGGCAACCGGGCCGCCCAACGCGCCGAACCCGGCGCGGCACACGGCCCAGAACGAGAAGTCAGACCCAACCGGGCCGCCCAACGCGCCGAACCCGGCGCGGCACACGGCCCAGAACGAAGGAGGAGCACCAGCGAACCGGGCCGGTGCTACTGCCGGCGCAGCAGGGCGACGCGGTCCATCGCCTCCTCGGCTTCCTTCACGATGCGGCGCACGAGATCGCCGGCCGGGGTGAGCTCGTGGATGGCGCCGACGCCTTGGCCCGCGGGATAGCACTCCTTGTCCGGGTCTACCGCACCAGCGTCGTTGCCCGCACCGAGGTGCAGTGCCCCGTCGGTGACCGAACGCCCCATCTGCTCGGGGAAGCCCTTCAGCTCGCCGGGGTTCTTGTCCCACCAATCGGTGTAGGAGTTGCGGACCACGCGCATCGTCTTGCCGGAGTACGCGCGGGAGATCGTGGTGCCGTCCTCCTCGGTCACGAGCAACGCGTCCTTGTAGCCGGGAACGGCGCGCGCTTCGGGCGTGGCGATGAAGCGGGTGCCGAGCCACACGCCGTCGGCGCCCAGCGACAGGGCCGCCGCGAGGCCGCGGCCGTCCACGATGCCACCGGCGGCGACGACAGGGACCTCGGAGCCCACCGCGTCGACGATCTGTGGGACGAGTGGCATCGTCGCGACCCGCCCGGTGTGGCCACCCGCTTCGGTGCCCTGGGCGACGACGATGTCGCAACCGGCTTCGACGGCGCGTACCGCGTGCGCCACCTTGCCGCACATGTTGACGACGACCACGTCGTGCTCGTGGCAGAGCGAGATGACGTCGGACGGCACGCCGAGGCCGGCGACGAACATCGACGCGTCACCGTCGATGATCTGCTGCACCTGGTTCAGCATGTCGCCCGGCATCGCGGTCAGGAGATCGACACCGAACGGCTTGCTGGTCAGCTCGCGCACCTGCGCGATCTCGGCTTGCATCTGGCCTTGCATGATCATGGTCGAGGCGCCGAGGCAACCGATGCCCCCGGCCTCGGACACGGCGGCGCACAGCGCGGCGTATGACACGCCGCCCATGCCCGCCAGCATGACGGGGTGCTCGATGCCCAGCAGCTCGGTCAGTCGGGTGCGCATCGCTCGTTGGCTCCTACTCGCGGGTTGGTGTGAAAGGGGTTGGTGTGAAAGGGGTTGGCGTGAACACGCCGTGCAGCGGCGGATGTCGATCGGTCTCGCCCGCCATGGTGGCCAGCAGCTCGGGGAGGGCATCGAACCCTGCGACCTCGCGGGCAAGGTCGGCGAACGGATAGCGCCCGGACGCCAACAGCGCGAGCGCCGCCCGGTACGCATCGACGTCGACGCCGAGGGCGCCCAGCAGTCGCAGCTCCTTGAAGACGATCAGGTCGGGACGGAAACCAGGCGTCTCGTCACGCCCTCGCGTACCGGCGAGCACGATCGTCGCTCCCGATCGCGCGACGTCGACGGCTTGGCCCAGCGCGGCCGGCGCCTTGGCCGTCACGTCGATGACGATATCGGCCCCCGACGAACCGGTCGCCGACCGGAAGGCGGCGCTCGGGTCGGTGTCGCTCACGTCGACCACGAGATCAGCACCGAGCTTGGACGCCCACTCCAGCCTCGGGCGATCACGTTCGCCGAAGCCGGTGACCATCACGAACGACGCGCCCGCCTCCTTGGCGGCCACCAGCGAGCACAGGCCGCGGAGTCCCGAACCCAGGACCGCCACGGTGTCACCCGCCGACGTACCCGGCATGGTCACGCCCCACCGGATTCCCGCGCCGAGCGGGTTGAAGAGCGTGGCGACGACGGGATCGAGCCCGTCTGGAACCCTCAGCAGCATCGAGTCCGGCGCGAGGTACTGGTGCGACGCGTAGCCACCCCACAGCCCGGGTTCCTTCGCGAACGGGATGAAGCCGTACATGTCACCGAGGCCATGGCGCCGGCACCGGCGATAGGGGCCGGCCCGGCAACGGTCGCACGCACCGCACGACTGGAAGACCTCCACAGCCACGCGGTCGCCGCTCACCACGCCCCACCGCGCTGCCGCTCGCTCCCCCACCCTCTCGATGATCCCAACCGATTCGTGCCCGGGGACGAACGGTCCGGGCCCAGGCAGCACACCGGCGAACTGCTCGTGATCGGTCCCGCACAACCCGCACGCCTCAACGCGCAGCAAGCCATCGTCGTCGCCGATCACCGGCAACGCCACGTCGTGCGCGACGAGCTGCCGCGGCGCCTCGAGCACCAACGCCGTTGCGTCCGTGGAGGTCATGTGTCGCTCGGTGTGGTCATGAGCTCGCCCCGTTCCCCGTCTCGCTCGACAGCTCGTCCCCGGGTGGCGACTACCGTGCCAGCGTACGGACTCATTGATTCCCCAGTCAATAAGAGGTTCAGCGGATAGGCGCACGCTCGAACGCATCGGCCACAATGAGGAGACCGATCGGCAAGGAGCCAGCTTGAGCGGGTCATCACGTGACGACGAGCAGCGCGACAGCCGACGCGAGGGTCGCTTCGACGAGCTTGTGGGGGAAGCCATCGAAGTCGAGTTGGAGACCGGCCGGCGCGAATCGACCGTCGAGAAGGCGAAGCGCAACCTGATCGTCCGCATCGCCATCATCGTCGCCGGCACCTTCCTCGTGCTCCTCGGCTTCGTGTTCATCGTCATCCCGGGTCCTGGCCTCATCACGATCGCGGCCGGGCTCGCCTTGCTGGCCATCGACGTTCCGTTCGCTCGCCGCTGGCTCGACAAGGTGCAAGCGCGCCTCCCGGCGGGCGACGACGGCAAGGTCAAGCCGTGGGTGATCATCGTGTCGATCGGTGCCACCATCGTGTTCACTGCCGCCAGCCTGTGGTTCACGTTCGGCCGGAGCTGACCGCACCAAGTTCAACGACGCGGGCGCGGTCGCCAGATCGCCGTGTGGCGCGCGAGCAGCACGGGTCGATCGTCTCTGAGGGCGAGCACGTCGAGATCGACGAGCTCGTGGGCCTTCCGCTCGTAGCGATCGGCGATCACACCTCGTACCTCGAGCTGGTCGCCGTCGCGAACGGGGGCGAGGAAGGACGCGTCGGTCGACACGTGGATCCACGGACCGAGTTGCACGGTTCGAGCGAGCGACCAGTTGGCGAAGCGGAGCAACCACCCCGGATGGGCGAGGCCGTCGACCCGGAAGGCCGGGTGGTCCTCGGAGATCTCATCGAGGTAGCGCGGGGCGAGGTCGGCGCGGAAAGCGGCCCGCTGCGTGCCGAGCACGGTTCCGGGGGCGAGGAGCTCGCGCGATGCAGGCAATCGCCGATCGGGTTCGGGGAGCGGTGCGGTGGCGAAGCGCGCCGGGTCGGCTGCGGCGAGCACGTCGGCACGGGAAGCGTGCGAATCGTCGTCGAGCAACGAGAGCGCGGCACGCGCCCGGACGCCATCGGTCTTTCCGTCGCCGGTGACCTCGGACTGCAACGTCGAGCCGTCGCGTGTGGTGCGCACTCGCACGACCTCGCCGTCGTACACCGGCGCGTCGAGCCTCCCCTCCATGCGACCACTCGCAAGCCAGTCCGCTCCCCACTCGGCGACCGCCTCGTGCGCGAGGTAGCCCAGCACGTCGACACCAGGGACGAGCCCGCCGCGGAAACCGAAGCGGCGTGCCTCGTCACCGTGCATCCGGTTCTCGGAATCGGGTGCGGTGTTGACCGCCGACAGGGTCCGCATCACGGCATCGTGGCACAGCGACCGCCTCGCCGTCGGGGTCGTGCTCGCTCACGTGCTTCGAGTCCGCGATGCTGGACAAGATGAAGCGGGCGACTGCCATCCGCCACCTCGTGGAGATGAGCGAGACCGCGTCCGACATCACGACGCGTCTGCGCAACTCCGACATCGAATGGCCACTGGAGGAGATCTGGGTGGCCGGCGATCTCCTCGACGGCGCCGCCGAGATGGACGCCGGTGCGGTCGTCCTGATGCTCGACATCGAGCCGGGCGAGCTCCCGTGGATGGCGCAGCACCCGGTCGCCGAGTGGGTGGGCCACGAGCTCCGTTTGGGCAAGCGACCGATGGCGTGGTGCTACCGGCCGCATGTGTGGCCTCCGTGGAACGCCTGCCACCGGCGCGTCGCGCTGGTGTGGACGGCCGGCGGAGGTCTTGACGAACCTTCGATCGAGGCGCTGCGAAACCAGCGTCAGCCGAAGATCGCCGCCCCGGACGATGCGCTGTTTCGCGAACAACTCGTCGAGGAGCGAGCGGCGGCACGCGTCCACCTTCGCCAGATCGTCGACGACTTCTGGGAACCGGCGTGGCGGCGTGAGAACCGCGGCGAGGACCGGGAGGACCAACTGTGGCGAGCGGCGGCCGGCCTCCTCGAGATCGACGATGCGCTCCGCGAAGTGTGAGTCGAATGCTTCACGCACCAAGCCCGTCGAAGAGCAGACCCACGACGAGCTCTGCGGCATCGTCGGGCCGAAGGCCATCGTCGGTGGTGAGGCGGCGGAGCGCGACCTGGCTGACAAGTGCGGCAACCGAGAAGGCCAGCAGCCGCGGCGGGGCCTTGCGGACGAGGCCGTTTCGCTGGCTGGTGCGCACGACCGAGTCGAGGTCGCCGATGAAGCGCCCATAGATCTCGAGGAGATGGCGCCCGAAGTCGGCGCCGAGCGTCGATGGGTCGCGGAACAGCAACGACGCTGACGCCTGGTCGTCGTCGAAGAACTGGAACGTCGCACCGACCGCGCCGGTGAGCACGACGCGGATGTCGCGGGACTCCGCCGACGCGACTGCTTCGGCGATGCGCGAGCGCAACGTGGCTTCTTCGGCTTCCATCAGCGCGTGCAGCAACGCCTCTTTCGAGTCGAAGTACCAGTAGACGACGCCATAGGAGAGCCCCGCCGCTCTCGCGACGTCGGCCACCGTGGCCGACTGGTATCCCTGCTCGGCGAAGACCTGCTTGGCCGCGGCGAGCAACTCGTCGCGGCGCCGGTTCTTGTCTTCTGCACTCACCGCCCGCCGCATCGGTCGCGCCTTCGCCCGGGAGTTGCCCACGAACGAACCGTAGCCGCCGCCGGGTTGTTACTGATCGGCCCGTCAGTTCACGGTCGCCCCATCCAGCCCCATCCAGCCGGTGGGCGACGCGGTCAGGCAAGGGTGTCGAGCTGCAGCCGGCCGCTCCTGAACAGCTCGTCGCACGCGCTCGCCACCGATTGGTCATAGAGACGACCGGCATTGACCTTGATCTCGTCGAGCGCGACGTCGAGGCCTCGTGCGGGCCGGAAGGGACGGTGCGATCCCATCGCCTCCACGGTGTCGGCCACGGCGATGATCCGGGCACCGACCACGATCTCGTCACCGGTGAGCCCATTCGGGTAGCCACTGCCGTCGAGGCGCTCATGGTGCTGCACGATCATGTCGGCCACCGGCCAGGGGAACTCGATCCCCGCGACGATGTCGTGGCCGATCTGGGCATGGGTCTTGATGAGCTCGAACTCGGCCGGCACGAGCCGGCGGGGACAGGCCAGAAGTTCCAGAGGCACACCGAGCTTGCCGATGTCGTGGATCGAGGCGGCCAATCGGATCCCTTCGATGTCGACGTCGGGCAGGTGCAGCTCGGCGCCGATGGCCGCCGAGATCGCGGCGACCCGCCGCTGATGGCCGGCCGTGTAGGGATCGCGGGCATCGACCGACGCCGCGATCGCTCCCGCCGTCGCCAGCGTGAGCTGCCGGTACCGGTGTTCGGCGCACGACAGCTCTTGCCGTGCACGGCGCTCCTCGTCGACATCGGTCGCCGTCCCGATCCACTTCTTGATCCGCCCTTCGGTGTCGCGGACCGGAAGCCCGCGCACCGCGTGCCACCGGTACGAGCCGTCGAAGCGCCGCAGCCGGAACCGATCGTCATACGGCTCACCGGCCTCGGTCGAACAAGCCCACCCGGCCATCGCTTCGGTCACGTCGTCGGGATGGATGAGCTCCACCCAGTTCCACCCCAGCCCCGAACCGCGGGCCCAACCGGCATACTCGCTCCCGCGCACGTTGAAGTACTCGATCGAGCCGTCCGAGCCAGCCATCCACACGATGTGGGGGATCGACTCGGCGATGAGGTAGAAGTCCTCGTCGCACACCACCGCACCCGTTTCGAGAAGTGTCAGACTCATCGCTCCGCCTTTCCGTCGTGTGTCCCTTTCCGTCGTATGCAAAGGATGACTCGACGAGGTCGCCGGGGACAGAGCCGCGGGTCATGCTTGCGATCGCACAAACGGTTGAGCGCGATCCTGCGGAGACTGGCGAACTCGGTCGGCGGAGCGATGGCGCCGACCAGCTTCTTGCACATCGGGTGCAATGAATGGTTGGCTAGTGTCACGCCGGCAGCGGGCCGGCCCGACGCGAAGGAGAGGACCAACCATGGCTGACGAGAGCCCCATCGCAACCCAAGATCAGCTCGGCGAACTGCTCGAGGGGCAGACCGACGACGACATCAACGCGTTCGTCGCCGAGGCCGGCGTGAACGAGATCTTGGGCCAGATCTTCTCGGCGATGGAGGAGCGCTTCCAGGCCGACAAGGCGGCGGGCCAGTCCGCCGTCGTGCAATGGGACATCACGGCACCTGACCAGACCTACTCCTACACGGTCACCATCGCCGACGGGACGTGCAAGGCAAGCGAGGGTGCCGCCGAGGCGCCCCGCCTGACCCTCGGCTTGGCACTGCCCGACTTCTTGCGCTTCGTCGCCGGCAAGCTCGACGGCATGCAGGCGTTCATGAGCGGCAAGCTCCGGCTCGGTGGCGACATGATGTTCGCTCAGCAGATGCAGGCGTGGTTCGCGGCGTAGGGAAGACCTCTTCCGAAGCGGCGCGCCCCGACGCCGACGATGCACCCGTCGATGGCCGGGCGGCGCGCGCGGTCCGCACGCGGTCCGCGATCGTCGACGCCCTTCTCGATCTGGTGCACGAGGGCGACCTGCAGCCGACGGCCAACCGCATCGCGGAACGGGCCGGCATCTCGCTGCGGCTCATCTACCACCACTACGGCGATCTCGAGTCGTTGTTCCGGGCCGCGTCGGCCCGAGAGGCTGAGCGACTCGGCGCGCAGGTGCGGCCGATCTCCGATGGCCTCCCGCTCGCCGAGCGCATCGACCAGTTCGTCGCGCAGCGCAGCCAGTTGCTCGAGTGGATCACGCCGGTCCGCCGGGCGTCGCTGCTGCAAGAACCTTTCTCCGAAGAGCTGCGCGCCGCCCGCGATGCGCTGACCGAGATCGGCGAGCAGCAGGTGCTCGACGTGTTCGACCCTGAGCTGTCGGTGCTCCGAGCCGGCCAGCGCTCCATCGTGCGGGCCGCGCTGGCCAACGTGTTGAGCTGGGGTCTATGGAACGACCTTCGCACGAGCGGCCGGAGCGTCGAGGAGTCCGCGCGAGCGGTTCACCTGCTCGCCAGTTCGTTGCTCGTCTCCTCATCCTCGTAGGACGACGTGGGGGAGGACCTGTGCCCGGAGACGACGAAGCCCGCCGGACGCAGAGCATCGGACAGCGGGCTTCGTCGCGCTGGTGTTGGGACACACAGCATACCCCACCCAACCGCCGGACGGCCGTCAAACCGACACTTTTGCCCAAGCCGTGCCTCTCGCCGACTCGGGCGGAGGGCTGGCCATCGAGCGCGACGAGGAGACCACCGGACCCTTCCGGCGGTGTGCGTTGGGCTCGGGCGTCGGGAAGCGACTGGGCGAACTACGCCGCCACCTGCGCCCGCGACACCCGCCGATGAAGACGACGACCGGAGCCGCGAAGACCTTCACGGTCGCCCACAACCCCGACCCGGACTCCAGCCTGCCGTTCATCGTGCGCCTCCCCATCGGCAACCGCGAACTGCTGCTCAAGACCCGCGATAGCTGGCCCCGCACCGCGAAGGTGTACTGCCATCGCCTCGAGAACTGGCCCGACGACGCCCAGATCATCGAAGAGGTCCCCGTGCGCTCCTGTGAGCGTCGAGGTGTCGCCGTTGACCTCGTCTTGGACCGCGCCCGCGAGAACCGCTCCCAGTTCGTGTTCACCAAAATCGCCGGCGGCCGAGAAGGCATCTTCTGGCAATCCGCCCGTACCACCAAGAAGGCACGGCCTACCTACCGGGTGCCCACCGGGCGCCCCGCCGGCCTCGACGCTCCCATGACCATCTTCGTCGACAGCCGCGAACGCTACCCCTACAAGTTCACCCGGCAACAACACGCGGCCACCCAACGCCGCGCGTTGCCCGCCGGGGACTACGGCGTCGCCCTCGACGACGAGATCGTCGCCGTCGTCGAACGCAAGTCCATCGATGATCTGTCCCGCCGTCTCGTGGACGGCCAACTCCCCTACGCCCTCGCGGAGCTCGCCACCGTGCCCCGGGCCGCGCTCGTCGTCGAGGACCGCTACGCCGGCCTGCTCAACAACCAGTACGTCGCGCCCGGGTTCCTCGCCGACCAGCTCGCCGCGGTCACCGTTCGCTACCCAGAAGTGCACATCGTGTTCTGCGACACCCGCCCCCTCGCCGAAGAATGGACCTACCGGTTCCTCGCCGCCGCGCTCACCTACCTGCGCGCCCACCGCGACGGCGACACCTGAAGCCCGGCCCACCTCGCCTGTCCTACCGCTTGTGCTACCGTTCGGTGATGGCGCGACGCGAGAAACGATCCATCTCGCTGCCACCCCAACTCGCTGACGCGATCGACCGGGCTGCCGCCCAGGACGGCACCACGTTCAGCGGGTGGCTGGCCGACACCGCCGCACACCGGCTGCGCCTCGAAGCCGGCCGCCAAGCCATCGCGGAGTGGGAAAGAGATCAGGGGCCGCTGACTCCTGACGAGCTCGCCGAGGGTCTCGCCCGAGCCCGCGCGCTGCTCGGCACCGGTCGGGCCAAGCGACCGAAACGCTCCGCGTGACGATGGGTGTCACCTATGACACCGGCGCACTCGTGGCCGCCGAACGCAACGATCGGCGCATGTGGGCGCTCCACGCCGGGTTCCTCGCCGAAGAGGTCGTGCCCACCGTGCCCGCCCCCGCCCTCGCCGAAGCCTGGCGAGGCGGACCCCGCCAAGCGAGCCTGGCACGGCTGCTCACCCTGTGCGAGATCGAACCCATGAGCGCAGATCAGGCCCGAGACGTCGGGGTGCTCGCCGGCAAGGCCCACCACGACGACATCGTCGACGTGGCCGTCGTCGAAGGCGCGCTGCGCCGCGGCGACGCAGTGGTCACCTCCAACCGAGACCACATCCACGCGATCGCAGACGCCGTGCGCAGACGCCTACGTATCGAAGCGGTCTGAAGTGTGGCCGGCGACGATCCACGCGTGTGCGGCCGGAGCCGGCCGATTCCTGTTGACTGGTGACGTGGACACGAGCGGCGCGCTCGGCCTGGCCGCGGGAGCGCAGCCCGAACGACGCGATCGGAATCGACCATGAGCACGCGAGCTGGCAACACGCGAGCCAGGCCGAGGGTTGCTCGCCGATCCGGGTCAGTCGCGGTCGCGACGGTTGGCTCTGCCGTCGTGCTCGCCGCGGCCACCGCCGCGGCCACCGCCGGCATCGTGCCCGCGGAACGACGGGTGCTCGATGCGGCGTACCGGATCGGCGAGCCCGTCGAGGGGCTGTTGTGGTGGCCCATGCAAGCCGGCTCGGTGCTGGCTCCGCTCGCCGTCGCCATCGTCGCCGCCCTCGTGTGGCGCCAGTGGCGTCCCGCGCTGGGCGCGCTGGTCGCCGGGCTCGGCGCGTGGTGGTTGGCCAAGGCGTTGAAGGTGCTCGTCGGCCGGGGCCGGCCGGCAGCCGAGCTCGCCGATTTCGTCCCGAGGGCCAGCGCGCCGGTTCAGGGCGGGGGCTACCCGTCGGGCCACGCGGCCGTCGCCTTCGCGCTCGCGGCCGTGGTCGCGCCGTACCTCACCCGCCCGTGGCGCGCGGGCGTGTATGCCCTGGCGTCGGTCGTCGCGTTCGCTCGTGTCGCCATCGGTGCGCACTTCCCGCTCGATGTCGTCGGGGGCGCCGCGCTGGGCACCCTCGTCGGCACGGCCTGGCACCTCGCGGTCGGCGTGACCGCCAGCGTCGAGGACGCAAGCGTCGACCATGGCTGACGGCGAACCGGCGACCCCCACGACTGGCACGGTCGATTCGCACGAGAAGCTCCCGTCGCGCCCGAGTCGCAACCTCGCCGTGCGGATCGGCAAGGGTGTGATCTCGTTCGGGTTGGTCATCGCCATCTTCGCGTTTCTCGCGACCCGCCTCTCGGGCACCGTCGATCTCGGCTCGGTGCGGGCGCTCATCACCGCCGGTTCGGTCGTCGTCGTCACCGCACTGGGGCTGTTCAACCTCGCCACCAACTGGCCACCGATGGCGACGGCACTGCCCGGTTTGCGCGTCCCGCAAGCCGGTGTGGCGAACCTCTCGTCGTCCGCGGTCTCGAACACGTTGCCCGAAGGTGGCGCGGTCGGCACCGGCATGACGTTCGCCATCCTCCATAGCTGGGGCTTTCGCGTGCAGGCGATCACCCTCAGCCTGCTCACGACCGGGATCTGGACGAACCTCGTCCGCTACAGCCTGCTCGCTGCGGGCCTTGTGGGGATGGCGACCACCGACGGCGACGGCGGTGGCGAGCTGGGTTTGGCCCTCGTGGTCGCCGGCGGCGTGGCCACCGCGCTCGTGCTCTTCGCGCTCGTGCTGCGCAGCGAGAGCTTCGCCACACGGTTCGGCGCTCTGCTCTCACGAGCGGCGTCCCCTTTCGCGCGGTTGTTCCGACGCCGCCCTCCCGATCTCACCACGCGCACCGTCGGCTTGCGCAGCGAGCTCGTCACGCTCGTCAGCGGTCGATGGGAACGGCTCACCACCACGATGCTGGTCAGCCAGCTCAGCATGATCGCCGTCCTTCTCTCCGCGATCCGGATGATGGGCATCGGCCCAGACGAGGTGAGCATCTGGCTCGTCGTCGTGGCGTTCGGTGGCGTGTCGTTGGCGACGACCGTGGCGCCGACACCTGGTGGGCTCGGCGTGGCCGAAGCCGCCTTGTTCGCCATCTTGGGCCCGGCCGTCCCCAGCGATCAGCAGTCCGCTCTCGTCGCCGCCATCGCGCTCTACCGGTACGCCACCTGGTTGCTGCCCATCCCCCTCGGCGCCGCTGCCTACCTGTACTGGCGGTTCAGTGCCCGCTGGAAGGCAACCGCCGCGGGCAGCCCGGCCGTGGCGAGCGGGCTGCCCGGGTGACGCTCAGCGCATCGGGACGCAGAGCAGCTCGTCGGCGCTCGGGTTGACCAGGTTTGCTTCAGAGGTTCAGCGGATAGGTTCGGTCGTCGCGGTTCGTGGCGCTGATCTCCCGCTCTTGGCGCTGCGCGCCGGGACGCTCGGGCCACGGCCGCGCCTTTTGGCGCAGCCTCTTACGCCAGCGCGGCGAGGAAGGCGTCGCGTCGTGCCGCGAACCACGCGGCTCGGCGGTCGTAGCGGGCCTGGCCGCCCATCGCTTCCCACATGGCGATGAACGCGTCGTCGCCGGCCTCGACCCGCCTGCGCACGAAGTCGCCGCGCTGCTCGACCTGCGTGGTGAGCGCGTCGACCAGCTCGACACGCTGGGTCGAGTCGAGCCCGTAGGCATCGGCGGCGACACGGAGGCGGGTGAACGGGTCGAGCCCCCGGCGCCCGATCCGGGCGGCGTCGTCGTCGGTGTCGATCGGGACGCACATGCGAGCCATGGCTGCCACATCCCACACACGGCGACCGGGCGCGGCGAACTCGAAGTCCAAAAGAGCGACGGCCGCTGCATCGCGGAACACGACGTTCTCCAGGCACACATCGTTGTGGCAGAGCACCGGTTCGTTCCCCGGTGCCGGGTCGGCGAGCTCAGCACTCCACGAGGCGCCCGCCGGGACCACGAATCGAGTAGTGGCGTCGTGGAAGCGGCGGAGCAGCGCTGCGATCGACGCGAGCACCGCACCGGCGAGCGACCAGTCCGGAAACGGTGGGAGCGGGACTTCTCCATCGATGAACCCGAGCCGCTCACGGCCGTCGGCCTCCACGCCGAGCAGTCGGGGTGCGCCGCCGAACCCGGCGGCCTCGAGATGGCGGAGAAGCGCGTGGATTGCCGGCGAATGCTCGCTGGTCGGCCGGAGCACGTTGGCTCCGATGCGAACCACGGCGCCAGCGTTGCCGACGCCACCGAGGAGCACCTCGACATCGTCGTGGCCGGTCATCGATCGGGCGCGCCGTATCGGCGTGAGACTCGCGGTTCGTCCACCATCGAAGCCAACGCTAGCTAGCGATCGATGCCGAGGCGCCCGCGACCACGCCGGCTCACCGGGGTCCGTGCATGCCCTCGCCGAACCACGATCCGATCCAGCCCATCATCTTCATGATCTCGGCGCGCTGGCCGTCACCGATGGACGTCGCCAGCTGGGTCGCTTCGTCGTGCTGGGCCAGGCCCTTGCCGAGAAGCTGCTGGGACATCATCACTGCCACCCCGTGATGGGGGATCATGTCTTCGAGGAACGCCTTGTCGAGCGCGTCACCGGACAGTTGGGTGAGGTCGCGCATCATCGGC